>JAPUER010000010.1 GCA_027492485.1 Betaproteobacteria bacterium
GCGAACGTCAGCGGCTGGCGATTGCTACGTTGCTTACGCAGGCGCCACAGCTTTTCCTGCTCGACGAGCCCATTGCCCACCTCGACCTCAAGCACCAGATTGCCATGCTGGAACTCTTTGCCGGCGCAGCCCGCGATTGTGGCGCCGGTGTGGCCATGGTTCTGCACGAGCCCGCGCTGGCCTGGCGTTACTGCGACCGCGCGCTCCTCATCCACGGTGACGGCCGCACGGAATGCGGCAGCGCGCACGAGATGCTGACCGCCGAACGGCTATCCGCGCTCTATCAATACCCGCTGCAGGCCATCGAACGCAATGGCCGGATCAGCTTCATACCCCACTAGCACCACTCAAGGACGAAAACTCATGAGCGAAGAGCAAGGCCGGGAAGACCGCCACAACACCCGCATGCAGCGCAAAAAAGCGGTGGTCGACGAGAAAATTGCCGCCGCGCAGGTAGAGCGCGGCGTGCTTGTCATCAACACCGGAAACGGCAAGGGCAAGTCCTCTTCTGCCTTTGGCGTGGTCGCACGTGCCATTGGCCACGGCATGAAAGTCGCCGTCATCCAGTTTGTCAAAGGACGTTCCGACACCGGTGAAGAAGACTTCTACCGGCGTGTTGCCGAATGGATGCCAGGCAGTGTGAGCTGGCATGTTTCGGGTGAAGGATTCACCTGGGAAACGCAGGACAGCTCACGCGATGCCGCAGCGGCGCGCGCTGCGTGGGAGCTTGCCCGCAACTACCTGGCTGATCCCGGAATCGGCCTCGTCGTGCTCGACGAATTCACCTACGCGTTCAAGTACGGCTGGCTGGATGTCGCGCCGGTACTTGCCGCACTGGCCGGCCGGCCGCCAATGCAACACGTCATCATCACCGGGCGCGGCGCGCCGGAAGCGCTGATCGCAGCCGCCGATACCGTGACCGATATGACACTCATCAAACACGCCTTCAAAGCCGGCGTCAAAGCCATGCCGGGGCTTGAATGGTAATGCTTTCCTGCCCCGCCCTTTTCGTCGCCGGCCCGGCATCCGGGCAAGGGAAAACCACCGTCGTGGCCGCACTCGCCCGCTTGCATACGCGGCAGGGCCGCAAAGTACGCGTTTTCAAATGCGGGCCGGATTTTCTTGACCCACAGATTCACGCGATCGCCAGTGCTGCGCCGTGTTACAACGTCGACCTGTGGATGTGCGGTGAAGCCGATGCGGCGTGGCGACTGGGCCAGGCCGCTGCGGACGCCGACCTGATTCTCGTTGAGGGCGTCATGGGGCTCTACGACGGTAATCCATCCGCCGCCGAGCTCGCGACGCGTCTGGGCATTCCCATCCTTGCCGTCATCGATGGCGCGGCGATGGCCACCAGCTTCGGCGCCATTGCCTACGGGCTCAAGCACTATCGGTCGGGAACGCAACTCAACGCGGCATTTGCCAACCGGGTCGGCAGCGCCTACCACGCCGAGTTGCTTGAGAAAAGCCTGCCGCGCGACATCGCCTGGTATGGACACCTGCCGCGCGATGCCGACGCTGCGCTACCCGAGCGCCATCTCGGCCTGCTCCCGGCGGCCGAGATCGAAGATCTCGCACGACGCATCGACCGCATGGCCGACCTCCTGGCAACGACCGCTGCGGCGGCGCTGCCACCGCCGATCAGTTTTGCTCCTGCCAGCGCACCCTCGATATCGCCACTGCTCGCCGGCAAGAACATTGCCATAGCACGCGATGCGGCCTTCTGCTTTCTCTACCCGGCCAATCTTGATTGCCTCGTCGCGCTCGGCGCAAATCTGACTTATTTTTCGCCCTTGAAAGACGAAACGCTACCCGAGTGCGATGCCGTGTGGCTACCCGGTGGCTACCCCGAATTGCATGCAGAAACGCTCGCCGACAATCGCCGGCTGTGGGCGTCGCTAGCCGCTCATGTGGAATGCGGCAAACCGCTGCTCGCCGAGTGCGGCGGCATGATGGCGCTATTCGATACGCTGGTCGACATCGAAGGCAGCAGCCACGCCGTGGGCGGCCTGCTGCCGGGTCAGGTGACGATGCAGAAGCGCTTCGCGGCGCTCGGCCTGCAGGAAATCGAACTGCCTGAAGGCATCCTGCGCGGCCACACCTTCCACTACTCGAAAGCACAAACCACGGTGCCCGCATTGGCCCAGGCGAAGCGACCTGACGGCCGACCGGGCGAATCCGTCTATCGCCTTAAACGAATGACGGCGAGCTATATTCATTTATACTTCCCATCCAACCCCGAAGCCGCCGCCAGGCTTTTTCTCGCTTAACCGAGACGACACATGCCCGATCAAGACCACCGTTACAGTGACGCTGAAATCGAAGCACTTTGGCGCACCATGCGCGAACGCCGCGACATGCGTCACTTTCTGCCGCCAACGCTCGCCAAGCCGCTGCCCGATGGCCTGATCGAGCGTCTGGTTCTGGCCGCGCACCTCGCCCCTTCCGTCGGCTTCATGCAACCGTGGCGTTTCATCCGCGTCTGCGATCCGGCATTGCGCGAATCGATGCACGCACAGGTCGACGCCGAGCGTCAAAAAACTGCAGCGGCACTGCCCTCGCGCAACGACGAATTCCTCAAGGTGAAGATAGAAGGCATACGAGATTGTGCCGAGCTACTCGTCGTCACCCTGATGGCGGAACGCGAGAAGCACATCATCGGCCGCCGCACTTTGCCCGAAATGGATGTCGCCTCGGTCGGCTGCGCCATCCAGAACATGTGGCTGGCAGCACGCGCCGAAGGTGTCGGGCTCGGTTGGGTATCGTTCTTTGAACCACAGGCGCTCGGCGAACTGCTCGGCCTGCCCGAGGGTGCGCATCCGCTTGGCATCCTGTGCATCGGTCACGTCCCGGCTTTCTACCCCAGGCCGATGTTTGAGGATACGGGCTGGGGCAAGCGCCTGGATCTGACGCAGATACTCTTCGAAAATCGCTGGCCGGAAAGTGCGCAGCCTACGCCAACAGCCTATTGAATTTCAGCTGGGCGGGAACTCGCAACACGATCGTTTTTCAGCAACTGCATCACGCTGCCGATGACGATCAGCGCAGGTGGCTTGACCATATTCTCGCGTGCCGTTTCCGATAAAGTGGCGAGCTGGCACGGATAAATGCCCTGTGTCGGCCAGGTGGCGCGGTAGATCAGCGCCGCCGGTGTGTTGCCTGGCAGCCCGGCAGCTTGCAGGTTTGCCGAGATGATTTCCAGACCAGTGATGCCCATGTAAATGACAATCGTCTGGTTCGGCTGAGCCAGCGCAGGCCAGT
>JAPUER010000011.1:0-2311 GCA_027492485.1 Betaproteobacteria bacterium
GGCAGGGGGAGAGGGGGACGGCGGCAAATTCGCTCTGTCGTCGCCCCCTCTCCCCAGCCCTCCCCCACCAGGGGGGAGGGAGTTCTCGACCGACGCATGGCAAGAATGGTACGGCACAAAAGATGGCGTCTGCGTCAACTCCAGCAAGTACGACGGCCTTTCATACAAAGCTGCCGTCGACGCGATTGCCGCCGACCTCGCCGCCAAAGGTCTCGGCGAGAAGAAGACCACCTTCCGCCTGCGCGACTGGGGCATCTCGCGACAGCGCTACTGGGGCACGCCGATCCCGGTGATCCACTGTGACGATTGCGGCGTGGTGCCGGTGCCGGAGAAAGACCTGCCGGTCGTGTTGCCCGAGCATCACATCCCCGACGGCAGCGGCAACCCGCTGAACAAGGACGAAGCTTTCCTCAAGTGCACCTGCCCGAAGTGCGGTAAGCCGGCGCGGCGCGAGACCGACACCATGGATACCTTCGTCGATTCGGCGTGGTACTACATGCGTTATGCCTCGCCCAATGCCCAGGTGTTGGGCGAAGACCGCATGGTCGATGCGCGCAACGACTACTGGATGCCGATGGATCAGTACATCGGCGGCATCGAGCACGCCGTGCTGCACCTGCTCTATGCGCGCTTCTGGACCAGGGCGATGCGCGACCTTGGTTTGCTCAAGTTCGATGAGCCGTTCAAGCGCATGACCAACCATGGCATGCTGCTCAATCACATCTTCTACACGCCAGGCAGTCACGGCGCGAAGAACTTCATTCCGCCCGTCGAGGTGAAGGTCACGCACGACGACAAGGGCCACATCAACGGCGGCACGCTGGCCGACGGCACCCGCGTCGAATACGGCGGCATCGGCAAGATGGGCAAGACCGAGCGCAACGGCGTCGACCCGCAAGACCTGATCGACAAGTACGGCGCCGACACCGCGCGCCTCTACGTGATGTTCGTCGGCGGCCCGGAAGACCCGGCCGTGTGGTCCGACACCGCGGTCGAGGGTGCGATGCGCTTCCTGCGCCGTGTGTGGGCGTACTGCGCCGATCGCGCCGATGAGATTGCTGCTGCCGGCGACGTCGACGCTGGCGAACTCAGTGCGGAACAAAAAACGGCGCGCTTCGAGCTGCACAGCGCGTTGAAACAGTCGAACTTCGACTACGAGCGGCAGCAGTACAACACGGTGGTCTCCGCCGCGATGAAGATGCTGAACGCGCTGGAAACCGTGAAGCGCGGCGCCAGCCCGGCACTGTCGCGCGAGGGCGCGTCGATCCTGCTGCGCACGCTCTATCCGGTGGCGCCGCACATCACCTGCCAGCTCTGGACCGATCTTGGCTTCGAGCGCGCCGAGGGTGTGTTGCTCAATGCCAAATGGCCGCAGCCCGACGCTTCGGCGCTGCTGCAGGATCAGATCAAGCTGGCGTTGCAGGTGAACGGCAAGACGCGTGGCGAGATCGTGGTGCCGTCCAGCGCCGACAAGGCGGCGATCGAAGCCGTGGCCGCAGCCGCGCCCGACGTGGCCAAATTCGGCGAAGGCCGCACGCCGAAGAAGATCATCGTGGTGCCCGGAAGGCTCGTCAATGTGGTGGTCTGATTGGGTAGGGCGGGCACTGCCCGCCGGCGCGGTAACCAGCGCGGGCAGTGCCCGCCCCACGAGCCTGGTCGTTGCCGGTATCGCCGCCGCGATGCTGGCCGGCTGCGGCTTCCATCTGCGCGGCGCGGCGAGCTACCCGTTCACCAGTGTCTACGTGCAGGCGCCGACCACCTTCGGCGTGGGCACCCTGACCGTCGCCGGCGCCGGTGCACCGATCGTGCCGGATGTCGTTGCAGGCCTCAATCGCAACGGCATCGCCGTCAAGGGGAAGATTGAGGACGCCGACTTTTCGGTGCGCTTTCTGATGGTGTTCTTCGACAAGCGCGTGCTGTCGTTGTCCGGCGGTGGTCGCGCTCGCGAGTTCGAACTCGAGTATCGCGTTCGCTATGAGTTCGTCGACGCCAAAGGGCGCCTGTGGGGCGAACCGGGCGAGATCACCATCCGCCGCGACTTCTCGTTCGCCGAATCGCAGGCGCTGGCCAAAGAAGCCGAAGAACGCCAGCTCGTGCGCGACATGCAGCTCGATGCCGCCGCGCAAATCCTGCGCCGCCTGCAGGCCGTCAAGCGGCCGGCCTGACGCTGTAGGAGCGGCTTGCCGCGACCCGATCACGCGAGTGCGATCCGCGGTCGCGGCGAGCCGCTCCGCCAAACGGCGCGATGACAACCACGGCCGCCCCACGCACAGCGCGCCAGACGGCAGCGCGGACCCCGCACGACCTCAGC
>JAPUER010000011.1:2321-8982 GCA_027492485.1 Betaproteobacteria bacterium
CGGTATCGGGCCGGGCCTCTCGGTTCGGTTGCGGCTGGCCGCCACCCCAACCGGGGGGTGATCGCGGCGGTCGCGGCAAGCCGCTCCTACAATCGTCGCGATGCAAACCTCTGCCGACCAACTCACTGCGCGACTGACGGAAGCGCTGAAACCGCTCTACCTCATCCACGGCGAAGAAACACTGACCAAGCTGGAAGCGGCCGATGCCATTCGCGCTGCCGCACGCAAGGCCGGTTACAGCGAGCGCGAGCACTTCGTCGTCGAGGCCCATTTCGACTGGAACGCGGTAACGCAGTCGAGCGACAACCTCTCGCTGTTCGCGACGCAACGCATCGTCGAGATCACCATCAACACGGTCAAACCGTCGGCCGACGCGGCGGAATTTCTCGCCAATGTTGCCGGCAATCCGCCGCCCGATACGCTGTTCATCGTCACACTGCCCAAACTGGATCGGGCCGCGACCGACAGCGCGTGGTTCGCCGCCTGCGACCGTGCCGGCGTGACGGTCGCGGCGCCGCTGGTGGAACGCGAGGCGCTGCCGCGCTGGGTCAAGTCGCGACTGACGGTCGCCGGGTTCGAGGCATCGCGCGAGGTAATCGATCTGATCTGCGAGCGCTGCGAAGGCAATCTGCTCGCGGCGAAGCAGGAAATCGAAAAACTCTCGCTGCTCGTCAATCCAGGCAAGCTGGACGTCGACGATGTGCTCGGCGCCGTCGCGGATGTTGCCCGCTACGACGTCGGCGAACTGTCCGAGGCCTTTCTGCGCGGCGATCTGCCGCGCTATGGCCGCGTGCTTGCCGGGCTGCAGGCCGAAGGCGAGCAGGCGCCGCGCCTGTCGTGGCAACTCGCCGAAGACGTGCACGCGCTCGGCAGCATCTTCATGGCACGGCGCGATGGCGTGCCGATGGTGCAGGCGCTGCGCAACGCGCGCGTCTGGGGCAAGCGGCAAAAGGCGATGGAAGTGGCCGCCAATCAGATCGATCAGCGCCGCATCGCGCCACTGCTCAAACAATGCGCCACGCTTGACGCGCAGAGCAAGGGGCAGGCGCCGGGCGATGCGTGGCTGACGCTGGGCGGACTCGCCGCACTCGCGCACGGCGCAGTAGCCCTGTAGGAGCGGCTCGCCGCGACCACCGTCGTGACCTTCGATCGCAAGACGTTGCATTAAGGCCACAAGTCGCGCACGCCATCGTGTGGGAGCGGTACCACCGCGGCCGGCCCAGGCGGTGGGAAGAGTCGCGGTGGTAACGCTCCTACAGATTGGCGAATAGTGCCATCGCCGCAACAGCTGCTGTCTCGGCCCGCAACACCGTTACACCGACGCGCAATTTGTGCGCGCAATGCGCCAGCAGTACCTCGCGTTCATGCGGCGCGAAGCCACCTTCCGGCCCGACGAAAACGTTGATCGCGTGCTGCGGATATTCCCGGTCCGCGCTGTGCTCGGCATCCAGCAGCGCGTTCGCCGCGCCCTGAGTTACCGACAGGGCATCGGAAAGACTTATCGGTGCGTTGATCCCGGGGATGCGATTGCGCCCGCATTGCTCGCAGGCGGCAATGGCGACGCCACGCCAGTGTTCAACCCGTTTGGTCACATCGCCCGGAATACGTTGCGAGCGTTCGCTGTAGAGCGGTTGAATGGCGCCGACGCCCAGCTCGGTGGCCTTCTGGATCGTCCAGTCCATGCGATCGTTAGCGATCAGTGCGGCGTAGAGCGTGATTTGCCGCGTTGTTTCGCGTTCGATGGCGAGATGCTGGCCGGTGGTGACGGTGATGTCGCGCTTGCCAATGCTGCGGATGGTGGCAGGTGTTTCGCCGCCGTGGCCGTCGAACAGCACGATGCCTTCGCCTTCGCGCAGGCGCAGTACGCGCACGTGCTGCGCAACCTCGGTGTCCAGCGTGAACGTGGCGTCGGGCGCGACAGGTTGCGGGCAGAAGAAGCGCGGCACGTGGTCAGCGCCGTAGCCCGGCTGCTCGCAGCCGGAGTGCGTGGCTGTTACGGGGACCCCGGCTGCGAGCAGCCGGGCTACGGCAGTTCGCGCAGTCACCCATTGGCAAACTTCCACAACGCGCGCAGCACGGCATCCGGCGCTTCGCTCATCATGTTGTGACCGGCATCGCGAATCGTTTCGGCGCGGGCGTTACGCAACGCGCCGAGTACAGCCTGCGCGGCTTTCGGCGGCGTCATCATGTCATATGCGGCAACCAGCACCATTGCATTCGCTGCAACCCGCGCCGCCGCGTCGAGCCCGCCCGCGTAAGCCTTGCACGCCGCCAGATCGTTGTGCAGCACGCCTTTCGCCATGCGCCGCATCAGGGCCAAACCGTTGCCCGGCAGCCAGGTGCCGGGCACCTTCTGGTTGTTGCCGAGGTGGCTCGCGGGAGCGAACGACCAGTCCACGATCATGCGCCGCGCCTTTTCTTCATTGTTCAATGCGGCGTCGAGCAGCGCATCGCCCACCGCCATCGGCACCGCGGTGCCGACCAGTGCCAGCTTCGCCACCAGATCGGGGCGCTGCGAAGCCAGATCCAGCGCGGTGAGCGAGCCCATGCTGTGGCCGATCACCGTCGCGCCCGTCACGGCTGCGGCATCGAGGAAAGCGGCCGTCCATTCGGCCAGATCGGGCACGCTGGTGCAGAGCGGCCCTGCGCTCTGGCCATGCCCCGGCAGGTCGACGGCAAGCACGTTCCAGTCGTGGAAGGCAAAGTAGCGCGACTGCAGCGCCCATACGCTGTGGTCGTTGGCGGCGCCGTGGATGAAGACTGCGGTGGGTTGCGACGCGACGAAGGCTCGCGTGCCGGTGTACGCGTAGGCGGTTTTGTTGTTGATCTGCAGTTTCATCGCTGCACTCTCTCAATGTCGTCCCCGCGAAGGCGGGGACCCAGGCCGGACGTCGTTGATCGAACCCACACGTCAACGGGCAAAGCTGAGCTGCACAGCCTGGATTCCCGCCTACGCGGGAATGACAAAAACGTGGAGGCTTTCACTTCGCTCGCTCCGCCGCCTTCAGCGCCCGCGCCAGATCGTCGATCAGGTCTTTTGCGTCTTCCAGCCCGATCGACAGCCGGATGGTGCCTTCGGTGATGCCGGCTTTCGCCAGCGCATCGGCGCTCATGCGCGAATGCGTGGTGCTCGCCGGATGAATCACCAGCGACTTCGCGTCGCCCACGTTGGCGAGATGCGAGAACAGGCGCAGGTTGTCGATGAACGTCCTGCCCTGCGCGCGCGTGCCTTTCAGGTCAAACGAGAACACGGCGGTGGTGCCCTTGGGGAAGTATTTTTTCGCCAGCTCGTGGTCACGGTGTTCAGGCAGGTCAGGATGGTGAATGCTGCCGACGAACGGATGTGAGCGCAGAAACTCGATCACCTTGCGCGTATTGGCAACATGCCGCTCCATGCGCACCGGCAGCGTCTCGATGCCCTGCAGAATCTGCCACGCGCTCATTGGCGCCATGCAGGCGCCGAAGTCGCGCAGGCCCTCGCGGCGGCAGCGCAGCAGGAAGGCGGCGGTGGAGGATTCCTCGGCGAACACCATGTCGTGAAAGCCATGATACGGCGCGGCGAGCGTCGGGAAGTTCGCGCGGCCCTGGTCGGACAGCCAGTCGAAGCGCCCGCTGTCCACCAGCAACCCGCCGATCACCACGCCATGCCCCTGCAGGAACTTGGTGGCGGAGTGAAATACGATGTCGGCGCCATGTTCGAACGGCCGGATCAAGTACGGCGTGGTCAGCGTGGAATCGAGCATCAGCGGCACGCCGGCGTCGTGCGCGACCGCGGCCACCGCCTCGATGTCGATCAGCAGGTTACCGGGGTTGCCCAGCGTCTCGCCGAAAAAGAGCCGCGTGTTCGGGCGCACTGCGGCGCGCCAGGCGTCCACGTCCCACGGGTCCACGAACGTGGTCTCGATGCCGAAGCGCGGCAGAGTGTAGTCGAGCAGGTTATGCGAGCCGCCGTACAGCGCGCGACTGGCCACGATGTGCCCACCCGCGCCCATCAGCGTGACGATTGCCAGATGCAGCGCGGCCTGTCCGGAGGCGACGGCGACGGCACCGATGCCGCCCTCCAGCGCCGCGATGCGCTCCTCGAGCACCGCATTGGTCGGATTCGAAAGCCGCGAATAGACGTGGCCGGCGCGCTCCATGTTGAAGAGCGCGGCGGCATGATCGGAATCCTCGAACACGAAGGACGAGGTCTGATAGATCGGCGTGGCGCGGGCGCCGGTGGCCGGGTCGGGGCGGGCGCCGGCATGAACGGAGAGCGTGTCTAACTCAAACATGGACAAATCTTCGACAACAGAAAGCCGGGAATCGCAGCGGCTGCCAGTTTACGGCGGGCGCCGGGTCGGCGCGGTCGAAACCGCTCCATGCCAGCCGGGCGCGTGTTCGGGTTGATATTTTTTCGGCGACGACCGAGCGCTTTTGCGGGCGAACATCCAGCAGCGCAGTCCCAAAGACCCGAGAAAGCGTTGTATTTTTACAACAATCGTCTATCAGCTTTTTGGATTAAACGGCATCTATATGCGGCTTTGCGCGATGAAACTGCAAAAGTCGGAAACATTAAAACTGCCCGCTACACCCTTATATACCGGCGCTAAACGCCAAAAAGCCATACCGCCGGAAACACGTAAAAGTCACCGCAAGTTTTGGTGGCAATTACAACAATTCGCCCGGCCGCAGCGGCTCCATCTCGTTGAGCATTTCGTGCATCTTGTCGCGCGCCTGGATGAAGGTCGAATCCTTCCCGGCCTCGGCCAGATAGTCGTCGAAACCATCGCCGTGCAAACGACGCAGATGGTTCACCAGCGAGACGAAGGTCTTCACCATGCGCGGCTCGAAGTGGCTTCCCGATGTGCGTTCGATTTCGAGCACCGCCTCCTCGTGCGTCCACGCGTGCTTGTAAGCGCGCGCATGAGTGAGCGCGTCGTAGACGTCGGCCAGCGCCGCAATGCGCGCCACCTCGGGAATGTGATCGCCCTTGAGGCCGCGCGGATAGCCCGTGCCGTCCCACTTTTCGTGGTGGTGCAGGGCGATCTGTTCGGCGAGGCGGAACGCAGGATGCGAACACTGCTGCAGGATCTGCGCGCCTATCGTCGTGTGCTTTTGCATCACAGTGAATTCGGCTTCGGTCAGGCGGCCCGGCTTCATCAGCAGGGCATCGGGAATGCCCAGCTTGCCGATGTCGTGCAGGCGCGCGGCCTGCTCCACGTCGTGACAGAACTTGTGGCCGAACGCGAGCGCATTCGCCAACAGGCCCGCCAGCTTGCCGACGCGATACGCGTGACGGCCGCGCACGTCCTCGCGCAACTCCGCCGCGACCGCCAGACGTTCGAGCGCGTCGCGATAAAGCTGCTCGGGGACTTCGACTTCTTCCTTCTGTGAACCCGGCATTTTCTGAATCGCCATGATCACCGCACGCACGTCGTCCTTGCCCGGCATCGGGGTCTGGACGCGTTCACGGATCACTTCCAGCTTGCCGCGTACGGCCTCTACCTGGGAATTACCGAGGAATTCGACCAGTTCGCCAAGGTACAGCAATGCGCCGGCGTGGTCGTGAGCCTTCTCATACGCTTTGACGAGCAGCACTAAGTTGTCGCGGTACAGGCCGGGCAAAGCCTTCGAGTGCTTTAGCAACTCCAGCAACTTCGCGACAGCAATCGTAAGGTTTCCCGAGTAAATCTCATACGCTGCTTCCGCCAGTTGGCGATTTAGTTCGAGGCGGGGCGACTTAAATGACGTCGCCAAACTCCGAATCATCGACAGTCGGGCTTCGACCGTGGGATCGTCTCTTAAGCCTATGGCGCTACGCATCCACGTATTTTCGGTGGCAACTCGGTTCAAGATGCCTTGTCCGTCCCGCGGAAGCCCCATTGAGTCGCAGGAATCCTTGGCCGCCTCGGCGCTCAAAGCAAAATGCTGCAGTGCCAATGCCGCGCTTGCCAAGTTACTGCGGGCGACAGATACCGGTGCCGCGAAAGTAGGGTCACTCTTGTACTTTTTTATGATTCGAAGCGCAACGGAAATGGTCTCCCGATATAGGCCCATGCCATAGAGCGCAGCGGTCATGTTTCCGAACGCGACGGCCACGCCGAGCGGGAAATTGATTTCCTGCGCAATGATCGCAGCGCGGAGCGCGTACTCCACTCCGCGCGCGGGAATGCCGACATCCGTACTCATTCCTGCGTAAACACTGCAGGCGCGGCGCAATTCCGGCTTGAGGTTGTAGTCAGTTGCTAGATCGAGAGCGCGCTCAACCAGCGGGATCGCCTCCAACGTCTTGCCGCGCGACACATGGGCGAAACCGACGTCAAGCAGCACAGAGACGCACATCGCGATTGGCTCCGGTTGATGGCTGAACGCGATCAATCGCGCCGCTTTCACCAACAACTCAAAGTCTGCTTCGTCTGTCGACCGCAGAAAACGTGGCAGATCAGCGTGCAATTGCGGCACCAAGTCCGCAATGCCATCGCTTTCGAAGTCGTTGACACATGCGTCAAGCAAGCCAATTAGCGCTGTCGTTTCCATTTGCAATCCAATCATGCCGACGTCATACTTGGGGCTATTCTGAACCGTTTCTGCTTCCTTCACAACTCACCAAGGGGACTAATCATGGACAAGCAATTCGACCAAACAGCTGACACCATTGCCGATCAACTTTCATTGCGCG
>JAPUER010000011.1:9082-25098 GCA_027492485.1 Betaproteobacteria bacterium
ATCTGCTCGACTCCGAAGTCGTACTTATCGGCGGTGGCGAAGTCGTCATCCTCGGCATTTAGCTCGCTAGCCCCAATTCTCGGAGAACATCATGGACAAGCAATTCGATCAAACAGCTGACACCATTGCCGATCAACTTTCATTGCGCGATCTGCTCGACTCCGAAGTCGTACTTATCGGCGGTGGCGAAGTCGTCATCCTCGGTATCTAAGCAGCACAATATCTCGGCCCAGCAGTCACCTTCGCGGTCTTCAAGGGCCGCACAACTGGCTATGTCGTAAGCGTTACAACTCCACCCGCTTCCCCGCCATCGCCACCGTCGAGTCACGGTGCGCGATGATCAGCGTGGTGATGCCGAGGTTTCTTACCGACTGATTGACTGCCTGTTCGCGCTCGGTGTCGAGCGCGCTGGTGGCTTCGTCGAGCAGCAGGAACTTCGGCTTGCGGTAGAGCGCCCGCGCCAGCAGCAGCCGCTGGCGTTGCCCGCCGGACAGTGCGCTGCCGGTGTTTCCCACCAGCGAATCGACCCCCATCGGCATGCGGCTCACCTCGTCCCATAGCGCAGCCGCGCGCAGCGATTCCGTCACCCGTGTCTCGTCAGCCTGCGGGTCGAATAGGCTCACGTTGTCGGTGATGGAGCCGGCGAACACGTAATCCTCCTGCATCACGGCAGCGAGCTGCGCGCGCAGTCCGGTTGGATCGATGTCACGGATGTCGAGCCCGTCGATCAGCACCCGCCCTTCGGTTGCCGGCAGCAGGCCCACTACCACCTTGGCGAGCGTCGTCTTGCCGGCACCCGAGCGTCCGGTGAGCGCCACGCTGTCGCCCGGCTCCACCGTGAAGCTGACATTGCGGAAGATGAACGGGTCGTGCGGCCCGTAACGGAAACCGAGGTTTTCGATCACCCAGGTGGCTTTGGCCAGATCGGGCGCGGCGGCCTGGCCGCGCACCTCGCCGGCGGCCAACGCTACATCGGCCACCCGCTCGGCGTGCAGATCGAGCAGCCGGAATTCGGTGAATTTGTCGATCAGGTTGGACAAACGGGTCACGAACACCAGCTTGTAGGCAAAGAACGCGAGCAGCATGCCCACGCTGAAACCGCCCGCCATCACCTCGCGCGCACCGAGCCAGACGATTAGCACGTTCTCCAGGCCGAACAGCGCAAAGCTCGCCGTCTTGTAGGTCAGCGTTAGCGTCTGCGCACGGATGCTCGCATTGAGGGTGTCGACCACCGCGTTCTGCCAGCGCGCCAGGCGGTCGGCTTCGCCCATGTGCAGCTTGATCGCCTGGATGCCGCGCAGGCTTTCGATGAAGTGCGTTTGCTGCTGCGCAGCAAAAACCAGTTGTTCGTTCACCGCCTCGCGCATCGGTCGGAACAACGCCCAGCGCAGCAGTGCATAGAGCACGGCAACCAGCAACACCACGGCGGTGAGCTGCAGGCTGTAAACCGCCATCACGATGAACATGCTGACCGCCAGCATGCCGTCGATCAACACCTCCAGCGAACTTCCCGTAAGCGTGCGCTGGATGGCGTCCATCGACGCAAAGCGCGACAGCAGGTCGCCGACATGCCGCTTCTCGAAGAACGCCAGCGGCAGTCGCAACAGATGCGAAAAGAGCTGTGTCAGCACCTGCAAAGACAGACTGCTGGTCAGATGCAGCAGCAGCCAGCCGCGCAGCGCGCCGATCGCCGCCTGGATCAGCACCAGCAGCGCAAAGCCGATCGCCAGCACGGTCATCAGGTCGCGGTCGGCGGAGACCAGCACCTCGTCGACGGTGAGCTGCGTCAGCCACGGCATCGCCAGCGCGAAGACTTCGAAGGCGAGCGCCAGCGCGACCAGCCGCAACAGCGCACCGCGTACACCACGGGCTCGGCCGACGATGGACCAGATCGAGAATTTCTCCACGCTGCGTCGCCGTACAAACGCCGGCGTCGGCGTCAGTTCCATCGCGATGCCGGTGAAATGCTTGGAAAACTCGGCAAGCGACAACGTGCGCGCGCCGCGTGCCGGATCGTGCAGCTCGACGCGGTCGGCATGAACCGCCGTGAGGACGACGAAATGATTGAAGTCGAAGTGCAGGATGGCCGGCAGCCGCAGTTGCGCGATGGCGGGCATTTCAACACGCAACGGGCGGGCCGCGAGGTTCATGCCGTCGGCAATGTCGATCAGGCTTTTGAGTGTGGAGCCTTTGAGCGAGACCGCGTGTTCGCGGCGCATCGACTGCAAGTCGGTCTCGATGCCGTGGTAGCCCGCCACCATCGTGAGGCAGGCAAGCCCGCACTCGGCCGCTTCGGTCTGCATGACCAACGGCACACGGCGGCGCCCGAAGTTGAGGCCTGCGCTCATAGCCGGCCCCGCAGGCGAAGGATGGGTTCGATCAGCCACAGGTACAGTGGGCGGGAATCGAGTGTGATATCGGCCTGGGCTGCCAGGCCGTTACGCAGCGGCCAGGTTTCGCCGTAGGCTTCTATTGCCGGCGATGCGAGCGTCGCCCGCACGCGGAACACCGGTTCACGAATGGTCGACGGCAAGCCGGCATCGCCGGGCGAAATGACGCTACGGCCGACCTCGTTGACGGTGGCGGTGACATGCCCGAAACGCTCCATCGGGAAGGCGTCGATGGCCAGACGCACACTTTGCCCTTCGCGTAGGAAGCCGGCCGAGCGCGTTGGCACGTAAATGTCGGCCAGCAATACCCGCGGGCCGGTTTGCATCTGCATCAGCGAGGCGCCGGCCGCCACCGTCTGCCCGCTGAGGGCGATCACGCGCTCGATGGTGCCGTCGCTTGCCGCCGTAACCTCGTAGGCACGGCGCGCCAGGCTTTCACGCGAGGTTTGCGCGAGACTGGCCTCGTCGCGCGAAAGGGTCGCGAGCTTGCCCTCCACCGTCGCGCGCAGTGTCGGCAGCTCGGTGCGGGCAACGGCGAGGTCGCGCTCGATGCCGGCGCGTGTGCGCTTGAGGGATTCGAGTTTGACCACCTGCTCGGCGAGGTCATCCTGTTTTTGCTGCACCTGCAGCTCCGGCGCAAATTTGTCGCGGGCAAGCTGGCGATAACGTTCGACCTGCCCCTTCAACTGCGTCACCCGCTCTTCCTGCGCCGCAATCTCGCGGCCGAGTTGGGCGGTTTCTGCCGTCAGCGCGTTGATCCTCGCGGCAAGCTGGGCCTGTTGTGCCGAAAGCAGTGCCTGCGCCTGCCGGCGCTCGCCCGCGATGGCGGTGCGCCGCGCCTGTGCATCGCGCTCGCCGGCCGCAAACACCGCTTCGCCGCCGGCGGTCCGCTCGGTCGAAACGGTCGCCAGCCGCTGCCCTGCCTTGACCGCATCGCCCGCGCGAACGTCAACGCTAAGCAGAACCCCAGCCTCGGTCGCAGCGACGATCACGGGATCGTTGGCGAAGGACAGCACTGCCGGTGCACGCGCCTTGCGTGTGTACTGCGCGGTTGCGAGAAACGCCACAAACAGGACGGCAAGCAGCACGCCGAGCCAGGCCAGCCAGCGCGCGGCGCGCGGCGTTGCCACCACCAGTTCGCCCCACGCCCGCTCGCGTTGATGGTTGATGGCTTCCTTGCGGTAAAGGCCGGTACGCGCCTGGGCGGCGCGCGCGGAGTCGCCACCGCCGTGTTCGCGGCCGTGTTGTGCTTCGTCGCCGTCTCCGGAATCGGCCACTACATCACCGCGCCGATGTACCAGGGCACAAATTCGTCGGCGCCATAGCCCCAGCGCTCGCTCTTGCTCGGCCGGCCCGACGCGGTGGCGAGGATCGTCTCGAAAATCTCCCGACCCTTGTCGGCAATCGCCACACCGCTGTCGACGATGTCACCACAGTTGATGTCGATGTCCTCTTCCTGCCGTGTCCAGAGCGCGTTGTTGGTGGCGAGCTTGAGCGAGGGCGACGGTTTGCAGCCGTAGGCCGAACCGCGGCCGGTGGTGAAACAGATCAGGTTGGCGCCACCGGCCACCTGCCCCGTTGCGCTGACCGGATCGTAGCCCGGCGTGTCCATGTAAACGAAGCCGTGTTTGTCGACGGCCTGCGCATATTCGTAGACGTCGACCAGCGGCGTGGTGCCGCCCTTGGCGACCGCACCGAGCGATTTTTCGAGGATCGTCGTGAGCCCGCCGGCCTTGTTGCCGGGGCTCGGGTTATTGTTCATCTCGCCCTTGAGTCGCGCGGTGTATTCCTCCCACCATTTGATGCGGGCGACGAGCTTCTCGCCGACGTCACGGGAGATGGCACGCCGGGTGAGCAGATGCTCGGCACCGTAGATCTCGGGCGTTTCCGAAAGGATCGCAGTGCCGCCGTGCGCGACCAGCAGGTCGACCGCCGCACCAAGCGCCGGGTTGGCGCTGATGCCGCTGTAGCCATCGCTGCCGCCGCATTGCAGCCCGATCGCGATGTGCGACGCCGGCACCGGCTGGCGCGTAACCCTGTTGGCGTCGACCAGCAGGTCGTTCACCAGTTCGATACCCTTTGCCACGGCCTTGCCGGTACCGCCAACGTCCTGCAGGTTGTAGCTGTGCAGCGTCGGGCCATCATCGAGCCCTTCGGCCGCCTTGAAGCTCGAAATCTGATTGGCTTCGCAACCGAGTCCGATCACCAGCACCGAATGAAAGTTCGCATGCCGTGCATAGCCTGCAAGCGTGCGCCGCAACAGCGTCATGCCCTCGCCGTGCACGTCCATGCCGCAGCCGACCGAATGCGTGATGGCGACGACGCCATCGACGTTAGGGAACGCATTCAAAGGCGAGTCCGGGCCGGGCCGGAAGTGATCGGCGACAAGTTTGCAGACGGTCGCGGAACAGTTCACCGTGGACAGCAGGCCGATGTAGTTGCGCGTTGCGACGCGACCGTCCGCCCGCGTGATGCCCATGAAGCTGGCCGGGGCCGGCGCTGGCGTCACCGGGCGGACATCGACCCCAAAGGCATAGTCGCGTTCGAAATCGCCCATCGCGAGATTGTTCACATGGACGTGCTCGCCCGCCGCGATCGGCTTGCTGGCAAAACCGATGATCTGGTTGTAGCGGCGCACCGGCGCGCCCTGCGCGATGGCCCGGGTTGCGACTTTGTGGCCCGGGGGCACCATTCCCTTCACCGTGACGCCTTCGCCGCGCAGTTCGGTGCCGGAGATGAGTTGCGCCCGCGCGATCACAACGTCGTCGTTAGCGTGCAGGCGGATGGTGAGCTGGGCTGCAGAAAGCATGATGACTGGGGGACGTCTGACGTGAGACAAACACAGCTTCTAATGGTACGTCGTTCCTATAATGGTTTGCAGCACTTGTCTTGTCGTTGCTGCAACATTGCGACAAAAGACGAGGGCCAGCAGCCGCAACAGAGCTTCGGGAGGAACATGGGCGATCGTTTGCAGGGCAAGGTAGCGCTGGTCACCGCCGCAGGGCAGGGCATCGGACGGGCGTCGGCCGTCGCGATGGCGAACGAAGGCGCCACTGTCTACGCCACCGATGTCAACCTGAAGCTGCTGGAATCGCTGAATGGCCACCCCGGCATCGTCACCCGGAAGCTTGACGTGCTGGACGATCTGCAGATCAAGTTCACCGTCGAAGGTCTGCCGCCGCTCGACGTGCTGTTCAACTGTGCCGGCTTCGTGCATCAGGGCACGATCATGGAGACACATGACGAGGATTGGGACTTTTCCTTCAACCTCAACGTGCGGGCGCCGTTCAAGCTCATTCAGGCCGCGCTGCCGCGGATGATCGCCAACGGCGGCGGTTCGATCGTCAACATGGCGAGCGTGTGCGGCAGCATCAAAGGGCTGCCCAACCGCTTTGTCTATGGCGCGACCAAGGCCGCCGTGATCGGCATGACCAAGAGCGTGGCGGCCGACTATGTGAAAGGCGGCATTCGCTGCAACGCCGTCTGCCCCGGCACCGTCGACACGCCGTCGCTGCACGACCGCATGGCCGCACTCGGCGACATCGACGAGGCGCGCAAGATGTTCGTGTCGCGGCAGCCGATGGGCCGGCTGGCAAAGCCGGAGGAGATCGCACCGCTGGTTGTGTTTCTCGCGTCCGACGAGTCGGCTTTCGCGACGGGCAATGCGTACATGATTGACGGCGGTATCACTATTTAACCGGGAAAGAAAAACATGAAACTCGTTCGCTACGGCAAGGCCGGCCAGGAAAAGCCCGGCATCATCGACGCTGACAGCAACGTTCGCTCGGTGGTCGACATCATCACCGACTGGGACGGCGAGCATCTAAGCGCAAAGGTACTGGCCAAGATCGCCAAGATCAATCCGGCCAAGCTGCCGCTGGTGAAGCCAAAGACGCGCCTCGGTCCGCCGATTGCACGGCCGGCCAAGTTCGTTGCCATCGGCCTCAATTTCGCCGATCACGCTGCCGAATCGAACCTGCCGATCCCGAAAGAGCCGGTGGTCTTCAACAAGTGGACGAGCTGCATTCAGGGACCGAACGACGATGTGATGCTGCCGAAGGGGTCAGTCAAGACCGACTGGGAAGTGGAGCTCGGCGTCGTCATCGGCAGCCGTGCCCGTAGCGTCAGTAAAAAGGACGCGCTGAACCATGTCGTCGGCTACTGCCTGGTCAACGACGTCTCCGAGCGCGAATGGCAGATCGAGCGCGGCATGACCTGGGACAAGGGCAAAGGCTTCGACACCTTCGGTCCGATCGGGCCTTGGCTGGTGACCGCCGACGAGCTCGGCAATCCGCAGAAGCTCGGCATGTGGCTTGACGTCAACGGTGTGCGTCAGCAGACCGGCAACACGAAGACGATGATCTTCGACGTCGCCACCATCGTGTCGTACTGCTCGACGCTGATGACGCTGGAACCCGGCGACATCATCACCACCGGCACGCCGCCGGGCGTCGGTATGGGCAAGAAGCCGAACCCGGTCTATCTGAAGGCCGGCGATGTCATCACGCTCGGCATCGACAAGCTCGGCGAAGCGAAGCAAACGGTCATCAAGTTCGCCCCGCCGAAACCCTGATCGAATGCGGTGGGTGTCGGCTAACGCCGGGCACCGACCTGCGCTTCAAGCGTCGCAATGTGCCGGTCCAGCGCCGCGCGTGCGGCGGCGGTTTCGGCCGCAGCGGCCGCTCTTTCCGCCGCGACGCGTCGTTGCGATTCCTCCGCCAGTTTGCGCTCGCTCTCGGCGCTGGCAGCCTGCTGCGCCGCTGCTTCGCTGGCCTGCCGGTCTTGCCAGCCCAGATAGCCGGCCCCACCAGCCACCAACAGTGCCAGCGCGACAAAGCCGCCGACAAGCGCGGTCTTGTTCGCCAGAATGCCGCGCGGCGGCGCAACTGCGGGCAGGGCAGCGGCCGGCGCGGCAGCGTTCACCGCCGGCGCGGGGGCCTCGATGGTCGCCGCGCTGACGGGTGCCGGGCCGGCGGAGGCCGCGGGTGGCGCAGCCGCATCGGCATCCTGCCGGGTGCCGCAGGCCGGGCAGAAGTGGCTGTTTGCCGGAAGTGCTTTTCCGCAATTGAGACAGTACATGATGGCGCTCCCTTGGGCCGGTTAGCAACGACCTGTGCTGGCGCAGGCGTTTACGTGCTTGAGGTTGTCTTCAACGCGCTCCATGAAGCCGTTGAGCATTTCCTGCAGATCGGTCAGACGCACTTCGACCCGTTCGTCCGCACGGCAACTGCTGGCGGCACTCGCCACCACGTTCATTTCGGCCACCTGCGCGTCGCCGGCCGGCGTGCGCGCAAAGGCAATCAGGTCGCCGGTATTCAGAAAGCACTCGCCACCGGCCGACAGGTCGCTGACGTTCACCGGTTGCGCCGTCTGGAACAGATATATCTTTGCGTAACCCGCCGTCAGCACATCGTCGAGCAGCAGCGGTTGCCCCAGTTGATGCATCGCGACGGCGAGGCGCACTTGTTGCCGGATCTGCTGGCGGGTGTCTTCCGCGATCTGGATCGGCACGGCGCCGCCGACGGCCTGCTGCACCTGCGCCGATGCCGATTGCAGATTGATGCCGCCGAGTTGCTGCGACAGCTTGGCGTCGGCCTTGACGCTGCTGCCGACCTGCTGCTGTACGGCCGCCATCTGGTCGCGGACGGCATCGGCATCGGGATTGACATAGGCACCAGCTCCGGCGGTCGGTGTGGCGTAGGCATTGCCTTCGGCAAAGCCGGACGAGATCTGCATGTCGCCCATTAGCGCGACCGGATCGTCGTATTGCGTCGCAGGCTGGCTGAACGCGACCATCGCCGCCGCTGCGGCACCGGCGATGACGACCGGCGCCACCCATCGCGTGCGGTAACCGCGGTACCACTCCGGCGAAAAACGCGCTGGCCGGTACTGCGCCACGGGTGCACCGTGAATGCGCCCTACGTCATAGCGCCGCACGACCGGCGCCGACGCATACTGCGCCTGGCCGCCCGCCCATTGGGCGTAGCGCGTGCGCTCGATGATCCGCTGCTCGCGTCCGTCGCTGCCGCGCGCGTTGACGAACCGATCCTGGAACGAGGGGCGGCCATCGGGCAGACTGCCTTCGCGCAAGCCATTGCGATTGCTCACGAAACCGAGCCCGCTCGGCGTTACGCGGCGGTCGAAATCGCGCCCGCTCACCACCTGGCGGCCATCCGACCAGGTTCGCGTGCTGGTGCCGCGCTGCGGATCGTCGACCCGTCGCACCCCGGACACGCGCGTGCTGCCATCCGGCATCGGCTGCTTCGAGATAAAAATTTGCGACCCATCGGGATTCTTGTGCGCGATGTTGTAGCCACTGCGCCCACCGGGGTTGGCGGTGACGGTCGTGTTGCGATCGACGGCAACCGGTGGCATAGCACGTGTGGCACTGCCCGGTTGCGGGCGGACACCGGCAATGGGGTTGGTAGTCGCCGCGTTGCCGGGACCGGCATGATCGCCCGGTCGGCCGCCCGGCCGGCCCGCATTCGCGCCGACGCCGCTGCCGGCCGCAGTCGGCGGCACGTTACCCGCGGCAGGACCGGCGCCGGGCCTGCCCGCCGTGGCGCCGCTGCTGCTGCCGGGCGGCCCGCCCTGCGGTCGGTTGAATCCGGTGCGTGCGTCGCTGGCGCCGGGACGCCCCTGTCCACCGGCGGGTGGGCCAGCCACAGTTGCTCCTGCCGGTGTGCCAGCGGCCGTTCCACGTCCGCCGGTGGCACCGGGCGACGCGGGTGCAGCGGTGGCGGGCGACGCCGGCGTTGCGGCACCGGGTCGCGGCTGCGCGACCGCGCCCGGGAGATTTGCATGGTTGCCTCGACCCGGTGGCGCCACCGTGCCCGGCGTGGGAGAGGCGCCGGCCGACGCCTGGCCGGGCACCGTGCCCATACGCCCGCCCGGCGCAGCTTGCTGCCCCGGCCCCGAGCCAGTCACCGACGCCGTACTTGCCGGTGGCTGGGAATGTGTGCCAAATTGACCGCGGGCGCCGCTCGTCGGTGCTCCTGGGATGCCGGCCTGCGAACCGCCCGGACGCGACCCGTGTTGCGCGCCAGGTGCGTTAGCTGTCGTCGCCGCGCCCTGCATCGGAACATTGCCGACCGGCGGACGCTGACCGGGCTGCGGCGCCGCCGCGCCCGCCGGTGCGTTACCGCGGTTGCCTCCGGCTGTGACACCGGCCGTGGCCGCGCCTCGGTTGGCACTGCCAGGACCGGAACCGCCGGGGGCACCGGATGCTCCCGCTGCCGGCGCGCCGCCGCGCTGCGTAAACGTGGCAGCACCGCCGCCAGTGGGCGGGCCACCGCCGGTCGGCAGCGCCGCACCGTGTGGCTGACTTGGCGTCGGCAGTGCCGGTTGCCGTGCCCGTTGCTGAGCCTGCTGCTGCGCCTGTTGTTGTGCCTGTTGCTGCGCGCGTTGCTGAGTTTGCTGCTGGGCCTGTTGTTGTGCCTGTTGCTGGGCGCGCTGTTGGGCTTGTTGTTGCGCCTGCTGCTGGGCGCGTTGCTGGCTATGCTGCTGCGCCTGTTGCTGTGCCTGCTGCTGAGCCTGCTGCTGAGCGCGTTGCTGGGCTTGCTGCTGCGCTTGTTGTTGTGCCTGCTGCTGGGCGCGCTGTTGAGCTTGTTGTTGCGCCTGCTGCTGAGCGCGTTGCTGGGCTTGCTGCTGCGCTTGTTGTTGCGCCTGTTGCTGGGCGCGTTGCTGCGCTTGCTGTTGAGCTTGCTGCTGTGCCTGTTGCTGCGCACGTTGCTGCGCTTGCTGTTGGGCCTGTTGTTGTGCCTGTTGCTGGGCGCGCTGCTGCGCCTGCTGACGTGCGCGCACCTGCTCCGGCGTTTCTTCGCCCGATGCAGGCAGTCCGTGACTCGCAGCAATCATCGCCGTCACCCCGATCAGCCATGCCCGAATGTTGCGTTGTTTCATATGTGATTCCCTGTCGAGCTGTGTCAGTGATTGCGATCGGCAACCACGATTTGCAACCGCGACGGCCTTCGGCCCGCGTTGCCGCAAGTGCAGGCGAACACCTCCGTTCGCAAGTCACCAGGAAAAATCTAGTCCTCGCAACAGGCAAACCTTTGATCTGCGTCAGCCGCGAACGGAAAGCGGCTAGAGCCGGAAATCGAACCACCAGCCACGCAACACGGCGGATGGCTCGTTGTCAGCCGCGACGGGTCAGCCGACGAGTCGCATGACTTCGGCAACCCAGGCGTCGACGGCGCGGGTATCGCGATAGATGGCGTCGCATGCTGTGCGCATGCGGTCGCGCCAGTGCTCGCGCTCGTCGCAACTGCCCGCCAGACGCTGCACGATTTGTGCGTAGCCGTCGGCATCGGTCGCGATACTCGCAGGCAGCGCGGCCTGTTCCAGCGCGAACGCGGCGAAGCGACTGCGCATTGCGGCGCCGGGCAAGGTCACGATCGGGGTGCCCGTCGCGAGTGCGTCCCAGGTGCTGATGCCGCCGCCGACCGGAAACGGGTCGAGCAATACATCGCAGGCCGCGATCAGCTCGATGAACTCGGCCCGCGACCGTCGTCCGAAAAACTGCACGCGTGACGCCGCAGCGCCCAGCGACTGCGCGAAACGGCGCTGCATGGCAGCCGTTTGCCCGCCGTTGGCGGCCTGCGGCAGTAGCAGCGTCGCGTCCGGGCATTCGTCGAGCACGTGACGCAGCACACGGTCGAATTGCGGCATCAGCTTGAACAGCGATTGCGGACAGACGAACAGCGGCCCCGCACCCGCGAACCCAAGTGCCGCACGGTCGCGCAGGCGCGCTGGCGGCGGCCCGGCGGGATAGTCGGGGAAAGGCGATCCCGGCAGTCGCAGCAGCGCTTCCGAATAGAACCGCTCGTTCCCGGCCGGCTCCAGCGCGGCATAGCTGACATAGGTGTCGATGGCCGGCAGGCCGCTGCTGCACGGGTGGCCCAATGTGTTCCATTGCACGCGCGCCAGCCGGGCATGGGCCAGATAGTAGGTCAGCGCCTCCATGCCGATCTCGGGATAGATCAGCAGATCCAGCTCGATCGCGGCGATCCGTTCGCGTGCAACCGCGAGATCGAACGGCAACCGGTGCACCGTGGCGCCCTGCGCGATTTTGCGCGCCAGCGGATCGTTGACCACCGGCGGCACCTGGAACAGATGCAGATCGATGTCGGCCGCCGCCAGCGCGGCGATCACCGCGTGCAGTGCGCGGCCGACGCTGTGGTCATGGAGAAACTGCGAACAGATGCCGACGCGCGGCCGGCCGCCGCTGCGCGGCTGATCGAGATGGCGGGCAACATGGGCGAGCGAAGGTGCCGCGGCGCGCAGCGTCTCCGCCAGTTCGCGCAGCAGCGTGCGATCGTCGTCGCGACCGTGATATGAGAGGTAGAACGGTGTATCGCCAAAGTCGTTCAGCGGATCGTCGAGCCGGATGCCGCTGTCACGCAACTGCCGCAGATGGGCGACAAAGTCCGCCCGCACCTCGTCGATCTGCGCTTCGGATGCGGGAATGACCGGCAACTGCGTGGCGCGGCGGAAGCGAAGGCCGGCGTGATCGCGCACCGCAAGCGCCGCGGCGTATACCGCTTGCGCCGCCGCCGAATCGGCGCTTTCGTTTTCGAGCAGCGCGAGATTCATGGCCAGCGTGGCATTGCCCGGATCGGCCTGCAAGCCGGCGCGATACGCCGCGCGCGCGGCATCCGTGTTGCCGGCGGCCTCCTCGGCCTGTCCTAGCGCGTTGCACAGCGGCGCCGAGCCGGGGATGCGTTTGCCACTGGCGCGCGCCAGGGTCAGCGCTTCCGCCCGTTCGCCGAGATCGACGAGCACGTCGACCAGCGTCGCCCTCGAGCCGTCGTGGTCCGGGGCGCGCTTGATGCACTCGCGCAGCAGCGTCTGCGCCAGCGTCAGATCGCCGTGCTGGAACGCCGTCAGCGCCCGGTTGTAGCGGGCATCGACATGCGCCGGATCGATCTGCAACGCAGCCGCAAACGCGGCGTCGGCGGCGTCAAGCTGGCCGGCGCGGCGCAGCAGAACGCCAAGATTGTTGTGGGCAGCGGCGAATCCGGGTTTCAGTCGTAACGCCGTCCGGTAGTCGGCCATCGCGTCGGCGTCGCGGCCAAGCGCGGCGAGCACCAGTGCGCGGTGGTAATGTGCCTCGGCCGCCGGTTGCGGCGCGACGGCGATGACACGGTCGAGTCGCGCGTGGGCAAGCGCGTGCTGCCCGGCGCTCCACGCCGCGACGCCGCCGTAATAAAGCGCCGCCGGATGGTCCGGTTCCGTCGCCAGCGCCTGCGCGTAAAGCGGCAACGCCTCGGCGGCGCGGCCCGCCTGATGCAGTTGCAGCGCCTGGCGAAGGCTGTCGCTCATTGGCCGGCCCTTCCGCAAACTACATCTGTCTGTCGATCAGCTTTTTCGTGTAACGACCATTCAATATGGGCTCGGGCCACGATTATTGCCAAGTCGACTTTATGGAAAACAGATGCGATGCCCATATCCGGTAACGCTTTCATCGAAAAGCTGCTATGGTGCAAATGGTCTTCAACGCAGCAGGATCAGCGTCGCCAGCCCGAGGAAAATGAAGAATCCGCCGGTGTCAGTCACCGCGGTGAGCAGCACGCTGGAGCCCGCCGCCGGGTCCTGGCCGCGACGGTAGCGCCACATCGGAATCACCACGCCCATCACGGCGGCGAGCAGCAGGTTGAGCGTCATCGCCAGCGTCAGCACAAAGCCGAGCAGCAGGTTCTGCTCCATCAGGCCGATCACCAGCCCGATGGCGCCGCCGAAGATCAGGCCGTTGATCGCCGCCACCGCCATCTCCTTGTTGACCAGACGGCGGAAATGCTCGGTGCCCACCTGACCGAGCGCGATGGCGCGGGCAATCATGGTCAGCGTCTGGTTGCCCGAATTGCCGCCGATGCCGGCAACGATGGTCTGCAGCACCGCCAGCACGGCGAGCTTGGCGATCGAGCCCTGAAACAGGTCGGTCGCCCTTGAGGCGACGAACGCGGTCAACAGATTCAGCGCCAGCCACTGCCAGCGGTTCTGCACGCTCTTCCAGACGCTGGCAAAAATGTCTTCTTCCTCGCGCAGACCGGCCTGCGCGCGCAAGTCCTCCTCGGCGCTTTCACGCACGAAATCAAGCACTTCGGCCACCGTGACGCGGCCCACCAGCACGCCGCTGGCGTCCACCACCGGCGCCGACACGAGGTCGTAGCGCTCGAACGCCGCCGCCGCCGCATCGGCGTGGTCCATCGGCTCGAAGCGAATCTTCGGCTCGGTCATCACCTCGCTCACTAGCCGGTCTTCGTCGGTGACCAGAATCACGTTGGTCGGCAGCACGCCGAGCAGTTTGTCCTCGCGGTCGACCACGAACACCTGATCGGTATTGGCGGGCAGTTCGTCGAAGCGGCGCAGGTAACGCATCACGACTTCCAGCGTCACATCGGGCCGGACATCGACCATTTCGAAGTCCATCAGCGCACCGACCATGTCCGCCTCGTAGGACATCGCCTGCCGCAATTGCTCGCGTTCCTCCGGGTCGAGCGTCTTCTTGACCTCTTCGACCACTTCGCGCGGCAGATCGGGCGCCAGTTCGGCGAGTTCGTCGGTGTCGAGCGTGGCCGCCGCCGCCACCAGCTCGGGCGCGTCCATGCTGGCGATGAGGCTTTCGCGCACGGCGTCCGAGGTCTCGACCAGGATGTCGCCTTCGCGGTCGGCCTTGACCAAGTCCCACACGAACAGCCGCTCGTCGATCGGCAGCGCTTCGAGAATGTGGGCGACGTCGGCCGGATGCAGCTCGTCGAGCGTGGCGCGCAGGTTGGCCAGCACGCCCTGCACGACCGGGTTCTGCGACGGGTTGTCGAGGGTATCGGCCAGGCTCTCGGCAAAACCGGACAGCAGCCGGTACTGCCGGACCAGCAGGACGACGTCGGCTAGGGCTTCGGAGAGCGCATCATCCACGCTCGCACTGCTCGCGACAGGCGACTCTTTTTCCAGAGCTTCGGGCATGGCGTGGCAGGGTCCAAGGCGGGGATGGATCGGAACGGCTTGGAGAAATTCTAAACGCTCGCCATGTCAGCGAAGTGGCAGCGAGATGGCAGCGAGACGGTGCCGGGACTGTGCCGGACCACTCGGCTCTTTTGACGCAGATTAGCGCTGATTTAACGCAGATTGCCGCAGATTTCTGTCACGGGCGGGCGCGCCGCTGGGCGCCGCCACTCGCTCTATCGAATCAACTCGCCCGGTTCACGACCTTGCCGACGCCACCACCCAGTGATTGTCCGGTGCCAGCGCGACCGGCCAGCGCATCATCGCCGGCGCGTGCGCCCAGTGCCAGCGGGCCATGCCGTTCACCCCGCCGATGAAAACGCCTTCGTGTCCGCCGGTGCCATCGCTGCCGGCTGCCCCGTTGGTCGGCCGCCACGGCGCCAGCGCACCGGCGCGCTCTACCTCGGCGACCACCTGCAGGTCGGCCGGGCGCTTGGGATCCCAGCGAAACACACGGCCGCCCCGCTCGCTGCTGAGATAGAAACCGCCCACCGGTCCGGCAACGATATCGCCGCAGTAGCCCTTGCCCGCCGCGCTTCGCGACGGCAGGTTCAACTCCGCCGCACCGTCGTCCAGGGTGGCCAGCAGCGGTGCTTCGCTGCGCCGGTCGGCGTCGTCATGCTCGGCCTGAATGCCGATGCCGACGCGCAAACGCCCACCGTCGTCGTTGAGCGCCAGATGGCGAAGGCTCAACCGGCGGTCCGCCAGCCGCCACTGCCCTAGCAACTCGCCGCGCTGCCCGTCGAGACAGACCAGCGACGAATCCATGCGGTCGAGATCGCGCTTGCGATCTCCGGGCGCACGCAAAATGCCGCCATTGGCAACGAACAGGCGCCCCTGGGCGTCGAAGCGGACATCATGCGGCTCGACGCCGTGCGTACGCCATTGCGCCACACGCGCGAGCGTCGTGCTGTCGCGCACGCTGAGCCAGCCTTCGCCGTCGCCCGGCGCCGTCTCCGTCGTCAGCAGCCAGCGGCGATCGGGGCTCAGCACCGCATGCCCGTCCAGCGTGCGCCCGCCCGCCTCGCCGGCCAATTCGAGACGTTGCGCGACGCGGCCGTCGGCGTCGATGCGCAGCAACCATTTGCCCGGCCGATAGGCCACCGCATAAAAGCCGCCGGCCGGATGCGCCACCAGGCCATGCACCCGCGCGTCGACGGCAACCGCCTGCACGATGCGCACGCGACTGCCCTGCCAATCCGGGCGCAACACGCCGACGTAATCCGTCGCCGGCCCTTCGCCGCGCGCTTCGCCCTGGGCCCCGAGCCGCAATGTCGTGCGAAACGCGGCGATCAGATCGACCGCGCGGTCATTGCCGTCGACCACGGGCGCCGCGGCAGCCCCGGCCACCCAGAGCGCCGGCAAGGCAGCGGCGTGGGCGAGAAAGCGGCGGCGGCCGGACAGGCTGTCGGCCACCGCGGCAGTCAGTGAAGTCGTCATGATCTATTTTGCAAATGCGAACTATTCGTAATCTCGAATTCTGCCTGCCGGGTGGCGGCGTGCGCGTTGATGCAGGTCAAGTCCGCGGCGGACGCAATCGTCGTTCCATTTCCAGATCAATACGAGATTAGGCGCGACGACGCAGACAGTGCGTGAGCACGGCAAGGAGGAGCAACGACGTAT
>JAPUER010000012.1 GCA_027492485.1 Betaproteobacteria bacterium
TCAACCTCATCCTGCGCTTCAGATTTGATCCTAAATATTCGTGGGGAAACCTCAGAGCCTGACCCCTTTAATCCGCTGTCAACCGATTCCGTTAATTGCAACGTGCAAACCGTGACCCCGTACTCGATACGGGGGATCTGTTGAGGCAGCGAGCGCGAAGGCGCGAGCGAGGGGTCGCCTGCCTCAACAACTGCGCCAAACGATGCGAGCGAAGCCAGCGCTACCGTGCAAACAACGCTCAACATTCAGTGTGCATTTTAAGATACAGCTTTGTGCCTCCAGCGACCGGTCTGCTGTCGTTTCGGCCATTTTTATTGGATTCTTGAGTTCGCCATTAAATGAGCTGTATACGCCGCAGGATGGTCGTTGCCCGGGTAAAGCTGTAACACCTAATTCGGAGTTTCCTCGACGCGTGGGCAACAAGTTGCCCACCCTACCCGGCTGAACAACGGTCGCCGCCACTCGTTTTGTCACACAGACCAGGTCCACCTGCGACTACGCACTAACGTCGGCCAAACAACCTCCCAGCGAGGTAGCCGATAGCGGAATATTGAAAGCCACCGAGCACGCCCGCGACGAGCGTTTGCGTTATCAAACCCGACGAGTCGTCGAGAAGTAATGCCGCTACCACTGTCGAGGGTAACCCAATCCACCCTAGCATCGCAATTTGATCGCCCTGCGTGCAACACAGCAACGAGCCAACTAGCACTGCAAAACAGATTAGATAAAGGGACAGACCAACAATGGCACCAACTACTGAACTTTTCATCGAATCCTCCGAATTCCCGAATCAATCGACCTGCTCAATGCATCCAATGATTGGTACACCGTCCAAGGCGAAGGGATTATCAAACTCATTGAGCTCTTGTAAGGTGTGTTCACCGCCCCGAGAATGTTGTCTGCGGATACGCTACAGTTCGTTTGGTCCGAGCGCGGAGTCACAAACGCCCATGACGCCTTAGACCGTTCGATTGCTGCAACATTGCTTGCCACCGAATCTTGAATTGGGGAGGTCGCAATTCGAAAGATTGCGTCCGCAGGGCGTCCTTCTGCCGCGACAGTTTCTGCGAAGGTTAACGTTGTGTTTTTGCCCATAAGGCCATGCGGTTTCGGGAACTGACTTTCTAGCACGCGATTTTCATCATCGGTGATCATTACGTGCCCAACACTTCCCTCGGACGGACGCGGTTGCCACACGTACGCCTTTAGATCGTTGTAGAGATAATCAAACGCCGCAGTAACCGCCCCCGCCTCACAAGAGCCCTTGCCGATGTAGCTGCCCACGCATCCGGCTGCCATCCGTCCAGCGAGTCCTGCTGCGAAGTTGCCCTCAGTCAACCCAGAAATCACCGGCCCAGCAGCGGCGGAGAACCCGCCAGCCAGCGCACCAGACTTGCAACTGCCGCCCTGCGCCGCGCTCATGCCGCAACCGAGCGCCGCATGCGCCAAGACGTTTTGAGCGTAGAGTGCCGCACTCGGCGGTGCGCTACCGTGATACGTCGCGTCCCCGATACCCATGCTCGCCGTCGCCTGAATCGCCCCAAGCACCGCGCTCTCGATGTTGCCGCCGCTGATGCCGCCACCAGCGAATCCGCCAGCAATCGTAAAGGCCGCTGTGATATTGCCTGCGGTCGTCGAGGCGGCGGCCATTGCCACAGAGCCCGCCTCAGCAGTCACGGCTCCCGACGTCACTGCCGCGTCGGTGGCAATCGCGGTGGCTTCATAGCTGGCCGCTGCGAGGTGCGAGCCCGTGCCATAGGTGGCCACCATCACCGCCACAGCCGCCAACGGCTGTCGCACCTTAGTCCAGAAGCTGTAGCCAGAGGGGTCGGTGTAGACCAACGGGTTATTGAGCACGTAGCTATAGCGGTTGTAGTTCTGGCTGTTGAGCGGCTCTTGAATGATCGGGTCGGCCTGCGTGAAGCGGCCAATGGCCGGGTCGAACAGGCGGCCGTTCATGTGAATGAGGCCCACTTCATCGAGCATTTCATGCCCGGTGAAGCCGCGCTCTTCGCTACCGCCATTGCCGCTGTTGGCTGCGCTGCAACCACCCCAACCTGTCACCGTGCCCGCTGTGGACAGCGGCGTGGCCAGCACCGCGCAGTCGCGGTTGCCGGCTCAATTCATCATTGGTCACCCTTCGGCCAGCAATTCGTGATGAATTCATCCAGCATGTGAAACCTAACCGTACTGACCCGTCCAAAGTATTCCGCTACTCTGTACCGATCAATCAGCAGCCACTCGACAAGCTCCCCACCACTCGTTGGCGAAGAGTTAACTATCCAAACTCGAATGGACCAATCCAAACAAACGGCGCTAAGAGACGCCTTGAGTTGATGGGCTAAACGCAGGCCTTTTTCGCGTGAAAGACACCTAGTGTCAAGCACGGTCATATCAACAACACACGGATCAAACCTCGAAGAGCCTAAATCCACCATCGTTGAATCGATAGAAAATATAGGGTCTGCCAGCACCGCGCGTATGGTTTTTACAAGTTGATACCACCGATCTTCGTTCTCCTCACCCCAATCGTCATCACTTTCACCAACCGCTGAAGAATCTTCGCTCATCAACAACCCTTTCCATTGGTGCATTGTTCCATGCGCTGCCTCGCAACGTAAGCTTCAACTTGGATATCAACGATGCCAAGCGCCGCGGCACCAACCAAGCCACCGCCCCCGAATTTCATGCTACGCATAAACCTCGAGAATGGACTTCGTTTCGCGTCGATAGCACTCGTGATCAGCGCAGTGTTGAAACCTTTTATTGCTGGCACCTCGCTCTTGGCTAGGTGTGTTGCGAATGCCCTTGCGTCGGCGGCAGTACCTTTAGCTAAATCGACTTTATTTGAAGCCGCCCACTTGACGAGTTCCTGTTGTACCGCAGCGTTGTATGCAATATGTTCCTTGCTGTTGCCATGCGGCAGGATGTCTTTGAGCATGTACGTTCCAAACTCTTTGCCCATTTCCGCAGAAATGTCTAGGCCGATGAGACTTGCCGCTGGTACGTAGTGGTGACCACCAGGAGATCAAAGGGGTCAGGGAGATCAAAGGGGTCAGCGTCGAATATTTTTGGCCCGGTGGCCAGCCCGTGCCCACCACAACAGTGAATTGACGTAGCAGCTTTCCATCAAGAGCCGCATTGGCAATGGGCAAGGGAGCTGATTCGCGAGAAGCTCGACAATCGCAAAAAATACGTGCAATGGGGCAGCGCAATGGCGCGATTTGGTCTAAGACAGCCAATGCTTTGCCGGGGTTCGCTTTCTCGTTGCGTGCTCACAGGTGGTTCGGCCGGAAGATCTGTCTGCGCCATCGTGGGGATTGCATCCGCTCAAAGGAGAGTTGCAGGGCTACTGGGCACTGACGGTGAACGGCAACTGGCGAATGGTGTTCACGTTCGAGGGGCAAGATGCGGTGCTTGTGGACTACCGCGACTATCACTTATCGATGAGGACGATATGACACGTATGCACAACCCGCCTCATCCGGGCGAGGTACTGAAGGAATACTTGGGCGAGGTGTCGATCACTGAGGCCGCCAGGACGCTCGGCGTTGGCCGCGTCACGCTTTCCCGTGTCGTCACGGGGGCTGCTGGCGTGTCACCCGACATGGCCTATCGCCTTGGTGCCGCTTTCGGCACCAGCGCCGAGTTGTGGGCCGGCATGCAGTTGCAGTACGACCTGCACAAGGCAGGCCGGGTCAAACGCCCCAAAATCGAGCGGATTGCTGCCTGATCGGTAGCCAGAGCCAGCGCGAGCTGCGCCTACGACGCCGGGCTACCAGCGCATCCGGCAGGTCAAGTTCAATGCCGCAGGGACACAGGTGGACGACTTCCTCTACGTCGTTCCCGGTGGTTTTGAAGTGCAGCGCAACGAGAACAAGCAGTTCACTCAGGGCATCGCTACGGTGAGTGGCGCCGATGGGGTCTCCGAAACTGGCAGCCAAAGTCACCATTTCGTATTCGACGCAGATTACGCTGATTTCGCGGATTGGCGCAGATTGATTCGCTGCCCGGAAATCAGCGTAATCGGCGTCAGTCAATTGAGCCCGAATCGTTGCGTCACGCCGCCGGCCGGGGTCAGTTCCACGCTGCCGCTGATGCCGCGCGGCGATAACTGCAGGCGGCCGTCGAGACGGGCGTTGCCGCCGCGATTGCCGAGCGTGCACACGCTGCCAGCGGCGGCATCGGTGGCCGGCGCGCAATCGAGGCTGACCTCGCCGAGCGGGATCTCGCTGTCGCCCAGGCGATAGGCAGCATCGTGCGCGCGCAGATTGCCCTGCACGGTCACGCGCTCGCGCGACAGCGTCGCCGTCGCCAGCTCGGCAAACACGCGCGGCGAACGTGCGATGACCTGCGCACCGGCGCTCACTTGCAGCGGCACCACTGCCGTGACACGCGCGGCGGTCAGCGCCGGGCTGAGCGCGTGCAGCGTGACGCTGCCGGCGAACGCGTCGCCAAGATCGCACTGCGCGCCCAACGGCCACCACTGCGGGCGACAGAACCAGCGCAGCGACAGCGCCGGCGGCACCGCGACGACGCTGAACTGCGCGCTGCCGCGCCACAGCGTGCCCTCGATGCGATGCAGTTGCAGTGCACGCGACGATTCCGACGGGATTGCCCACAGCAGTACCGACGCCGGCATGCGCCAGAGCAGCACGGCAAGCGTGACCGCCAGCAGCAGCAGGGTGGCCAGCAAGCGTTTCATCGGGCGCGCTCCGCGCTCACCGTGAAGCCGGCGCTGCCATTGCGCGCGACTTTCACCTGCGTCACGCCGGCGTCACTGGCATCGAGTGCGCGCAGGCTGGCCGCCAGTTCGCCCGCATTCGCCGCCTGCCACGTCAGGCTGCCATCGCCGCTGGCACGCATGGCAAAGCGGGCGCTGATCGCCGCCAGCGACAGCGGCGTCCCCGGCGGCGGGCTGCTCTGCCAGGCGCGCCCGATCGCAGCATCGCGGGAGGCTGCCAGCCGCCGGTCGCCGGCGCTTTGCAACAGCAGCGCGGCGGCCACCGCAAGGCCCGTCAGTGCCAGATAAACAATGCGGCGGGCGCTGCCGGGCGGCAGCGCGGTGGCAAATCGGGCGACGGATGGCTTCATGGGCATGTTCTCGCTTCGCGCATGACCCTACCGCGCGTTGCCGCCGTTGCGCGGCGGTGCGGCGGATGGGCTTGTCGATGATTGGCTGAGTTGCGGCAGCGCGACGCGCAGCCGCGGCCCCGGCGCCTGCGCCGATTGCACGACGAGGCCGTTGCTCTCCAGCATCCGGGCGGCGCGTTGCAGCGATGCGGCGTCGTAGCCATCGGCCAGCACCAGCACCCAGGCGCCGCCGGCGTAGGTGGCCGTCTGCAAATGCGGCAGCAGATCGGGCGCCGCCAGACCAATGCGCTCGAAGAGCGCGCCCGCTGCCGCGTGCGGCGATGACGCGGCGCTCGCGGCGGGCGTCGCCAGTGCCGGCACCGGATCGGCCAGCGACAGGGTGCGCCATGCGCTCAGGCCGGCGCAGACCAGCGCCGCCGCCAGCGCCCAGCGCAGGGCGCGGTCCAGCCCGGTGCTGGCAACCCGCATCCGGGCACGCGGCGGTGCCAGCAGCTCGACCGGTGGCGAGGCGGGCCAGGCGCCGTCGGTCATCGTCACACCACTGGCGGCGGTCCACAACGCCAGCCGTTCCGGCGACAGCGCAGCCGTGTCGCGATTGACGAACACCAGATCGCTGACCGGTGTCCCGTCGCGGGCAGCGAGCATCGCCGCAACCTCGGTCGGCAGCGCGTCGCCGGCTGCCGGTTGCTCGACCACCACGGCGCCCATCTCGCCGACCAGATAGCCGGTCGGGGCGTCGACCCAGTACAGGCGGCCCGGCTGCACGGCGCTAGGCAGGTCGGTCGCCAGCGGGCGGGTTGCGGTGCTGTCGCTGCCGCCGTCGTTGCACCAGGCCACCATCGCGTAGCCATCGTCGGCGGCCGCACCCGGCAGGGCGCGCGCGGCGACGCGCAGGTCGTCGTCGGTCACGCTGAGGTCGCGGCGCAACGCCAGCGCGGCGGCCTGCAGCCGCTCGCCCGCAGTGAGCGACGCAAAACCGGGAATGACCAGACGCGCCAGCCCGACCCGTGGCGGGACGACCACGGAGAATGCGGCGGACGATACGGAGCGGGGCGAAGCGGTCTGGGTCACGGCAACAGGCAATCAGATCGGCATGGCGGGCGTGCGGTCAGGCGTACCCGGATGCTGTCAGGCATTGGAAATCAGTCGGGAAATCACGGTCGGGCGGGCGTTGCCGGGGCGGGCAATCTGTAACTGTACGCGATGCGCCGCGCGCTCGAAGCGAATGGTGGCCTCGACCGCGAAATACTGCGTGTTGGCGCTGAAGACGCCGTCGGGCAGCGGCTGGCCGACCGTAGCGGCCAGATCGCCGGCGCTGGCAAAGGGCTGCTGCGCGCGTCGCGCGATGGCGCGCTCGAGTGCCTCCCGCGCCGCGCCCGGAAATGCCGCCGCGATCAAGGCCGGTGAGGCGGTGTTGGCATTGATCGGCGTCGCCTCGGGCAGCACCATCGCCACGGCCATCAGCGCGCGGGCATGCGCCGCGCTGAAGCCCGGTACTTCCAGCAGGTCGCCGAGCCGCCGCAACGGCGCGTTGCGCAGGTTGCGGCCATAACGTTGGCGCTCGCTTTGCCCATCCTCGGTGACCTCGTCGCGATCGACGCTATCGACCAGCGCATCGACCAGACCGACCGGCACGCCGGCCTGCGCGAACAGGGCCCGCGCCAGTGCGATGTTGGCGGCGCTGCGCACGCCGCGCGGCGCCACGCTGTTGAGGTTGAACCGCGCCTGCAAATCGGTGATGCGCCCCTCGATGCTGCCGCCTTCCACCGGTGTTGCCGGCAGCGGCGTCGCCCACAGTTCGCCATAGTGATCGACCGGACCCAGGCGGGCATCGGCCGCCAGCACCGTCAGCGCCCAGGCCGCCGCGGCGTCGGCCAGCGTGTAACTCGCCTGCGTATCGCGTGCGCGGTACTCGCGTTCCAGCCAGCCGGAGAGCGGCACGATCATCTGCACCGCCACCGCGGCGCCGAGCGCGGTCAGCAGCATCGCCACCACCAGTGCCGCGCCGCGCGCCGGCGACGTGGGTTGGGCGCGCTTCATCGCAACGCCAGCAGCCGCTCGACGACCGCGCCGGTGCCCGCCACGGACACCACGACGCGCACCGCGCGGGGATATTCGCCCAGATTGGCATCGAAGCGGGTGCCGTCGCTGCTGTAGGCAAAGCTAACGGCCAGCGCGTCCGCCATCGGCGTGGCGCCGGCGCCGGCGACCTCACGCCACACCCGCACGCTGGCGCCGGGCAACGCCGGGCTGGCATTGCCGGTGACGCGATAGCGAACGGCAGCGCTGTCGGGGCCACCGTCGCTGGCCGGTTGCAGCAGCGACAAGGTGCTTTCGGTGCCGTTGAAATCGCTGAGCGAGGCGCGGCGCAAGTCGGCCTCCAGCGTCACGAAAAAGTCGTCGAGTTGCTGCCATTGCGTGGCGTCGCCCTGCACCCGGTCGCGCGAGGTTTGCAGCGCGTCGATGGCGCGCCAGCCGGTCAGCGTCATCAACGAGGCGATGGCCAGCGCGATCAGGATTTCAACCAGCGTCATGCCGTGCGCACCGCGACCAACGGCGGTCGGGGAGGTCGGTGACGGAGCGCCCATGTTCGGCAAGCTACTGGCGCGAGGAGAAGCCGACCGCCTGCGCCAGGATCTGGCGATCGCCCGTGGCACGGGTGACACTCACCTCGACGCGCGAAAACAGCGGGCTCGGCGTGGCCGACACTTTAGCGACGGCGACGAAATCGACGCCGGCCTGCTGCGCCGGTCGGGTGATGGTGCTGCCGGCCGCTGCCTGCTGCGCCTGCAGGCGAATTTCAGCCAGCGTGTTGTGAGCGACCCAGCGCGCCAGCGTGCGGTCGCGCAGGATGCCCTGATCGGTGGTGGCGACCAGCGCCGCGCGCGACGCCGCGATCAGTCCGGTGGCGAGAATGGCAGTGGCGACGAGTACCTCGATCAGGCTGAAGCCGGACGCAATGCGTGGCCGCCTGGCTGTCACAGATTCCAGGAGCCGATGTCGGCGTTTTCGCCATCGCCGCCGGCCTTGCCGTCGGCACCGAAACTGAAGACGTCGATTTCACCGTGCAGGCCGGGATTGGAGAGCTGGTAGGGGTTGCCCCAAGGGTCGTTGGGCAGACGCGCGATGTAGCCGCCGCTGCGCCAGTTGTTCGGCGGCGGCGCGGCGAGCGGTTTCTCGACCAGCGCCTTCAGCCCCTGTTCGGCGGTCGGGAAACGGCCATTGTCGAGCTTGTACATGGTGAGCGACTGCACCAGCGTCGCCACGTCCTGCTTCGCGGCCGACGCTTTGGCGTCGTGCAGGCGGCCGATGACGTTGGGCGCAATGATCGCGGCAAGAATGCCGATGATGACCACGGCGATCATCAGTTCGATCAGCGTGAAACCACGGCACGGGCGCGCGTGGCGGCGGAGAGGAGACGGCAATCGCTCAAACATGGGCAGAATTATAGGTTTGGCATCTTCCGGGGGCGAGCTTGGCTCGCCCGCAACACGCCTGTCATGAAGAAACTTCTCGCCGCGCTGTTGCTGCTGGCGGCATGCTTGGGTGCCGCCTGGTATGCGCTGCCGCTGTGGCCGGCCACGATTCCCGCCGGCGGGCTCAACCTGAGTGTGCGCCAGGGCAGTTCGCTGGCGCGGTTGGCCAACGAGCTGCAGCGCCAGGAGGTGGCGCCGGCACTGGTGGTGCAGGCGGTGGCGCGCATCCGCGGCAGCGCGCGCAAGCTGCGCGCTGGCGAATACCTGTTCGAGTCGCAACAGAGCGTTGCCGACATCCTGTCCGCGATCGAGGCCGGCAACGCCAGGCAGCTGGCGGTGACCGTGGTGGAGGGCTCGCGCTTGAGCGATGTCTATGCGCTGCTGTCGGCGGCCCCGGCGCAACCGGGCGTGGCGACATTTGCGGCCGGCACGCTGCCGGCCCGCAGCGCGTTGCGCGAAGCGCTGGCGAGTGACGCGATCGGCGCCGGCGCGGCGACCACCGCACCGTTCGATTCGCTGCTGGAAGGCTACTTTTTCCCCGATACCTATTTCGTCGCACCGGGGAGTTCGGCCACGGCGCTGCTGCGCCTGATGCACAAACGCATGCGCGAGGAGCTGACCCGGGCCTGGGAACAGCGTTCGCCCGACACCCCGCTCAAGACCCCCTACGAAGCACTGATTCTGGCGTCGATCATCGAGAAGGAAACCGGCCGCGAGGCGGATCGTCCGCTGGTGGGCTCGGTGTTCGTCAATCGGCTGCGCATCGGCATGCGTCTGCAGACCGACCCCACGGTGATTTATGGTTTGGGCGAGAAGTTCGACGGCAATCTGCGCAAGGCCGATCTGCAAAACGACACGCCGTACAACACCTATACCCGCAATGGCCTGCCGCCGACCCCGATTTCGTTGCCGGGGCGTGCTTCGTTGCGCGCTGCCGTGGCACCGCCGGCCAGCGAGTTCCTGTATTTCGTCGCCCGTGGCGATGGCAGCAGCGAGTTTTCGCGTAACCTCGCAGAACATAATCGGGCGGTAGCGAAATACCAGTTGGGTCGTTAAGAGACCCGGGACTCCATGCGCGGCAAATTCATCACCTTTGAAGGCATCGACGGCGCGGGCAAGAGCACGCACATCGAGTCGGTGCGCACCTTTCTCGCGGCCCGCGGCAAGACCGTGGCGATGACACGCGAGCCGGGCGGCACCGAGCTGGGCGAGGCGATCCGCGGGTTGTTTCTCGGTCGCACCATGAGCCCGGCGAGCGAGGCGTTGCTGGTGTTCGCCGCCCGCCGCGAGCATCTGGAGCGTGTCGTATGGCCGGCACTGGAGCGCGGCGACTGGGTGCTGTGCGACCGCTTTACCGATGCCACCTTCGCCTATCAGGGCGGTGGTCGCGAGATGGGCTTCGACCGCATCCAGGCGCTGGCCGACTGGGTGCACCCGGGCTTCGCGCCCGAGCTGACTTTATTGTTCGATTTGCCGCCCGACGCCGCACGCGATCGCGTCGCCCATCGCGGCGAGCTCGATCGCATCGAAGCGGAAGTCGCCGACTTCCACACCCGCGTGCGCGATGCTTACCTGCGGCGGGCAAGTGCTGAACCGGAACGCATCAAGGTGCTGTCCAGCGATCAGTCGAAAGAGACGGTGCGCGCCCGCGTGCTGGCTTGCGTCATGCAACTGCTGGGCAGCGAGGCGTAACCGTGCAGTTCGCCGCCTTGCCCTGGCACCGCACGTGGCTGCAACGGGCGCGAACGCTTTCCGCGCAGCATCATCACGCCTGGCTGGTCGTCGGCCGCTCCGGCGATGGCGCGAGCGAGGCGGCTGCGGCATTGGCGGCAACGCTGTTGTGTCAGGCACCGCGCGATGGCGAGGCGTGTGGCGAGTGCCCAAGCTGTCGCTGGCTGGCTGGCGACGTGCATCCCGATTTCAAGCGACTGGTTCCCGATCCCGGCGACGGCGAGACGGTGAAATTGCCGACCATCAAGGTCGACGCAGTCCGCGAGGCGCTCGACTTCATGCAACTGTCGGCCAGCGCAGAGCAGGGGCGCGTGTTGCTGGTGGACCCGGCGACGGCGTTGGCGCGCGAAAGCGCAAATGCCTTGCTAAAGGCGCTGGAAGAGCCGCCGCCCAACACGCGCTGGCTGCTGGTGACGGCGCAGCCGGAGCGACTACTGCCGACCATTCGCAGCCGCGCACTCAAGATCGCGTTGCCGCGCCCCGGCGAGACGGAGGCCGGGGCCTGGTTGCGCCAACAGGGCGTCGCAGCCGAAGCCGCGGACAAGCTGCTGGCGCGGGCGCGTGGTGCCCCGCTCGACGCGCTGGCAATGTCGCGCTCGGACAGCGGCACCGCGATGACGGATTTCGTGCAGGATCTGCTGCGTCCCGGTCAATTGCCGACGCTCAAGTGGGGGGCGTGGGTGGAGAGCGGCGCTAAGGCGGATCGTCGCGAGCGTTTCGCGGCGATGTTGCGCCTGCTGCTGGACTGGACGTCCGACTGGTCGCGGGCACGGGCATCGTTGCCGCCGCTGGTGCATGTCGAGCAGCAGGCGGCGCTCGCCCGCCTGGCGCCCGGATTGCCGCTTGCCGAGGCACTCCGTTATCATCGGGCGCTGTTGCGCAAGCTCAATCTGCCCGACACGACGTTGTCGGCGCGCTTGCAACTGGAGTCGATCCTGCTCGATTACCGGGCTCTTTTTTCGCGATAGGATGTGGACGGCATGAGTGACTCTGGCGGACTGGATACCCCGACCGGCTTGGGCATGACTGGCACCCAGCGCAGTGCCGCCGCGGCGATGCGCTCCGGCGTGCTGTCGCTGAACATCCGCGAGCGCACGGCGCTTTACGCCGCTTACATCCCCTGGGTCGAGGGCGGCGGCATTTTCATCCCGACCACGCGCCCTTACAAACTGGGCGACGAAGTGTTCATGCTGCTGACGTTGATGGACGACCCGAGCCGCATCGCCGTGCAGGGCAAGGTGGTCTGGATCACGCCGCCCGGCATTCAGGGTGCCCGCGCGCAGGGCATCGGCGTGCAATTCACCAAGGATGACACCGGCCGCGCCGCCAAGGGCCGGATCGAAAGCATCCTCGGCGCGTTGCTGGCGTCGTCGCGGCCGACGCATACGATGTAGTTTGTAGTTCCCGCGAAGCGTCGTCCGACGCCATTCATACGCCGCAGCTTGTCCGTGTTTGTCGATTCCCACTGCCACATCAACTTTCCCGATTTCGAAGGCGAAGCCGACGCGCTTGTGTCACGCATGGCCGAGGCGAGGGTGACCCACGCCATGTGCATCGCAGTGACCTATCCGGAGTGGCCGTCGGTGATGGCGCTTGCCGAGCGCTACCCGAACATCTACGCGACGGCAGGCGTGCATCCGGACTACGAGGACATCGAGGAGCCGACCGTCGCCAGCCTGCTCGAACGCGCGCAGCATCCGAAGGTGCAGGCGATCGGGGAAACCGGCCTCGACTACTACCGCCTGCAGGGCGATCTCGAATGGCAGCGCGAGCGCTTTCGCACGCACATTCGCGCCGCCCGCGAGTGCGGCAAACCGCTGGTCATCCACACCCGCAGCGCAGCCGATGACACCCTGCGCTTGATGCGCGACGAAAAGGCGGCCGAGGTGGGCGGCGTCATGCACTGCTTCACCGAGTCCTGGGCCGTCGCCAGCGCCGCGCTCGACATGGGATTCCACATCTCCTTTTCCGGCATCGTCAGCTTCAAAAGCGCCGTGGAGCTGCGCGAGGTGGCGAAACGGGTGCCGCTCGATCGCATGCTGATCGAGACCGATGCGCCGTATCTGGCGCCGGTGCCGTTTCGCGGCAAGCGCAACGAACCGTCCTACGTGCCTCATGTCGCCGCCGCCATTGCTGCCGTTCGCGAGACCGATGCCGAAACCATCGGCCGTGCCACCAGTCAGAATTTCTTTTCCTTGTTCGGGGTAAAGCCATGAAACGAATCCTGGCCGCCGCCGTTGCCGGCTTGCTGTTGCCAATGCCTGCGGTACTGGCGCAATCCAGTGCCGACCTTCTGCATATGATCGAGATCAATCGCCCGAGCGAGGTGCGTGCCGCGCTGCTGCGCGGCGCCAAAGTGGACGCCACCGACGAGCGCGGCGACCATGCGCTGCTCATTGCGTCGCGCGGCGGCCAGCAGGAGGTGGTGCAGGTGCTGATCGATGCCGGCGCCAAGGTCAATCAGCGCAACAAGTGGGGCGATACCGCGCTGATGGTCGCCGCGCTCAACGGTCACGAAAAGACGGTTCGCTACCTGCGGCAAAAAGGGGCCGACATCAACAACACGGGCTGGTCGGCACTGCACTATGCGGCCGTGAATGGCCATGCCGACGTCGTGCGCTATCTGCTCGACCAGGGCGCGAATCCGCTCGCCGCATCGGCCAACGGCGTGACGCCACTCATGATGGCGGCGCGCGAGAACAAGACCGAGGTGCTGAAAGTGCTGCTCGAGTACGGCGCCGATCCGGCGCAAAAGAACGACAAGGGCGAAACCGCCTACGACTGGGCGGTTCGCGAAGAACACAAAGCCGCGATCGAGATATTGAAGAAGGCGCGCTGAGCGGCGACCCAAGGCCGGATCGAATCCGGCCGGTGCCGACGGTTGGAGGGCGCTAGAAGAGGTCGGTGGTCGCCGGTTTGCCGCCGCTGCGCGGCTTTGCCGGGTCGGCAACCGGTGCCGCCGCAGTAGCAGGCATTGCCGGCGGCAAGGCGGCCTCGGCCGCAGGCACGACCAAACTCAGGTCAGGCAGTCCGCCGACGATCCGGCGCGCGCCGTTGAATGCTTTCTGCCAGTATTTCTGCTCCAGACTGACGACTTCGACGGAGCCGCCGCGACTGGGGGCGTGGATGAAGCGGTTGTCGCCCAGATAGAGGCCAACATGCGAGAACTGGAAGCGGCGGGTGTTGAAGAACACCAGATCGCCCGGTTGCAGCTTGTCGAGCGCCACCGTTTCGCCGACCCGGGCCTGCTCGCGGGCGGTGCGCGGCAGCGCGATGCCGGTGGCCTGCTGGAAGACGTAGCGGATCAAACCGCTGCAGTCGAGCCCCTGCTCCGGTGTGTTGCCGCCGAACTTGTAGTTGACGCCGATCAGCGAGAGCGCGTAGCTGGTGATGTCGGAAGCCGTGTCGCGGGCCTTGCTGCCGAAATCGCGCAAGGTTTTTTCGGCGCGCAGCAATGCGGTATCCGGCTTGCCCTGCGCTTCATCGGCATGGCTAGCGGCGACCGGCAGCGCCAGGCACACCATCAGCGCCGCACGACAGACGACCCTTCGCGAAGATGCACGGGATTTGGCCGCAGCGCGGCGACAGTTGGACGGGACAAACATCTCTTGATTTTAACGCAGCCTGCCAGTGGCGAAAACAGTCCCGCAGGCAGCCCCGTAACGCGCGCGGACACTGAGCTAACATTCAGGGTTAGCTTACGCCTGCAACCCTGTTTATTTCCCTCATGCCCACCGAGATTTCGAGCCCCATTCAAGGCAGTCTGGTCGCCATCGTGACCCCCATGCACGCCGACGGCGCGCTGGACCTTGCGGCATTGAAAAAACTCATCGACTGGCATGTCGAGTCGGGCACTGCGGCGATCGTGATTGTCGGCACCACCGGCGAATCGCCGACTGTCGATGTCGAAGAACACGCGCTCTTGATCAAGACGACCGTCGAGCACGCTGCGGGCCGCATCAAGGTGGTGGCCGGCACCGGCGCCAATTCGACCAGGGAGGCGATCAGCCTCAGCGCCTATGCCAAGAGCGTGGGCGCCGATGCCTCGCTGTCGGTGGTGCCTTACTACAACAAACCGACGCAGGAAGGGCTGTACCAGCATTTCCGCGCCATCGCCGAAGCGGTCGACCTGCCGGTGATCCTGTACAACGTGCCCGGCCGCACGGTGGCGGACATGGCGACAGCGACCACGCTGCGCCTCGCCGAGGTGCCCGGCATCGTCGGCATCAAGGATGCGACCGGCGACATCGCCCGTGGCAGCGACCTGATCCGTCGTTTGCGCCTGCTGGAGAAAAGCAGCGGCAAGCGCTTCGCCATCTACAGCGGCAACGACGACTCGGCGCTGGCGTTGCTGGCGATGGGCAGCGATGGCGTGATCTCGGTGACCGCCAACGTCGCGCCGAAGCCGATGGCCGACATGTACCGCCTTGCGCTTGCCGGCGATTTCGCGGGCGCCCGTGCGCTCAACGATATGCTGATGCCGCTGCATTTCGACCTGTTTGTCGAGGCCAATCCGATTCCGGCGAAATGGGTGCTTGCGCGCATGGGACGCTGCAATGCGACAACCCGGCTGCCGATGACGCCGCTGTCCGCCCGATTCGAGTCGGTGCTCGAAGCGGCGATGCACCACGCCGCGCTGCTATAACTGCGCACCGACTTTCTACCGATCACCGTCTTCCGAGGATCAGTTTCCCGCCATGATGCCCGTATCCAAAACTGCGCTCGCCGCGCTCGCTGCCGCCATCGTTTCCCTTGCCGGTTGCAGCACCGTCAGCGAGTTGAATCCGTTCGAGACCAAGCGTGTCGAGTACCGCTCGGCACAATCCGGCCCGTCGCTGGAGGTGCCGCCCGATCTCAATCCGCCGAAGTACGACGATCGCTATCGCGCCGGGACCGCCACGCTGTCCGGCGTCAATGCGCAGAGCCGTGCCGCGGCGCTGTCGGGTGCAGGCGGCGTGTTGCCGGTGGTGACCGGCATGCGCATCGAACGCGCCGGCACCGAACGCTGGCTGGTCATGCCGGGGACCCCGGAAGTCAACTTCCCGCGCATCCGCGAGTTCTGGGGCAGCATGAACATGACCCTGGTGCTGGATGACGCCCGCATCGGCCTGCTGGAAACCGACTGGGCGGAAAACCGCGCCCGCATCGTGGACGACCCGGTCCGTCGCGTGATCGGCAAAGTGTTCGACAGCATCTATTCCAGCGGCACCCGCGACAAATACCGCACCCGCGTCGAGCGTGGCGCCAACGGCACCACCGACATCTTCATCAGCCATCGCGGCATGGAAGAAAAAAACTTCGGCAGCTCGACGCAACCGGTGTTCCGTTGGGAGCCGCGCAAGTCGGAGCCCGAATATGAAGCCGAGATGCTTTATCGCATGATGACCTACCTCGGTGCGCCGAAGGATCAGGCCGCGCAGATCGCGCAATCGGCGGTGTCGCCGGCGGCTGCTGCGGCGCGCGTCGATCAGGCGCAGATTGCCAAAGACGGCGCGGTGTCGTACCTGACGGTGAACGACAATTTCGACCGCGCCTGGCGCCGCGTTGGCCTTGCGCTCGATCGCGTCGGCTTTACCGTGGTCGACCGCGACCGCACCGCCGGCACCTACTTTGTCCGCTATGCCGATCCCGACCTGATCGCGAAGAGCGAGCCGGGCATTCTCGACAAGCTCAAGTTCTGGCAGTCCGACAACAAGGACGTGGTGGAGCAGTACCGCATCACCGTCAAGGAGAACAGCGGCAAGAGCGAAGTCCGTGTGCTCGACAAGGGCGGCAAGCCCGACGGCACCACCATCGGCACCCGCATCGTGACGCTGCTGCACGAGCAGTTGCGCTAAACGCCCGCCGTGCGCTTCGCGAGTCTCGGAAGCGGCAGCGAAGGCAACGCCCTGCTGGTGCAGGCGGGGGCGACCACGGTCATGGTTGACTGCGGCTTCGGCGTGCGCCAGGTCGTCGAGCGCTGTGCCCGACTGGGCGTCGACGCTGCCGCGCTCGATGCCATCGTCGTCACCCATGAGCACAGCGACCACATCGGCGGCGTGCCGCGCCTGGCGCGCCGCTTCGGCATCCCGGTGTGGTTGACCTTCGGCACGCTGGTGGCGACCGAGTCGCGCTGGGCGGACTGCACGCTGCGCGGTTTCGATTCCCATGACCCTTTCGCCGTCGGCGAGATCGAAGTCTGTCCCTTCCCGGTCCCGCATGACGCCCGCGAGCCGGCGCAGATGGTGCTGACGGATGGCGACCGCCGGCTTGGCGTACTGACTGACGTCGGCGAGTCCACCGGCTGCATCGAGTCATCGCTTGCCGGTTGCGATGCGCTGTTTCTCGAAGCCAATCACTGCGAGGATCTGCTCGCCATCTCGCGCTACCCGGCGAGCCTGAAGGCGCGCATCGCGGGACGGTACGGGCATTTGTCCAACCGCGTTGCCGCCGCACTGCTGGCGCGGCTGGCGCACGGCGGCTTGCAACACGTCGTCGCGGCGCACCTGAGCCGCGAGAACAATCGCCCCGAGCTGGCCCGCCGCGCCTTTGCCGACGCGCTGGGCGGCGACGCTGCGGACGTTCTCGTGGCGACGCAGGACGACGGCCTCGGCTGGGTAGAGCTGACGTGAAGGTGGCCTTGCTGCTTGCCTACAGCTTTTCTCTGTAATGACGTCTGCACAGGGCCTAAAGCCTGAAAAAGCCGATAATCGGCTTTCGCTGTTTTTATGCGCTGAGCTAATATCAGATGAGGCTTTCACCAAAAAGCTGATGATGCGCATCGGAGCCAATTGACGCCATGAAACGCGCGCCGCCCGCCGCCGTGCTGTTCGACATGGACGGCCTGCTGATCGACAGCGAGCGTCTGGCGCTGGCGTCGATCGCGCAGGCCGCTGCGGCGCTTGCGCGGCCGATTCCCGATCCGGTGGCGCACCGGCTGATTGGCCTCGGGCGGGACAATGGCAGCAAGGTGCTGCTCGCCGCGTTGGGGCCGGATTTCCCGGTCGTGCGCTTCTGGCAGGCGTGGCACGACGACTACCGTCACCGCGTGGCCGACGGCGTGCCGGCCAAGGCCGGCGCCACGCATGCGCTGGCAGCGCTGCAGGCGCAAAACGTTCGCTGCGCGGTCGCCACCTCGACCGAGACCGATCTCGCGCGCCACAAGCTCGAAAAAGCGGGTTTGCTGCGGTATTTCGACGTCGTCGTCGGCCGCGACGCGGTGCCGCACGGCAAACCGGCGCCCGATCTGTACTTGCACGCGGCGGATCGTCTCGGCGCGCAGGCCGGGCAATGCTGGGCGTTCGAGGATTCGCTGCCTGGACTGACTGCTGCCGTCGCTGCCGGCGCGCGCACGCATTGGGTGCCCGACATCGCCCACATTCATGCCGACGATCTGCCGCACGGCGTGGAGACCATCGACTCGCTGCACGAAATCTGCCGCTGGCTTGGTGTCGCCGCCGATCGGTAGCTTGACCGGGCCGGCGCAGGCGTAAAAAAAGCCGGTCACGAGGACCGGCTTTTAGATGGTGCGTTAACGGAAACCGGTTACGGCTTCTTCACGGCATCCTTGGCTGCATCTTTGGCGGCTTCAACAGCCTTGCCAGCGGCATCCTTGGCAGCGTCTGCGGTTTTCGCAGCAGCTTCCTTGGTTGCATCAACAGCCTTGCCAGCGGCGTCCTTGGCGGCATCAGCAGTTTTCACTGCTGCGTCTTTGGTTGCATCGACGGCCTTGGCAGCGGCGTCTTTGGCGGCGTCTACCGGGGTAGGCGCAGCAGCGGCAGGAGCCGGAGCGGGAGCAGCAGCCGGAGCCGGTGCAGCAGCTTTCGGTTCTTCTTTCTTACCGCAAGCGACGAGGCCAAGCGCGAGGAGCGCGGCGACCAGGAGGGACTTTTTCATTTTGTTTCCTTACAACGTGAATCGTTAACGAATGTGTGTGCCTTAAGGAGAATCTCCCTCAGCGGAGACCACCCCAGTGAGCGAAACCGGGACAGAAACTGAGTGAGGCGGAAAGTATATCCAAATCCCCGGCACCGGAAACCGGCGCGGTCAGAGGCCCAGCGCTTCCGGGAATACCCTTTGCCCACCTTGCTCCCAAAACACCTGAAAAGTATTAGCGTAAGGCGCTGATTTTGCAGGGTTTTCAAAATTCAGCATACCGGCGGAATGCACCGAATTGGGGCGAAAAAGAAAATGTTGCCGGTCTGCAACAGCGAAGGCATTGGCCGGAAATTCGTGCGCCTCGCTGACCACGATCTCGACGCGGTGCCCGAGTGTTTTCAGTAAATTGGTCAGTCGCGGCGCCTGCGTGTTCACGTAGTGCCCGTCTTCGACGAGGATGCGCACATGCACGTGGCGCTCGAACGCGGCCTTCTGCAGTGCTTCGCAACGCGCACGACTGCCCCAGTCCTGCAGTTGCAGCGAATGGTCGAGCACGTCGAACGAACGATGGCAGCGCGCGAGCAGGTCATCGAGCGCGTTCGATACGTCGGCCCAAGTCAGCAGCGCGCGGGTGTTGTCGTCGTTGCTCGGGGCCGTTTGACCGGTGGCGGATTCAGCGTCTGACATGGCAGTGGGCGAAAGGTTGCGGGCGACGGGTTAGCGATGGCGACGGCGAGCGTTCAACGACCACCGTCGGTGCCGGCGACGAGCCAGCCGTCGCAATACCAGGCATACAGCGCATCGACGGTTTCCTTCGCGACGGTGGCCGGAACCACCGCGCCGCGCGCATCGGCAAACTGGCGCCAGAACGTTGCGTCACCCTGAATCACGAATGCATCGCCATTGATGAAGAGATATTTTTCATCGTATAGGCAGAGCGCGCCGGCCGCAAGCGATACGCCCCCTTTGCCCGCATCCAGGCAACGCTTGCCGAAGGCGCCGCGTGCCAGCGGTGCCGCGGGCGGCGAGAACACCACCTGCGGTTTCGGATCCGACGCGAAGCAGCCGGCGAACTGCGCGATGGCGTCGCGGTCGATCTGCAGCGCGGCGATGGCGTCGGCGATTTCACGCTGGTACTGCTTCGGTACGCGGGCCGGATGGGCCGTTGCCGGCAGATCGGGATCGGAGAGCCGGCCTTCGATCTCGCTGGTCGCGCCCAGCCAGTCGAGGAAACCGTCGGCGATCTCTTGGTGCGTCGGCGCGCGAAAACCGACCGAGTAAGTGGTGCAGAAGCCTTCGTCCTGCATCGCGATGCCATCGTGGGCAACATGCGGCGGCAAATAGAGCAGGTCGCCGGCGGTGACGTCGCAAGTCTGCTCGACGCGCATCTTCTTCAGGATTTTGAGCGGTGCATCCGGATCCAGTGACAAATCGCTCTGGGTCGACAGTTTCCAGCGGCGCTTGCCCATGCCCTGCATCAGAAACACATCGTAGGAATCGAAGTGCGGCCCGACGCCGCCACCTGGCGTCGCCAGTGAGACCATCACGTCGTCAAGGCGCGCATAAGGCAAAAACGAGAACTGCCGCAGCCAACGATCCGCCGCCGGGACGTGCAGATTCAACCCCTGCACCAGCAGCGTCCAGTCGCGCGCCGGCAGGCTGCCGAAACGGCTTTTTTTGAACGGACCGTGCTCCAGAATCCAGCGCTTGCCGTCGCGAATCACCAGCCTCGATTCGACGTCCTGCGACGTCGCCAGCGCAAACATCGCCTTCGGTTCCAGCAGGTCGGTGAAGCCCGGTACGGCGCCTTGCATCAGCCGCAACGCCTTTTGCCAGTGTTGCTGCATGAAGTCGCGCGGCGACAGACCGCCGAGCAGAAGGAGAGGTGAATTGAGTTTGGCGGCAGAGGTCATGGCTGTTCAGCGTTGGGTGGTTGCGTCTTGTTCGTCGCGACGGGCGACCGTTGACGACTGGGCGCGGGCGAGCAGGGCGACGGCCGGCAGGCTGGCGAGTACGATCAGCAGCGACGGAAATGCCGCCTCGCCCAGGCGCTCGTCTTTGACCAGGTTATAGGTCTGCGTTGCCAGCGTATCGAAATTGAACGGCCGCAGCGTCATCGTGGCGGGCAGTTCTTTCAGCGTGTCGATGAACACCAGCAGCATGCCGGCCAGCGCGCTGCGGCGAATGGCCGGCCAGTGCACGCGCAGGAAGGCCGCGCGACCGGTCACGCCGAGCACCCGCGCGCTGTCGTCCAGACTCAGCGGCAGGCGCGCATAGGCGGCCGACACGGCACTCGCCGCGACGCCGTAGAAGCGGATGCTCGACGCGTAGACCAGCGCCATGACGCTGCCGGTGAGGATCAGGCCCGGATTGACGCCGAACCACTGCTTGCTCCAGTCGATCAGGCGGCCGTCCATCCAGGTCAGCGGCAGCAGCACGCCGATGGCGAGCACGGCGCCGGGCACCGCATAGCCAAACGACAGCAGCCGCTCCACGCGCAAGGCCCAGGCCTCGTGCGCCAGCCGGGCGCGGGCGTTGAGCGTGAGCGTCAGCGTCACCACCACCAGCGCCGCCAGACAGCCGATCCACAGGGAGTTGCGCGTCCAGATCGCCACCGCGCTGGCCGAGACGCTGGACCAGTCGCGCGCCAGCAGGCGCAACAGCAGCAGCGCCGGCAACACAAAACCAAACAGCAGCGGCAGCACGCACATCGCCGTGCGCAGCCAGCCGCCGAGGCCGGTGACGCGCGGGCGCATGCGTTCGCCGCGCGAGCGCAGATTGGCATAGCGCGAGCGGTCGCGTCCGCGCCGCTCAAGCCACACCAGCAGCACGACGGCGGCGAGCAGCAGAGCGGCCAGTTGCGCCGCTGCCACCAGATCGCCCATGTTCTGCCAGGCGCGATAAATGCCCGTGGTCAGCGTTTCCACGCCGTAATAGCTCACGGTGCCGAAATCGGCCAGCGTTTCCATCGTCACCAGCAGCGCGCCACCCGCGATCGCCGGGCGGGCAACCGGTAGCGCCGCGCGCCACCACGCCTGGCGGCGATTGAGCCCGAGCGTGCGCGCGGCTTCGAACAATTCGGCGCCGCGCTCGGCAAACGCGGTACGCGCCAGCAGGTAGACGTAGGGATAGAGCGTCAGACTGAAGGCGGCGATGGCGCCGGGCATCGATACGAATTCGGGGAACCAGTAGTCGCCCTTGCTCCAGTTGAAGGTCGCGCGCAGCCAGCTCTGCACCGGTCCGCTGAACTGAAAGTAGTCGGTCAGCGCATAGGCCGCGACATACGCCGGCATCGCCATTGGCAGCAACAGCGCCCAGGCCAGAAAACCGCGCAGCGGGAAGTCGTGCCGCTCTACCTGCCAGGCGCAGGCCACGCCCATCGCGCTGGCGCAGAGCGCCACGCTGACCCCGAGGACGATGGCATTGACCACATAGCCCGGCAATACGGTTGCCGCGTAGTGCAGCCACACGCCGCTGGCATCGGCCGCGAACATCTCGCGCAGCAGCGTGGCGAAGGGCAAGGCCACGGCAACCAGCAGCAGGCCATAGGCGATGGCGACAGGCGCCCGATGCAACGACGGCAGCGCTCGATGCGGAGGACGCAGCGCTTGATGCGGAGGGTGCAAAAGGGGGCTCTCTATAATTTGCTTCCGTGAAGATTCTAGTTTCTAACGACGACGGGTATCAGGCGCCCGGTATTGTGGCGCTGGTCAAAGCGCTGTCGACTATCGCCGAGGTCACTGTGGTTGCGCCGGCGGAAGACCGCAGCGCGGCGTCGAACTCGCTGACGGTCGGCAAGCCGGTCCGCGTGCACGAGGCCGGCGCGCGCCGCTACTACGTCGAAGGCACCCCCGCCGACTGTGTGCACATCGCGGTCAATGGGCTGCTCGATTTCCGGCCCGATCTGGTCGTCACCGGGGTCAACAACGGCGCCAATCTCGGCGACGACACCATCTATTCGGGTACGGTGGCGGCGGCGATGGAGGGTTATCTGTTGGGCATTCCCGGCATTGCGATGTCGCTGACGCGCAAGCCGGGCCAGCATTTCGATACCGCGGCGCATGTGGCGACTGGTCTCGTGCACCGTTTCATGACCAGCCCGCCGCCGATGCCCTGGCTGCTCAATGTCAATGTGCCCGACGTAGCGGAAGACGATCTTGCCGGCATGCGCGTGGTGCGTCTCGGGCGCCGCCATCAGGCGGAGCCGGTCGAGCGTACCCACCATCACCATGAACCCGGCGTGCAGGTCTGGCGCATCGGGCCGGCCGGCCGGGCTGCCGACGCCGGGCCGGACACCGATTTCGGCACCATCGCCGAGAACTGCGTTGCCGTGACCCCGTTGCTGATCGATCTCACCCGCTACGACAATCTGCGCCACGTGGCGAACTGGCTGGCATGAGTGCTTCGCTGTCGCGCTCGGCGGCCGGCCTCGGCATGGCGTCCGAGCGCACCCGCCTGCGCATGGTGACGCGGCTGCGCGAGCAGGGCATTGCCGACGACGTGGTGCTGGCGGCGATGGCCCAGGTGCCGCGCCACCTGTTCGTCGAAGAAGCGTTTGCCAGCCGCGCCTACGAAGATACGGCGCTACCGATCGGCTTCGGGCAAACCATCTCGCAGCCCTACGTCGTGGCCCGTTCCTGCGAGCTTGCGCGCAGCGGCCGGACGCTCGACATGGTGCTCGAAATCGGCGGCGGCTGCGGCTATCAGGCGGCAGTGCTGGCGCGACTGGCGCGCGAGGTGTACACCATCGAGCGCATCGGCGCGTTGGCGGCCAAGGCGCGGCAGACGCTGTCGTCCGCCGGCATCAATAACGTGAAGGTGCGCAATGCCGATGGCCGCGAGGCAAGCTCGAATGTCGTGCAGTTCGACGCCATTGTGGTGGCGGCCGGCGGCGCCTCGATTCCGCCCAATCTGCCGGGCTTGCTGGCCGACGGCGGGCGGCTGGTGATTCCGCTCGGTGCGCCCGATCACCAGAAGCTGACGGTGGTCACCCGCAACGGCGACAATTTTCAGCAACAGGCCTTCGACGACGTGGTGTTTGTGCCACTTAAATCCGGACAGGAATGAACAGGAACGTCATGCAACGAAACCTTGCCTCCCTGCGCCTCGCTTCCTTGCGGCTTGGCAGCGCTCCGGGGCTGCTTGCCAGCGCCGTCGCCATGCTGCTTGCAGCCTGCACCACCAGCACGCCAGCGCCGGTCGTCGACCGCACGGCGCGGCCTGTGGTGGCACCGCCGGCGGCAGTGCGTCCCGCGCCCGCCTCGGCGCCGGTAGCGGCCGGCAACACGGCGGGCTCGCAGTTTTACGTGGTGCAGAAGGGCGACACGCTGTTTGGCGTTGCCCGCAGCCACAATCTCGATGCCAACGCGCTCGCGGCATGGAACGCGCTGCCGGCCGGCAGCGGCCTGCGCGATGGTCAGGTGCTGCGGCTGACGCCGACGCTCGGCTCCGCGCCTGCCGTCACCGCGCCCGGCACCACGGTCACCGCCGCCCCGACCGCCGGCGCCATTCAGGGCCAGCCGCTGCCACCGAGCGGCGCGACGACTGCGCCGGCCGCGGCGGGCAGCCCACCGCCGTTGATCGTGACGCCGGTCGAGGCCCCGCTGAAACGCGATCCGAAGGCGCAGCGGGCGCCCTATAGCGACGCCGCCCTCGCGGCGATGCAGCGAGGCGAGGGGCCGGCCACGCCCGCACCGGCGACCGCGACGCCGGCACCCGCTATCCCGGCCAGCGCGCCGACGGCAACCGGCGGCCCGCTGC
>JAPUER010000013.1 GCA_027492485.1 Betaproteobacteria bacterium
GTCTGATGCTAGAGGGAGTCAAACCCTTCGCTACGCTCAGGGCGAACGGTGGAGGCGTGTCGCGAATTGTGAAAACCTCAATAAGTTGGCGGCGGCTTTTGCTGCCGTCTTTGCGACTGCTTTGGCTGCCGCTCTCGCTGCCGATCGCGATGCTCTTGCCGTCGACCCCTGCTTGGTCCGCATTTGGCAATGGCGAAGGGATATTCCGCGTGCCTGCCGTCGCAACGATCGATGACGGCTACAGCCTCGCGCTGCAGGCGGACGGCAAACTGCTGGTGGCCGGTCGTTGTCTGGGCTCCGGTGCCGCGAACTACAACCCCTGCGTGGCCCGTCTGCAGGCCGATGGCAATCTCGACACCACGTTCAACGCGGGCGGCACAATCGCCGGCAAGCGCATCCTCGAACGCCTGCAGGTGGTGACTTCCGCCGTGCGCACCGTCAAGGTGCTGGTGCAGGGCGACGGCAAGATTGTGGTGGCGAGCACCTGCCGCACGTCGACGGCGGCACTTGAGCAGTTTTGCGTGGCGCGATTGCTGCCGGATGGTTCGGACGACGTCGCTTTCGACGGCCCCGACCAGGCGAACCCCGGCAACGGGCAATTTCTGCTCGCGCTCTCCAGTGGTAACCCCGATCGGCTGGCCGGGGCGGCGTTGCAGAAAATCGACGGTCGCCTCGTGCTCGTTGGCCGCTGCTACGAGTACGCGTGCATGGCACGGCTGCGCGCTGCCGATGGCGGATTCGACGACAGTGCGGCGGACTTCGGCTTTGTCGGGCCGGGGGCGGCCGACCGCGCGCCGGGCGACCCGAATGCCAACGGGCGCCTGATCTACCGCTGGCCGAGCACGTTCAACAGCGACGGTCGCGGCGGCGCCGTGGCGGTCGAGACCACGGCGGAGGGCAAGACGCTCGTGGTCGGCACCTGCGCCTTCACCGGATCGAGCTACGAAGAACTGTGCATGGCGAAGTTCAACCGCGACGGCACCTGGGACGACGATTTTCGTGGCGAATCGCTGCCGGTCGGGCAGGGCGGGCGAGTGCGCATCGTCACCACCGACGAGAACAACAATTTCGTCGCGCAGCGGGCGGTGGACGTGCACATGCAGTCCGACGGCCGCTTTCTGGTGCAATGCCAGTACAAGCGCGTCAATAACTGGCGGCAATGCATGGTCCGCATCAATAGCGGCGGCACCGTGGCGACCAGCTTCAGCAGCGGTCTGCCGTTTCCGAGCGAACCGGGGCGGGTGGTTTACAACGACATCGGCACCGCGCTGTCGTTCGCCATCGTGCCGCCCGTTGGCAGCTATGCCAACCGCGTGATCGCGCTGGGCGATTGCCAACTGACCTACGCCGATGGCGCGCCCTTCTGCGTGACGGCTATCCGCAACGGCACGCCGGGCGGCGCCAGCGACGGCACCATCGATCCCTCGTTAATCGGGCCGGACGGCGATCAGGCCGGCACATTCATGTTCCCGAGCCGTTCGCGCAATGTGCTGCTGGGCAATGCGGTGCGCGAGGTCGTCGCCAACGCGGCGGGTGAATTTTTCGTCGTTGGCGAGTGCGAGGATCGCATGTGCGTCTACAAATTCCGCGCCGACGGCGCGCTCGACACCAGTCCCTGCGTGGCCGATGTCAACGGCGACGGCGCCGTTGCGGCGCCCAGCGACGGGCTGGCCATCGTGCGCTGGATGCAGGGCGTACCGGGCGCGGCGCCGATCGGTGCCGGCATGGGCTATGACGTCGATGGCGACGGCGCCATCTCGCCGGCCAGCGACGGTGTCTTGCTGCTGCGACGCATGCTTGGTTTTTCCGGTACCGCGCTGACCAGCGGCGTCGGCTTCACGGCGACCGCCCGTCGTGCGAGTTCGGCGCCGATCGAGAGCTATCTGCGCACCCGCTGCGGCATTCCCTGACCGGCTGCCGTCGCTGCCGGCAACGCGATGACACAATGGCGGCATGGAACTCGCCGCCTATCTGAAGTCCTTCCTCGGCCTGCTCGCGATCGTCGACCCGTTCATCGCGGTGCCGATGTTCCTGGCGCTGACGCCGAGCGCGACCGCGAAGGACCGCATGCGCATCGCCCGCATTGCGGCCGTGGCCGTCTTTTGCGTGCTCGCCATCGGGCTGCTGGCAGGCGGGCCGGTGCTCGATTTCTTCGGCATTTCGCTGTCCGCGTTCAAGGTGGCCGGCGCGCTCCTGCTGCTGCTTTCCGCGGTGGACAGCTTCAACGCCGCGCCGGGGCGCCAGCGGCAGACGCCGGAGGAGGAGGCCGAAGCGCACAGCAAGCATGCCGTCGCCGTGGTGCCGATCGCCACGCCGCTGCTGGCCGGGCCGGGCGCGATTTCGATGGTGATCGTGTTCGGTCAGTCGCATCCCGGCGCCAGGGCGCTCGGGCAGGTCGTGCATCTGGGCGCGATGCTGGTGGTGATTCTGATCGTCGCGCTCATCACCTGGCTCACGCTGCGCGCGGCGCAGCGGGTCTCCGGTGTGCTCGGCATCACCGGCATGAATGTCGCCACCCGCGTCGGCGGTTTGATCACGGCTGCACTCGCGGTGGAGATTTTGGCGTCCGGGCTCGGCGGCCTGTTTCCGGGGCTCAAGTCATGATGGCTTTTGGCGAAAAGCGGCGTCCGCTATGGGCAAAGAAGCGTTTTTGCATATAAGTCGACTATTGGCAAAAACTGGTCGCATGCCCTTATTGAATGGGCGTCTTAATGAAAAGCTGATTGCTCATGGTGCGGCGAGCACTTGCCCCCGCGACTCCTGCACCAGCCGCTCCCGCTGCTCAATCAGGAAATCCATCAGCGCCCGCAGTTTGGCCGGCATTTGCGCCCGCGACGGCACGTAGAGATAGAACCCCGGAAACGGCGGGCACCAGGGAGCCAGCGCCCGCACCAGCGAACCATCGGCCAGATGCCGGCGCACGCACAGGTCGAGGTGCTGCACCAGCCCCACGCCCTGCAGCGCGGCGCGCAGCATGCTGTCGTCGTCGTTGAACACGGCATTGCCTTGCGGCTCGAACACCACCGTGCGCTTTTCGCCATCGGGCGCAGTGAACGACCAGCGGTCGATGGTGCCGCTGGAGGTGAAACGGTAGGCCAGGCAGTTGTGCCGCATCAGGTCGGCCGGCGTTTCCGGCATTCCGTGCCGTTCGAAATATTTCGGCGAGCCGACGATGGCCATCGTGAGCGGCGGCGTGATGGGCACCGCGACCATGTGCTCATCCAGACTTTCGCCCAGGCGGATGCCCGCGTCCAGCCCGTCGGCCACGATATTGGCAAAGCCATCGTCCATCAGCAGCTCCAGTCGCAGCTTGGGGTAGCGCGCCAGAAATTCCCCCAGATGCGGCTCGATCAAGAGCCGTGCGGCGACCCGCGACGAGTTCATGCGGATCAGGCCCGAGGGCTCGGCGTGGGCTTCGCCCAGCTCGGTGACGGCGCGCTCGATGGCGGTCAGCGCGGGCTGCACGACATCCAGCAGACGCCGCCCTTCGTCGGTCAACGACATATCGCGCGTCGTGCGGTTGAGCAGGCGCACGTTCAGGCGTTGCTCCAGCCCCTTCAGGTGCTGTGACAGGGCCGCGCGCGTCACCTCCATCTCGGTGGCGGCCTTGGTGAAGCTGCGCTGGCGAGCAATGTGGGCGAACCACGTGAGCGAGGAAACGAGGGTTGGTTCGATGGCCATATTGTTTAGTTTAACTAATCACTCATGTTTATCAAAGGGTGTTTATCAAATCCAATCCAGTGCCTAACATTCACTCCAGTCCACGTCATGCACCGCTGCATGCCTTCCCAACCATCACCGGAGAACCTCATGCTCAACGTCACTTTCAAGAACCTCAACGGCCAGGGCATCACCATGGCCGCCAGCATTCACCTCCCGGCCGGCTTCGATGAAGCGAAGCAGTACGCGGCGGTCGTCGTCTCGCATCCGGGCGGCGGCGTGAAGGAGCAGACCGCCGGCCTGTATGCCCGCAAGCTGGCCGAACACGGTCTCATCGCCATCGCCTTCGACCGCTCGTATCAGGGCGCGAGCACCGGCGAGCCGCGCCAGTTGGAGAACCCCTACATCAGCACCGAGGACGTGAGCGCCGTCATCGACTACCTGAGCACGTTGCCCTATGTCGATGCCAGCCGCATCGGCGCCATGGGTATCTGCGCCGGCGGCGGCTACAGCGCCAACGCCGCCATCAACGACCGCCGCATCAAGGCGCTCGGCATGGTCAGCGCGGTGAACATCGGCCAGATGTTCCGCAACGGCTGGGATGGCTCGGTGAAGGACGCCGATGCGTTGCCCTACCTGGAAGCCGGCGCCGCGGCCCGCACTGCCGACGCCGGCAACAATGCCATGGCCACCATGCCGCTGGCGCCGCTGAAGGAAGCAGACGCACCCAACGCCGAACTGCGCGGCGCCTGGGAGTACTACCACACGCCGCGTTGCGCCCACCCCAACGCCCCCGGCTACACGCTGGCACGCAACCTCACGCAGATCGTCACCTACGACGCCTACAACAAGGCGGAGGCGTTCCTGACCCAGCCCATTCTGGCCGTGGCCGGCAGCAAGGCGGGCAGCAAATGGATGAGCGACGACTTGATCGCCCGTGCCGCCAGCAAGGACAAGCAGCTCTACGTCGTCGACGGCGCCGATCACATGGACCTGTACGACGTGCCGAAGTACGTGGACGAGGCGGCGTCGAAGCTGGCCCCGTTTTTCCAGACCAAATTGAACTGAACCCCACCCCAACACACACGCTCACACATGGAGCCCTACATGAGCACCACCAAAACCGTCAAGATCAAGACCACCTACTGGGACATCGCAGCCGACCTGCATTTCCCATCCGGCTTCGACGACAAGCGGAAGTATCCGGCCATCGTCAGCGCCCACCCGATCGGCAGTTGCAAGGAGCAGACCGCCGGCAATGTCTACGGCAAGGCGCTGGCGGAAGCCGGCTTCGTGGTCATCGCCTTCGACCGCAGCACGCAAGGCGCCAGCGGCGGCGAGCCGCGCTACATCGAAGACCCGGCGATGGCGGTGGCAGATTTCAGCCGCGTCGTCGACTACCTGGTCACGCTGCCCTACGTGGACGCCGAGCGTATCGGCGTGCTCGGCATCTGCGGTGGCGGTGGCTATGCCATCAACGCGACCATGACCGAGCGGCGCTTCAAGGCGTTGGTCAGCATCACCGGCGTCAACTACGGTCGCCTGTGTCGCGAGGGCTTCAGCGGCTTCGACCCCATCGGCCAGATGGAGGCGATGGCCCGGCAGCGCACCGCCGAGGCGCGCGGCGAGGCCCTGCAGGTGGACCTGTTCGTGCCGCCGTCGCTGGATGCAGCCGCCAAGTCGGGCATGACCGACGTCGACGTGCTCGGCGCCACCGACTACTACCGCAACCGATGTGTCAACGACAACGCCGGTACCCGCGCGTTGTTTTCGCATCGCGCCGCGTCCGTCGGCTGGGACGCCTTCCACCTGGCCGAGACGCTGCTGACCACGCCGATGATCGTGGTCTTCGGCGACAAGCCCGGCGGCTTCGGCGCCTACCGCGACGGCATGGAAATCTATGGCCGCGCCGCCGCGAAGAAAAAGGAGTTGGTGGTTGTGGCGGGCTGGTCGCACTATGACTTGTACGACCAGCCCGAGCCGGTCGCGCAGGCATTGGCCAGGGTGATTCCCTTCCTCAAGGAAAACCTCTGATGGCGACCGCACCTGCCGCTGCCGGCAGCGCCGGGCAGCCATCGCTACAGAACGCCGTGACTCGGGTACTGGTGCTGGGCGCCAGCGGCCAGATTGCCCGCTGGGCGGTTGAGATGCTGGGTGAACATCGCGACATCGAGCAGACCCTGCTGCTGCGCGACGCCGGCAAGCTGACCAGCCGCGAGCCCGCCAACGCCAGAGTCGTCATCGGCGACGTCATGGACAGGAAGCTCCTGGCCCGCCTGATGGAGGGCCAGAACGTGGTCTACGTCAACCTGGCCGGCGACGTGGATCTGTACACCGAGCGCGTGCTGGCGGCCATGCAGGCCAAGGGCGTCAAGCGCCTGATCGCAGTGAATTCACTGGGCATCTATGACGAAGTGCCCGGCGAGTTCGGCGAGCGGAACCGCCGCGCGATCGGGCAATACCTGCCGCCGTACCGCAAGTCCGCCGACCTGATCGAGGCCTCCGCCGTCGACTACACCATCCTGCGCGCGGCCTGGCTGCAGGACGAGGATGCAGTGGACTACGAGACCACGGCGAGGAACGAGCCGTTCAAGGGCACCGACGTCTCGCGCAAAAGCGTCGCTGCGCTGGTCGCCGATCTGGTGCGGCACCCCGAGCGGCTGCGGCGCGCGAACGTGGGCGTGAACAAGCCGAACCCGCAGCAGGTCATGCCCGGGTGGCTGCGGCAGGCCATGGACGACCAGGCATCGGGTGCGCATGCCACGCCGTGATCCTCGACGTCGAATCGGGTGAGGTGCCGGACGCCGGCACCAGCGGCTACTTGGCCAGCACCAGATTCGGCAGCCACAGCGAGAACGCCGGCACGTAGGTGACGATCAGCATCGCCGCGATCAGCGCGCCGTAGAACGGCCAGATCGTCTTCATGACGTGACCGACCGAGACGCCGCCGATGGTGCAGCCGATGAACTGCACGGTGCCGACCGGCGGCGTATTGAGACCGAGCGCGCAGTTGATCAGCAGCACCATGCCGAACTGCACCGGATCCATGCCGAACTTCATGCAGATCGGCAGGAAGATCGGCGTGCAGAGCAGGATGGTCGCCGCCATGTCGAGGAAGGTGCCGAGGACGAACAGGATCACGTTCACCAGCAGGAAGATCACCCACGGCGTGGTAGTCATCCGCTCGAGCGCCTGGCCGGTCAGCTCGGCCACACCGTAGAGGCTGATCAGGTAGCCGAAGGTGGCCGAGATGCCGATCAGCAGGAGGATGGTGCCGGTGGTCTTGACCGCCTTGGTAGTCGCCTTCAGGAAGTGTTCCCACTTCAGCGTGCGATACAGGAAGACGGTCAAGATCAGCGTGTAGATGATGGCAATCGCCGCCGATTCCGTCGCCGTGAAAATGCCCGACAGGATGCCGATCAGGATCAGCGCGACGACGAACAGCCCCGGCAGCGCTGCGGCAAAGGTGCGTGCCACGATGCTCCAGCCGGGGAAGGTGCCGGCCGGATAGCCGCGCTTGACGGCCACTGCATAGGCCGCGACCAGGTTGCAGATGGTCAGGATGATCGCCGGGATGATGCCGGCAAGGATCAGCGCGGCGATCGACACCTTGCCGCTGGCCGCCAGCGTGTAGATGATCATGTTGTGGCTGGTCGGCATCAGCGCGCCCACCAGCGCGGCATGGGTCGTCACGTTGACCGCATAGTCGGCGTGATACCCCTCTTTTTTCATCATCGGGATCATCACGGCGCCCATCGCCGAAACGTCGGCGCCGGGCGAGCCGGAGACGCCGCCGAACAGCGTGCAGGCCAGCACGTTGCTCATGCCGAGGCCGCCGCGCACGTGGCCGATCACGGCGCGAGCGAAGTTGACGATCTTGTCGGCCACGCCGCCGTAGAGCATCAGTTCGCCGGCGAGAATGAAGAACGGGATGGCAAGGAACGAAAAAATGTTCATGCCGGAAATCATCTGCTGGAAGCCCACCGCAAGCGGCATGCCTTCGTAGAGCAGGGTGCAGAGGGCGGAGAGGCCGATCGAGAAGGCGACCGGCACGCCGAGCAGCAGGAAGGCGGTGAAGCTCAGCGCCAGAATGAGAAGTGGGATGGTCATGCGGGCTCGCTGTTTCCTGACGGTTGCCGACCTATTTCCAGGCCGGTTCGACTTCCTGGCCGCGGGCCAGGGCGATGATGTGTTCGATCGAGAACATCACGATCAGGACGCCGGCGACGGCCGCCGGAAAGTAGCGCCAGCCCTCCGAGATGCCGAGCGTCGGCAGGCGGTAGGTCCACACCGATTCCATGAGATAGGCGCAGTTCCACGCCATCAGGGCGCCGAACAGCAGCACCAGGCTGTGGATCAGATATTCCATCTTGATGCGCACGTGCTCCGGCGCCAGCACCAGCATCGATTCCAGCCCGATGTGGCCGGCGTCGCGCACACCGACGGCGGTGCCGAGCATGGTCACGTAGAGCACCAGCAGCAGCGCCAGACTCTCCGCCCAGGTGGGCGTGTTGTTGAGCACGTAGCGGCCGAACACTTGCCAAGTCACCGCACAAACCAGCGCGATCATCCCGGCAATGCCGAGCCACATGCAGGCGCGCGCGATGCGCCGGCAGATTTGCGTATACATGGGTCACTCCGGTAGGCGTGGGGAGAGGTCGGCAGTGTGGTCACGATGCGGGCGGGAGGGCACCGGGCCCGCCCGCCGCGACAGGATTACTTGATCGCCTGGATACGGGCAACCATGTCCTTGAGTTTCGCGTCGGTGATGAACTTGTCGTACACCGGCTTCATCGCGGCCTGGAACGAGGCCTTGTCGACGTCGGAAACGATGGAACCGCCGGCCTTCACCGCGGCGAGGGATTTCGCTTCACGCTCGTCCCAGATCTTGCGCATGTAGGGCACCGATTCCTTTGCGGCCTGACGGATCGCCTTCTGATCGTCGGCGGACAGGGTGTCCCAAACGCGCTTGGAGAACAGCAGGATTTCCGGCGCCATCGAGTGCTCGGTCTTCGAGTAATACTTCGCCACTTCGTAGTGGCGTGAGCTCTCGTAGGACGGATAGTTGTTTTCCGCTGCATCGACCAGACCGGTCTTCAACGCGGTGTACACCTCGCCATACGGCATCGGTGTAGCGTTGGCACCCATCGCTTCAAGCAGCGCGACCCAGAGGTCGGATTGCTGCACGCGAATCTTCATGCCCTTGACGTCGGCGAGCGTCTTGATCTGCTTCTTCGGCGAGTAGATCGAGCGCGAGCCGCTGTCGTAAAACGCTAGCGCGATGAAGCCCTGCGCCTCGCAGCTCTTGAGGATTTCGTCGCCGATCGGGCCGTCGAGCACCTTGCGCATATGTTCCGTGCTGTGGAACAGGAAGGGCATGGTCGGCACCATCGTGGCCGGGCAGATGTTGTTCATCGGTGCCACATTGACGCGGGTCATCGCAATGGCGCCGATCTTGGTCTGCTCGATGGCGTCCTTCTCGGCGCCGAGCTTGCCGCCGGCGAACACATTGATGCTGTGCTTGCCGTTGGTCAGCTTTTTGAGCGTCTCGCTCATCTGTTTGACGGCCAGCGTCGTCGGATAGTCATCCGGGTGCACCTCGGCCGAGCGGAATTCGGTCGCGCCGGCGAGGGATGCGAGGGCCGCTGCCACACACAGAGCAAGCGTGTTGCGAAGGGTCGGTTTGCGTTTCATGAAGCCTCCTTGTTGAAACAGGTATTACGAGACAGGGAACTGGAGTTCCGGCGCCGACGCGGCGGCGTCTGCCGGACAGCCGCAGCGTGCGTTTTGACAGTGGAATGCCATGCCGATCAGGCGGATGGATAGGGGCCGAACTTGACGAACTGGCCGCCCTGATACATGGCAGCCGGGTCGTCAGCCGGCAGGCGCGGCACGTTGGCCTCCACTTCGGCGCGGAAGGGCTCCGACGAATCCTTCGGCGTCCAGCCGAGATGCGCGGCGAGGCGGTTGTCCCACCATGCCGGCCGGTTGTCGGACGCCGCATAGACAACGGTGTGGCCAACGTTCGGCGTAAAGATGCCGCAACGGACCAGCTCGGTCAGATCGTCGTAGCTCAGCCAGGTGCTCAGCATGCGGTGATCGATGGCTTTCGGGAACGACGAGCCGATGCGCAGGCAGACGGTTTCGATGCCGTAACGGTCGAAGTAGAAGCGCGACAGCAGTTCGCCGAACGCCTTGCTGACGCCGTAATTGCCGTCCGGCCGCATCGGTGCGGCGGCATCGAGCCGCTCGCTCTGCTTGTGAAAGCCGACCACGTGGTTGGAGCTGGCGAACACGATGCGCCGGACGCCTTTCTGGCGAGCACCTTCGTAGAGGTTGTGGACGCCGCGGATGTTGGCGTTCAGGATTGGCTCGAAGGGGCCTTCGGTCGACATCCCGCCGAGATGAACGACGGCGTCGACGCCGTCGAGCAGCGAAATCATCGCGTCGTAGTCGCCGAGGTCGCAGCGGACAAGCTCCTCGTGCGCGGCGGCGGCGCCCAGCTCGGCGACGTCGGACACGCGAACGATGTTCGCGAACCGGTTCAAGCGCGGCCGCAGCGCCTTGCCCAAACCGCCGGCGGCGCCGGTCAATAGCACTCTGTTGATCTTTTGTGACATTTCAGATGCAGCCGGATTGAACAAGGAATTTATAAGACATCATACAACACGCTTGATCGAAGACGCTGTTCAGCGCTGAACGGCACGCGACGACGCAGAATCCTATGTCCTGCGCTTAAAACCACTTGAATGATAGCGCTAACATGCAATGTAGCGGTTTCCGGACGGTGAGTCAAATGCCAGCGTTACTGTTGTTGGCGCCCGTCTGATACGCCCGGCGCGGGACAGTCAGAGTACCCGCTGACGCGCCGCTTGGATTTACGCCGTCGGCACCTGCAAGTACGGCGGTCTGGCGCAGTACCGTCAGTACAACTGCTTCCATGCCGTCGGGCCGTTCGCATGAGCCCGCGCGCGAAGTATGATGTCGAACGAACCGAAGCATGCACAATCCGCTGATGAATAAAGCAATCGCTGCGCGCGTCCCGCGCAAGAGCCGCAGTCTGGCCGTGGATCTGGTCGAAACCCTGCAGTCACGCATCAAGGAGGGCATCTACGTGTCCGGCATGCGGATGCCGACGGAGGCGGAGATCATGGCCGAGCACGGCGTCAGCCGCACCGTGGTGCGGGAAGCGATTTCCCGTCTGCAGCAGGCGCGGCTGGTGGTTACCCAGCACGGCATCGGCAGCTTCGTCAGCGAAGCTCTGCCGGAAGAACCGGGCTTTCGCATCGACCCGGTCGATGTCGAGACGGTGGTCGATCTGGTCCATGTGCTCGAGTTGCGGGTCAGCCTGGAGACCGAATCCGCGGGCCTCGCGGCGACGCGGCGCAACCTCCGGCAACTGGCGGAAATGCAGTCCGCGGTGGATGAATTCGCGGCCTGCGCGGCGGAGGGCAAGGACACCATCGAGGCGGATTTCCGCTTCCACCTGGCGATTGCCGAAGCCACGCAGAACCCGCACTTTTTCGATCTCATGCGGCATCTCGGTACCACGGTGATTCCGCGCGCCCGAGTCAATTCACCGCAGCTCGCCAAGGAAGATAAGAGCGCGTATCTCGATCGCGTCAACCGCGAGCACAAGATGATCTACGACGCCATCGAGCGGCAGGATTCCGATTCCGCCCGCGCCGCGATGCGGGTGCACCTGACCAATAGCCGCGAGCGTCTGCGCCGGGTGGCCGAAGAGTCCTGAGCCTGTGTCGGCGCCGATGCCGATCGGCGCCGAAGTCGTCGCCACGCACGCACTGCCGTCGCGCGACCCGATGTGATAGGATGTCATACAACGTTGCTTCACCCATCCGGAGCGGCGCCGTGCGTGGCAAATCCACGGGCCCACGGCCGCAAAACACATGACGCCATCTGAACTGAAGACCACCCTGCAATCCGGCCTGCTGTCGTTTCCGCTCACCGACTTCGATGCGGCGGGCGACTTCGACGCCGGCGGCTATCGCCGCCGCCTCGAATGGCTGGCGCCTTATGGCGCGACGGCGTTGTTCGCGGCGGGCGGCACCGGCGAATTTTTTTCGCTGACCGGCGACGAGTATCCGCGCGTCATCGGCACGGCGGTCGACACCTGTCGCGGCAAGGTGCCGATCATCGCCGGCGCCGGCGGCCCCACGCGCTTCGCGATCGCCTGCGCGCAGGCGGCGGAGCAGGCGGGCGCGCAGGGCGTCCTGCTGCTGCCGCATTATCTGACCGAAGCCGGGCAGGAAGGCATTGCCGCCCACGTCGAAGCGGTGTGCAAGGCGACCCGCCTCGGCGTCATCGTCTACAACCGCGCGCAGAGCCGCCTGCTGCCGGCGACGCTCGCCGGCCTCGCCGAGCGCTGCCCGAACCTGATCGGCTTCAAGGACGGCATCGGCGACATCGAACTGATGATGTCGATCTTCCTGCGCATGGGCGACCGCTTCTCGTATCTGGGCGGGTTGCCGACCGCCGAGGTCTACGCGGCGGCGTACAAGGCGCTGGGCACGCCGGTGTATTCGTCCGCCGTGTTCAATTTCATCCCGAAGACGGCGATGGCGTTCTATCGCGCCGTCGCGGCGAACGACCAGGCGACGCAGCATCGCCTGCTGGCGCAATTTTTCATGCCCTATCTCGCCATCCGCAATCGCATGCCCGGCTACGCGGTGAGCATCGTCAAGGCCGGCGCCGCCATCGTCGGCCACGGCGCCGGACCGGTGCGGCCGCCGCTGACCGATCTGACTGCCGATGAGATACACGAATTGGCGGCCCTGATCGACGCGCTGGGGCCGCAGGATTGACCGTTCGGCGAGCGGGCGGCGTCCGACGATTGCCCGCCGCAATGGCTTTTTGCGGGAAGCGTTGTATACATTGGGATGGCGCCGCGAAATAGCGAAAAGTCGACAGGTGCGATAAATGTGCTATCGGCTCAGTCCCAATAACGCTTACAGCAAGAAAGCTATTGATTCCGCGCCAAATCGCGCTCTGCGGCATGCTGCGTTAGCGTTAACATGAACCATCGTGCCTTCGTCCTCCCGCTCCTCCCCGGCGTCGTCCGCGACACGACCATCTCGCGGCAAGCCGGTCCGCCGCACGCCGCGCCGTGGCACCGGCGGCACTACGTTGAACGACGTCGCGGCGCTGGCCGGCGTGTCGGCGATCACGGTTTCGCGGGCGCTGAAGAAGCCCGACGTGGTGGCGCCGGAGACGCTGGCGCGCATTCAGGACGCCGTCGCCCGCACCGGCTACGTGCCGAACCTGATCGCCGGCGGTCTCGCCTCCAACCGCACCGGCCTGATCGCCGCGCTGGTGCCGACGGTGGCCGGCTCGGTGTTTCTCGACACCGTACAGGCCCTGACCGATGCCTGCGACGAGGCCGGCTGCCAGTTGATGCTGGGGCAGAGCGGCTACACCGGTTTCCGCGAGGACGCGCTGATCAACGCTATCGTCGGCCGCCGCCCGGACGGCATCGTGCTGACCGGCATCATGCACTCGCCGGCGGGGCGCAAGCGGCTGCTGGCGTCGGGCATTCCGGTGGTCGAAACCTGGGATCTGACGCCGACGCCGATCGACATGCTGGTCGGTTTTTCGCACGAACGGGTCGGCATGGAGGTGGCGGATTACCTCTACGGCAAAGGCTACCGGCGACCGGCCATCGTCACCGCCGAGGACTATCGCGCCGGGTTGCGCCGCGCCGGCTTCGAGCATCGCATGCGCTCGCTCGGCGTGCTGGACATTCCGGTCCGCGTGGTCAGCGCGCCCACCATGCTGCGCCACGGCCGCGAGTCGATGGCCGAGCTGATGCAGCGCGCGGCGCCACCGGACGTCATCTTCTGCAGCTCCGACGTGCTGGCGCAGGGCGTCATCATCGAGGCACAGGCGCGCGGCATGCGGGTGCCGGACGATATCGCTGTCATGGGCTTTGGCGACCTGGCGTTTTCGCCTTACCTGCATCCGGCGCTCAGCACCGTGCACATCGACGGCACCGCCATCGGCCGCCAGGCGGCGCGCTTCATTCTGGACCGCATCGAAGGGCACGACATCGGCGAGCGGGTGCGCGATATCGGCTTCGCCATCGTGCCGCGCGACAGCGCCTGAGCGCCGGCTGCCAGGGCGCTGCACGCGCCTCGCGGCGGTGCGAGGCTGGCATTTTTGTCGGCATGAAGCCAAAACGACAGATTTCGACAGAATTCAAACGATGTTAGCGCTATCATTAAACCCGTGAACGATTGACTGACGGGGGCAAACAACACGCCCAGCCGATCGACTCACCGACCTCGCACCACCGCATCGCACAGTATTGGACCGCCGCAATGACCACCCGCAAGAAGCCCGAAGAACTCCGCAGCCATCGTTGGTATGGCGTCAAGGACCTCCGCTCGTTCGGCCATCGCTCGCGCACCGCGCAGATGGGCTATCACCGCAGCGATTACGCCGGCAAGCCGGTGATCGCGATCATCAACACCTGGAGCGACATCAATCCCTGCCACACGCACTTCAAGCAGCGGGTAGAAGAGGTCAAGCGCGGCGTCTGGCAGGCGGGCGGCTTTCCGGTCGAAATGCCGGCGCTGTCGCTCTCGGAGCCGATGCAGAAGCCGACCACCATGCTCTACCGCAATCTGCTGGCCATGGAGACCGAGGAATTGCTCAAGTCTTACCCGGCCGACGGCTGTGTGCTGATGGGCGGCTGCGACAAGACGACGCCGGCGCTGGTGATGGGCGCGGTGTCGATGAATCTGCCGACCATCTTTTTGCCCGCCGGCCCGATGCTGCGCGGCGACTACAAGGGCGAGTATCTCGGCTCCGGCTCCGACACCTGGAAATACTGGGCCGAACTGCGCGCCGGCAACATCACCGAGCAGGACTGGCAGGACGTCGAAGACGGCATCGCCCGCTCGCCGGGCCACTGCATGACGATGGGCACCGCCTCCACGCTGACCAGTGCGGTGGAAGCGCTGGGCCTCACGCTGCCCGGCGCCGCCTCGATTCCGGCGCCCGATTCGCGTCACGCGCAGATGGCTACGCTGACCGGCAAGCGCATCGTCGACATGGTGTGGGAGGATCTGAAGCCGCTCGACATCCTGACCAAGCAGTCGTTCCGCAACGCCGTGACCACGGTGCTCGGGCTCGGCGGCTCGACCAATTCCATCGTGCATCTGGTGGCGATGGCGAAACGCTCGAGCATCAGCCTCAGCATCGACGAGTTCGACGACATCGCCCGCACCACGCCGGTGCTGGCCAATCTGCGTCCCGGCGGCAAATACCTGATGGAAGATTTCTACTATGCCGGTGGCCTGCGCGCTTTTCTCGGTCAACTCGGCGAACTGATCGACGGCAGCCAGAAAACCTGCATGGGCACCACGCTCGGCGAAAACATCGCCGGTGCCACCGTCTACAACGACGACGTGATCCGCCCGCGCAGCAATCCGATGCTCGCCAAGGACGGCCTGGCCGTACTGCGCGGCAACCTCGCGCCGGGCGGCGCCGTGATCAAGCCGGCTGCGATGGAGCCGCATTTGCGCAAACACACCGGCCGCGCCGTCGTGTTCAAGGACTACAACGACATGTCGGCGCGCATCGACGATCCCGATCTCGATGTTGATCGCGACAGCGTGATCGTGCTGCAGAGCGCCGGCCCTCAGGGCGCGCCGGGCATGCCGGAATGGGGCCAGTTGCCGATTCCGCAGAAACTGCTCAAACAGGGTGTGCGCGACATGCTGCGCATCTCGGATGCGCGCATGAGCGGCACCAGCTATGGCGCCTGCGTGCTGCACGTGACGCCGGAATCGCACGTCGGCGGTCCGCTGGCGCTGGTGCAGACGGGCGACCAAATCGCGATGGACATCGAGGCGCGCAGCCTGAACATGCTGGTCAGCGACGAGGAGCTGGCGCGTCGTCGCGCCGCCTGGAAGCCGCCGATTCCGAAGTTCACCCGTGGCTACGGTGCGCTCTACCTCAAGCACATCCAGCAGGCCGACAAGGGCTGCGATTTCGACTTCCTCGAGCCGGGCTACGGCGAAGCCTGCAATACGGCCGGCGGCGAGCCGGAAATCCATTGATTTAGACGCCGATTTGCCCATGCTGTCATCCTGAGCGTCAGCGAAGGATCGGACGGCATGCAAGGATCGCATGACTCGCGCAGTGCTCGTGTCCGACCCGATCCTTCGCTACGCTCTGGATGACAGTAAGTTCACGTTTCCTCACCGGGATTGACAACGACAATGACGACCGCACTTCCTGCCACCGCTGGCGCCACCGTCGGGCCATCGTTTTCGTTTCAGCCCAGCCAGCGCTACCCGGACCCGCGCGTCGAAGTGCTCGATCCGTCGTTTGCCAGGTACCGCATCTACAGCAGCACCGTCGAGCAGATCGGCAGCGGCATGCGCTGGGCCGAGGGGCCGGTGTACTTTGGCGACGCGCTCTGCCTGCTGGTCAGCGACATCCCGAACAACCGCATCATGCGCTATGACGAGGTCAGCGGTGCGTTCACCGTGTGGCGACAGCCGTCGAACTTCGCCAACGGCATGTGCCGCGATCGTCAGGGCCGGCTGCTCACCTGTGAGCACCTCACGCGGCGCGTCACCCGCACCGAGTACAACGGCCAGATCACCGTACTCGCCGATAGCTTCAACGGCAAGCGGCTCAATTCGCCGAACGACATCGTCTGCCAGTCCGACGGTTCGATCTGGTTTACCGATCCGCCGTTTGGCATCGGCGGCCACTGGGAGGGCGACAAGGCCACGCCCGAGTTGCCGCACTCGGTCTACCGCATTGCGCCGGACGGCCAGCTCTCGCTGGTGACCGATCAACTGGCTGGCCCGAACGGTTTAGCCTTCGCGCCCGACGAGAAGATGCTCTACATCGCGGAATCGCGCGCCGCGCCGCATCGCCTGATCGTGGCTTACGACGTCGCAGCGGATGGTCGGCTGTCGAACCGCCGCGTCGTTGTCGACGCCAATGGCCCCGGTGCAATTGATGGATTTCGCGTCGACAGCGACGGCAATCTGTGGTGCGGCTGGGGCGGTAATGGCGCGCCCGGCGTCATGTCGGAGGAGCACGACGGCGTGATGGTGTGGAACCCGGCCGGCAAGGCCATCGGTTCCATCCGGCTCCCCGAGCGTTGCGCCAACCTGACTTTTGGCGGGCCGAAAAACAATCGGCTCTACATGGCCGCGAGCCATTCGCTGTACGCGCTTTACGTTGAGGCGGTGGGGGCGGTTTAGCCCCACCCGCAAGTCTCCCCTGCGCCGCAGGGGAGATGTCTGCGCAGCAGACAGAGGGGTTGGCGGCGCAAGACAGGCGTTCTTTCGCCCCGCTTGACCCCTCCGCCCCTTCGGGGCACCTCCCCTACGGTGTAGGAGAGGCTGTTGGTTGATTTTTTTTGGTTGATAGCAGCATCATGATGACGATCAAGCGGATTTCTCACCTCGTAGCCTTGGGCTCGCTCTGTGCAGTGCAGTCGGTTCCATCGTTCGCGCAAGCCTATCCGTCCAAACCGGTCACCGTCGTCGTCCCGTTCTCGCCGGGCGGTGGCACCGACATCGGTGCCCGCCTGATCGCGCAGAAGCTCACTGCGAAGTGGGGGCAGTCGGTCATCGTCGAAAACCGCGCCGGTGCCGGCGGACTGGTCGGCGCCGATCTGGTGGCCAAGGCGAAGCCGGACGGCTACACGCTGTTGGTCGGTAACGTCGGCACCCAGGCGATCAATCAGTCGCTATACAAGATGCCGTACAACGCCGACACCGCGTTCGCGCCGATCTCGATGATTGCCGAGTTGCCGTTCGTGATGCTGGCGGGGCCGAGTGTCAACGCGAAGACGCCAAAAGAATTTGTGGCTCTGGCCAAGGCCGAGCCCGGCAAGCGCACTTACGCCAGCTCGGGGCAGGGCGGCTCGCCACACTTGACCGCCGAAATCTTTCAGGGCGCGGCCGGCATCAAGCTCACCCATGTGCCGTACAAGGGCGGTGGCCCGGCAATGACCGACCTGATGGCAGGACACGTCGACATCCTGTTCGCCTCCGTGCTCGAAGGCTCGGGCCACGTCAAGGCCGGCAAACTGAAGGCGCTCGCGGTGAGCAGCGCGACGCGCTCGCCCGCCTTGCCGGATGTGCCCACGCTCGCCGAGGCGGGCATTGCCAATTCCGAGTCCGGGTCGTGGATCGGCATGTTCGCGCCGGCCGGCACGCCGCAGACGATCATCGACAAGATTGCCGCCGACATCAAGGAGGCCGTCGCCCAGAACGACACTCGGCAGACCTTGATCGGCCAGGGCGCGACACCGTGGTCCACCACGCCGGCCGAGTTGAAGGCGATCATTGATCGCGATCGCGTGCGCTACGGCAAGGTCATCAGCGATCGTCAGATCAAGGTCGAGTAGCCCGTCAAGCCTCCGGCCCATTCAAAAATTACGCAGATCGCGCGGATTGCCACAGATTTCCAGCAGTTCACATCGATCTGCGCGCATCTGCGAAATCTGCGTAATCTGCGTCAAAAAAAAGAAAGCCCGCATGAACCCCACCACCTACGCTCATCTGAAAAAAGTCAGCGTCGCCACGCTTTGCACGCAGCTTTTCAAGCGCGGTTTTCGCAACGTTTTCATTCAGGACATCGGCCGCCTGACCGAACCATCCGACGGCAATCTCGTGGGCCCGGCCTACACCATGCGCAACATTCCGGCGCGCGAGGATTTGGACCAGATCAGCGCCTTCGACAACCCCGATCACCCGCAACGTAAGGGTGTGGAAAGTGTGCCGCCGGGGCATGTGCTGGTGGTGGATACGCGCCGCGAAACGCGCGTCGCCTCGGGTGGCGAAATCCTCACCACGCGGCTGAAAGTGCGCGGCGCTGCCGGCCTCGTCTCCGACGGCCCGGTGCGCGACAGTGGCCGCATCGCCGAGATCGATTTCCCGGTCTACTGCGCCGGCGGCAGCGCGCCGCTGAACCTGATTCACCATCACACGGTCGACCTTAACGTGCCCATCGGCTGCGGCGGCGTTGCCGTGTATCCGGGCGACATCATCGTCGGCGACGAGGAGGGCGTGGTGGTAATTCCCGCGCATCTCGCCGACGAAGTGGCGGCTGACGCGGCCGCGCAGGAGGTGATGGAAGTGTTCATCCTCGAGCGCGTACAGAACGGCGCCAGGCTGCCCGGAACCTACCCGCCCAACGCCGAAACGAAGGCCGCGTTCGAGGTGTGGAAGAAGGAAAAGGGACTTTGATTTTTGCCCTCTGCCTTGAGGGGAGAGGGGCTATCGAAGTTTTCATAATTCGCAACACGCTTCTACCGTTCACCCTGAGCGTAGCGAAGGGTTTGACCCTCTAGCATCAGACCCTTCGCTCCGCTCTGGGCGAACGGGGAGGTGTCGCCAACGTGGGAAAACTCACTAATCGGACTATTGAAAGAACGAACATGGCAAACCAGCACAACAATTTCATCAACGGCGAATGGGTCGCAGGCGCGAGCTACACGCCGAACATCAATCCGTCGAACCTCGGCGATGTGATCGGCGAATACGCGCAGGCCGATGCCGCGCAGGTGGCCGCCGCCGTCGCTGCTGCGAAGGCTGCCTTCCCGGCGTGGTCGACGGGCGGCGTGCAGGCGCGTAGCGATGCGCTCGACAAGATCGGCAACGAAATCCTCGCCCGTCGCGAAGAGCTCGGCACGCTGCTCTCGCGAGAGGAGGGCAAGACCAAAGCCGAAGGCATTGGCGAAGCCGCTCGCGCCGGCTACATCTTCAAGTTTTTCGCCGGCGAATGTCTGCGACTGGTCGGCGAGACGATTCCGTCGGTGCGGCCGAATATCGGCGTCGAGGTGACGCGCGAGCCGATCGGCGTCGTCGGCCTCATCACGCCGTGGAATTTCCCGATCGCGATTCCGTCGTGGAAAATCGCGCCGGCGCTGGCCTACGGCAACTGCGTGGTGATCAAGCCGGCCGATCTGGTGCCCGGCTGCGCCTGGGCGATTGCCGACATCATCTCGCGCAGCGGCATCCCGGCCGGCGTGTTCAACCTCGTCATGGGCCGCGGCTCGGTGGTCGGCGAAGGCATCATCCAGCACCGCGACGTCAACGCGATCAGTTTCACCGGCTCGGTCGGCGTCGGCAGCCGCATTGCCGCCGCAGCGGCGCAGAAGCTCAAGAAGGTGCAGCTCGAAATGGGCGGGAAGAACCCGCAGATCGTGCTTGACGACGCCGATCTCAAGACGGCCGTCGAGCTCTGCGTGCAATCGGCATTCTTCTCGACCGGCCAGCGTTGCACGGCGTCGAGCCGGCTGATCGTCACCGAAGGCATCTACCCGAAGTTCATCGAGGCGATGAAGGCGCGCATGGCGACGCTCAAGGTCGACGATGCGCTCAAGGCTGGCACCGACATCGGTCCGGTGTCGAGCAAGGACCAGCTCGCGCAGGATCAGGACTACGTGCGCATCGGCAAGGACGAAGGCGCCACGCTGGCCTGCGGCGGCGAGCTGATCGCAACCAGCAGCGAAGGCCATGAGGGTTACTTCATGGCGCCGGCGCTGTTCTCCGAGAGCGCTGCGACCATGCGCATCAACAAGGAAGAAATCTTCGGTCCGGTCGCCAGCGTTATCAAGGTGAAGGATTACGACGAAGCGCTCGCCACGGCGAACGACACCGAGTTCGGTCTCTCCGCCGGCATCGCGACCACCTCGCTCAAGTACGCGACGCACTTCAAGCGCCATGCGCAGGCCGGCATGGTGATGGTGAACCTGCCGACGGCGGGGGTGGACTACCACGTGCCGTTCGGTGGCCGCAAAGGCTCAAGCTACGGCAGCCGCGAGCAGGGGCGCTACGCAGCGGAGTTTTTCACCACGGTGAAGACGGCGTACACCAACGCCGGTTAGACCCTTAGCACCATCGCAAAACAGCTTTTGGCGGAAAACGCTTGTTCTATTTGGGTCGGCGACGTTTTTTTCTTGAAGTCGACTTGACAAAAAACAGGCCGTCAACACCCAAATCACATCGTGTAGGCGCAGAAAGTTGTTGCTGACGACGCTCGTTGCTGCGTCGATGCGGCGACCGGGGTTGCGTCAAGCCGCAACCGCCTGCTTTTCGCGAACCAGATCGAGCGCCGTCCACTCCTGATTGAGCGCGTCGACGAAGGTGTCGAGCATCGCCTGCGTGTGGCAGGGCCCCGGCGCGATGCGGATGCGCTCGGTGCCGCGCGGCACGGTGGGGTAGTTGATCGGTTGCAGATAGATGCCGTGGCGCTCCTGCAGGCGGTCGGTGAGCGTTTTCACCTTCACCGGATCGCCGACGAACACCGGCACGATGTGCGATTTGCTCGGCATCACCGGCAGGCCGATGGCGCGCAGCCGCGCCTTCATCTCGGCCACGCGCTCGCGCTGCAGGCGGCGTTCCTCCTGCGAATTCATCAGGTGGTTGACGCTGGCAATGGCACCTGCCGCCAGCACCGGGGCCAGCGAGGTGGAGAAGATGAACGAGGCGCCAAAACTGCGGATGCAGTCGACCACCGCTACGTCGCCGGTGACGTAGCCGCCCTGCATGCCAAAGGCCTTGCCCAGCGTGCCCTGGATGATGTCGATCTCGTCGGCGACGCCCATTTCCTGCGACACGCCGCCGCCGCGATTGCCGTACATGCCCACCGCATGCACTTCGTCGAGGTAGGTCATGGCGCCGTACTTCTTGGCGATGCGCGCGAATTCGCCGATCGGCGCGATGTTGCCGCTCATCGAGTAGACGCTTTCGAACACCACCAGCTTCGGACGGTCGGGGCTGATCGCGGCGAGCTTGGCTTCGAGGTCGCGCGGGCTGTTGTGCTCGAAGATCGCGCGGTCGCCGTTGGCGCGGCGGATGCCTTCGATCATCGAATTGTGGTTGTCGGCGTCGGACAGGATCACCGTATCCGGCAGCAGCGAGCCGAGCACCGACAGCGAGGCCAGATTGGCGCTGTAGCCCGAGGTGAAGGTCAGCGCGGCCGGTTTGTCGTGCAGCTTCGCCAGCAGACGCTCCAGCTCGACGTGCAGCGCGTTGGTACCGCCGATGTTGCGGGTGCCGCCGGCGCCGGTGGCGCCATCGTCGATCGCCTTGTGCATCGCGGCCCGCACCACCGGATGGTGGCCCATGCCGAGGTAATCGTTGGAGCACCAGGTGATGACCTCGCGCACGCCGTCGGGGCTGGCCCATTGCACGCGCGGAAACTCGCCGGCGGGCCGCGTCAGCTCTGCGAAAATGCGGTAGCGCCCCTCGCGCTTGAGCGCATCGATGCGGGCGGCGAACAGGGCGGGATAGTCGGAAGAGCGGATCAAAACAGTGCTTTCAGAGTCCAGACGCAATTTTACGGTTCACGCCAGCGAAAGCGCAGCGCAAGATGGCGCTGTGCCACCGCCGGGGACGGCGCCAGCAGGGGCCGCGAGGGCTGCGGGCTGGCGGGCGGGGCGGTTTTGCTGGGACGTCGGGCCGTTCGGCCGGCCTCTGGTTATGGGCATTATCAATGTCACGCCCGACTCTTTTTCTGACGGCGGTCAATATATTGGACTGTCGGCGGCCCTGGATCACGGCGAACGGCTGCTCGCCGAAGGCGCCGATATTCTCGATATTGGCGGCGAATCGACCCGGCCCGGCGCGCCGCCGGTGCCGCTGGACGAGGAGCGGCGGCGGGTGCTGCCGGTGGTCGCGGCGCTGGCTGGCCGCGGCGCCTGCGTCTCGGTCGACACCCGGCACCCGGCCCTGATGCGCGAGGCGATCGCCGCCGGCGCCAGCATCGTCAACGACGTACAGGCGCTGGCCGCCCCCGGCGCCATCGCGGTTTGCGCGGCGGCGGACGTGGGCGTGGTGCTGATGCACATGCAGGGCCAGCCCGGCACCATGCAGGCGGCGCCGCACTATGACGATGTCGTGGGCGAAGTCACCCGCTACCTGCGCGAGCGCGCCCAGGCTTGCGAGGCAGGCGGCATCGCCCGCGACCGCATCGTGCTCGACCCCGGCTTCGGCTTCGGCAAAACCACCGAACACAACCTCGAGCTCACTCGCCGCCTCGACCAGATCGTCGCCCTCGGCTACCCGGTGCTCGCCGGCTGGTCGCGCAAACGCACACTAGGCGAACTCACCGGCCGCAAGATCGCCGGCGAACGCGTGCACGCCAGCATTGCCGCCGCACTCGTCTGCGTCGCCCACGGCGCCCGGATCGTGCGGGTGCATGATGTCGCGGCTACGGTGGATGCTTTGCGGGTTTGGGGGGCGATGGGGGGCTGAATGGCGGAAGCCTCTCCGGCGTAGCTGCACTGGGGCTGCAACGCATCCAGCCAAAAATATACGATTTGTATATACAATTGCCGGATGGAATTCTCCTGGTCTGAACGCAAACGCGCGACAAACCTGGCTGACCACGGTATCGATTTCGTCGATGCCGAGTTAGTGTTTGCCGGCGCAACGTTCACCTTCGAGGATGACAGGTTCCACTATAGCGAGCAGAGATTCATCACGCTTGGCCTGCTGGCTGGCGTGCCTGTTTCCATCGCACACACGGAGACTGAATATGAAATCCGCATCATCTCTTTCCGCAAAGCCACGCGCCGCGAAGCCAACCTCTACTACCGTGAAACCTCGCTCGAAAACTGACTGGGCGCGGCTCGCCGATCCGTCCACGACTGCAACGCCGACAGACGAACACCCCGACGTCGCCGTGCGCCGCGTCGTGCGTGGCGTCGTGCGCCGCGGCTTGCGGCCCACACCAACAAAAACCGCGATCTCGCTGCGGGTGGATCAGGACGTGCTTGAATGGTTCAAGGCGCAAGGCGATGGCTACCAGACCCGGATCAATGCCGTCTTGCGGGCGTTTCGGGATGCGTCGGCTTAGACATCCGCAACCGCGAAGCGTGCTTCTTCGGCGAAGAGGGCTACCAGAGCGATCTGCACTGGCTGGGCGAGGCGCTGGCCCGTTCGGAAAATCGAGCCTGCCCCTGAGGTTTGACCCTGAGGTTTCCCCACGAATATTTAGGATCAAATCTGAAGCGCAGGATGAGGTTGA
>JAPUER010000014.1 GCA_027492485.1 Betaproteobacteria bacterium
TTGCGCAGCGAAGAAGCGCGCCATGCGGTTGACAAATTATTCACCTACGCGACGCCGCACAACGGCATCGACATGCGCATCGTGCGCAATGTGCCGGGCTGGCTTTCCTTCGGCGATGCCAACAACTTCAACCGCGAGCGGATGGCCGCTTATCTCGCTGTGCCCCCGGTCGACGACGTTTCGGTCGTATTCAATTTCCCGCCTGAACGCATCTTCAATCTGGTCGGCACCAACCCGCGCGATTACACGGTGGCCGGCGGGCTCTCGGCCTGGGGAGCGGGAGACGCTAGCGACGGACTGGTGCGCATCGAGAATGCCACCACGCACGGGCCGGATGCCAAAGGCAACGATGTGAGCTCGCCGCGCGCCTTCGTCAACCGCAGCCACTCGGGGCACTACGGGATCGTGAATTCCGAGGAAGGTTTTCAGAACCTCACCCGCTTCCTGTTTGGTGCGCTACGCGTGGACGGCATTCTCGACATCGACGACATTACCCTGCCGATTGAAGTACAAAAGGAGTTGCAGGCCGGCAAGGCCGTGCATTCCTCTTACCAGTTCGAGGTAGCGGCCAGCATACGCGGCTGCCAATGGCAAATGACGCGCCGCGAGGTACGCGAGCATTCCGCGATTTTCCGCACGTATGAAGAGCTGTTCCCCGGCGCGGCCGGAACCACTCGCCCGCCTGATCGTACCAGGAGCCCGCGACTATTTTCCGTTTTCCTCGACCCGAACAAGAGCGTCAAGGCATCGGGCTCGGTGAGCTTTGCCTTCGACCTCAAGGTGCTCGTACCCGACTACGAGGTGGACGGCCTCCTGTTCATGAAACGGCACTACGAGGGCGGCTACATCATGCGCGAGCTGATCCTGGTCGAAGCCTTCCCCGACAAGTCGGCACTCGGGGGCTGGCGAATCAAGTACGGTTTCCAGGACGACAATCCGGGCAAGCCGGGCATTTCCGCCGAAACGCGCGAACTCGACGGTGAAGAGGGTATCGCCTTCGATATCCCGATTGCGCAACGAACCCGACCAGGCGTGAAAGGGACGCTACGCCTTGAGGCGCGGACATGGAGTTAGTGGTCAGTCATGCCACGAAACAAGGACAAAACCCACCACCAAGACACAAAGTAAACAGAGTTTCACCAATAGAATCCCAGTGTTAACTTGGTGCTTCTTGGTGAACTTGGCGACTTGGTGGTTCGCCTTTCTCGTTGACTGACTACCAGTCCGGCCAGCCACTACGAAGCCATGCCGAGCGATGTCACCCAAGGCGTTCGACAACGGTCCACGCGTACATCAAACTGCTTTCACTGAATTCCAGCTCGGTTTCAAGGTCACGCCACCACGTCGCGCCGCGAGCATCCTGACCGAGATAGCGCCAGCGGCGTTCTTCGCCGCTGCATAGCGCAATGAGGTAGCAGGCGTCGGTTTCCGGCGTGATCACAGAAGCATCGCTTGGCTCAGGCAAGCACCTGCCCGTGTTCGCGGGAATCGTGGAAGCCGACCTTGCTCCACTTCTCGCTCGTGACGTCGAGGTTGTAGCGCGTGCTGGCCAGATACACCAGGTTGCCGTCGACGTCCTTCGCCATGCGGTGCTGCTGCTCGCGTTCGAAATTGCGGCGCGTGAGTTCATCCGGAAATGTCAGCCAGCGGGCGGTATGAATGTCTGCTGCCTCGAAGATGGCGTCAACCTTGTATTCGGTTTGCAGGCGCTGGGCAACAACCTCGAACTGCAAGGTGCCGACGGCGCCCAGGAGGAGTGCGCCGGTGGCGAGATTCTCAAAAACCTGGATTGCACCTTCTTCACCTAGTTCCTGAAGACCTTTCTGTAACTGTTTGCTTTTTAATGGGTCCCGAAGACGCGCAGCGCGGAAAAGCTCCGGCGAGAAATAGGGAATGCCCTTGAACGCCAGCGTTTCGCCTTCGGTAAGCGTATCGCCGATATGCAACTGGCCGTGGTTGTGAATGCCGATGATGTCGCCGGCCACCGCATCCTCCATCAGCACGCGCTCGTTGGCCATGAAGGTCAGCGCATTGGCGAGCTTCATCTCGCGGTTCATGCGCACGTGCCGCACCTTCATGCCCGAACTGTAGCGACCCGAACAGACGCGGAAAAAGGCGATGCGGTCGCGGTGCTTCGGGTCCATGTTGGCCTGGATTTTGAACACAAAACCGGTAAATGGCGGTTCAGCCGGCTGCACGGTGCGAATGCCGGCATCGCGCTCCTGTGGCGGCGGCGCCCAGTCGAGCAGTGCCTGCAGGATTTCCTGCACGCCGAAGTTGTTGATACCGGAGCCGAAGAAGACCGGTGACTGCAGCCCGGCGAGAAAATCGACCAGATTGAACGGGCCGCTCGCACTCTGGATCAGGTCGACGTCCTCGCGTAGCTTACCGACCTCTTGCGGGAATTGAGCGTCGAGCACGGGATTGCCGATTCCGTCGAGTTTTTCCGCTTCGCTACGCCGTTCTTCGCCCGGCGCGAAACGCAGTAAACTGTCCTCAAGCAGGTGATACACACCGCGGAAGGTCTTTCCCATGCCGATCGGCCAGGTGATCGGCGCGCACTCGATACCCAGTACCGATTCGATTTCTTCGAGCAGCTCGAAAGGCTCGCGCACCTCGCGGTCGAACTTGTTGACGAAGGTGATGATCGGCGTGTTGCGCATGCGGCAAACGTTGAGCAGCTTGATCGTCTGCGCCTCGACGCCTTTCGCGGCGTCGATTACCATCACCGCGGCGTCGACGGCGGTCAGCACGCGGTAGGTGTCTTCCGAAAAGTCCTCGTGGCCTGGCGTGTCGAGTAGATTGACGGTGTGATCCCGATATTCGAACTGCATCACCGAACTGGTGACCGAAATGCCGCGCTGCTTTTCCACCTCCATCCAGTCGGATGTCGCATGACGCGCACTCTTGCGGCCTTTGACCGTTCCCGCCAACTGGATCGCGCCACCGAACAGCAACAGCTTTTCAGTCAGTGTCGTCTTGCCCGCGTCGGGGTGGGAAATGATCGCGAA
>JAPUER010000015.1 GCA_027492485.1 Betaproteobacteria bacterium
CGCGTTCCCGGGGCAGAAGCGGGATCGGGAGACTGGGAAGCATTACAACTACTTCAGGGATTACGATCCTGCTATCGGGAGGTTTCCGCAGAGCGATCCGATTGGGTTGCGGGCGCAGAGTTTGAGCACTTTCGCCTATGTAAACAACAGTCCGATTCGCTACATAGATACGAAGGGCCTCGACGCTGAGGTGTGCGCACGGCCCTTCTATCCTGTTCCGGTGCCAGCCGCTCGTCACTGTTACATCAGGTTTAACGGCGATGATGGCGACACGATGAGTTACGACAACAAAGGCGCACATCCTGATCCTGCGCCGAAGTGGTGGCCACGCACGTGTAAACCAACCAAGGGCGGCCAAGACGATGACTGCGTAAAGGCTGAGATGAAAAAGTGCAAAGCCGACGAGTATGACTTCACAGGCAACAACTGCTGCCACTGTGCGGAGAAGGCGCTCAAAGCGTGCGGGATGTGGCTGCCGTTCAAAGAGTGGCCCAACTACCCGATTAATCCGGGGCCACGCCCTGGGGAAGGCGTGCGCAAGTGAAGAGAACGACACGGCGGGCAGTGGTCGTTGGTATCGTGTTGCTGGTACTCGCGCATGCAGTTTGGTGGGCTGCTTTGGTAGCGAATAAATACTCTTGGTGGGCGCTTGCCTTTCTCTGGTTGGCCCCGTTAGCACCGACGCTTATTGCCGTTCGTGCGACGCGGGGAAGGCACATGCTACGCATCTGCGCGTTGACCTCATTCGCCAGCGCATTCCTCAGTTGCGTGCTAAACGCTGCCCATCAATGGCTGGGTAATGCAACAGATTTTCCGGGGTACGCAGGCGCGCTGACTTTGTTCTTTGCATTGCTGTGTATCAACTCCGCCGGCGCGATAGGGGGAGCGTTACTTGGGAAGTTAACGCTCCACTGCCCGGTCGGAGCCGGGTAGGGTGGGCAACTTGTTGCCCACGCGTCTGCTCCGCCCCGCCTTCTGGATTCCCGCATCGCGAGAATGACGCCGAGGAATGACAACGAGGAAGCGCGTAGTCACAAGGCAACGAAGCAATGAAGCGCAATCTTGGGCGGCCTTGGGCTGATGAACAATTGCCTCGATTACGCTGCGCTAATCGCGGCTACGTGCGTGCCGCGCGCAACAGCGCGTGGGAAATGAGCTGTACGCCGTGAAAGCGCCGATCGGCCGCGAGACGAACTACGACGTGTCCTGTTTGCTTATGGCTGCAAAGGATGAAGGCCATCGCGCGACGCATTAACAGCGCGTAACTCGCTGTCGCCAATTCAGGCGATCGTCTCGGCCAACTCGGTTTCGAGCTCGATCCTCGTTGATTCTTCCGCCAACCTGCCGCCTGAGACCACGAAGATGTCTTCGGCGCGTGCGCCCAGCGTGTTGATGCGCGCTGTCTGAATCGAAATGCCACGGCCGGAGAGTACGGCGGCGATGCGGGCCAGCAGTCCGGTGCGGTCGGCGGCGACGATTTCCAGAACGAAACGTTGCCCTTGCTCATCCGGTGTGATTTCGATCACCGGCGTGATCGGGAAATGGCGCTGTTGCCGCGTCGGTTTGCCGAGAGGCGGCGCGCTGAGCGGCGCATCGCTTTGCAGCGTTTCCAGCAGCGCGTGCTCAAGAAGCTGGGTGACGTCGCGGTAGGCAACGTCCGCCGAGCCCGGATTGACCACGGTGAAGGTGTCGAGCGCGTAGCCGGTGCGCGACGTGTGGACGCGCGCGTCCAGCACGGAGAAGTTCAGCCGGGCGAACACGTTCATCGTTCGCGCGAACAGCCCGGCGCGGTCGCGCATGTACACCATGATCTGCAGGCCTTCGCCCGATGGCATCAGGCGGGTGCGGACGACCGGTTTTTCCGTCTCCGGGCGGAAAAAGAGGTTGCGGGCGTGCCAGGCAATTTCATCGGCGCTGTGCCGCTGCAGATAGACGGAATCCAGGCTTCGCCAGAACGCTTCGGCGCGCGTCACGTCGACCGCGTAGAGCGCCAGCAAGCGGCGCGCCTCGAGCAGTCGGTCGGCGAGCACGTCGAATACCGAGGTGTCGCCGGATGCGTTGAGCAAGGTGCGCGCCGAACGGAAAAGCTGCTCCAGCAGCCGCGCCTTCCAGTTGTTCCACACTTTGGGACTGGTGCCGCGCACGTCGGCGACGGTCAGCAGATAAAGTGCGAGCAGGCGTTTTTCGCTGCCGACCAGCGTTGCGAACTCGTTGACCACGGCCGGGTCGGCGATATCGCGCTTCTGTGCGAACGACGACATGGTCAGATGGTGCTCGACCAGCCAGGCAACCAGGTCAACCTGATCTTTGGCCAGCCCGAGCTGCGTGCAATAGTCCCGCGCGTCGGCCATGCCGAGCTCGGAGTGGTCGCCGCCGCGCCCTTTGGCAATGTCGTGGAAGACGCATGCCAGATAGAGCAGTTCGCGCTCCGGGAATTCCTGCATCAACTGGCTGCACAGCGGATACTCATGCGAGTGCGCCGGGTCGGCAAAGCGCCGCATATTGCGCAGCACCATGAGGATGTGCTGGTCGACGGTATAGACGTGAAACAGGTCGTGCTGCATCTGGCCGACGATGCGCTGCCACGGCGGCACCAGCTTGCCCAGCACGCCGAGTTCGTTCATGGCCTTCAGCGCGTGATAGACGCCATGACCACCGCGCAGAAAATTGACGCATAACGTGCGGCATTCGTCGTTGCTGAAGGCGTCCTCGGGCAGGCGCGTCGCGGCGCGCACGATCGCCCGCCGGAGTTCCGGCGTGAAGCTGGTGTAGGCGCGATCCTGGTAGAGCAGGCGGAAGGCCTGCAGGGTTTCCAGCGCGGTCAGATTGGCGCCGCGGGTCACCAGATCGAGTTTGCCGTCGCAGGCGGCAAAGCGGCTGCCAGGGAGTGGCGTCTTGGCGGCGTTGCGATTGCTGGTCAGCGCATCGATCAGGATGTCGTTGAACAGGCGCAGTTGTCGGGCGGCCTGGTAGTAGCGCTTCATCAGCACTTCGCTCGCGCGCAGGCCACCGGCGGGTGCGATGCCGAGCGCCTGCGCCAGCGCATTCTGCAATTCGAATACCAGCCGGTCTTCGCGACGTTTGGCGAGCAGGTGCAGCCGCGCGCGCAGGAACTTGGTCTGGCAATACGCAGCGCTCAGCGCATCGCATTCGGCGCGATTGAGGTAGCCCTGCGACACCAGTGCATCGAGCGACAAGGCGCCGGTGATGGCTCGCGCCAGCCACAGCACCATCTGCACGTCGCGCAGACCGCCGGGGCTTTCCTTGATGTTGGGTTCGAGGTTGTAGGCGGTGTCCTCGAAGCGGGCGTAACGCTGCTGCTGCTCGAAGCGCTTGGCTTTCACGAAGTGATCGACGTCGAACGTCTGCTGCCAGCGTTGATCGAGCGTCAACGAATTGCCGGGCGCGCCGACGATGGCGCGTCGCTCGAGCAGCGAGGTGGCGACGGTCACATCGGCCGCCGCCTCGGCAATGCATTCGTCCACGCTGCGGACGCTGTGGCCGACTTCAAAACCAAGATCCCAGGCTTCGCTCAGGAAGCTCTCGATGCCGGACATGGCCCGCACGTCGGCACCGTCGTGCAGCAACAGGATGTCGACGTCGGAGTGCGGGAACAGCTCGAATCGCGCGTAGCCGCCGACTGCGAGCAGCGTAATCGGGGCCTCGTGCAGCCCGTGCTTGTGCCATTGCTGGATGAGGACATCGTCGACCGCCAGGGCGTGCGCACGCAGTGCGACGTCGATCTGGCTTGCCGATTCAAGTGCATCGAAAATCAGGCTGCGGTGCGCCTGATAGGTGCGGCGCAGATCGGCGAGCGTCGCAGTCAAGACGATGTCGCGCTCAGGCGAGCGGCGGCGGAGGCGGGCTGCCGGCGGATAGCGTCGTTACCTCGAAGCCGCTGTCGGTGACCAGCACTGTATGCTCCCACTGCGCCGACAGGCTGTGATCGGCGGTCACCGCCGTCCAGCCATCGGCCAGCGTGCGGATGCCGGAGCGTCCGGCATTGATCATCGGCTCGATGGTGAACATCATGCCCGGCAGCAGCCGCATGCCAGTGCCCGGTTTGCCGTAGTGCAGCACCTGCGGCTCCTCGTGATACTTCTTGCCGATTCCGTGTCCGCAGAACTCGCGCACCACCGAGTAGCCCATCGGTTCGACGTAGCTCTGGATTGCGTGGCCAATATCGCCCAGCGTGGCACCGGGTTTGACCAGGCGAATGCCGCGCCACATCGCTTCATAGGTGGCCTCCGTCAAACGCTTGCCCGCGATCGACGGCTTGCCGACATAGTACATGCGGCTGGTATCGCCGAAGTAACCGTCGACGATCATGGCGACGTCGATGTTGACGATGTCGCCATCTCTAAGTTTTTTGTCGCCCGGAATGCCGTGGCATACGACGTGATTGACCGAGGTACAAATCGACTTCGGGAACGGCGTGTGACCCGGCGGCGTGTAGTTCACGTTGGCAGCGATGCCCTGTTGCACGTCGACCATGAAACGGTGGCAAAGTGCGTCCAGCTCGTCGGTGGTCACGCCCGGTTTGACGAAGGGGCCGATGTAGTCGAGGATTTCCGCCGTCATGCGTCCGGCGCGGCGCATGCCTTCGATGTCGGCGGGGGTTTTGATCGAAACAGACATCAGTCGCCGCGCAGCAAATCGTTGATGCTCGTCTTCGAGCGGGTTTGCGCATCGACCTGCTTGACGATCACCGCGCAGTAGAGGTTGTACTTGCCGTCGGCCGACGGCAGGCTGCCCGAAACCACTACCGAACCTGCCGGCACGCGCCCGTAGCTGACTTCGCCCGTGGCACGGTTGTAGATCTTGGTGCTCTTGCCGATGTAGACGCCCATGCCCAGCACCGAGTTTTCTTCGACGATGCAGCCCTCGACGACTTCGGAGCGGGCACCGATGAAGCAGTTGTCCTCGATGATGGTTGGATTCGCCTGGATTGGCTCCAGCACGCCACCGATGCCGACACCGCCGGACAGATGCACGTTTTTGCCGATCTGGGCGCAGGAGCCGACCGTCGCCCAAGTGTCGACCATGGTGCCTTCGTCGACGTAGGCGCCGATGTTGACGTAGGAGGGCATCAGCACCACGTTCTTTGCGAGAAAGCTGCCGCGCCGGGCCACGGCGGGCGGCACCACGCGCACGCCGGTCGCGGCCACCTGCTCGGGGCTCATGTTGGCGAACTTGGTTTGCACCTTGTCATAGAAAGCCAGGTCGCCGGCATGGATCATCGCGTTGTCCTTGAGGCGGAACGACAGCAATACGGCCTTCTTCAACCACTGATGCGTGATCCACTCGCCATTCACCTTTTCAGCGACACGTTTGCGGCCCTTGTTGAGGTCGGCGATCACGGCCTCGACGGCGTCGGCGACGTCCTTCGGCGGATTGTTGGGTGAGAGGGCCGCGCGGTTTTCCCAGGCGTTGTCGATGATGGCTTGCAGGGTATCTGACATGGTTTCTTCTTTTCGGATCGGGCGTTGTTTCTGTATCAGGCCACGACGCGCTCGGCAGCGTCGCGAGTAGTCGTCGTCGCATTGCGCAGCAAAAATTCAGTGAGCCGCGACACCGCTTCGCGGCACTCGTCGTATTCGGATACCAGCGCAATGCGCATGTAACCTTTGCCTGGGTTCACGCCGTCGGCGCTGGTCCGCGAAAGGTAGGAACCCGGGATGACGATGATGGCCGTGGCGGCGAACAGATCCCGTGCAAAGCGTTCGTCGTCGCCGTTGTAACTGGCCGGGATCGGCAGCCACCAGTAAAACGCCGCGTCGGGCAGCGTTACCGGTAGATGTTTGGCCAGCAGCGGCGTCAGCTCGCGGAATTTCTTTGCGTAGGCTGCGCGGTTGGCAACGACATGGGCTTCGTCGTTCCAGGCATCGATGCTGGCGGCAACCACCGTGCCAGCCATCGCCGAGCCGTTGAATGAACGCAACTTCAGAAAGGCCGCCATCAGTGCCGCGTCGCCGGCGACGAAACCGGAGCGCAAGCCAGGCGCATTCGACCGCTTGGACAGGCTGCCCATGGCGATTAGCCGCCGGAAGTCGCCACGCCCCATCTCGGCAGCAACCTGCAACGCGCCCACCGGCGGATTGGCCTCGTCAAAGTAGATTTCGCTGTAACACTCGTCGGCCAGGATGACAAAGCCGTAGCGGTCGCTCTGCTCGAACAGCCAGCGCCAGCGTTGGCGGCTGGTGATGGCGCCGGTCGGGTTGTCCGGCGAACAGACGATCAGCAGCTGGACGTCCCGCCACACGGTTTCGGGGACGGCGTCCCACGCGTATTCGCCGGCTGCGGCGTCGAAATTCACGAAATAGGGCTTGGCCCCGCAGAGCAGGGCTGCCCCTTCGTAAACCATGTAAAACGGATTGGGGACGAGTACCGTTGGCCGCTCGCGCGTCGGGTCGACGATCGTCTGCGTGAACGAATAAAGCGCTTCCTTGGTGCCAAGGACGGGCAACACCTGGGTCTCGGCGTCGAGGGAAGGCAGATGAAAGCGGCGTTTGATCCAGTCGGCAATCGTTTGCCGCAGCGTCAGCGGGCCTTTGGTCGGTGGGTATTGCGCCAATCCGGCGGTGTTTTTGCCGATCGCGTCACGGATGAACTGCGGGGTCGGATGTTTCGGCTCGCCAATCGACAGGTTGATTGGTTTGAGGCCCGCCGGCGGAGACACATCGGCCAGCAGGCGCGCGAGACGCGTGAAGGTGAAGTCGTTGAGTTCGGCGAGATACGGATTCAAGGCAAAATCTTTGTGCTTACCGAACACAATGCAAAGTCATGCTCAGGCAAGTCGACGCGTAATGAAGCAAAGCGCAACCCTTAATTATAGGCTGGAGCAATCCGCAAAAATGCTGGCCGCGGCTTGCGCTGCGGCGCTTGCAGGCTGGGCGCTGGCTTTGCTCATCGCGCAGTGGGCCGATGGCAAGGCGCAGCGTTTGCCGGCGTGGACGCCGTTTGCATTGAACCCCCTCAACGTGGGAGACGCGCCAGCGGCGGCTGTCGCCGTGGCCGGTCCGGCGCGTCTTGTCGGGGTCGCGGGGCGGCAGGCCTTCTTTTCCGCAGGCGGAGCGGGCTCCATTGCGGCGCAGCGGTCTATCGTCCTCAACGAAGGCGAAACTTTGCCGTCCGGCGAACGCTTGGTGCGAGTGGAACGCGATGCTGTGGTGTTGTCGGCAGCCGGACGTGAAGCGAGAGTTGAGCTGCGGCCGGCGAAAACGGCGACGGCAGTCAAAGCAGCGCCACCGGCGCAATGCCGTCTGGCAGCGAGCGACAAGGCCGCGGCGATATTTCTGGATGCTGCGGTGGTGCAGGCGCTGACGGCCGAGCGGGCGACGTTCGGACGGATGTTTGAGCCGGCAGGCGTCGCTGGAGGCATTCGGGCAAAGGGGACGGGCGGGACGACTGCCATGTTCGCAATCCAGGATGGCGACGTACTGCTGCGGGCTGACGGTGCACCATTGCGGACCGGTGAGGCAATAGTGACGGAAATCCTGTCGCGGCTGGCGGCTGGTGGCTCGGTCCTGGTCGAGGGAGTACGTGCCGGAGCACCCAGGCGCTGGGTGTACGCCGCAAAAAGTTGTGGCGGTTAGTTGTGCACCGGCACAAACAAAAAAGGACCGGCACAATCGCCAGCCCTTCGTTGGGTTCATTGGTGGGCGGTACTGGGATCGAACCAGTGACCCCTGCCGTGTGAAGGCAGTGCTCTACCGCTGAGCTAACCGCCCAATGTCTGCGAATTCTAGCAAGGTCTGTTGCGATGGCATTTCATCGATGCCGTCGCGCTACGGCCGGCGAAAGACCGCCATGTAGTTGACCGCAGTGTCGGACGTCCACCTGGCGTGGTGGGTGAACGGGTTGTAGTCCATGCCGGCGAGCTCGACCAGTTGCAGGCCCGCGGCGCGCGCAAAACCGACTAGCTCAGAGGGTTTCAGAAACCGCGAGAATTCGTGCGTACCCCTCGGCAGCAGGCGCAGCACATATTCGGCGCCAACGATGGCGGTCGCATAGGCCTTGGCGGTACGCGATATGGTGCTGAAGAAAACCGGCGCACCCGGTTTCGCGAGCCTCGCGCATGCCGCGACCACGGAGGACGGGTCAGGGACGTGCTCCAGCATTTCCAGGCAGGTCACCAGATCGAACTGCGCCGGCGTCTCGGCTGCCATTGTCTCGACGCTGCATGCACGGTAGTCAACGGTCACGCCTTCGTCGAGTGCGTGCAGCTTGGCAACGGCCAGCGCCTTGTCGGCAAGGTCGATGCCGGTCACTCTTGCGCCCATCCGGGCCAGTCCTTCGGAGACCAGGCCACCGCCGCACCCAATGTCGATCGCGCGCTTGCCCTTGACGCCCTGACAGTGGCGGTCGATCAGCGCCAACCGCAGTGGATTGATGTCGTGCAGAGGACGAAAATTGCCCTCCGGATCCCACCACTCGCTGGCAAGCGACGAGAATTTCTCGAGTTCGGAGGGATCGGCGTTGTCGGTGGCGAGTGAGGACATGAGCGGGAGGCCTTAGCGACGCAGCGCGCTGACACGCTCGGCAATCGCGGAAATCTGTGGCGCCAATTCTGCCATCGCCGCGGGTGCCGACGCACCGGCGGCGGTCGTCAGGTTTCCGGCCGTCACCCGCCGCTGGCCGGCTACCCAAACGTCGGTTACGTCGGCGCGCGAGGCGACATAGACCAGATGGGAAACGGGATCGAACAATGGCGTCATGGCCGGGGAAGCCAGCGAAACGGCGATCAGGTCGGCGGACTTGCCGGGTTCGATCGAGCCAACCTGATCGCCAAGCCCGACTGCCTGGGCGCCACCTAGCGTCGCGGCGGTAAAAGCCTGCGCCGCATTGACCGCAGAGGCGTCGCCCCGCGCCACTTTGCCGAGCAGCGCGGCGAGCCGCATTTCCTCGAACATGTCCAGTCGGTTGTTGCTGGCGGCGCCGTCCGTACCGAGGCCAACGTTGACGCCGGCCGCGAGCAGATCGGCGACCGGCGCGATACCGCTGGCAAGCTTCAGATTGGACGACGGGCAATGCACCACCGAGGCGCCGTGGCGGGCCAGCGCATCGATGTCGGCGGCGTTCAGGTGTACGCAATGCGCGGCGAAGAAGCCTGGGCCGAGCACGCCCAGGCTTGCCAGCCGGGCAATCGGCCGCACGCCGGTCTGGTCGACCGCGCTGCGGACTTCTTCCGAAGTTTCGTGCAGGTGCGTGTGAATGCCGATACCCAGTTCTTCGGCGAACGAGAGCACGCGCTGGAAGGTATTGTCACTGGCGGTATAGGGAGCGTGAGGGGCAAGACAGAACGAAAGTAGCGTCTCGCCGGCAAAACGATCGCGTGCCGCCAGCCCGAGACTGATGTAGCCGTCGACGTCGGCGGCGTAGCGGGTGGGGAAATCGATGACCGGCAGCGCCAGCACGGCACGCTGCCCGACGCTCAGATAGGCCTCGCCGGCTGCTGCGGAGTAGAAATACATGTCGGCGCAGGTGGTGGTGCCGCCCTGCAGCATCTCCAGCGCAGCGAGGCGGGTGCCGACGCTGACGAAATGCTCGTCCAGCAGTTCTGCTTCCATCGGCCAGATTCGTTCCTTGAGCCAGCGTTCGAGCGGCAGGTCGTCGGCCGCCCCGCGCAGCAGCGTCATGGCGCTGTGACCGTGCGCGTTGACCAGTCCTGGCGCGAGGATATGGTCGGGGAGGTCGACACGATTTGCCGGCGACGGGCTCCCGGCGAAGCTGTCGGCCCGCCCGACCGCGACGATCGTTCCGCGGTCGTCGATGACCACGCCGCCGTTCGCGATGGCTTCGACGGTTGCCCCCCCGGTCGCCGCTTTTGCCGTAATCAGCCAGCGGGCGGAAATCAATGTGTGCGACATGGCGGATCGACTCGTTGCTTGCGGAAAAGGGTAGGGATTTGGGCGGCGCGTGCCGCTGGTCGCCTTTGGGACACTCGGACACGGCCGTCCAGAAACACAAAACCCCGCCGGAGCGGGGTTTTGCGCTGAGCGATCGGTCGTTTCGTTACTTGCGAACGACGATTTCGCCCTTGACTTCCACCTCAACACGACGGTGCGGTTGCAGGCAGGCGATCAGTTGCTTGCGGTTCTTCTGGTCGCAAACGACGCCCGGAACTGGCTGGGTCTTGCCCATGCCGAGGGTTTCGATCTTGTCCTTCGGAACGCCCTTGCTTGCCAGATAGGCGGCCACGGCGGCAGCGCGCCGCTCGGACAGTTTCTGGTTGTATTGCTGCGAGCCGAGACGGTCGGTATGGCCGGTCACCAGCACCAGCTCAAGCTTTTGCACTTCTTTGATGCGCGAGACGATTTCGCGGTCAAGAACGGCCTGGCCTTCCGGCTTCAGCACGGCCTTGTCGAAGTCAAACAGCGCTTTCGACGCCAGCGTGATCTTCTGGACGGCCGGAGCGGGCGGCGGTGCCGGCGGCTTCGGCGGTTCCGGCGCTTTCGGAGCAGCGGCCGGCGGCGTTGCGGCTGGCGGCGCTACCGGAGCGGCCGGAGCCGGCGGAGCAGCCTTCTTGACGAGGTCGGGGTCGCACTCCGCGATCGCCATTGCCGGGGTCCAGTAGCTGGTACGCCAGCACAGGTTGCACGAGTTGTTGTTGGTGCCGTAACGACCGCTGCGAACAACATTGTTGTCCGGGGCGCCGGTGGCGGAAAGAACGTAGGCGCTGTTGGCCGGATTGGCTTGTGCGAACACTACGCTCGCAGAAAGCGCAACCACTGCACCCGAGACAGCGCTAGCGATTAAGCGAAGTTTCATTGGTTTTGTACCCCTTGAAGGCTTGAGACGATGTCACGGCGACCATGCCCCGGAACGCGCAAAAAAGCCGTTGCACCGGGCATAGCCCCCTCCTGATGCAATATAACACCGCCCTTTTCGGGGGCGCAACGCGCGCAACGCGACTTGTGGTCTTGACCTGCAATCGACCGGCCGGCTGTCGCAGTTACGCAACTTATCCGGCGCAAGGGTGACCACGGCGCCGTCGGGGGCATGGCGCCATTGGGTGCATGCGTACGTCCCTGTCAGTCGACGCGGCGGCCTCCGGCCGGTCGGAGCGGGCGACGGTAGCCGGTCGCCGGGCGGACACGTCACAGAATAAAATGCGCAGTTAACCTTTGATTTTGCAGACAGGTATTCGCCTCCGTTATGGATCAATTCGCCAAAGAAACGCTACCGATCAGCCTCGAACAGGAGATGCGGACGTCGTACCTCGACTACGCCATGAGCGTGATCGTGGGGCGCGCGCTCCCGGACGTGCGCGACGGGCTCAAACCCGTGCATCGCCGGGTGCTGTTCGGCATGCATGAGGCGAATAACGTCCACAACCGGCCCTACGTGAAGTGCGCCCGCATCGTGGGCGACGTGATGGGCAAGTTCCACCCGCACGGCGATAGCGCGATTTATGACACCCTGGTCCGCATGGCGCAGAACTTTTCGCTGCGCTACACGCTGATCGATGGCCAGGGCAACTTTGGCTCGGTGGACGGCGACAACGCTGCTGCGATGCGCTACACCGAGTGCCGCCTGCAGAAGATCACGGCGGAAATGCTCGGCGACCTGGAGAAGGAAACCGTCGACTTCCAGCCGAACTACGACGGCAAGGAGCAGGAGCCGACCGTCCTGCCTACGAAGTTTCCGAATCTTCTGGTCAATGGCTCGTCCGGCATTGCCGTGGGCATGGCCACCAACATTCCGCCGCACAACCTGAGCGAGGTCATCGACGGCACGCTGGCGCTGCTGAAGAAGCCCGACACCGATATCGAGGAGCTGATCAAGCTGGTGCCGGCGCCGGACTTCCCGACCGGGGGCTACATCTATGGCCTGGAGGGCGTGCACAACGGCTACCGCACCGGGCGCGGCCGGGTGGTCATGCGCGCGAAGACGCATTTCGAGCCGATCGGCAAGACCGACCGTCAGGCCATCATCGTCGACGAGATTCCCTATCAGGTCAACAAGTCCACCTTGCTGCAAAAGATCGGCGAACTGGTCCGCGACAAGAAGCTGGAAGGCATCTCCGACCTGCGCGACGAGTCCGACAAATCGGGCATGCGCATCGTCATCGAGCTGAAGCGCGGCGAAATCCCGGACATCGTCCTCAACAATCTCTACAAGAACACGCAGCTGCAGGACAGCTTCGGCATGAACATGGTGGCGCTGGTCGACCAGCGTCCGCGCGTGCTGAACCTGAAGGACTTCCTCGAGCAGTTCGTCCTGCATCGCCGCGAGGTCGTCACTCGCCGCACCCAGTTCGAGCTGCGTCAGGCGCGTGCCCGTGCGCACATCCTCGAAGGCCTGGCCGTGGCGCTGGCCAACGTCGACCCGATCATCGAGCTGATCAAGGCGTCGGCCACGCCCGACGAGGCGCAGACCGCGTTGACCGGCAAGCTCTGGCAGTCGGCGCTGGTCGCCGAGATGGTGGCCCGTGCCGACGTCGACTTCCTGCGTCCGGACGGCGTCGGCCCGGAATATTGCTGGCAGCCGAAGGAGCGGGCGTACCGCCTGACCGACGTGCAGGCCAAGGCCATCCTCGAAATGCGCCTGCAACGCCTGACCGCGATGGAGTCCGACAAGGTCATCGCCGAATACAAGGAAGTGATCGAGACGGTGCGCGACTTGCTCGACATCCTGGCCAAGCCGGAACGGGTCACAAAAATCATCGCCACCGAGCTTGGCGACATCAAAAAGCAGTTCGGCGACGCCCGCAAGAGCGAAATCGTGCTCAACGCCGAAGAGACCTCGATCGAGGATCTCATCAAGCCGCAGGACATGGTGGTGACGCTGACCCACGGCGGCTACTTCAAGGCGCAGCCGGTCGAGGAATACCGCGCCCAGAAGCGCGGCGGTCGCGGCAAGCAGGCGACGGCGACCAAGGAAGAAGACTTCGTCGAGAAGCTTTTCATCGCCAACACGCATGACTACATCCTGTGCTTCTCGAACCGCGGCCGGGTGTACTGGCTGAAGGTCTACGAAGTGCCGGAAGGCGGCCGCAACAGCCGCGGCAAGCCGATCGTGAACCTGTTCCCGCTGCAGGATCGCGAAAAGATCACGGCCATCGTCGCCACCAAGACCTTCGAGCCGGACAAATACATCTTCATGGCCACCAGTATGGGCACCGTGAAGAAGACCTCGCTGGAAGACTTCAGCCGTCCGAAGAAAACCGGCATCATCGCGGTTGACCTCGACGATGGCGACTACCTCGTTGGCGCCGCGCTGACCGACGGCAAGCACGACGTGATGCTGTTCGCCGACAGCGGCAAGGCGGTGCGCTTCGACGAGAACGACGTGCGCAGCATGGGCCGCAACGCCCGTGGCGTGCGCGGCATGATGCTCGATAAGGATCAACGCATCATCGCCATGCTGGTGGCGGGCACCGAGGAGCAACAGGTGCTCACGGCCACCGAAAACGGCTTTGGCAAACGCACGCCGATCATCGAGTACACGCGCCACGGTCGCGGCACCAAGGGCATGATCGCCATCCAGCAAAGCGCGCGCAACGGCAAGGTCGTCGCCGCAACGCTGGTCAATCCGGGCGACGAGGTGATGCTGATCACCACCGGCGGCGTGCTGATCCGCACCACGGTGAAATCGATCCGCGAATCGGGCCGTTCGACGCAGGGCGTGACGCTGATCAAGCTCGACGACGGCGTCAAGCTCTCCGGCATCGAACGCATCGACGAGCCGGAAGTCGAGCCGGGCGAGGGCGATCAGGGCGAGTTGCTCTGACCGGGGCGCGCCGGGCCGTTGTCCGGCGCGGCGTTCCGGTGATTGGCTTTTTGTTGAAAGCCTTATTGCAATTGGGCACGACTGGCAATTTGATGAAAAGTCGACTTTGAGCGGAAATCGCCGGTGTGCCCAATGCCAATGCGCGTTTCGCTGAAAAGTTGTTATCAAACCGCCATGCGGCACGACGCCCGATACGGCACCCAACGTGACACCTGCCGAGCGACCGGCGGCAACTGACTCAACTCATGGCGATCAACTGGTTCCCCGGCCACATGGTGGCGGCGCAGAAGAAAGCGGCCGAGGCGCTGGCCGAGGTCGACGTCGTGGTCGAAGTGCTCGACGCGCGCAGCCCGGCGGCGACCGTGAACCCGATGATCAACGCCATGCGCGAGGCGCGGCAGCGGCCGGCGCTGAAGATCCTGAACAAGGTCGATCTCGCCGACCCGGCGGTGACCGAGGCCTGGCTGGCGTGGTTCAACGCACAGGAGGGCGTGCGTGCCATCGGCCTGTCGTGCAAAAAAGCCGGCGAGTCGGCGAAAGTGTTGCCCGAGGCGCGCAAGCTGGCGCCGCATCGCGAAGGTCCGCTGAAGCGGCTGCGGGTGATGATGATGGGGGTGCCCAACGTCGGCAAATCGACGCTGGTCAACGCTTTGCTCAACCGGCGTATCGCCAACGTCGGCGACGAGCCGGCGGTGACCAAGCTGATCAAACGCTACGACTTGCCGGACGGCACCTGGCTGTTCGACACGCCGGGGCTGATGTGGCCGAAGATCGCGCTGGAGACCGACGGCCTGCTGCTGGCGGCCAATCACCTGGTCGGCGTCAACGCCTACATCGACGAGGAGGTAGCGACCTATCTCGCCGGCATCCTGCTCGCCCGCTATCCGGCGTCGCTCGCGGCGCGCTATGGCATCGATGTCGAAAGCACCGACGCGCCGGGCGTCATCGAAGCCATCGCCAAACGGCGCGGCTTCCGCATCAAGGGCGGCAGCGCGGATTTTGAAAAGGCGGCAGTCACGCTGCTCAACGACTACCGCAGCGGAATACTGGGACGAATCACGCTGGAAACGCCGGACAGCCGTGCGGCGCAACTGGCGACGCTGACCGCCGTCGGCGGTGGCGCCGACGCAGCGCCGGCCGACGGCGACTAGGGTTGGCCGGGACTAATGCCCGTGCGGCGCCGGGCCGTCGAGCACGTATTTCGTGCTGCAATACGGGCAACTGGCCTCGCCGGTAGTCACCACGTCGAGATACACCTTCGGATGCGTTGACCATTGCACCATCTTCGGATTCGGGCAATGCACCACGCCCGGGCCTTGCAGGTCGCGGGCGGTAACGTGGACGGCGTCGGTGGTCGTGGTCATATGAGCAGTCAAAATCGCGCAGCTTGAAGTCAGTATTGTAGGAGCGGGGTTTGCCCCCCCAACACCGACCCAAAAACCGCCGGGGCCACGCGCGCGACACCGCCCCCAGAAAACAACACGAAAAACAAGACCAGAAAAACGCGCGCAGCTTGAAGTCTGTTTTGTGGGCGGGGCTGGCCGCGCCCGCGCGCCCCCCCACCCGGGGGCGGGCCCGGGCGCCCCAAGCCGCTCCTACAGACGGTCAGACAACCTTGGTCAACCAGTGCGCATACTTCGGATTGCGGCCGTTGACGATGTCGAAGAACGCGGTCTGGATCTTTTCGGTGATCGGGCCGCGCATGCCGGCGCCGATCTGGATGCGGTCCAGTTCGCGGATCGGCGTCACTTCGGCGGCGGTGCCGGTGAAGAACAGCTCGTCGCAGATGTAGAGCTCGTCGCGCGTGATGCGCTTTTCCTTGATTTCGAGGCCAAGGTCGGCGGCGATGTGGAACACCGTGTTGCGGGTGATGCCGTTCAGCGCGCCGGCGGAGAGGTCGGGCGTGTAGATCTTGCCGTCCTTGATCGCGAAAATGTTCTCGCCGGCGCCTTCGGAGACGAATCCCGAGGCGTCGAGCAGCAGCGCTTCGTCATAGCCGTCGTCGGTCGCTTCCATGTTGGCGAGGATCGAATTGGTGTAGTTCGACACCGTCTTCGCCTGCGTCATGGTGATGTTGACGTGATGGCGCGTGTAGCTCGAGGTCTTGACACGGATGCCGCGCTTCATGCCTTCTTCGCCGAGATAGGCGCCCCAGGCCCAGGCGGCGACCATCAGGTGAATGGTGTTGCCCTTTGGCGACACGCCCAGTTTCTCGGAACCGATCCAGGTCAGCGGGCGCAGATAGCCGCCGTCCAGCTTGTTCTCGCGCACCACGGCACGCTGCGCCTCGTTCACTTCGTCCATCGTGAACGGAATCTTCATGCGCAAAATCTTGGCGCTGTTGAACAGGCGCTGGGTGTGTTCCTGCAGGCGGAAAATCGCCGTGCCTTGCTCGGTCTTGTACGCGCGGACGCCCTCGAACGCGCCGCAGCCGTAGTGCAGCGTGTGGCTCAGCACGTGGATCTTGGCGTCGCGCCAGTCCACCATCTTGCCGTCGAGCCAAATTTTTCCGTCGCGATCTGCCATTGACATAGGTATGCTCCAAATATTCCGGCGCTCTCCGCTCTCTGCTCGCATGCATCGAAACGGTGCCGTTGATTGACAGGGATTTTAGGCGACGGTGATCGCCTGGCTGCTGGCGCGGTGGGCGCGGGGATTGTTGGCCGCCGCGCCGGATTGCGTTGCCGGGCGGTGCCACCGGCAGGGTGCTGCCGGCGGGTCATTAGGTCAACAATATTGACGTATTCTGGTGAGTGCCTTGTAAAATGTCAAGCATGTTGACCTATGTCCGCTAGAAGCCCTGTAAAAAAAGGAAATGCCGGCAACGATGCGCCGCCGACGGCGCCGGCAGCAGCGCCGGCGGCGCTGACCGAGGCCTGGCGCGTCATGCACTTCGCGCTGCGCGCGGTGATCGCCGAGCCCGACCGCATCCTCGCCACGCGCGGATTGACGCGCGTGCATCACCGCATTCTGTTCTTCGTCGCGCATTCGCCCGGCATGAGCGTGGGCGAACTGCAAACGACGCTCGACGTCACCAAGCAGGCGCTCAATGCGCCGCTGCGGCAGTTGCAGGCGCAGGGACTGATCGAACTGAGCAAGGCCGACCATGACGCCAGAGTCCGCCAGATGCGGCTGACGGCCGACGGCGCCGCACTCGAAGCCAAGCTGACGGGGGAGCAATACCGCCTGTTCGCCGACGCCTTCGCGCAGGCCGGGCCGCAGGCGCATGCCGGTTGGCGCGTGGTGATGCACGCGCTGGCAAAACACGTCGACGGTCAACGCATCGATAACCAAAGCGGCCGGCCGTAGCGGCGCCACTCGACGTTCAGGCGGCAAGTCATCGCTGCCGATTTGCGACTATGTCAATGTCATTGGCGAAGTTTCGATCCGCGGTCTACACTCCGGCCGTCGCCGCTGGTTCGGCAGATGAAGTTGTAGAGGGAAACATGATCGAAAGTTTGGCGCGTTGTGCGACGGCACACACTGATCGGCCGCAATGTGGAGTAGCGCTGCGCTGGAGCGGCAGTCGTCGTGCGTCGCCGGCAAAGGCGCTGAGCTGGCGCGCCGCTGCCGTCGTCATCGCGGTGGCCGCGTCCGGTATCGCAAGCGCGTCAATCACGCAGTTCGTCACCGGGATGAGCGCATCGGGAAGCGCGCCATTCGATGCCAACGACAATCCGGGCAATGATAGTGGCATTTCGAACGCGTTCATTCGAACCAATGATTTTGCGACTTACCGCGTTGGCTATTCGATCACACCGTCAGACACCAGCGCACGCCTCGTTCTTGCGGTCGGCGCGACAACGCTGCCCGGCGCGCCCGGCGCGTATGTTGGGCCGGCGAATCCGCAAATCGCCTACTTCAGCGTCGCTGACCTGCCAACCGGTGCCAACGGCTGTCAAAACATTTCGACTACACCGGTAGCCGATCCGCCGGCAGCAGGCATTTCGGGCGTCACCGCGAACGGGCAAAAGATCTACTGTGCACAGCCATCGCCGACCAGCGGAAATAACCTTGACTTCAGGATGCGCATTGCCAGCACCGCGCCCAACCGCGCGACTGTTGCGGCGCCGACAGTGACTTTCAGTTCGACCAACAATAGCGCGTCCAGCACGCCCACGGTGCTGACGGGGACAGTCGGCGCCGACACCTTCTACGGTGTCCCGACACTCACGGTCTCCGCCGCGCCGCGCTGGAACCTGCGCAAGAGCAACGACGTTCGGGGTGCGGTGTACATCCCGGGGAGCGGGCCAGCCGGCGAAGACGGTTTTGTGTTTTCGTGGAATCTCGGCATCTTCGCGAAGGGTTCGCGCAAGGGGCTGGAAGCGATCAACGGCAGCTACACGATCGACGAAAACTTCAACGATCCAGATTTTCCGAACGCACAGTTCATTAACTGGAGTATGAATTCGCCCGGATACATGGTTTCCAACCTGTCGGCAACGGGTTTGAACGGGTGCGGCGACTGGCGCGGTCAGATTCCGATCATCGGGAACACCGTTGACAATGTTTTTTTCTATCCCAACGACTTCGGCATCACCAATAACTCGACCGTGGTTTATCAGGTTGCACGCGGCGGTACCTGTGACTTGACTGCGGTCGACAACGTCGCAAAGACGGCAACGCTGACGTTGGACAACACCGATTTTTCGCTCGCGTTCTACCCGACCAAGCGTGGCACGAACCCTGCCGCCGTGACACTGGTGAATCCAAGCAATCCTGACGACGCCAACAATGAATGGTGGGTCGCGAGCAAATCGGTGCTGGTGTGGGCGCCGCTTACGGACATTCCCGTGCCTCCGACGCCGAACACGCGTCAATTGACCAACACGGTTACGCTCAACGCAACGTCGGTGACGGGACAAAGCAACGTCGAACCGGTCACGTCCGACAATACTTATACCGAGGGGGCGACACGAACGATCGGCGGTTCGCTTAGCAAATTCCACACCACCATGCGGTACAACAATCCGTTTGGCCTCGACTATGCAGCGAGCGATCCCAACGTGACCGGCGACAATCACGTCAACCAGGTCGCGCCGAATCAAGTTTTTTCCACCTATCTCGGCGCTTGGAACACGGGGACGAGCAACTATCCGGCGGGTATGCTCTGCGACAAGATCGACAACGCGCGATTCACGTTCTTCGACGCAACGAACGCGAGTTATGCTCCCAACTCCAACACGCTAAAGGACGCTCTCACCGGCATTGCTTATATGCATCTCGCAGGTCCGCCATTCGCTATCGTGTGGGAGTTGGGTGTTGGAGGAACCGGAACGACGGGCGGTACCTGGACGTCGATGAACACGGTGACGTCCGAATACAACAGTCCGTCGACATCGGGTTCGACGCAATCGGATAGCGTCTGCGGTGACGCTGATGCGACCTGGTATCCCTCGGTTGCTGCGCTGTTGGCTGCGGAGGGAGCGACAGGATTGACGAAAGTGACCAGGATCAGGGCGAAGTATGCGTCGTTCCCGGCGGCATCGCGATTGCTCGTCTTCGCCCCGCAGCAAGCCAATGCCACCTACGCCTACAGCGGTACTGACAACCTGCCAGGAGGTGGTACGAATCCGTTCGTCGCAGGCACCTCGACAACAGGCGCGATGGCAATTAACCAGTTCCGCTGGGAAACAAATGAGGCGGGCGTATTGACCGCAGGTGTGGGCAAAGCGGCGGATGCCGTAAAGATCTTCCAGAATGAGTATGTGCGGGTGGCTAAAACCTCGCCCAGCAACCCGGTCCCGAACTCGCTGGTTCCCGTCGGGTCAGTTGTTACGTACAACCTGACCATCAACTTGACGACGTCTGGCAGCGCGCACACCACGGACGTGACCGTGTGGGACGTACTGCCGCAGTACATGGGGTACATCCCTGGCAGTTCGAGCCTCGGTGGCGCCGCGCTCGCCGATCCGGTCTGTGCGACCAGTGGCCTTCCTGCCGCAATGTTCCCGACGCAACCGCTGACTGGAGGCGTGACCGCGTGCAAATGGGTGCTGACTGGCCAAACTGCTGTCAAAGCGGCGGAAGGCGCAACCACGGGCAATCTGTCGACGCTCGCGTTCAAAGCCGTGGTGGACGTTCTCGCGCCCAATAACACGCCGCTGCTGAACACCTCGTACGCCGATTCGACCGACAACGCCAAGCCGGATGCGATCTACCAGGGGGGGGTGGCGTCCTCGGGGTTTGCTTGCGCGACCGGCCAGAACTGCAGCTTCGGCAACTGGAATTTGACGGTTTCGTCGACGCCGGGGATCCTGCTTTCCAAGCAGGTCAGCAAAGATGTCGTTCCGCCTGACACCGGTTTCACGTACACGCTCAACTACGCCGCGGTGGGGAACACGCTCAACGGCGTCCGCCTGCTCGATGTGTTGCCGTACGCGGCGGATGGCCGTTCGCCGGCAAGCGCCTATGCCGGCACGCTGAAGCTTGCGGCGCCGATTGCAGCCCCGGTGGCGGCGGCCGGCCCGCCGGCGGTCGTTGCCGATCCGGATGCGGTGATCCTCTACACCGTTAACAGCGGCGCGGCGATCAATCGCGATCCATACGACGTTGGTCACAACCTCACCGGCAGTGGAACCAATACAGCCACAACCACAAACTGGTGTACGGTGGCGCAGTTTGCATCGACGAATTGTCCCGCAAACGTCGGCGCGGCGACCGCGTTCCTAGTGCAACCGCGCTCGCTCGCAACCACGAACCCCAATCAGCTGCAGCCGGGCAATAGCTACGCATTGTCGGTGCCGGTGCTTGCGGCGTCCAATCTGGTTGGCAACGTCTACAGCAATGATTTCGTCGGCGACTCGACCAGCCTGACCGCACGCCGGCCGGGTTCGAACACGGTAACGACTACCGTGGTAGCGCCCGACCTGATCATCGGCAAGACAGCGAGCCCAACCACGGTGACTGCTGGACAAAGCACCACCTACACCCTCGTCGTCAAGAACAACACGGGCGCCAACGTGGGGCCCATCGAAAATGTTGCGGGCACTGTGATCCGCGTTCTCGACCCGATGCCGACAGGGATGACCATTTCGCTGCCGGTTAGCGGTACGAACTGGAACTGCTCCGCCTCGACAGCGGTACAGGTGGATTGCACTTACACCGGCACACTGCCGCTCGGGATTGGCGCTACCGTTGGTGGTCCGATTACGGTGACGGCCGTGAGCGCCGCATCAACGGCGAATAACACGACCGTGCAGAATACCGCGTCGGTTTCCATGACGGGCCAATCCGAGCAGCCTACGACGAACAACACGTCAATGGCATCGATCACCATCGTGCGCAATCCGGACGCGACCATCGTCAAGACGGTCTCGTCGTCGACCGTGTCGAACGGTGGCGCCGTCACCTACACGCTCCGCGCGTCGTTGCTGGCCGGCGAAGGTATCCTGACCGGTGGTCCGGTCACGGTCATCGACAATTTGCCTGCCGACATTACGATCGCCAACACGTCCGCCGCGACGGGTACGAACTGGAACTGCAACGCTAGCGCCGCGCCGTCCTCGGTGTCCTGCACATATACCGGCACATTCCCGATCAACCCGGGCTCGCAAATCGGCGGGAACATCACGGTCACCGCAACCGCCGGTACCGTCGCCGGTACCGTGACCCGCAACAACAGCGCGACTGTCACCGTGCCGGGAGATGGCAACCCTGCAAACAATACGAGTACCGTACCCGTGACAATCCAGGGAACGGTGTCGGTTGCCGGACGTGTTTACCGGGAGACTGGCGGGAACACCACCGATGATGGCACTGCCACAGACCCGGGGTTGTCGAGCAATGTGTCGATCAGTTGCACCGGCCCGGGGACGACGCCCGCCTTCAATGCAGGCCCTGTTGCAACTGCTGCCGACGGGAGCTATAGCTTCTCCGGCGTTCCGATCGGTGCGACTTGCACAATTACGCAATCTCAGCCCGCCGGGCATATCGACGCGTACACCGCTGCCGGCACCTCGAACGGCGGCAACCCGACCACGACGGGAACAACCATTGGCGGTTTGATCGTCCCTGCGACCGGTTCGACGGGAAACAACTTTGCAGAGACGCAAACAACGGACACGACGAGTAGCATCGCGTGCGTGCCCAATCCGGCGAATCCGGCGCAGAGCGTGACATGTACGCTCACTTGCACGAACAATGGACCTGCGGTGGCGCTTGCTGCCAGTTGCCAGTTCACAGGTACGTTGCCGGCGGGGGTCACCAGCAATACGTGCAGCACGCCTGCGACGTCGTCGTCGTTGGCGATTAACTCGGCGCTCAGTTGTGCGATCACCTTCCCGGCGCCGTTGAACGGGTCGGTGTCACTCACCGGTGGCTCCGCAGCGAGCAATGACAGCAACGGCGGCAACGTGCCGACTGCCGGCAACAATCCAAGTTCAACGACGCTTGGAGTTGGTGGCGTGACCGTTTCGGGGCGCGTCTACGTCGAAATGAGCGTACCGGCAAACACGGTAGACAACGGCGCTGCCACCGACGCTGGACTGGTGACGCAAGTCAGCATCAGTTGCAGTACGCCGGCGTTTAGCGCGGGACCAGTGTCGACCGCCGCAGATGGCACCTACAGCTTCAGCGGGGTTCCTGCTGGCGCGAGCTGCACGCTCACTGAAGTGCAGCCAAGTGGCTACACCAACGGTTATACGCAGACCGGGACAACAGGCAATCCCGGCGCGCTCGGAGCGGTGAGCGCGACCGGTGCCGGGACTGCCACGAACAGCACGATTGTCATCACGGTGCCACCCACGGGTTCGACGCAGAACAACTTTGCGGAGCAAGCCGCAGACATGGTTTCCCGCGTTTCATGCACGCCGAGTTCGGCAACCCCTGGAACTTCGGTGACGTGTACCGTGACGTGTACCAACAACGGACCCGGGGCGGCGGTGAACGCCTTCTGCGCAGTTACCAACGCGGCAACCTTGCCGGGTAACCCAACGCCAACCTGCAGTGCGAATAGCACGGTCGCGCTCGGTGGCACGCTTAGCTGCGCGGTAACGTTCACGTTGCCGTCGACGAGCACGCCAATCTACGTCAACGCAGGCACCGGGGCTGACAACGATGCGAACGGCGGCAGCGTTGGAACCGCCGGCAACAATCCTTCGCAGGTGCTCGTGACGCCGCAAACTGCAGTGCCGACCTTGAATGGGGCCGCTCTCCTAGGGCTTATGTTGGTGCTCGGAATGTTCGGCTTTGCAGCAATTGGCATGACTCGCATGCGCCGCTGACCCGGTGGCAACGCGGTCGTCCGCGTTGCCGCAGGCAAACGCAACTTTGACGGGCGCCACGGCGCCCGTTTATCGTCATCGGGCGGTGCGCCAGCCCTTTGCGGGGTTGACAGAATCAAGCGCCCGACTTTGTCCGAGGGCTTCGTTCGCGGCCCCACTCAGCGTTGGCAAGGTCACGCCTGAAGGCGCACGCGAAGTGCACGTTGCAATGGGCTGGACCCGGATGCACGCGTTTGTGCGTTCATGACAGGGAGACAGAAGGGGCCTGCGCCTGTTCGATACTTGAAGCGATCAGGTAACGATCTCCACTTCCGCGTGCTCGGGCTTGATTTCGTTGCCGTTGATTAAAGGGTAAAGGGGCCAGGAGAAGTGGTCCCGCTTTTCAAGACATCAGGATAAGTGGAAACTCGGACAGAAACTGACGCGGCG
>JAPUER010000016.1:0-48737 GCA_027492485.1 Betaproteobacteria bacterium
CCCCCGGCGTGCCGGCAGCAACGCCCGCTGGGGCGCCAGCGGGCACCGCCGCCAGCGTCGATCTCGAAGTGAAACCCGGCGGCGGCGCCGAGCGCGACGGCATCACCTGGAGTTGGCCGGTCAGCGGTCGGGTCACCAGCAAGTTCAACGACAAGGCGCCGATGAAGGGCATCGACATCCTTGTTGCAGTCGGCGGGCCAGTCGTTGCGGCCGCGACCGGCAAGGTCATCTACGTCGGCAAGGAGCCGCGCGGTTACGGCCAGATGATCGTGGTCAGCCACGCGAAGGAGACGGTTAGCGTCTATTTCCACGCCGACAAGGTGCAAGTGAAAGAGCAGCAGCGCGTGCTGCTCGGCCAGAAGCTGGCCGAAGTCGCCACCGGTGGCGACAACAAGATGCATTTCGAGGTACGGCGTCAGGGCCGGCCGCTCGATCCCCTGACGCTAATGCCGAAGTAGCGTGATCGCCGCGGCCGCCACGCTTGGCGTAGTGACGACTCGGCACCGCCCTCTCCCCGAAGGCATTGGCCGGTGATGGCGAGGCACGCGGCAGGGGTGGCAACGACGTGCCAAGCGATCCAGCTTGGCGGCAAACTATTACAGCTTTTTTGAAAGAACGACTATCGAATGCCGCTTTGCCGAAAGAATTCGGCAAAGTCGACTCCACTATTTTTTTGCCGCCGAGCCCGGATTGAATGCGCAGTGACGCAAAAAGCTATAGCGGTGGACCAGGCGTCTGTGCCGCAGCAGGCAAATCGGTGCTCGGGCCTGTTGCCGCGAGTCTGGCGACTGCCGCAACGGTCAAACACACTCAAGCACGTCCAAGGGCACGTCGCGCTGCGGCGCCGGGCCGGTGATCAGCGCCAGCAGGTTCTTCGGGTCGTCCTGCGCGGCAATCAGCGGCAGGCTGGCGATGTCGCCCTGGCTGACGGCGAAGCGGTAGAGATACTGCAACGCCGCGAAATCTTCGATCGCGAAGCCGACCGAGTCGAACACCGTGACCTGCGCGTCGTCGGTGCGTCCCGGCGCGTTGCCCGTCAACACTTGCCACAACTCCACCACCGGGAAGTCCGCCGGCATCTGCTGGATGTCGCCCTCGATGCGCGTCTGCGGCTCGTATTCGACGAACACGCGGGCTTGCGCCAGCACGTCGCGATGCAGCTCCGTCTTGCCGGGGCAGTCGCCGCCGACGGCGTTGATGTGCATGCCGGGCACGACCATGTCGGCGCTGACGATGGTGGCGTTGGCCTTGTCGGCGGTCACAGTGGTGACGATGTCGGCGCCGCGCACTGCGGCGGCGGCGCTGTCGTGCGCCGTCGCGCGCAGCCCCTGCGCGGCGAGATTGGCGAGCAGCTTGGCGGTAGCGGCACGGTCGACGTCGAACAGGCGAAACTCGTCGATGCCCAGCATCTCGGCGAAAGCCAGCGCCTGGAACTCGCTCTGGGCGCCGTTGCCGATGATCGCCATCACCCGGCTGTCGGGGCGGGCAAGGGCGCGGGCGGCCAGCGCGGACGCCGCGGCGGTGCGCAGCGCGGTGGTCAGCGTCATCTCCGACAGCAGCAGCGGCATGCCGGTGTCGACGTCGGCCAACACGCCGAATGCCATCACCGTCGGCAGCGCGCGCCGCGTGTTCTTCGGGTGGCCGTTGACGTATTTGAACGCGTAGCGGGTGGCGTCCGACACCGGCATCAGCTCGATCACGCCGTCCGGCGAATGATTGGCGACGCGCGGCGCTTTGTCGAAATCCGGCCAACGCCGAAAGTCGGCGGCGATGGCATCGGTCAGTTCACGCAGCACACGGCGCACGCCTCGCAAACGAACGAGGCGTGCGACATCTGCCGGCGACAGGAACAGGGGCTGACGGATGGCGGAGACACGGGTGGCGGGTTGGGCGGCGCGGCGCATAGGCATGAACAGGAAGTTGCGATGCCTGAAATTCTGGCAACAAGCGGCGTCAATTCATATCGGCAACAATGTGCAAAAAACGTCAAATAACTGACGAAATGACAAGCATAATTGAATAAAATGACAAGATGGACGAAACAGACCACAAGCTGATCGCGCTGCTGCGCACCGATGCCCGTGCCAGTGTGGCCACGCTGGCACATCGTCTGGGGGTGTCGCGCGGTACCGTGACCAATCGCATCGCGCGGCTCGAAGCGCAGGGCGTGATCGTGGGCTACACCGTGCGTCTGCGGCCCGACGTCAAGCAGGATCAGATCAACGCCTGGATGAGCATCGCGGTGGAGGGCAACCAGACGCGGCGGGTGATCGCCGAGCTAATGGGCGAGCCGTCGGTGGCGATCCTGCACGACACCAACGGCCGCTGGGACTTGCTGGCGCAACTGCGCGCCGGCGATCTGGCCGAGATGTCGCAGGCGCTGGAGCGCATCCGCCTGATCAAGGGCATCAGCAACACCGAGACCAGCATTCATCTGGTCACCTACCGCACGTCATAGCGTGGTCAAGCCTGTCCGGCCGCTATGGCTGCGCGCTGCGTCGCATCGGCGCGCGGCTTTGCTCGTTGTTGTGCTGCACCAGCTTGGCCAGCAGGCGACAGAACACGGCCTGCTCGTCGGCACTCAAGGGCGCCAGGATGCGCGTCTGCGCGGCGGCGACCGCAGGCACGATCTTCGCCAACTGGGCGCGGCCGCGGCGGGTGATGGCGAGGCGCTTGCGCCGACGGTCGTCGGCGTCCGCTGCGCGCGCCAGCAGGCCGCGCTGCTCCAGCCGCAGCACCACCTGGCCGAGGGTGGCGACGTCCACCGCGATGTGGGCGGCGAGCGTCACTTGATCGACTGTCGGGTGGCGCGACAATTCCGCAAGCAGGGCGAACTGCACCGGCGTCAATTCCTGCCCGCCGGTCTCCTCGGCGAAGATGGCGACGGCGATTTGCTGCGCGCGGCGGATCAGATGGCCGGGCGCCGTCTGCAAGTCGTACTCCGCCGCCGGCTTGCGGGCGGTATCGCCATGTTTCTGCGCAGCGTTGGCCATTCGTTCTGCCCTCTTGTGTTTATGCCATGTAATAAGTATGCTTATTATAATGTTTGCCGGACCGATGCCAAGCGCAAGTGCAATGGCAGCCGGCACGGTCTGCACGGCAAGCGGCGGGAGGAGTCATGACCAATAGGGAAGCGCTGAACAAGTCCCCGTTCACCCTGAACGAAGTGAAGGGTTTGACGATTGGATCCGGGTTTCAGACCCTTCGCCGGCGGCTCAGGGTGAACGGAACCTATTTAGTTTCCCTAGCAGGGACAAACCGATGAACGCCGTCGGCAAGCACGCCGCCGTCGCAGCGGAACGCGCGGCGCTGTACGCCGAGATGTCGCCGCTGCACCTGACGCCGCTGTGGGAGGTGCTGCACGCGCTGGTGCCAGCGCAGCCGAACACGCCGTGTGTGCCGGCGCTGTGGCGCTACGACGAGGTGCGTCCGTATCTGCTGCGCGCGGGCGCGGCGATCACCGCCGAGGAGGCCGTGCGCCGGGTGCTGATCCTCGAAAACCCGGCGTTGCGCGGCCAGAGCTGCGTGACGCAATCGCTCTATGCCGGGCTGCAACTGATCCTGCCCGGCGAGGTGGCGCCCAGCCATCGCCACACGCAGAGCGCGCTGCGTTTCGTGGTCGAGGGCCAGGGCGCGTTCACCGCGGTCAACGGCGAGCGCACCACCATGCAGCCGGGCGACTTCATCATCACGCCGCAATGGACCTGGCATGACCACGGCAGCGAGGCCGACGGCCCGGTGGTGTGGCTCGATGGTCTCGACATTCCGATGATCCGCTTTTTCGATGCCGGCTTTGCCGAAAGCGGCGGCGCCGCGCAGCAGCAGATCGTGCGCCCCGAGGGCAACAATTTCGCGCGCTACGGTGCCAACATGCTGCCGCTGCGCCATGATGCGCCGCACGGCAGCACCTCGCCGATCTTCAGCTACCCCTACGCGCGCAGCCGCGAGGCGCTGGCGCGGCTGACGCGCGACGGTCCGGTCGATGCCCATGACGGCTGCAAGCTGCGCTACGTGAATCCGGCCACCGGTGGCTCGCCGATGCCGACGATGGCGACCTTTCTGCAGCTCCTGCCGCGCGGTTTCGCCGGCCGGCCGTACCGGCAGACCGACGGCACCGTGTTCAGCGTGGTCGAGGGGCGCGGTCGCGCCACGATCGGGCGCGGCGACAGCCAATGGCACTACGATTTCGGTCCGCGCGATCACTTCGTGGTGCCGTCGTGGCATACGCTCTCGCTGTCGGCAGCCGACGAATGCGTGCTGTTCAGCTATTCCGACCGGCCGGTGCAGCAGGCGCTCTCCATCTGGCGCGAGGAGCGGCTGGCCTGACTTCGCGGCACTACTTCCGTTTATCGATATTTGTCTGGACATCATGAACTACGTCTTTGCTCCCGCCCCTGTCACCTCGCTGCCCGTCGTCGGCTCGGACCAGCGCTTCCCGGTGCGGCGCGTCTACTGCGTCGGCCGCAACTATGTCGAACACGCGCAGGAGATGGGCTTCAGCGGCCGCGAAGCGCCGTTCTTCTTCATGAAGCCGGCCGATGCCGTGATCCCCTGCGCGGCAGGCGCCACCGCCGAGATCGCCTATCCGAGCCTGACCAGGAATTTCCATCACGAGGTGGAGCTGGTCGTCGCCATCGGCAAAGGCGGCAAGAACATCGCGCAGGCCGATGCCGCGAAGCACATCTTCGGCTACGCCATCGGGCTCGACATGACGCGCCGCGATCTGCAGGGCGAGGCCAAGAAGCAGGGCCGGCCGTGGGAGGTGGGCAAGGCGGTCGATCAATCGGCGCCGATGGGGCCGATCACGCCGATTACCAGGTCAGGCGCAATCGACAAGGGCGCTATCACCCTCACCGTGAACGGCAAGACCACGCAGTCGAGCGACATCGGCAAACTGATCTGGAACGTCAACGAAGTGATCGAGCATCTCTCGGCGGCATGGGAGCTGCAACCCGGCGACCTGATCATGACCGGCACGCCGGAAGGCGTCGCCGCGGTCGTCGCCGGGGACGTGATGGTGGCAAGCTGCGCGGGTGTTGAGCCGATGACGGTGAAGGTGGTCTAGGAGTCTGCGCGAGGACGAAAACGCAAACTCACCCGCCGTTATGGCTTTTTGCGGAAATGCCCAATTGGACGGGGCAAAGCGCTGAATTTGCGGGTAAGTCGACTCCCGATTGGCAAGTTGGCTCCGCAGCCGAGCGCGGAAGGACTGGGTAGCGGCCCTCCCCCGGCGAGCGGGGAAGGAGTCGCGAATCGGCCGGCACTACTGCTGCCGGTCTTCCGCCTTGAAGCTGCCGCCGGTGATGCTCAGTTTTGCCTTGGTCTTCACTTCCACCAGATCAAAGCTGAAGCTGCCTTCGATGACCTTGCCTTTGACCGAGGTGATTTCCAGCTGATTTTTGCCGTCGGCCAGCCGGTAGTTGGCTTGCGGTTCGCCGAACGGCTGTTTGCTGACGCCTTTGACAAAGCTGACCTCGCAACTGCGGCTGCCGCTGCCGGCAAACGTGAACTTGACCGGTTTGCCGTCGTAGTTGCGACAATTGATGGAGAGTTTGTCGACCGGCGTCTTCGGCGGCGGATAAGCGGCCGCGCCTTTGCTGCTGGCGATCAGGTTGAGCACGCCCTTGGTCGGAACCAGATACAGGATGGTGTCGTCGTCGCCCTCGAATGGCTTGCCGTCGACGGTGGCGCTCAGGCGCTGTGTTTCGGCCTGCGCCGCGACGGGCAGCACGAGGCCCGCGAGCGCGGCGGCAAGGGTGAGCGCGCGGGCGCGGCGAAGGGCGAGGGATGGTGCGTTGTGCATGATGCTCCACGGATTGCGCGACGGGGATTTCCACTGACCAGGCAAACACGCGCATCGGCGCCTGGACTCATGACGGGGCGTGCTCAGGCGCTTGCGGCTTCGGTGGCTGCATCGGCACGGACGACGCGGTTGCGACCGGTCTGCTTGGCAACGTAAAGCGCGCGGTCCGCCCGGTTGATCAGGGTGCGGGCATCTTCCTTGGTGTCCCACTCGGCAACGCCAAAGCTCGCGCTGACGGCGCCGACCAGATCGTAGGGCACGTTGGCGATCTTGGCGCGCACCGCCTCGGCGATGGCCAGGGCGGCGTCGATGCGCGTCTCGCGCAGCAGGATGATGAACTCCTCGCCGCCGAACCGTGCTGCGCAGTCGGACCCGCGCAGCAGTTCGCGCACTCGCAGCGCCGTGTTCTTCAGCACCACGTCGCCGCTGTCATGACCGAAGGTGTCGTTGATCCGTTTGAAGAAATCGAGATCGAAGATCACCACCGACATGCCGGTGTGGTGAATGCGCGCATCGGCCATCGCCGATTCCAGATGCTCGAAAAAGCGCCGCCGGTTGACCAGATCGGTGAGGAAGTCCTTGGTCGCCAGCTCCTCCAGTTGCCGGTTCACCCGCGCCATCGGCTCGATCACCAGGCCCGACATCGCCAGATTCAGCGCCAGAAACATCAGCCCAAAAATCGTCAGCAGCGACCACATGAAACTGTAGAACGTCCGCCGCGCCTTCTCCAGCGGATAGAGCATCGGCAGCTTCACCACCTGCATGCCGACCGTCTCGTTCATCTGCCAGCCGAAACCGTTCTTCTCGCCGTAGATTTGCAGCATCGAGGCAGGCGCGACGCCCGGCACGCTGTGGCAAGTCAGGCACTGCGCCTGCTTGATGACGATCGGCCGCGCCACGTATACCGAGCGCTGTACACCTTCGCCCTGAATGCCGGTCAGCTCGGTCTGCGTGCCGTCGGCGCGAAACTGCTCGATCAGCGAACGCTCCCAGTCACTGGCGCGGTCGCGCGGATTGGTCGGGTTGAGCACCGCCTCCTTGTATTCGTACGCCGGAAAGCGGTCGCGCAGGCGGCGCAGCGTCTCGGTCGCGGCGAACGCCGGCACCGTCTGCGGCAGAAATCGCCTGTCGTTCAGCGGGTCGAGATGCGGCTTGATCTCGTCGGTGGTGTAGCTGCGGATCGCCAGCGCAGTCTCCATCAGCACCTGCGAGTTTTGGCGAACGTCGCTAACGGCATCGCTTTCCAGTGCGTGGTGGTAATACCAGGCAGCACCGAGCAGGCTCAACGCAAAGATCGCCACCAGCAGCAGATTGAATTTGATCCGTATCGACATAAAGCATCGCGATGGCGGTCAGGCTCGCTGAACATCCCGCGTCGGGAAGGCAGGTACGCCGCGCCCCGAGAACGGGCCGGGGCCGATGATATAGGCGAATGCCGCCGACGAAAAGCCCGGCTGCGGCTGGCGAGCTGGCCACCGCGCGCGATGGTCGCGTGCCGAGCGCAGAAATCAGCGCGGTCCGGCGCTTTCCCGCTCCTGCAGTGCTCGCCACATGACCTTGCCGGAGCCGCTCTTTGGCAAGGCGTCGGCAAACTCGACGATGCGCGGCACCTTGTAGGCGGCCATGTTGTCGTGCGCCCAGTCGATGATTTGCTGCGCCGTGGTGTCCCTGGCGTCATGGCGCAGCACGATCACTGCCTTGACCGTCTCGCCGCGATAGGCGTCGCGGGTCGAGATCACGCAGGCTTCCGCCACCGCCGGATGGCGAAAGAGCAGGGCTTCCACTTCTGCCGGCCATACCTTGAATCCGCTCGCGTTGATCATGCGCTTGAGGCGGTCGGTCATGAAGAAGTAGCCGTCTTCGTCGACCCGGCCCATGTCGCCGGAGCGGAAGAACGGCTTGCCGTCGATCTCGACGAATGCCGCTTCGGTCGCGGCGCGGTTCTGCCAGTAGCCCTTGAACACCTGCGGACCATGAATGACGATTTCGCCGGATTCGCCGACGGCGCAGGGCGCCAGCGTGTCGGGGTTGACCACCCGCGCGTCGGTGCTCATGTAGGGCACCCCAAGGCATTGCTGTTTGGGCGCGTCGGGCGGATTGGAATGCGACGGCGCGGCGGTCTCGGTAAGACCGTAGCCCTCGACGAACTTGAGGCCGAATTGATCAAGCAGTTTCTGTGCGACGGCCTGCGGCATCGCCGCGCCGCCGCCACCGATGTATTGCAGACTGCTCAGGTCGTACTGCGCCGCGTTCGGGCTGGCGAGCAGGTCGATCATCATGGTCGGCACCATCGTCCACGACGTCACGCGGTAAGTCGAGATCAGCCGCCCGGCGACATCGCGGTCCCAGCGCGGCATGATCACCGCGCAGGAGCCAAGATAGATCGGCACGTGCAGGCCGTACAGCATGCCGGTGATGTGGAACATCGGCACCACCGCCAGACTGACCGCGGCTGAACTGCCGTTGGCCCAGACCGCGCCGCTCACCACGTTGTGCATGATGCTGCGATGGGTATGCATGCAACCTTTCGGCAGACCGGTGGTGCCCGAGGTGTAGGGCAGCACCGCCAGATCGTCGGCACCGGCCGTCGGCGCCGTCGCGGCATGGCCGGCGGCCATTGCGTCACGCCACACGCTCGCGTAGGCAGGCATGTCGACCGCCTGGTCGAGCCATGCGCGCCAGGCGTCCGGGAAGCCGGCGGCAGGCAGCGTGCCGCCGTTCATTTCATCCGTGTAGCGGGTGACCAGCAGGTGACGTAATGCCAGATCGGGTTGCGCCGCGGCAACCTCGCGGTTGGCGGCGATCCATTCGGCGGCCAGATCGCTGCCCACGATTGCCACCCGTGCCGCCGGATCGGTGATGTAGTGGGTCAGTTCGGCCGCCTTGTTCATCGGATTGACCGGCACCACCACCGCATCGGCGCGCAACACGGCGTAGTAGGCGATGACGAATTGCGGTGAGTTCTGCAGACAGACGGCGACGCGGTCGCCCTTGTTCACGCCGGCAACCCGTTGCAGCCAGCCGGCGAGCTTTTCTACCGATGCATGCAGTTCGCGATAGCTGATCGCGCGGTCAAAGAAGACGAAGGCGGCGCGATCGGCGTAGCGGCGGCAGGTGATGTCGAGGTTCGCCCACAGCGACGTATCGGGCGTGTCCAGCTCGCGCGGCAGCCGCTTGGGCCAGAACGCGAAGTGGCGGGTTGGATCGGCGGGTAACGCCGCTGCGGTCGACATTGCTTCAATCCTCCTGGTCGGCTTGCGGCCCTGCGCACGCTTCGACTGCGCATTGTCGCCCGAAGGCAGGGTCGAATCCTAGTGTCCTGATTTGGAAATTCGTTGATGAAATCGCCCGAGTATCAACGCCATGCAGCATTGCCAATCCTCGCCATAGCTACGGCTATGGCTGCGGTTGGCGCCTTGCCTGACATTGATATCGGCCGATTTCATATTCAACGAATTTCCAAATCAGGACACTAGTGTGCCTTTTCCAGTTTGTATCCTATGTGCGGAAACTGTACGCCGAGCGTTACCGTCTATATTGCCGAAACACGCCGCATTCCTGTTTTCCGGCAAACCATGAGTCGCCGCCCGTCGCAGCGCAAGGACACCGACACGATCGCGCCCCGCGAGCTGCGTCTGCGCGTGTATGCCGGCGAGGCCATTGCTATGGGGCCGGGCAAGGCGGATCTGCTGGAGGCCATCGACCGTACCGGCTCCATCTCCGGGGCCGGCCGCGAGCTCGGGATGTCCTACAAGCGCTGCTGGGATCTGGTGGAGACGATGAACGCCAGCTTTGTCGATCCGTTGGTGGCGACCGCTGCCGGGGGCAGTCACGGTGGTGGCACCGTGCTGACCGAATGCGGTCGCCAGGTACTCGCGCAGTATCGCCGCATGGAAGAACACGCGCGGCGAGCGGTGGTGGGCGACATGAGCCGCTTTCGCGAATTCCTGCGCGATTGATCCGGCCCGGCGTCGGTCGAATCGTTGGTGCCACCCAAGCGCTATATACTGAAAAATATCGCGAACATGAAATGGCCGGATGGCCAGCAACGACAGGAGTACCGCTTGAAATCGCAATTTTTCTCATGGACCGGCCGCATCGCGCAGGGTCTGGCCGTCATCGCGCTTGGTGTCGGTGTTGCGGCGGCCGCTGCTGCGGAGTTGACCGTGTTCGCGGCTGCCTCGCTGAAGGAGTCGCTTGACCGGCAGATTCAGGTCTTCACCGGCAAGACCGGGCACGTCGTCCGCGCCTCCTATGCCGGCAGCAACGCGCTGGCGAAGCAAATCGAAAACGGCGCCCCGGCGGATCTGTTCCTGTCGGCCGACGAGGAATGGATGGACTATCTGGCGACGCGCAAACTGGTGGTAACCGCAACGCGTCGCGATCTGGTCGGCAACGAGCTGGTGCTGATTGCGCCGGCGCAGAGCAGCGCCAACGTCACCTTGACTACCTCCGGCGCCGCGGCGTCGCTGGCGCTTGCGCTGGGGCAGGGGCGTCTCGCCGTCGCCAACCCGGACAACGTGCCGGCCGGCAAATACGCGCGGACGGCGCTGACCGCGCTGGGCGCCTGGACCGAGGTGGAGCCGAAACTGGCCCGCAGCGAGAACGTACGTGCCGCGCTGGCCTTCGTGGCGCGCGGCGAAGCACCGCTCGGTATCGTCTATCGCACCGACGCCAGTGCCGAGCCCAAGGTGCGCGTGGTGGCTGCCTTCCCGGCCGGCAGCCATGCGCCCATCGTCTATCCGGGCGCGGTCGTCAGCGGCCACGACAGCGCCGCGGCGCGCGCCTTGCTCGACCATCTTTCCAGCGAGGAAGGGGCCACTGTCTGGCGTCAGTTCGGTTTCGTGCCCAAGTCCAAGTAATCGCGGGATAGTGGGATAGCGGGCGTCTGTCGCCACGGTCGTCGCGGGTGCGAACGAAACGCGCGCTGCGGCGCCGCGGTGGAACGGCGCCCCGCAGCGCCTCTTAGTGGAACGGCGACAATCGGCGAATGATTTCTGCAGACGAACTCGGCATCATCCTGCTCAGCCTGAAGGTCGCGGGCGCCAGCGTGGTGTTCAGCCTGCCGCTGGCGCTGGGCTGTGCGCTGCTGCTGGCGAGGGCGTCGTTCCCCGGCAAAACGCTGTTCGACGCGTTCGTGCATCTGCCGTTGGTGCTGCCGCCGGTGGTGATCGGCTACGCGCTGCTGGTGTTGTTCGGCCGCAAGGGGGCCATCGGGGCGCCGCTCGACGACTGGTTTGGCATCACGCTGGCATTTCGCTGGACGGGCGCCGCGCTGGCGGCGGCCGTGATGGGCTTTCCGCTGATGGTTCGCGCCATGCGGCTGTCGATCGAGGCGGTGCCGCCACGACTTGAGTGGGCGGCTCGCACGCTGGGTGCATCGCGCTGGCGGGCGTTCTATTCGGTCACACTGCCGCTGGCGTTGCCGGGCATTGCGGTCGGCGTGCTGCTCGCGTTTGCGCGTTCGCTCGGCGAGTTCGGCGCCACCATCACCTTCGTTTCCAACATTCCGGGCGAAACGCAGACGCTGCCGCTCGCGATCTACGGCCTGACGCAGAGCCCCGGCGGCGATGCCGCGATCCTGCGGCTGTGCGCGGTGTCGGTGTTGCTGTCGATCGCGGCGCTGGCGACCTCGGAGTGGATCAATCGCCGCGCGCGGCAGGCGCGGCAGGCGGAGGCCGCTTGATCGAAATCGACATCGAGAAGCGCTTCGCGCGGCGCGGCAGCGATGCCGCGGCAGATGCAGGTTCGGCGCGGGATGCGACCGCGGCGCCACGCGCGGTGACCGGCATCGCGGCGCAAATCCGCAGCGACGCCCGGGTGCTGGCGTTGTTCGGGCGCTCCGGCTCGGGCAAGTCGACGGTCATCAACGTCATTGCCGGGCTGCTGCCGGCCGACCGTGGCCGCATTGTGGTGGATGGTGAGACCTGGTTCGATAGCGAGCGCGGCACCCAGCTACCGGTCGAGCGGCGCGGCGTGGGCTACGTGTTTCAGGACGGGCTGCTGTTTCCGCATCTGGACGTCGAACGCAATCTGCGCTACGGCGCAAAGAGCCGATCCGCGACGCAGTGGGCGAAGGCTGGCGTTCCGTTCGAGCAGGTGATCGAGCTGCTGGGCCTGGCGCCGCTGCTGCGTCGCGCCACGCCGAGCCTGTCTGGCGGCGAGAAGCAGCGGGTGGCGATCGGGCGTGCCTTGCTGGCACAGCCGCGGCTGTTGCTGATGGATGAGCCGCTCGCCTCGCTCGACACCGCGCGGCGCAGCGAAATCCTCGGCCTGATCGAGCGGGTGCGCGACGAGTTTCGCGTCCGCATCGTCTATGTCAGCCATTCGATCGGCGAGGTTTCCCGCCTCGCCGACGACGTTGTGGTGATGAACGACGGCCGCGCCATCGCCTGCGCCAGCACCGAGGAGATCTTCAACCGCGACGATCTGCGGCCATACACCGGGCGCTTCGAAGGCGGCATGCTGATCGAGGCGGTCGCGCTCCGCCACGACATGCGTTACCTGTTGACGAGCTACGGTTTTGCCGGCGGCGAACTGGTGGCGCCGGGCGTGGACACGCCGCCGGGCACGCGGGTGCGCATCCGCATCCGCGCCCGCGACGTCGCGCTTGCCGTCGAGCGGCCGCACGGCCTGAGCATTCGCAATGTGCTGGCCGGCACGGTGATGGCGATCGCCGACGGCGGTGGCGCCATCGTCGAGGTGCGCGTGCGTCTGCAGGCGAGCGACGGCAGCGCCGGTCGCGACCTGCTGTCGCGCATCTCGCGGCAGGCGCTGGAGGAGATGCAGCTCGCCGTCGGGCAACCCGTGTTCGCGTTGATCAAGGCGATCGCCTTCGACAAGCGCAGCATGGGTTTTTCGGCCTGAACGGATTGACAGCTTTTCGTCGAAAGCGTTCATTTAATTAGGCAAAAAGCGTAAAAAACTGAAAGTCGACTTTCGGAAAAATCGCGCTGCTTGTCCAATGCGGATGCGCGTCGCACGGAAAAGCCAAACACGGAGCGAACCGGTCGCTGCCCTCGACCGCTGCCGGTGCGATGCGCCATATCACCCCGCGCACGGCGATGGCGAGCGGATTCGGGTCAAAATGGCGGCGACACATGGGCGCCGACCACCGGACGCGCCATCAACACATCGCACAGGGAAGCACATGGCAATTTACGAGCTCGACGGCGTCCGCCCGAGCATTCACGAAACGGCGTGGATCGCCGAATCCGCCGAGGTGATCGGCAATGTGCACATCGGCGCCGATTGCAGCATCTGGCCCGGCGTGGTGATCCGCGGCGACAACGAGCCGATCCATATCGGCGATGGCAGCAACATCCAGGACAACTCGGTGCTGCATTCCGACCACGACATGCCGCTCACCATCGGCCGCCGCGTCACGGTGGGGCACAAGGTCATCCTGCACGGCTGCACGGTGGGCGACGGCTCGCTGATCGGCATGGGCGCCACCGTGCTCAACAAGGCCGTGATCGGCAACGACTCGCTGGTCGGCGCCGGCGCGCTGGTCACCGAAGGCAAATCGTTTCCCGATCGCTCGCTGGTGGTGGGCAGTCCGGCCGCCGCCAAACGCGAACTAACGCCGGAAGCGATCGCCGGCCTCGGCCGCAGCGCCGACGGCTACATCGAGAACGGGCGCCGCTTCCGCAAGGGCCTCAAGCGCGTCGGCTGAGCGCCGCCGCTACCCGGCAAAGCCGCCGTCGTCGAGATACTTCTGCTCCTCTGCCGTCATGGCGCGGCCGAGGTTTGGGTTGCGGTGCGGGAAGCGGCCGAAGCGGGCGATGGCGTCGCGATGAATCTCCGCGTAGCGCAGGCCGTCGCCGCCGAGCGGGCGAAAGAGTTCGACGCAGCGCTCCTGATCGGCCAGCCGCTCGCTGTGCATGAACGGCAGGTAGAAAAAGCTCCGCAGGTCGTCGCCCACGTCGCGATCGTAGCCGCGTGCCAGTGCCGCTTCGGCAATCGCCACTGCGTGGGCATCGGTTGCAAACATCCGCGGCGTGTTGCGAAAACAGTTGCGCGGATACTGGTCGAGCAGGATCAGGAGCGCCAGCGCGCCCTCGGCAGTTGCCTGCCAGTCGTCCAGCGCGCCGCGCGCTGCGGCCTCGTGTGCAGCGGCGAAACGCTCGCGGAACAGCGTGTCGAAGGCGGCGTCCTTGCGGAACCAGCGCTCCGGCCCGGCATCGCGCCAGAAGGCGACGACGTCGGCGGCGGAACATAAAGCGGGGTTCGTGGTCATGGTCATGTCGCAGCGTTGCCGGCGCTAGGCGTCGGCCCGGCCCACGTACTGAAAGTCCACCTTCGCGTTCGCGGGATTCACGGCGGCGATCTTCACCCGCACGCGCTCGCCGAGCGAGAGCGTGAAGCCGCTGCGCTGGCCGACCAGGGTGACCTTGTCGCGGCCCAGCTCGTAGTAGTCGCGCGGCAGCGTGGTGGCGTGGATGAGGCCGTCGGCGAAGGTTTCGTCGAGCGTGACGAAGGCACCGAACGGCACCACGCCGGACACCGTGCCGTTGAATTCCTCGCCGAGATGGGCTTCGAGGTATTTCGATTTCAGGAACTGCGTCACTTCGCGCGAGGCGATGTCGGCGCGGCGCTCGTTGGCGCTGCAAATGTCGCCAAGCTGCTGCCAGTCCTCGTTCGAATACTTCTTGCCCGCCAGCACCGCCTTGATGCCGCGATGCACCAGCAAGTCCGGGTAGCGCCGAATCGGCGACGTGAAATGCGCGTAGTGATCGTAGGCGAGGCCGAAGTGCCCGGCATTCTTCGGTGTGTAAATTGCCTGCGGTAGCGAACGCAGCAGGACGGTGTGCAGCGCCGGCGCGTCGATGCGGCCGCGCGTTTGCTCGATGAGCAGCGCGTAATCCTTTGGAGATGGTCGTTCGCCGCCACCCAGCGTCAGGCCGCGTAGCGACAGCGTTTCGCGCAGTGCGGCGAGTTTTTCCGGCAGCGGAATGTCGTGCACACGGTAGAGCAGCGGCTGCTTGGCGCGGGCGAGGTACTGCGCGGTGCAGACGTTGGCCGCCAGCATCATCTCCTCGATCAGTTTGTGTGCGTCATTGCGCACCGCCGGGCGGATGCTGGCGACGCTGCCGTCGTCGTTGAACGAGAAGACGGCTTCCTGTCCTTCGAAATCCAGCGCACCGCGGCGCTCGCGGACTTCGCGGAACAGTTTGTACAGCGTGTACAGCGTCTTCAGCGAGGCTTCGATGCTGCCGGCCTTCGGCTTCGCCGTCTCCAGCGCTGGCAGTTGCGCGGCGACTTCGGTGTAGGTCAGCCGCGCCTTCGAGTTCATCACCGCCGCGTAGAACTCGAAGCCGGTGATGTGCCCGGCCGCGCTGACTTTCATGTCGCAAACCATGCACAGGCGGTCGACGTTCGGCCGCAGGCTGCACAGCTCGTTGGACAGCGCCTCCGGCAGCATCGGAATCACGCGGCGCGGAAAGTACACGCTGGTGGTGCGTTCGCGCGCATCGGCATCGAGCGCCATCGTCGGCTTCACGTAATGCGAAACGTCGGCAATGGCGACCACCAGCCGGTAACCGCGACCGGATTTCTCGGCGTAGACCGCGTCGTCGAAGTCCTTCGCTGTTTCGCCGTCGATGGTGACCAGTGCCATCTCGCGCAGGTCAACACGGCCCTTGCGGTCGGCCGCGGCCACCTTGTCGCCGTAGGCCGCCGCTTCCTTCAGCGTCGCCGGCGAGAAGCGGTAAGGCAGGTTGTGCTTGCGAATCGCGATTTCGAGCTCGATGTCCGACGAATCCTCGTCGCCGATCACCTCCACGATCTCGCCGATGGCGTCGTCGTAGGGCGTCGGCTGGCGCGTGATTTCGGCCACCACGATCTGGTTGACCGTGGCGGTGGCGAGCTTGTTGCGCGGGATCACGATGTCCTGATTGATCCGCCGCTCCGAGGCGACCAGAAACCATACGCCGTCCTTGCTGCGCAGCTTGCCGACCACGCGATGGTTGGCGCGCTGCAGGATGCCGACGATTTCGCCGGTGGTTTTGCCGTCGCGCGTGCTGCCGGTGGCCTGCACCGCCACGCGATCGCCATGCAGCACGGCGCGCATGGCGTCTTCGGTCAAAAAGATGTCGTCGCCACCCTGGTCGAGCTTGACGAAGCCGTAGCCATCGGGGTGGCCGATGATGGTGCCGACGAGCGCATTGGGCGGCACCAGCGGCGTGGCTGCGGGAGTGGCTGCCGGCGTTGCGGCTTTGATGGTGGCCTGTTTGCGCTTGCCAACTGCTGCCGGTGCCGTCGCAGTGGTCACTGCCGTCTGCTGGCGCGCAGCGCGCGACACCGGCCTGGCGGCGGGTTTTGCGGTAGCGGTGGAAGATTTCGGCGCCACGCCGGACTTGGTGCGGGTTTTGGCGGCGGTGTTCTTCCGGTTGTTGTCCGCCGGCTTCGGTGCCTTGCTGGACGCGGTTTTTTGCGTTTTTCGGGAACTGGTTTTACCCGTATTTTGGGCAGTTACGACAGGTTGTTTTGCAGTTTTTTTCGTTATCAATCTATAATCTCGGTTTGCCTGAATTGCCCAGGTGGCGGAATTGGTAGACGCACTAGTTTCAGGTACTAGCGAGTAACATCGTGGGGGTTCGAGTCCCTTCCTGGGCACCAATCGCAAATGAGCGAATTGGGTAGGTTGTTAGGCCAGACGAGGTTGTAACCCAGCGCTGGCAACAAAGCAAAGTCAAGGCAACCAGACAAAACCGGCGCAAGCCGGTTTTTGTTTTTGGGCAACGGCCGGACGCTGCCGCCGGCGACGAAACCGGCGTGCTGTGCGCAGCGACCAACGTCGTCGGCCGCCAGATCGCGTCACCGTCGCGGCGGACGGGATAGCGATACCTTTTTAGTGAAACCCGCATTCAGTATGGGCTAAACACCTACAAAACGCGTAAGTCGACTTGGACAAATTTCGTCGTTCAAGCCCAAATAAAATGGGCCTTCCAGCCAAAAGCTGAAAGGCCCATCGAGGAGGAGGGCGCCGCCGTCGTTGCGGTGGCTTGTCCCTTTTTGTTGCCGTCGATGACGCGACGGCGCCGTTTTCCTGCGGTTAGTAGTAACGGGTCAACTGGTGCCATGGTGCCAGCGGCGCCAGTCCGTCGTCGCGCACGCTCATGCTGGTGCGCATCGCGCGCGCGGCCTCGTCGCGCAGCGCGTCGGCGCGGCCCTGTGCCACGAGGATGTCGTTCATCACCCGCGGGTCGCGCAATGCGGTGTCCCACAGCTTGCGGTCCGAGCGTTCGGCGCGCGATGCCGCGGCGCGGGCGGCGAGCCAGCTCTGGCTGGTGCGGGTGCCGCGCAGGATGACACCGGCGAGCAGACCGAAGCTGAGCAGCGCAACTGCGCTCAGAATCGCCCATTCCAGGGCGAAACCGGTGCTCACGGCGTCGAGCGCACGCTCGGTGGCGGTGACCACGGCCATGATGGTGACGCCGAGCACATAGGTCGGCAGCCGTTTGGCCGAGAAAATTTCAGAGAGGACGCTCCTTGTGGCGCTGGCGCTCTCAATGACGCGCTCGACTCCGCCGTGGGTAGTGGGGTGGGATGGGATAACCATTTTTGTGTCCTTTCGTTGCGTCGCTTGTGGCGACATCGGCAATCTAGGGTATCCCCTGATATATTGCAAATTGATGTTTATGATGTTTGTCATTCAACTTGTGAATGTATTGGTGGCGTATGGCTCGTAGCGACGTCAATTTCCGCACCTTCGATCTCAACCTGCTGCGCGTTTTCGACGAGGTGATGGCGGCCCGCAACCTCACGCGGGCCGCGCAATCGCTGGCGATGACCCAGCCGGCGGTGAGCAACGCGCTGCGCCGTCTGCGCGATGCGCTCGGCGACGAACTGGTGGTGCGCGCCGGCTATGGCGTCGCGCCGACGCCCCGAGCAATTGCTCTATGGCCTGTGGTACGCGAGGCACTCGCCAGCCTGCAGGCGAGCGTGGCGCCGGATGTGTTCGACCCGGCCGCCTCACGGCAGAACTTCGTACTGGCGATGGCCGATGCCACGGCGGCGATTCTGGTGCCGCCGCTGGTGCGCAACATCGAGGCCACCGCGCCGAACGTCAGCCTGCGCGTGCTGCCGCTGACCACCCGCGACCCGCGGGCGCTGCTCGAGGCCGGCGAGGTGGACATGGCGGTCGGCTACTTTCCGGCGGTGGTCGCCGCCATCGGTCTGCAGACGATGCAAAGCGGCACGCCGGACAATTTTTCGCACACGCTGCTCTACAGCGGCGAATACGTCTGCGTGATGCGGCGCGGGCATCCGCTGGCGCGCGATCTGGCCCGCCAGCCGCTGACGCTGGACGCCTATTGCGCCGCGCATCACCTGCTGGTGAGTTTTTCCGGGCGGCCGTTCGGCTTTATCGACGAAGCGCTGGCGGCGATCGATCGTGCCCGCCGGGTGGTGATCACGGTCAACCAGTTCTTCACCGCCGGGCGCGTGGTGGCCGGCTCCGACCTGCTCACCGTATTGCCGCGGCACTTTCTGCCGTCGACCGGCATGCAGCACGAATTGCAGGTGGTGGACTTGCCGTTCGAGGCGCCGCCGGTGCGCGTCGACATGGTCTGGCACCGGCGCACGCAGATGCAGGCGGCGCAGCGCTGGTTGCGCGACGCCGTCAGCGCCGCCGCGCAGTCGGTCACGCCCGCCGCGTGAATGGCGTCGGGCGTCATCGTTCAGTAGTACGCCGTCACGCCGAGGAACAGGCTACGTCCGGGCAGCGGCGCGAAATCCTTCAGAAACGAGGTGTGCACGCGCATGTCGCGGTTGCCCAGGTTGCGGCCGAGCAGATAGAGATCGGCGCTGCGGTTTGCCGCAGAACGCAGCCGGTAACGGACCGAAGCATCGAGTCGCGTGTAGCCCGCGGTTTCGCTCTCGAAGGCGGCGACCTGCCGCTGCGTGAAGACATGGGTGGCGCCGAGATCGGCGTACCACGCGCCATCGGCGCCGCCGCGCCAGGTCAGCTTGCCGCCGATGCGCGGCGGGCCGATGCGCGGCAGATTGCCGTTGCGCCCGCCGCTGTCGGCGGCGTCGGTCAGCACGCCGCGCACGCTGTCGGCCATCGCGCTGAAGCCGATGCCCTGCGCCGGCGTGTAGGCGAGCGTGAGCTCGGCGCCGGTGAAGCGCGCGTCGACGTTGCGGAATTCGCGTTTGAGCAATGCCGCGTCCGGCGCCGCTGCACCGCTTTCGTCGACACGGTCGGCGCTGCCGTCGCCGTTGGCATCGACGCTGGCGCCGTAGATGTAATCCCGGACGCGATTGTGAAAGACTGCCGCGCGCACGCTCCAGGCCTGGCGCTGCAGCTTGTACGACAGCTCGACGTTCTGCGAATGCTCTTTCGCGAGCTGCGGGTTGCCGAGGTCGTAGGTGAGGGTGGCGAGGTGGGCGCCTTGCGAATACAGCTCCTCGATGCCCGGCGCCCGCTCGGCGTGGGTGAACGAGGCGCTGAGTGTGCTGCTGCCGTCGATCTGCCATTGGTAGGCGATGGCGCTGCTGGCCAGCGCGAAACGGCGCGACGGCAGGGTCGATCCGGCGTCCGGCACGTGCTGCACGCGTTCGATGCGGCCGCCGATCTCGATGCGACCCGGCCCGAGCGCTCGTTCGCTGACTGCGAACAGCGCGTGGCTGCGGGTGGCGGTCGGCGGTACGATGGTTTCTTCGCCGATGGCGGAGAACTTCGCCTGCTCGAGGTCGGCGCCGAGCACCGTGCGAAAACCCGCGATGGGCCGCGTCTGCAGATCGAAGCGCGCGCTGCTGCCGCGGTTGCTGAACACGGTGCCGACGTTGCCGTCGGCTTCGATTTCGGCGTGGCGATACTGGTTGCCGGCGGCCGCAAAGCGGATGCGTTCGAGGCCGGCCACCTGGTTGAATTCGCCGTTCGCCTCGACGCGGTTGCGCGCCAGGTCGATGCGTGGCCGCTCCGGGGACGGAATGCCGTAGTTGCTCTCGAAGCGGTTGCCGCCGAGGCCGATGTAGCCGTTGTCGAGAATCCACGATGCGCCGACGCTGCCGTTGCGGGCGGCGGTGTCGGAGTTGGCCAGACGGCCGCCATGCGCCGTCTCGTAGTCGTCGCTGCGGCGATCGGAGAACTCGCCGGTGAACGCCATCGCGCCCGCGCTGCTGCGCAGTTGCAGGCCCAGATCGCGGCTGCGCTCCGCCGTCGAGCCGCGCAGGTCGGCGAGCAGGCGGGTGCCGTCGCTGTGCGTCTGCGGGATGCGGTCGGTCACGATGTTGACCAGGCCGCCGATGGCGCCGGAGCCATAGAGCAGGGTCGCCGGGCCGCGCAGGATTTCGATTTGCCGCGCGCCGAGCACTTCCGACGACACCGCGTGATCGGGGCTGATGGCGGCGACGTCGAGCGAGCCGACGCCGTTCTCGGCGGTCTTGATGCGCGGGCCGTCGAGACCGCGGATGACTGGCCGCGAGGCGCCGGGGCCGAACGCCGTGGATTGCACGCCGGCCTGCGTGGCGAGCGTATCGCCAAGGCTGGCGGCGCGGTCCCGGGTCAGCGCCTCGCGGCCGACGATCACGCTGGCCTGGGTGGCCTGCAGTTCATCCTGTCCGGCGAACGGCGAGGCGCTGAGCAGCACGCGCTCGACCTTGTCGACGACCGGCGCCGGTGGTGTCGGCGGCGTCGATGGGGCAGGGGTGGACTGCGCCACGCAGACGCCGCAGCCGGTCGCCGCAGCAACGGCGATCCGCAACAACCAGCTCGCGCCTCGGCCGCGCGGTAGTGCGCGAGAGCGGCGGGGGTTGGGCGCGGTGCGTTGGCGGCTCATTGCTCTCGACATTCCTCGGCGGCGCCCCGGCGGCGGCCGGCATTCGACGCTTGTCCATTTGTTGCAACTGTATTGCATTATAGGCGTTGGGCGACATTAAATGCATCTGGGTTGCATCAATGGCTGTTCGGCACGTGCTACGCCGGCTGACGCGACAAGAAGCGCCGTCGACATAAGTTTTGTCATGTTGAGCGCAGCGAAACATCATGCTGCACGCGCCGAAACGCGCAATGAGCCGCGATGGATGGCTACCGATCCTTCGCTTCGCTCAGGATGACAATCCGGGTGGTGAGCCATCTTTCAAATTGGCGGTCGACTTTAGTGAAAAACGCCGCCAACGCCCATATCTCACGGGTGTTTCAGCAAAAAGCCATTACGCACAAAACATCCCCCATCGGCAACATCGCCGCCCGCCTCGTGCCTTTCGTGCAACCCGGATTTCCGCTTCGCGCCGATTGAAACGCACCGGGGTTGCGGGGTCGCAACAGCGGGCGGGCGAAGGTCCGTCGGCACCACACGGAAATCCCCCGACCGGGAAGGTTTCAGTACACAATTGCTGGCAATCAGGCCGCCGCCGAGCCGCCGCCGGAAAGTTACCCGTTCACCGTCGCGTGAGGTAACGACCGGCTGGCAAGCGCCCGCGCGAATGGCCTCTCGCCATGCAACAAGGAGGATTCATGATTCGCAACGCTCAATTCGTCCGCACGTCGCGCGCGCTGGCCGCTTTCGCGGTGCTGCCGCTGTCACTGGCGGTATCGCAGGCGCTGGCGCAGACGGCCAATGTCACGCTCTACGGCATCGTGGACGTCGGCGTGCAGCACGTCACCGGCGTCAAGGGCGGCGATCACACCAGCCTCGCCAGCGGCATCATGGAAGGCTCGCGCTGGGGCTTGCGTGGCACCGAAGACATGGGCAACGGTTACAAGGCGATGTTCGTGCTCGAAAACCGTTTCGAGGCCGACACCGGTGGCCTGAGCAACCGTCCGATGTCCGGCACCCAGTTGCCCGACCGTCTGACCGCCGGTCTGCCGCCCGCCGTGCAGGCGGCGCTGAACTCCGCCGTCGGCAGCCAGTTGGGCGTCAACCTGCCCGGTCGGCTGTTCGATCGCCAGGCCTTCGTCGGGCTGGTCACGCCGTTCGGCGCGATCCTCGCCGGGCGCCAGTACACGCCGGCGTTCGAAATCAGCAATCGCTACGACGCCTTCGCCAATGCCTCCGCCGCATCGCCCGGCCAGCTCGTCTCGATCCCGGCCGGCATCGACATTCGCGAGAGCAATTCGGTGATGTATCGCGTCGAGTTGAACAACTTCTACGGCTCGGCCTACTACGCCTTCGGCGAGCTGAATTCCGGCACCAAGAATGGCCGCCTGGTCGGCATCAACGGCGGCTATCAGACCGGCAAGTGGGGCGCCGGCATCGGCTACAACGAGCGCACCAACAGCGCCGGGCAAAAATCGCTCAACACACTGGCGGCGGGCGCCAATTTCGACTTCGGGCTGGCCAATCTGTTCGCGCTGTACGCCGTGATCAAGGAGCCGAACGGCTCCTCGGCGCCGGAACTGCGCGCCGGCCTGATTGCCGGCGGCGTGCCCGCGGTGCTGGTGGACACCGGCGTGCTGCCGCGCTTCCTGCAGGATGCGCGCCTCTATCACGTCGGCGCCCGTATCCCGCTCGGGGTCGGTACGCTGATCGCGGGCTATTCGCACGTCGACGACCGCCGCGCCACCAACGCGGACGTCAGCTCGTATGGCATCGCCTACACCTATCCGCTGTCCAAGCGTACCGACCTTAACCTCGCTGTCACACAGGTCGACAACAATGCCAACGCGCAGGTGCTGCCCGGCGGCAATGGCTATCTCGGCGGCGTGACGGCGTATGGCGGCAAGGATGCGACCTCGTTCCAGTTCTCGCTGCGTCACAAGTTCTGATGTTGTCCGGTTGATTTCTCCCAGTTAGGCACACACCTTCAAGGCCGCGATCGCAATAGCGACGCGGCTTTTTCTTTGTGGCGGGCGCCAGCTTCCGGCGCCGCGCGCATGGCCCCGTAAAATCGGCTCAATGGACAACATCATCTACGTGCTCGCGGTGAACGCGATTCCACTGCTGCTCGCGATCACGCTGCACGAAGCGGCGCATGGTTACGTGGCGCGCATTTTCGGCGACCGTACCGCCGAAATGCTGGGGCGCATCTCGCTCAACCCGATCCGCCATATCGATCCGATGGGGACGCTGCTGGTGCCGGCACTGACGCTGGCGATCGGCGGCTTCTTCTTCGGCTGGGCGAAGCCGGTGCCGGTCAATTTCAACAACCTGCGCAATCCGAAGATCGACATGATCTGGGTGTCTGCGGCCGGACCGCTGGCCAATTTCGCGATGGCGCTCGGTTGGGCGATTCTGCTCAAGGTGTCGGATGCCTCCGCTATCGGCGCGATTGCCAAGGCCGGTGTCGCCTGGAACGTCGGTCTGATGGTGCTTAATCTGCTGCCAATCCTGCCGCTCGACGGCGGGCGCATTCTGGCGGGGCTGTTGCCCGGCCCGCTGTCGTACAAGTATTCGCGCCTTGAGCCGTATGGTCTGTTCATCGTGCTCGGACTCGCCGTGGTCGGTGTGCTCGGCACCATCATGTATCCGCTTTATCGCATCGTTTACTCAACGCTCGGCGCGTTGGTTGGTCTCTAATGTCAAAAGATCGCGTCCTCTCCGGCATGCGCCCGACCGGGTTCATGCACCTCGGCCACTATCACGGCGCCCTCAAGAACTGGGTGGCGTTGCAGGCGAAGCATGAGTGCTTCTACTTCGTGGCCGACTGGCATGCGCTGACCAGCCACTACGACGATCCGCGGGTGATCGAGCAGTCCACCTTCGACATGGTGACCGACTGGCTCGCCGCCGGTCTCGACCCGGAGCAGTCGACGATCTTCCTGCAAAGCCAGGTGCCGCAGCATGCCGAACTGACCGTGCTGCTCGGCATGATCACGCCGCTCGGCTGGCTGGAACGGGTGCCGACCTATAAAGAGCAGCAGGAGAACCTGAAAGAAAAGGATCTCACCACCTACGGTTTCCTCGGCTACCCCCTGATGCAGGCAGCGGACATCCTGATCTATCGCGCCCAGCACGTGCCGGTCGGCGAGGATCAGGTGTCGCACCTCGAAATCACCCGCGAGATCGCGCGCCGCTTCAACCACATCTACGGCCGCGAGCCGGGCTTCGAGGAGAAGGCGGCGGCCGCCGCGAAAAAGCTGGGAGGCAAGCTCGGCAAGCAGTACGAGGCGATGAAGACCGCCTACAACCAGGACGGCAACGCCGAGGCGCTGGCGCAGGCCAAGGCGCTGGTTGCAGCGGCGGGATCGCTGTCGAACGCCGAAAAGGACATGCTGCAGGCCTTCCTGACCGGAGCCCGCAAGACCATCCTGCCGGAGCCGCAGGCGCTGCTGACGCCGACTTCGAAGATCACCGGCCTCGACGGCCGCAAGATGAGCAAGAGCTACGGCAACGGCATCGATCTGCGCGAAACCCCGGCAGCCGTGGAGCAGAAGATCAAGCGGATGCCGACCGACCCCAGGCGGGCGCGCCGTAGCGACCCCGGCAACCCCGACGATTGCCCGGTGTGGACGCTGCATCAGGTTTACTCGACCGACGAGACGAAAGCCTGGGTCCGTCAGGGTTGCACCACCGCGGGCATCGGCTGTCTCGAATGCAAGCAGCCGGTGATCGATGCCATCAACGCCGAGCTGGCGCCGATGCAGGCGCGGATCCGCGAGATCGAAGCGAAGCCGGGCTACGTGAAGGACGTGCTCGCCGCAGGCTGCGTGCGCGCCCGCAAGGTGGCGGAAGAGACTATGCTTGAAGTGCGGCAGGCAATGGGGCTGGCGAAGGTCTAGGCAAGTTGTAGGCGCGGGCTCGACCGCGCTTGGCCGACCGGGAGAGCGCGGGCGAGCCCGCGCCTACAGGCTAAGCGAACCGTATTGCGTCAGGGCCAGCAAAAACGCCGCCATCGTACAGTTCCCGCTATCCGCACAACAAACAACAAGGAGGTTCTCGTGAAATCGTTTGTTGACTACCTGAGCCAGTACGCCGCCTACCATCGCGACAAACGCAACATTGCGACGCATTTTGTCGGCATCCCGATGATCGTGGTCGCCGTGGCGATGCTGCTGTCGCGGCCGGTGTTCATGCAGGTCGACGGCGTGGCGTTGTCGCCCGCGCTGATCGTTGTCGCGCTGACCGCGTTGTTCTATCTGCGGCTCGATATCCGCTTCGGCGTTGCGATGACAGTGTTTTTGCTGGCCTGCCTGTGGCTTGGGCAACGGGTAGCGCAGTTCGACACCCAGGGCTGGCTGGCGTGGGGCATCGGTCTGTTTGTGGTGGGCTGGGTGTTCCAGTTTGTCGGCCATTACTACGAAGGCAGGAAGCCGGCGTTCGTCGACGACCTGATCGGCCTGATCGTCGGCCCGCTGTTTGTCGCCGCCGAGTTTGCGTTTGCGATGGGGCTGCGCAAGGACGTGCAGCAGGCCGTCGAGGCCCGCGTCGGCCCCACGCTGATCCGGCAAATGAAAGCAGCGTGAGCGGCAGCGAGCGACGATCCGATTTGATTTTGCGGCAAGAAACGACTTGATGGATGTAGTAACCGAATCTCCGGCGCCCGGCGGGCCGGACGCGACCGCAGCGGTGGTGGCGGATCATGCGCTGGCCCGCATCTATGGCCAGCCGATGGCCGAGATGCCGAAGGATCTCTACATCCCGCCGGAGGCGCTGGAGGTATTTCTCGATGCCTTCGAAGGCCCGCTTGACCTGCTGCTGTACCTCATCCGCAAGCAGAACCTCAATATCCTCGACATTCCGATGGCGGCGCTGACGCACCAGTATCTGGAATACGTCGAGAAGATGAAATCCTCGCAGCGCTTCGAGCTGGCGGCGGAGTATTTGCTGATGGCCGCGATGCTCATCGAGATCAAGTCGCGCATGCTGCTGCCGCGGCCGCCGCAGACCGAAGCGGTGGAAAGCGACCCGCGCGCCGAGCTGGTGCGCCGTCTGCTCGAATACGAGCAAATGAAGCTCGCCGCCGCCGGGCTCGACGAACTGCCGCAGGCCGAGCGCGACTACGCCATCGTGCAGGTGATCTTCGACAAGCAGGCGTCGCTGCGGCTGCCGGACGTCGAACCGGAGGACCTGCGCCGCGCCTGGGCGAGCATCCTGGCGCGGGCGAAACTCAACAAGACGCATCTGATTTCGCGCGACGAGCTGTCGGTACGGGCGCGCATGAGCCACCTGCTGCGCCGGCTGAAACCCGGCCTGCATGTAGAATTCACGCAACTGTTCGAGGAAACGGCCACCGTATCGCTGGTAGTCGTCACCTTCCTCGCGATTCTGGAGTTGGCGCGCGAACGACTGATCTCGGTCGCGCAAACTGAACCCTACAGCCCCATTTATGTGCAGCTCGCCAGCGATGGCGGGGTGATGGTTGCGGCCTCACCCGAGCAGGGCACCGATGCGGCCAACGACGAAGTGCTGTAGCAACAAGGCTTTCGCGCTTTTTTGTTGATGAGGCCGTGATCCGCCTCGGTAGGGTCCGCAAGCAACGGCGGCAGAGCGTTGCGTTACTTTTCGATGAGCTTTCATTGGACGAACTCACCCACGCCAAACGCGTACTCGAAGGGGTCTTGCTGGCCAGTCACGAGCCCTTGCCCCTCGACGAAATCACCAAGGTCTTCGACCCGCCGGTGCCGACCGAGACCGTGCGCCTGCTGCTGGCCGATCTGGCGGCGGAATGGAAGGAGCGCGGCAGTGTCGAGCTGGTGCAGGTGGCCTCGGGCTACCGCTTCCAGACGCGGCCGGAGATGCAGATCCACATCGATCGCATGACGCCCGAGAAGCCGCCCAGGTATTCGCGGGCGGTGCTGGAGACGCTGGCCATCATCGCCTACCGCCAGCCCGCCACGCGCGGCGAAATCGAGGCAATCCGCGGCGTCGCGGTGTCGACCAACATCCTGAAAGCGCTCGAAGACCGCGGCTGGATCGAGGTCATCGGCCACAAGGACACGCCGGGGCGCCCGGCGCTGTACGCCACGACCAAGTCGTTTCTCAACGATTTGTCGCTGCGTTCGCTGTCCGAGTTGCCGCCGCTGGCGGAACTCGATGCCCATCCCGCGCTGGAATTGCCCGAGGTGCCGCAGGAGCCGGTCTATCCCGCACAGGGACGCATCGACGACAGCGCCGACGGCGGGGATTTGCCGCAGCCCGTGCTGCCGCAGAGCGCCGATGCGGCGCTGTTCGAGACAGCCGATGAAGTCACCATGACACAACCCGCGTCGCCGACGGTGCACTGAGATGAACGACATGCAAGACAGCAACTACGACGACCACGAGCCAGGCGACGTCAATGGCAACATCGATCCCGCCTACGCGCGCAAGCAGAAGCAGCAGGCGCGCAGCGATACGCGGCGCGATGCCCGCTCGCAGCAGCGCCGGACACGGGCGCCAAAGCCCGATGCAAGCCAGACGGGCAATGCCGACGCCGCGCCGCCACGGCCGGTGGGCGCCGATACGGGCGAGCGCAGTGGCCGCGTAGCCGCCGATGCACCACAGCAGGTACAGCGGCTCGAGGGCGCGGACGGCGACGCCGGCGCTGGCGGTGAGCAGCATGGCCAGCAGCGCTCGCGTGGCCCGCGCCGCAACCGCCGCGGTGGCCGCGGCCGCAACAACGGCGAGCGCAGTGCGCCGCCGGAAGCAGTGTCGAGTGAGGGCGACGCGGCCAACGCCAGCGACGGCGAGCGCGAACTCGCGGCCGGACTCGGCGCTGGCGCCGATGGCGATGGCGGTGACGCCGGGTCGGGGCCGAACCCCGGCGCCTTCGGCGATCCCAACCGTCCGATGGATCGCTCGGCACGACGCAATCGCAACCGTCGCGACAAACGCAGCAATCCGCGCGATCGCAAAGCCCAGCGCGCACCGCAATTCGCAGCGCCGCAACTCGATGCCGACGGCAACCCGTTGCCGTTGCCGGAGGGCGCCGCGGTTGACGCGCCAGTCTCGGGCGTCAACGAACACGGCGAACGCGACGGCGAACGCCTGCACAAGGTGCTGGCGCAGCACGGCCTCGGCTCGCGGCGCGATATGGAAGCGCTGATCGAGGCCGGCGAGGTCGAAGTCAACGGCGTCAAGGCACACGTCGGTCAGGTGGTCAACGAGAAGGACCGCGTGCACGTCAAGCGGCGCAAGGTTGCCGTGAAGCTGGGCGACGACAAGCCGCGCATCCTGATCTATCACAAGCAGGCCGGCGAGATCGTCAGCCGCGACGACCCCGAGCAGCGCGACACCGTCTTCGACCGCCTGCCCAAGCCCGATCACGGCAAATGGATCGCCATCGGACGCCTCGACTACAACTCGGAAGGCCTGCTGCTGTTCACCACCTATGGCGAGCTGGCCAATCGCTTCATGCACCCGCGCTACGAGATTCTGCGCGAGTACTCGGTGCGTGTGCTCGGCGAGCTGACGCCGGAGCAGGAAGACCAGCTGATGGATGGCATCGAGCTCGAAGACGGCCCCGCGCGCGTGCTCTCGCTCGACCGCATCGACCGCGACAGCGACGCCGCCAACCACTGGTATCGGCTGACGCTCAACGAGGGCCGCAACCGCGAAGTGCGGCGGATGTTCGAGCACCTCGGTCTGACCGTGAGCCGGCTGATCCGCACCAGCTATGGCTGCGTGCAGATGCCGTCGTGGCTGAAGCGCGGCCAGTTCAAGCAGCTCGACGAAGCCGAAACCTTCAACGTGCTGGAGTCGGTCGGCCTGCGCTCCAAGAAAAAGCTGGAAAAGGCAGCCCGCTTTGGCGGTCGCAACAAGTTGCCGCAACAACCGCTGGGGCCGATGCGTTCGGCGACCGAGCACGAAGCGATCTGGACCGGCGCGCCGGCCGACGCCGGCATCGGGCAGGGGCGGCGCAATCGCAATGGCGGCGCGGCGCAGGGTGGACGCAACAAACGCGGTCGCGGCGGTGCGCCCGGTCCGGCGGCTTCGCTGACGCAACAGCAGTTCCCGGGCTTTGGCGGCGCCACCGAAATGCCGGCCACCACCGGGCGCCGGCAACGGACTCCCGGCAACAAGGTGAAACGCGGTCGCAACGGCGAGGTCAACGGCAACGTGGCGCCGGGCTATCAGGCGCCGTCGGGTCAGGGGCAGGGCAATCGCGGCAACAACCGCAACCGCCGTCGCCGCGGCCGCAGCGGCGCTGCCAAAGGCGGCGAGGCCGGTGCCGGCGCGCCACCGCCGTCCGAGCACGAGTAATTCCATTTCCGGTGAATAATGCGGAGGTTCGATCGCAATCGGGCCAACGCAATCCGGGAGGGTGGAATGGCGGGCAATTCAAAATCGGGGTCGAGTTCGGCGCTGGGAACTGCGCTGGCGGTCATGCGCACGGCGACCGATCTCGCCGCCAATGCCAGCAACGCGCTGAAAGTCGCGCAGGGCATCGGCAGCACGATCAAGACGACGCGCGAGCTGCAGCAGCTTTCGCTGTCCGATCTGGCCAAGCGGGCCGGGGTGTCGAAATCGGTGGTCAGCCGCATCGAGGCGGGGCTGACCAGCCCGACCGCCGTCATGCTGGCCAAACTGGCGGAAGGAATGACCGTCTCGCTGTCGTCGCTGTTGCGCGGCGACATGGGGCCGCCGGTGCATATCCAGCAAGCGGCCGAGCAGCCCATTTTCAAGGATCCGAAGAGCGGACTGGTGCGCCGCACCTTGTCGCCGGTCAGCCCCGATGCGCTGGTCGAAATCGTGCATAACAGCCTGCCGCCGCGCAAGACCACCGGCCACTTTCCGGCGCATGGGACCGGTACGCAGGAACACATCGTCGTACTCGGCGGCAAGATTGACGTCACCGTCGGCAAGCGCGAGTTCAAACTGGCCACGGGCGATGCCGCGCAATTTGGCGCCGACGTCGAACACGCAATCCACAATCCCGGCCCGAAGCGTGCGGAATGGCTGCTGGTCATCCACTCGCCGCCGCGTGCGGCGAAACGTTAGCGGCGTTTTGCGGCTGTCGATTGCCAAGCCGGTATATTGCGCATGACACTGTCGACCAGCCCAACAGATGAGTAGCATTTGCATGAGTAGCTGCTAGGGAACTATTCGGGACGACCGCGGCCGCATCGTTTGATGGCCGCTGTCGTCCCGGTCTAACCGGGATTGATGCAAGAAATGCGGCAAGCTGCCAGAGTTGTGCCACTTATTGCGACAGTTGCAGCTTTTGCGGCCAGTCTGGTGCTGACGTCATGCGCCACACGGATTGATGCGGGCGAGCCAGCAGAGTTGTCAACGTTGGTCGCGCGTATCAACAAGGCCGCAACTGAAGGCACGCATCGTGCGAAGGTCGAACAAATTGAGCGCGAGTTGGCAGAAAGCCGCTTGGGCGAGTATTCACCGTTGCAACTTCGCGGCTGGTCGAGCGGCGATTTGCGGTTCGCATCAGCAGCCTACCATGCGGTCGTCTTCATGAGCGCTGCAGCACTGGCGCCCCGCGCGCTGCCGACCATGAGGCGGATCGTGAGTGAATTGGAGCAGCGCGGCGAAGATGTCGGCGAGCCGCTCCGCGCGTTGTACAAAAGCTATGTTTTGGCACGTGAGTTTGCCGGCGCGAGGGCGCTGGTAGCACGCTATCCGACGCTCTCTGGGCTTGAGCTTGTACCTCCGATTGTGCCGACCGTAGGGATGCCGGAAACAGTCAGCGCGACGACGGCTGAAGCAAGCTCAAGGGCAACGTGGCGATTGACATCGGAGGCAGCCCTGGCACGCACAAACAGGGCCATTCCCAATGGATTCTTCGTCGTGGCGATCGTGGCGCCACAATGCCATTTCTCGACCCGCGCGATGAATGCAATCGTTCGCGATGCGGAGCTTGGTTCCATCTTTGCAAACGCAATCTGGCTGGTGCCGCCCGCAGAATCGCTCGACACTGCGCTCGTTCAGCAGTGGAACACGGCGAACCCGCGTTATCAATTCGAGCATGTGAACAGCGTGTCGGAATGGCCCGAAGTCGAGTACTGGGATACGCCGCAGTTCTATTTTCTGGCGAATGGCCGCGTCATCGACACGGTCGTTGGTTGGCCGCGCGAAGGAAGGAAAAATGCACTTCGCGCTGCCTCCGAAAAGACAAATGCGGTACTAAACAACCGTTGAATTGACTCTCGAAACTAAAGCGAAATTATCGGGGTCGAGGTCGATCTGAGCTGCTCTCCGTTTTTCGTCTTCCAAGGGCCGATGAATAGCATCGAGATCTGAAGGAGGAGAAGTGAAGGCAATGGCTTTTCTCGGTGAGTACATGAAGGTCGAAGAATTCGCGCCGCGCATACGCCCTGCGGGCTGCCCTGGAAGTCTTTGAGATACTGCTGGTGATGCGCGAATGGCATCAGCGCCCGCTTTGACGTATAGTTGTTCGATATATCGAACAATCTTGCGCTGACGGGCATCACCAACCGTGAATCCACAATCCTCCGGCCTCGTGCTCGGCCTGATCGGCGTGCTGATCTTCAGCCTCACCATGCCGATGACGCGCATCGCGATGGCGGGCGACGTGCTGTCGCCGTGGTTCGTCTGGGCCGGGCGCGCGGTGCTGGCGGCGCTCGCCGGCATCGGCTATCTGCTGGCGACCCGTGCGCCGTGGCCCTCGCGGCGGGCCTGGTTGCCATTGGCCGGCGCCACCGCCGGCATCGTATTCGGCTGGCCGCTGCTGAACACCATCGCCTTGCAAACTGTACCGGCGAGTCACGCCGCAGTGGTCAACGGCATCCTGCCGCTGGCGACGGCGGTGATCGGTGCCTGGCTCAACCGCGAAATGCTGTCGCGCGCCTTCTGGGCGTGCGCGGTGGCCGGCACGCTGCTCGTCTGTGGCTACGCGTGGCTGCGGGCGCATGGCAGTTTGCACGTGGAAGACAGCCTGATGCTGGTCAGCGTGCTGCTCGGCGGCCTTGGCTACGCCAGCGGCGCGATCGCGACGCGCTACCTGAGCGGCCCCCAGGCGATTTCGTGGGCGCTGGTCCTCGGCCTGCCCGGCACGCTCGCCATCGCGTGGTGGTCGTCTCCCGCCGACCCGGCGCGGGCCGGCGCCGCCGCGTGGAGCGCGTTCGCCTATCTTGGCCTGATGAGCCAGTGGATCGGCTTTTTCTTCTGGTATCGCGGTCTGGCGCGCGGCGGCATTGCGCGGGTGAGCCAGGTGCAATTGCTGCAATTGTTTTTCACGCTCGCCTTCGCCGCTTTGTTGCTCGGCGAGACGATTGAGCCGTCGATGGCGGTGGTCGCCTTGCTGACGGTCGCGCTGATCGCCGTCGGCCGGCGGGCACGCTGACCACAGGTGTTCAGGCCACACTGGTGCGGCGCCCGATGCGCTAAGCTCGCGGCATGTACCTGCCCAAGCACTTCGAGAGCCCCGACCGCGCGTTGACGCTGGCGGCGATGCGCGAGCACAGCTTTGCGACGCTGACCACGACCGGCGCCGATGGCGCGCCGTTGGCCACCCATTTGCCGGTGGTGGTGAGCGACCGCGATGCCGCAGTGACGCTGCACTTCCATCTGGCGCGCGCCAATCCGCACGTGGCATTGCTGCGCGAAGGCCGTCCGTCGATGATGGCCTTTCTCGGGCCGCATGCGTACCTCTCGCCCACGGTCTACCCCGACCGGAAGCGGGTTCCGACCTGGAACTACATCGCGGTGCACGCCTACGGAACGGTCGAGGAAATCGTCGAGCCCGCGCGCAAGGATGCCCTGCTGAAATCGCTGATCGCGCTGCACGAGCCGTCCTACGCGCAGCAGTGGATGGATCTTGACGCGCAGTTCCAGGAGACCATGCTTGGCGCCATCGCCGCGTTTCGCATGACGGTGACGGCGCTGCAAGGCAAATTCAAGCTCAACCAGCACCGCAGGGAAGCGCATGCCGCGATGAAGGCCGGCTATGCCGCCGGCACCCCCGACGAACGGGCGCTCGGGCAGTGGATGCAGCGGCTGGGCCTGTGACGTCGTCGCCGTTGCCGGCGGGTGCGACTGCCGAGGACCAGCGCTTCATGCGCGATGCGCTGGCGCTGGCCGACGAGGCGGCGGTGGCCGGTGAAGTGCCAATCGGCTCGGTGGTCGTTGTTGCGGGGCAAATTGTGGGACGCGGCATGAATCGCGTGATCCGCGACGGCGACACCACGGCCCATGCCGAGATCGTGGCGCTGCGCGACGCCTTTCGCCGGATCAACAATTACCGCGCGCCGGGCGCGACCGTCTACACCACCGTCGAGCCCTGCGCGATGTGTGCCGGCGCGCTGCTGCACGCGCGCGTCGGCCGCGTGGTGTGGGGCGCGCCCGACCCGAAGTTCGGCGCCGCCGGCAGCGTGACCGATCTGTTCGCCAACGAACGCCTGAATCATCATGCGCGGCAGGTGCTCGGCGGCGTTGGCGCCGATGCCGCCGCCGCCCGGCTCAAACAGTTTTTTTCCGACAAACGCATTTCCGGCTGCCCAATGAAATCCCTGCCCGCCACCGTCAAAGTCAAAACCGCTTCCTGGCCGGACGACGCGGCGACGCTGAAGGCGATCCGCTTCGAGGTCTTCGTGACCGAGCAGGGCGTCCCGGCGGAGTCCGAAATCGACGACAACGATCCGCGGTCGTTGCATGCCATCGCGTGGTCGGACGGCCAGGCCGCCGCCTGTGGTCGTTTGCTGCCGGACGGCCACATCGGGCGCATGGCGGTGCGCCAGCCGTTTCGCGGGCAGGGCGTCGGCGCGCTGGTGCTCGAACACTTGATCGGGCGCGCACGTCAACGCGGCGACCGCGAGGTCGTTCTTTCCGCGCAGACCCACGCCGTCGGCTTCTACGAAAAATTCGGATTTATCGCAGAGGGCAGCGAGTACCTGGACTGCGATATTCCCCATCTCGATATGCGAAAGGTGTTGTGACTCATGAACCTGACTGCCGGTGCCATCAAACGGGGAATCGCTGTGAGCCTTTTGTCGAGTCTGCTGGTATTGGTCGGCTGCGATCGCGTCGCGACGGGCGAATTGCAACCGGGGCAATCGACGGTCGCCGACATGAAGCAGAAGATGGGCGAGCCGGCCAACGTCTATCGCGAAGGCGACCGCGAGGTCTGGGAATATCCGCTTGGCCCCGAAGGCGTGCGCACCTACATGATGACGGTGAACGCGCAGGGCACGCTGGAGAAGATCGAGCAGGTGCTGACCGAGGCAAATTTCAAACGCATCCAGCCCGGCATGACGATCACCGAAGTGCGTCGCATCCTCGGCCGCAACAGCAAGGAGCAGCGCTTCGGCATGACGCCGACGGAGCTGACGCACAAGTACAAGTTCAACAACGGCAGCGAAGACCTCTACTTCGACGTCACCTACGCCGCCGATGGCCGGGTCAAGGAAACCGGCTACGACCAGTTCAGCCTGCAGAAGGGCTCGGCACGGTAAGCGATCGTGCTGTTGGCGATACAGCTTTTCGTTGAAAACGGCGATTCCATCGGCGCTTTGGCCGAAAAAGTAGTCTGGTCGACTATTGCCTTTTTGGCGTCATAACCCTTGCGGAATATGCGTTCCCTTGAAAAGTTGAAGGGTTCGGATCGATCTTGGCGGTGATCCTAATCTGCGCAGGGTAAGGACCGGCGCATGTCGGCGAGCCGCTGCCGCAGCCCCGCCCGTGCCTGCCTGGCGCCGGGCTCGGGGACCACGCCTTTCATCGCCGCCGCCAGCGCTGCTTCGATGCGATCGTCCGATCGATGGTCGCGTATCCGGCTGGCGATCGCGCGGGCCTCCTCGTCGCGCCGGCCCAGCACCAGCAAAGCCACCAGCGTGGCGCTTTGTTCGCGGAAGCTCTTCTCGGCATAGGACAGCAAATGATCGTCGGCGACGTGGCCACCGCGCGCAAGTTCGCGCTGCAGATCGTCGACCTGGATCAAGTGGTCGAGATCGGTCTCCGGCCGTAGGTAGGGCAGGACGCGGTCATACAGCCGCAACCGCAGCAGCGTCGCCCGGCAGAAAATGAACGCAGTCCGGCGCACGAGATCCGGTTGCTCACGCTCAATACGGTCGAATACTTCCATGGTGTTTTCGTCGTCGCCCAGCGTTTCGTTGATGGCGACGAGGTCATGCATCGCGTGGCTGCCGAAGCGTTCGGTAGTGGGCTCGGCGGCGGCGTCGTCGCGCATCGCAAGCAGCCTGGCGAGGGCGGGTGGATACTGCTCGGCAAGGTCCGCCCAGTCACTGAGCGCATAGGAGAGCCGAACCCCCGCAAACGACCGCTGATGCAGCAGCGCGTTCTCGTGAAACCACACCTGCATCGCCAGCGCGTCGGCGTAACGGCCGGCGACGAACGCTGCACGCGCGTCCTTGAGAATTGCGTCGGGGTCGGGATTGCTGCCGGCGGCCCATGTCGATGTCATGCGCATAGTATGCATCGCTCGTTGGTCACCACGCAATCGCCGGCCACCTGAGCATCAGCCAGACGATGGCCAGCACCGCCGCGAACGCCGGGGCGCCGCAAGCGAGCCAGATGCGGAACAGGCGTTCGTACTGCGGCGGCAGCGCCGCGTAGCACGGCCGGCACGAAGATGGTTTACCGGGATGCTCATGGTTTGACTTCTCTAGCGGGCGTGGCTAAAGTGGCATCTTGATCGCCTGACAACTGGGAAAACCTTGCTCTTTACGGAGCTAAATTCGCCGGTCCAGTTTGGTGCCCACCGCTCGCGGCGGCCACTGTTACGCGTAGGCAAGGCGTTGCGCCTGGCGATCATCCCAGCACTCTCACCAGCGCGCCTCAGTCAGTCAGCCGTCGCCAGGCCTTTCACAAAGTCCAGCACTTCCTGTGCGTGCCCGGCCACTTTGACGCCGCGCCATTCGCGCGCCAGCTTGCCGTCGGCGCCGATGACGAAGGTGCTGCGCACCACGCCGCGCACCTGCTTGCCGTACATGTTCTTCATGTGGATCACGTCGAACTGCGCGCAGAGCTTTTCCTCGCTGTCCGAGATCAACGGAAACGGGAAGCTCTGTTTTGCGCAAAAGTTGTCGTGCGACTTGACGCTGTCGCGCGACACGCCCGCCACCACGGCATTGACCGCAAGGAATTCTGGGTAAAGCGCTGCGAAATCAAGCCCTTCCGTGGTGCAGCCTGGCGTGCTGTCTTTTGGGTAGAAATACAGCACGACAACGCGGCCACGATAGGCGGAAAGCGCAAATTGCCCGCCACCGGAGGTCGGCAGCGCGATGTCGGAAAGTGCGGCGTTGGTATTCACTCGCCAAGTTTGCCACATGAATGGGTAGGGCTGCAGACTCGTAATTCCTGCCGCCGCGCTCTACACTGCGCCTGCGGTGAATCGGCTCAGACTATTCTTTGGTTGGCGTCGGGCGCTGCGAGGGGGTTGTATGAACAAGAACAGAAGATACTGGCCAAGGCGCCTCCGCGGCGGCGTTACCGTGCTGGGGCTGTCGTTGACCTTGCTGTCGACCGGGGCGATGGCCTACAGCGCCAAGCCGGTGTCTCTGGAGGCGTTAACAGCTATGTCTCAGTGTCTGGTCGAAGGTCGTGTTGCAGAGGCTGTTGCCACGCCGGTCGGTGTGGGCATCGCGACCTCCTACCTGCTTCGCAACGCGTCGGTATATGGCGACTGTGGCGGGCTGAGCGATGTGGCCCGATTTGATATGGCCGGCGGCGTTCTGCCGTCCGGCGAGTCGATCACGATCGCCGGGATACGTGCTCCTGCCGTGGGTGAGCAGATCGTGGTGTTGCTGGCAGCATCAGGCGCCTGGTCGGACGGGCAGGTGCGCTGGCTGCCCGTGGAGGGGCCGCAAGGCGTATTTCGTGTCGAACCATCCGCTGCCACCAGCGGCGTGACGGAGGCCGTGCGAATCGTTGACGCGTCGGGGATGAGTGTCGGGCGGGTCGCGGATGCGGCGCTCTCTGGTGCAGGCGCGTTCGGCAAACGCTCGGTGAGCGCGGTCGAGCGAAAAATTCGCCTCGCCGAATCAACGCAGGCAACCACCTGGCGATTCACGGAGGACGTGCCGCTCCGTGAGTTCATCGGCGCCCTGGCGTTGGCGACGACTGCGACGACCGGAGCCTCGCGCGCCGCGGCCTTTGACGCCGTCGCGGCCGATGGGCGGCGGCCTGCCGACGCGTCGGCGTGGCCTGCTGGACAGCCCGAGGTCGTCGAGCGGCAAACGCAGGTACGCGCCATCGATTGCGCAACCCATCCCGATACGTCTCAAGGCAACGCGCAGGCTGCAAGGACGCCGTGCGCGGGCACCGTCCGACTGTCCTCGGCTGTGCCAGCAGCGACGGGCGATGGCCTCAAGTACAACTTGCTGGACAACGGCGACCAGCTCTGGAACCCCTATCCGGCAAGTTTTGGCAGTCTCTACCAGCTGGATACCGCACTGATGGCGGAGTGGAACAAGTACGCCGATCACTTTCGTTATGGCGCACCCACCGGGAGCTGGGGACGCAACAGCCGCAACGACATGGGCGGATTCCCGACGACCGCGCAGTTGGTCGGCATGTATGGCGATGGCGCGGCCTGGGGCGCAAGCACGCTCGGAGTCACCATCAATCACACCTTCTGCGCGGAGGAGACGACCGAGTATTTTCTCGGTATCCCGATCCGCACCTATTGCTCCCGTTACAGTCACGAATCGGATGTGTTCCTGAACCCCGACAAGTCCTTCACCTTGTCGGACTACGACGTTCGCTACGGCCTCGTCAGCTCGTCGACGCAGTCGGTCCGCGAAGTGCTTTTGCATGAGCTTGGCCATGCCTTTGGTCTTGATCACTCCAACGAGCCCGCCTTGATGCAGCCTTACGTTCGCCAAAAAGGCTGGCTGGCGTGGCCGGACGATGTGGCCGGCGCTCGCGCGAAGTGGCCGGGGCAGGCGCGATATGCGAAAAACGTAAGCATTCGCGCCGTTCAGCTCTATACGCCGGCGCAGAATGGCGGTTCGCTCTGGGGTATCAACGACGCGTATCCCTACCGCACGGGGCAAAGCATTCGCCTGCCCAGCTACGTGCTAAACAACTTCAACAATGCTGCGGAAAGCAATTTTCCGGTCGAGTGGTATCTCACCGAAGCGCCCGGAACCTTTTCTGGCGCTTATCACTACCTTGGGACGGTGAATCACGCGGTGGTGAGTCCGGGAGTCAACCAGGTCGCGCCGGGCCAGTTGTTGCCATTGCCAACTGGCGTGACCGGCACGTGGTTCGTGACGGCCTACTTGCGCTACGCGGGGGAGTCGGCGGGCATTATCGAGGGCTATCCGGATTCCGTGACGCTGGTCTACATCGATGACCATGGCGATTCAGCATCCGCCGCGACCACATTGGCGTCAAATAGCGCGGTGATCGGCGTGATCGGAATCGTTGGCGACGCGGACTGGTTCCGCGTGACAACCTCCGCAAGCGGGACGCTGACGCTGCAAAGTACCGGCAGCACCGACGTGGCGGGTACGTTGTACGCCAGCGATGGCACGTCGATCATTGCCTACAACGATGATGATCCGCCTCCCAACTTTCGCGTCAGCAAGTTGCTGGCGGCCGGAACGTACTACCTGAAAGTCGAGCACTACGCCAATAGTGCTGTCGGCGCCTACGGGGTGACGTCGCAGTTTGCGCCGCTCGGATGTTCGCTCAGCCTGTCGACATCGTCCACGACAGTGACGGCGACGGACACCGGTAGAAACATCGTCCGCCTGATGCAAGGGAGTACGCCGGCCAATGTGGGGCTCACTGGCGACGACGCGAACCGCGCGACCCTGCTTGTCGCTGACCGGGTCTGGGACCTTGATGGCGACGGCCTCGTGACGCCAGAGCGGGATGGCGTGATTTTGTTGCGGGCATTGCTTGGCCTGAAAGGTTCCGCGGTCACCCAGGGGCTGGCGCAAGGCGGCGCGACACGGACGAGCTGGACCGCGTCGATCTCGCCAACGTCAAGCAATTCAATTCAGCTATATCTGAACAACGTCTGCGGTGGTGCGTTTGCCCCGTAGATCGCCGTCCCGACCTATTGCAACCGGGCACGGCCGAATGCAGTGTTGCTTCAGTTGCGCGATACGGTTGCGCCGGTCGCAGCATCAGTTCTGAACTGCGCTTGCGAGAGATAGCGCTGCCCCTGCTGCATGAGCTCGCCTGACCGCCCCGCAAGCGCACCCCAGTACACCTCGCAGAACGGCAACGATTGCAGGTTCAGGCCCGAAAAGTAGTCCCCAGTGCTGCACAAGGTGTAACCCTGATCGCGCCACCCGGAAATCAGGCGTTCCATCACGGGCAGCAACGCCATGCCTTCGAGTTCTGCGTGCAGGGTGAATACGTGATCACGCGGCGCCACGGTGTACTGCAGCAAACGCTGATGAACATTGTCTGCCGTGCAGTCGTCGATCCCGATAAGTTCGTCAAGCGTGGGCAGTGTGGTCGGCACCTGAGGAACCGGCATCGCCTCGCCGCGGACCAGCGGCCAGAACGGACCGATATCGCCCGTGCGAGCGGCGTCGACCCGCGCATCGCTGGCGTAGTGATAGCCGAGCGTGCCCTGCGCGCGCAGCGCGTCGCGGCTCATCTGCCAGCCGGCGGCGCCGCAGGTTTGCGCCGCTGCGCCGAACACCTCGGCGAAGCGGTCGTGCGCCCGCTGCATCTGCGTGCGCGCCCAGGCGTCCGGTTTGTCCATGACCCCATCCTGCCAGCCCACATGGTCCCAGCAGTGAATGCCGCATTCGAAGCCGGCGTCGCGCGTGGCGCGCATGACGTCGGCGCCGCGGCGGCCGATGTCCGGTCCCGGCAGCAGGGTGCCGTAAAGCAGGGTCTTCAGACCGTAGTTGCTGCGCACCGAAGTGCGCCGCACCTTGGCCAGAAAGCCGGGACGAAAAATCCGCTTCAGCGCGCGGCCGGTGTGATCCGGTCCCATCGAGAACAGGAAGGTGGCGCCGACGTTTTCGCGGCGGAACAGCTCGACCAGTCGCGGCGTGCCTTGCAGCGTGCCGCGCAAGGTGTCGACGTCGACCTTGAGACAGAGACGCGCCATCAGGACTGCGCGGCGAGCATCGCGCGCGCCTCAGGCCGGCTGGCGTCGAGGATTTTGCGCAAACTTTGCGCCAGGGTCACGCGTGGCAACCACTCCAGGTCATCGACCGTGTTGCTGATCTTCGGCGTGCGATTTTGCACGTCCTGATAGCCCGCACCGTAATAGGCGTCGGAGGATGTTTCGATGATCGTGGATTGCGCGGCACCCGCCCGATACTCCGCGTACTCAGGCGCCAGCTGCAACAACGTGTCGGCGAGATCGCGGATGGAGTGATTGTTGGCCGGGTTGCCGATGTTGTAGATCTTGCCGCTCGCGATATTGCCGGGATTGCGCAGAATGGTCATCAACGCTGCGATGGCGTCGTCGATGTCGGTGAAGCTACGCCGCGCGTGGCCACCGTCGACGAGTTGAATCGGTTCACCGCGAATGATGTGGCCCAAAAACTGCGTGATCACGCGTGCGCCGCCCGGTCCGGCGGCGGCAAGCGAATCGAGTCCCGCACCAATCCAGTTGAACGGCCGGAACAGGGTGTAGTCCAGCTCGCCCTTGATGCCGTAGGCGTGAATGATGCGATCCATGAGCTGTTTCGAGGTCGAATAGATCCAGCGCGGCTTGTTGATCGGCCCGACCACGAAGTTCGATTGTTCCGGGTCGAATTCCGCGTCCGGGCACATGCCGTAAACCTCGGAGGTCGACGGAAAGATCAGCCGCTTCTTGTGCTTCACGCACATGCGCACGATCGGCAGGTTGGCTTCGAAATCGAGCTCGAACACGCGCAATGGATCGCGCACATAGGTCGCCGGCGTAGCAATCGCCACCAGCGGCAGGATCACATCGCAGGCGGCAACCTGCCGGTCGATCCACTCGGTGCTCGCGAGCATGTCGCGCTCGTGGAAGTCGAAGCGCGGATGATCGAGCAGCGGCTTCAGGCGATGGCTGCCGAGGTCCATGCCGACGATCTGCCAGTCGGTATTGGCGAGGATGGCGCGACTCAGGTGGTGGCCGATGAAGCCGTTGGCGCCGAGGATCAGTATTTTTTTCATGGTGTTTTCTGGCCGGTCCGCCGGTGCGGACGGCGGATTGCTATTGTTTCACGGTGGCCAGCCACGTCTGGCAGGCCGTGGCGTCGAGCGTCGCGCCGTCGACGAGCAAACGCAGTGGGACCAGCAGACGGCCGTCGCCGCAGGCGAAGCCGAGCGCGCCGTCCGCGGCATCTGCAACGGCACCGGCCACGGTGCACTGCCCGGCCGTGCCAGCCGCGACGCGAGCCTTGGCGACGATCATGCGACCGGTGCCGACATCGGCGAATGCGCCGGGATAGGGCGGTGCCACCGCGCGCACCAGATTGCCGACGACGGCCGCCGGCTGCGTCCAGTCGATGCGGCCGTCCTCCGGTTTGCGGCCGGAGAAATAGGAGCCGGCCCGAAGATCGAGCGGCACGCTGACGGCGATGCCGGCTACCAGTTGCGGCAGCGCCCGCGCCAGCGTCAGTTCGGCGGCGACGGTGACCTTCTGGAACACCTCGAACGCGGTGTCGTCGCCGAGAATCGGCACCGCCGTTTGCGCGACCAGATTGCCGGCATCGGGTTTGATCGCCATGTAGTGCAGTGAGGCGCCGGTTTCGCGCTCGCCATGCAGCACCGCCCAGTTCACCGGAACGCGCCCGCGGTACTTCGGCAGCAGCGAGCCGTGCATGTTCAGCGCGCCGCGCGCCGGGATGCCGAGCAATTCGGCGCCCAGCATCTTGCGGTAGTAGAACGAGAAAAAGAAGTCCGGCGCCAGCGCCCGGATTTGCACCACCACGTCCGGCGCGTTGGCGTCGTCGGGCGTGATGTAACGAATGCCGCGCTCGGCGCACACCTGCGCAACCGAGTCGTACCAGATGGTTTCGCCGGGCGAATCTTCGTGCGTCAGCACCAGCGGTACGTCGATGCCCTGATCGAGCAGCACGCGCAGGCAGCGCACGCCGACGTTGTGATACGCGAAGACGACGGCGCGGGTCATGCCAGATTGCGCGCGCTGGCGATGTCGCTGGCGCCCGCCGGGAAGGCCGGAATCTCCTCGACCACGCGGTCGATCACGTAGCGCGGCCGGTCGCGCACCTGAAGGTAGATGCGGCCGACGTATTCGCCGACCAGACCGAGGCCGAACAACACCATGCCAATCAGGAAAAATTCGAGAATGTCGCGGTCGAGCATGGCGAGCAGCGCCTCGCGCAGCGGCAGCGTCGTCATGCGATAAACCATCAGCGCGATGTAGGTCAGCACCGAGCCCACCGCAACCAGCATGCCGAGCAGCGAGAACATCTGCAGCGGCATCAGCGAGAAGCCGGTCATCAGGTCGAAATTGAGCCGCAGCAGCTGGTAGAACGAATACTTCGACTCGCCGGCGGCGCGTTCGGCATGGGCCACCACGACTTCGGTCGGATTCATTGCGAAGGTGTAGGCGAGCGCTGGGATGAAGGTGCGCACCTCGCGTGTCTGGTTGATCAGCTCGACGATGCGGCGCGAATAGGCGCGCAGCATGCAGCCCTGATCGGTCATCTTGATGCGGGTGGTCTTCTCGCGGATGCGGTTGAGCAGCTTCGACGCCGCGCCGCGCCACCAGGCGTCGCCGCGGCGCAGGTCGCGGATCGAGCCGACGTAGTCGTGCCCTTCGCGATACGCCGCGAGCAGCTTGTGGATTTCTTCCGGCGGGTTTTGCAGGTCGGCGTCCAGCGTGACTGCGATTTCGCCGCGCACATGCGCGAAGCCGGCCAGAATGGCGCTGTGCTGGCCGAAGTTGCCGGAGAACAGGATGACCCGCGTCACGTCGGCGCGTTTGCCCTGCTGGTCGAGCAGCAGCGCGGCGGAGCGGTCACGGCTGCCGTCGTTGATGAAGATGACCTCGTAGCTCGTGTTCAGCGCATCGAGCGCCGGATAGAGCCGCGCGAACAGTTCGGCGAGCACGGCTTCCTCGTTGTAGACCGGAATGACAACGGAGAGCGTCGGATGCTGGTTCACTGCAGGCCGCCTTCCTTGAGCACGGCGACCAGCGCGGCGCAGACGTAGTCGACATCGCGCTCGCTCAGCCCGGCGTGCAGCGGCAGCGTCAGCGTGGTGTTGGCGATCAGCTCGGTATTGGGCAGATCGCCCGCCTGCCAGCCCTGCTTGCGGAACAGGGTGGTCAGATGCGGCGACTCATAGGAAACGCTGGTCGCGACCTGCCTTGCCTTCATCACGTCCATCACCTGCGGCCGCGTCATCGTCAGCCGCTCCAGCGGCAGGCGGATGGCGAACAGGTTCCAGCTATGGCCGGCCTCGTCGCCGGCGTGGCCCGGATGCGGCAACAAGTCTTCCGCCAGCACGCCGCGCAGCCTGGCAAGGTAGCGTTGCGCCAGCCGGCGGCGGTGGTCGCAGAAGCGGTCGAGCTTCGCAAGCTGTGCGCGGCCGATGGCGGCGTTGACGTCCGGCATGTTGAACTTGCCGCCGGGGAAATCGACGTCGCGCGTCTGGTCGGGCAATCGCGAAATGCCGTGAAAGCGCAGCACTTCGACGCGCCGGGCATCGGCAAGATCGTTACAGACCAGCGCACCGCCTTCGATGGTGGTGATGTTCTTGTTCGGGTGAAACGAGAACAGCGCGATGTCGCCGAAGCTGCCGATCGCCTTGCCGCGCCAGCGCGAACCGACGGCCAGCGCGGCGTCCTCGATCACGCGCAGTTTGTGCTGTTGCGCGAAGGCGTAAAGCGCGTCCATATCGCAGGCGAGCCCGGCGTAATGGGTCGGGATGATCGCCCTGGTGTGCGGCGTCAGACGGCGCGCAGCGTCGGTCAGATCGATGTTGCGGCTGCGGAGGTCGACGTCGACGAACACGGCTTTGGCGCCGACTTTCGCGACCATGTTGCCGCTGGAGAAAAAGGTCTGCGCGCCGATCAGCACTTCGTCGCCGGCGCCGATGCCGAGCAGTTGCAGCGCGACCTCGAGCGCCGCCGTTTCGCTGGTCAAGACGCGCGTCGGGCGGCCACCGAAATACGCCGACAGCTCGTTCTCCAGCGCGGCGACGTTGGGGCCGGAGGCGATCCAGCCGGAACGCAGCACGGCGTCGGCGGCGGCGAATTCCTCCTCGCCGAGCAGCGGCGCGGCAAAGGCGATCGGTTTGGCGGGCGGCGTCAAATCGAAGGCAGGGTCACGAGTCATTTCGAAAAGTTCCACGAGAGCAGGACGACTCCAATTACGATGAAGCCGATGCCGACGATCTTTTGCATCGTCAGCGATTCACCGAACAGCCAGTACGCGATCAGCGCATTGACCACATAGCCGACCGACAGCAGCGGGTAGGCCACGCTCACCGGCGCCCGCGACAGCGTGGCAATCCAGGTGAACAGACTGATGCCGTAGCAGGCGAAGCCGGCCCAGAACCACGGCACGCGGGCGATCTGCATGAGCGTCTGCACGGTGTCGGCGCCGCCGAAGCTGACCGTGCCGACCACATTGGTGCCAGCCTTCAGGAACAGTTGCGCCGCGGCGTTGAGCAGCACGCTGGTGATGGCAATGGCGAAGGCGGTGGCAGTCATGCCGTGGATTTTCCTATGAGCGCCGGAAAACCGACGGTGGCGATGTGCGGGACGACGCAGCCGGTGCGCAGGCAGTATTCAGGGCCGGGTATGGCGGGCGACGATCACGCGGCGCAGATCGGCGGCGACGACGTGGTACTCCAGCCCGTGCAGGTCGAAGCGCGGCAACTGGTCGAAATCGGTGATCGCGTAGCCGCGTTCGAGCGCCTGCCATTCCTCGGCAAAATCGGTGAAGTTGAAGCGCACCTTGTCCGGCTCGGCGGCAGCGCCGAGGCCCAGTTCGTCGAGATAGTCGACCAGCGTTGTGGTGCGTTCCAGATACGGCTGCAGGGTTTGCTCGAACAGACCGACCGAATAGAAGCGGTCCATCTTGCTGTACTCCGGCTCGGCGGCGAGGAAGTCCTGCACCAGTTGCTTGCTTGAGGTGCTGGGCGCCAGCGTTTCGTAGCCGCTGGCGGCGATGCTGCCAGCCACGGTGGCGAGCACGGCGGCGAGCAGCATGGCGTCGAGGCGGCGGCCGCGGCGGTTGATCTGCCAGGCAGCCAGCACGGCCAGCGCAAAGCAGATGGCGCTGGCGATGATGTACAGCGCAAAACCGTCGATCATGCCCGCGGTGTAGGCATCGTTGACAAATTGCCCGCGTAGCAGCGGTAGGGCGAGCAGCAGCAGCGGCACGATGGCGAACAGCAGCAGCAGGCGGCGGAACGAGCGATCCGACCCTGACAGCATGACCGGCGTCAGCAGCAGGGCCGCGGCGGGCGTGATCGGCAGCAGGTAGGACGGCAGTTTCGACTTCGACACGCTGAAAAAGAGGAAGATGAACACGCACCAGATGACGAGAAACAGCGGCACGTTAAGCGTCGCCCCGGCGTAAGTCTGGCGCAGCGTGCGCCAGCCGTCGCGGTGCAGCAGCTTGATCAGCGCCGGCGTCCACGGCATCAGGCCCACGATCACCAGCGGCACGAAGTAGAACAGCGAGCCGATGCGGTCGTGCTCCTCGTTGGCGAAACGGCCGAAATGCTCGTAAATGAAGAAGAAGTTGGCCCACTCGGGGTTGCGCGACTGCACCAGGATCGGCCACGGCGCGGCGATCAGCAGGAACACCAGCGGCCCCCAGACCCACTCCAGCCGGGTCAACAGCCGCCACTGCCGGGTGACCAGCAGGTAGATGACGAAGATGGCGCCGGGCAGCACGATGCCGATCAGGCCCTTGGACAGGAAGGCCAGCGCCGCGCCCGCCCAGGCCGCCACCATCCAGCCGCGGGCGACGCCCGGCGATTGCCCCTGCACGCCAAAGCCGCGCAGCATGCCGACCAGGGTCAGCGTCATGAACGCGCTCAGGCCCATGTCGAGCGTGTTGATGTGGGCGATCAGGAAGTAGTAGCACATGGCGCCGAGCACGGCGGTGGTGACCAGTGCGGTGTCGCGGCCGGCGAGGGCGCGGGCGGCGCACCAGGTGAACAGCAGGCCGAGCAGGCCGGTGAACGCCGGCCACCAGCGACCGGTGAAATTGTTGAGGCCGAAACTGTCGATCGCCAGCGCGGTGGCCCAGTATTGCAGCGGCGGCTTCTCGAAATACTTGAGGTCGTTCAGCCGCGGCGTCACGTAGTCGCCGGAGACGGCCATCTCGCGCGCGATTTCGGCGTAGCGGCCTTCGTCCGGGCGAACCAGGGTGCGGTAGGCGGACGGGATCAGCCAGGCGGCCAGGAACAGCGCGGCGAGCAGCGCCAGCAGGGGGGAAGGCAGTTTCACGGCGGACGATGCTAACAGAGGGGTGGCGCCTCGTTGCGGAGCGCTTCCGGTAGCCGTCGCGGTGGTGGACGAGGGGCTTGGCGACGTCTGATTCATATACAGCTTTTTATTGAAACGTCCATTGGAAAAGGGCTACGGGCTGAATATCGCTAAAACTCGACTTATTGCATTTTCGTGTCGTGAGCCCAATGAGATAGGCGTTTAACGTAGTAAGTTGATCGAAAAATTTGGTTTTAATACCAAATACCTCGTCGTTGTCGCGCAGGCATTTGGTACGATAACCAAAACGTGAACATCAAACTTTGCATCCCCGGTTTCGCGCAGTTGAAACCCACGGCACCCAAGCGCGAGAAGATTCTCGCGGCAGCGGCTGAATTGCTGCTGACCGAGGGTTTTCACGCGCTGACGCAGCACGCCGTTGCCGCGCGGGCCGGTATCCGGCAAAGTCATCTCACTTATTACTTCCCGACGCGCAACGATCTGCTGCGGGCGACCGCGCAATACGGCGTCGAGACGCTGCTGGCGCCGCTCGGCGCCAGGGCGGCGCCGCTGGCTGGGCTCGCCGCCGGCGGCAGCATGACGGTGGCGCAGTTCCGGCAATTGCTGACGCCGGAGAAGTCGGATCGGCAGTGGTTCCGGCTGCTGCTCGGTCTGCTGGTCGCCAGCGACGAGGACGCCGGCATCCGCCAGTGGTTGCAGCAATTCGACGCCCGCGTGATGGGCATTCTGGCCGGCGGCGCCGCGGCGGTCGGCACCCCGCTGAGCGCGGAACAACTGCACTTCCTGCGCTGCGCCTTCACCGGTGCGCTGCACCTGGACATGAAGGAGCAGACCGACGAATCCTTCGCCCGCGTCGTGCGCAGCGTCGAGATGGCGCTCGACGCCGTGTTGCCGCGCGCGGCTGGCGAGCCTCCTACCGAACCCATTCCAACCAGCGAGTTCACGCCATGACAGCGAGACATCCTGCGCGGGCCAGCCGCCTGCAACCTCGGGGCCGGCGACCGCGATGGCGGGCGGCGACGGCCAGCGCGCTGACGGCGACATTGCTGCTGACCGCCTGCGCCGTCGGCCCGCAGTACGCGCCACCGGCAACCAACCTGGCCACCGCCGCCACCGCCTGGCAGGCGCCGCTGCCGCACGACGGCGACGGCCAGTCGCTGCAACGCTGGTGGGCGCAATGGAACGACGCCACGCTGACGCGGCTGATTGCCGCCGCGCAGCAGAGCAGCCCCGGCCTCGCGCAGGCCAGCGCCCGCATCGCGCAGGCTCGGGCGACGCAGGGCATTGCCGGCAGCAGCGCGTTGCCGGCGCTGAACGGCAGCGCTGCGGCGACCCGTGGCGACAGCGGCGATGGCCTCGGCGCGGTCAGCCGCGCGCTCGCCTCGGCACAGGCGGCCTGGGAGGTCGATCTGTTCGGCGGCAATCGCCGCGTCCGCGACGCCGCCGACGCCCGCTTTGCCGCGCGCAACGCCGACTGGCATCAGGCGCGCGTCGCGCTTGCCGCCGAGGTGGCGGCGGCCTACGTGAACCTGCGCGTCGGCGAAGCGCTGCTCGGCGGCTATGAGCGCGATGCCGCCAGCCGCGCTGAGACCTCGCGGCTGACCGCATTGAAGACCAGCGCCGGCTTCGAGGCACCGGCCAACGCCGAGCTGGCCAGGGCGAGCGCCGCCGAAGCCGCCGCCCGCCTGTTGGCGCAACGCGCGGAGGTCGACCTCGGCGTCAAGGCGCTGGTGGCGCTGACCGCGCTGCCGGAATCCGAACTGCGCACGCTGCTGGCGGACGGCCGCGCGACGTTGCCCAGCCCCGTTGCACCGGCGGTGGGCACGGTGCCGGCCGGGGTGCTCAGCCAGCGGCCCGATCTTGCCGCCGCCGAGCGCGAACTGGCGGCGTTGACCGCCGAGATCGGTGCCGCGGAGGCCGATCGCTATCCGCGCCTGTCGCTGACCGGCAACATCGGCTATGGCGTCGGCCGTGTCGCCGGCGCTACCGTAAGCGGCGCCACCTGGGGCTTCGGGCCATCGCTGATGGTGCCGTTGTTCGACGCCGGCCGGCGCACGGCTGCGGTGGCGCTGGCGCAGGCGCGCTACGACGAGGCGCTGGCGGGCTGGCGGGCGACGGCGGTGCGCGCCGTGCGCGAGGTGGAGGAGGCGCTGACGCAACTCAACGCCGCACGGCATCGCGCGCCGCAGTTGCAGACGGCGCTCGGCGGCTATCGGGCGTTCGAGAAGGCAGCCGAGGCGCGGCTTGCAGCCGGTGCCGGCAGCGTGCTCGAACTGGAGGACGCCCGCCGCGCGGTGCTCGCGGCACAGGTCGCCGTGCTCGCGCTGGAGCGCGAACGCCTCAACGCTGCCATTTCGCTCTACCGCGCCGTCGGCGGCGGCTGGGAGCAGACGCAAGTACAAGTTTCGGAGAATCGTCCATGAGTTTCGCTAACCTCTTTTTGCAACGCAAGACGCTGGTGCTCGCCCTTGCGGTTGCATGCGGCCTGGGTGTCATCGGCGCAGGCAGCGTGCGCGCCGCCGACGACAAGAAAGCCGCCGTTGCCGTCGCCAAGCCGGCATTGACAGTGACCACGGCGCGGGCGACGCAGTCGGAATGGCCGGTGAAGCTCGCCGCCAACGGCAACATCGCGCCGTGGCAGGAGGCGATCGTCGGCGCCGAATGGGCCGGACTGCGGCTAAACGAGGTGCGGGTCAACGTCGGCGACGTGGTCAAGCGCGGGCAGGTGCTCGCCACCTTCGCGCCGGAAACGATGCGCGCCGATCTGGCGCAACAGACGGCTGCGGTCGCCGAGGCCGAGGCGGCGCTC
>JAPUER010000016.1:48747-73895 GCA_027492485.1 Betaproteobacteria bacterium
CCTCGTGCGCGCGTGAACGGTGGGGCGCGGAGGGGGCCCAACGGCGGGGGGCGGGGGCGGCGCCCGCGGCGGCGCTCGCCGAAGCCGAGGCCAACGCGGCGCGCGCCCGCACCCTGCAGGACAGCGGCGCCATGTCGGCGCAGCAGATCAACCAATACGTCACCGCCGCCAAGACGGCCGCAGCCCGTTTGCAGGCGGCGAAGGCGGCGCGCGACAACGGCCAGCTCCGGGTCGGCTACACGCGCGTGCTGGCGCCGGACGACGGCGTGATTTCGGCGCGGGCGGCAACCGTGGGTGCCGTCGTCGGCACCGGCCAGGAGCTGTTCCGGCTGATCCGCGGCAGCCGTCTGGAATGGCGTGCCGAAGTGACCGCGAGCGAGCTGCCGAAGGTCGCGCCGGGGCAGGCGGTCACCGTGACCACGCCCGGCGGTGCCACGGTCAACGGCCGCGTGCGGGTGGTGGCGCCGACGGTGGATGCGACGTCGCGCAACGCCATCGTCTATGTCGATCTGGCGAAGCATGGCGACGCCCGCGCCGGCATGTTTGCGCGCGGCGAGTTCGCGGTCGGCGCGGCGGGCGCCCTGTCGCTGCCGCAGCAGGCAGTGGTGTTGCGCGACGGCTTCAGCTACGTGTTCAAGCTGGACGCCGGGAGCAAGGTGAGCCAGCTCAAGGTGCAGACCGGACGCCGGATGGCCGATCGCGTCGAGATCACCGGCGGCCTCAAGGCGGGTGACGAGGTGGTGGCGAGCGGCGCGGCGTTCCTCGCCGAGGGCGATGTGGTTCGCGTCACCGCCGCACCGGCGCCCGGCAAAGCGCCGGCCGCCGGCAAGGCAGGAGCCTGAGCATGATGAATGTCTCCTCCTGGTCGATCAAAAACCCGATCCCGGCGGTGATGATCTTTGTGCTGCTGACGCTGGCGGGATTGTTCTCGTTCTCGTCGATGAAGGTGCAGAACTTCCCGGATCTCGACCTGCCGACCGTCACCGTCGCGGCCTCGCTGCCCGGTGCGGCGCCGGGACAGCTCGAAAACGAGGTGGCGCGCAAGATCGAGAACTCGATTGCCACGCTGCAAGGCATCAAGCACATCTACACCAAGGTGCAGGACGGCGGCGTCACCATCACTGCCGAATTCCGGCTGGAAAAGCCGGTGCAGGAGGCGGTGGACGACGTGCGCTCGGCGGTGTCGCGCGTACGCGCCGAGCTGCCGGGCGATTTGCGCGACCCGGTGATCAACAAGATAGATCTCGCCGGCAGCCCGGTACTCGCCTTCACCATCGCCTCGAAGCGGATGGACGACGAGGCGCTGTCCTGGTTCGTCGACAACACGCTGACCCGCAAGCTGCTGGCGGTGCGCGGCGTCGGCGCGGTGGCGCGGGTCGGCGGCGTCGACCGCCAGGTGCAGGTGCAGCTCGATCCGCTGCGCATGCAGGCGCTCAGGGTGAGCGCCGCCGACGTGTCGCGGCAACTGAAACAGGTGCAGGTCGAGGCGGCCGGCGGTCGCACCGATCTGGGCGGCGCGGAGCAATCGGTGCGGCTGCTGGCGACCGTGCATTCGGCGGAAGAACTGGCCGGCTACGAGATTGCGCTTGCCGACGGTCGCCGCGTCCGGCTCGACCAGATCGCCACCGTGGTCGACACCATCGCCGAGCAGCGCTCCGCCGCGATGCTCAACGGCAAGCCGGTGGTCGGCTTCGAAGTGTCGCGCTCGAAGGGCGCCAGCGAAGTCGAGGTGGGCGCCGGCATCCACAAGGCGCTCGATCAACTCAAGCTCGAACATCCCGATCTCGAATTGAGCGAGTCGTTCGACTTCGTGACGCCGGTCGAGGAGGAGTACGAAGCCTCGATCAAGCTGCTGCTGGAAGGGGCGCTGCTGGCGGTGCTGGTGGTCTTTCTGTTCCTGCGTGAATGGCGGGCGACGCTGGTGTCGGCGGTGGCGCTGCCGCTGTCGGCAATCCCCGCCTTCATCGGCATGTACTACCTCGGCTTCTCGATCAATGTGGTGACGCTGTTGGCGCTGTCGCTGGTGATCGGGATTCTGGTCGACGATGCCATCGTGGAGGTGGAGAACATCGTGCGCCATCTGCGCATGGGCAAGACGCCGTATCAGGCGGCGATGGAGGCGGCCAACGAGATCGGTCTTGCCGTGATCGCGACGACCTTTACGCTGATTGCCGTGTTCCTGCCGACGGCATTCATGAGCGGCGTCGCCGGCAAATTCTTCAAGCAGTTCGGCTGGACGGCGGCGCTCGCCGTGTTCGCCTCGCTGGTGGTGGCACGGATGCTGACGCCGATGATGGCCGCCTACATCATGAAACCGATGGTCGCCGCGCATCGCGAGCCGAAGTGGCTGCAAATCTACATGCGCTGGGCGGCCTGGTGCCTGAAGCACCGCTGGATCACGCTGGTAGCGGCCGGCGCGTTCTTCGCCGGCTCGATCCTGCTGATTCCGCTGCTGCCGACCGGCTTCATCCCGCCGGACGACAACTCGCAGACGCAGGTTTATCTCGAACTGGCGCCGGGCTCGACGCTGGCGGACACCAAGGTCGCGGCCGAACAAGCCAGGCAACTGGTGATGACGGTGCCGCACGTGAAGTCGGTCTACACCACCATCGGCGGCGGCGCCGCCGGGACCGATCCGTTCGCGCCGCAGGGGCTGGCCGAGGTGCGCAAGGCGACGCTGACCATCCTGCTGACCGAACGCGTGCAACGGCCGGAGCGCAAGCAGCCGATCGAGGCCAACATCCGCAAGGTGCTCGAGCAGGTGCCCGGCGTGCGCAGCAAGGTCGGGCTCGGCGGCTCCGGCGAGAAATACATTCTGGTGCTCACCGGCGACGATCCGAACGCCATCGCCACCGCGGCGCGGGCGGTCGAGAAGGATTTGCGCACCATTCCCAATCTCGGCAGCATCACCTCGACGGCGAGTCTGGTGCGCCCGGAGATTGCCGTGAAGCCCAACATCGCCACCGCGGCGGAGCTTGGCGTGACCAGCGCCGCCATCGCCGAGACGTTACGCATCGCGACGGTGGGCGACTATGACCAGTTCCTGCCCAAGTTGAACCTGTCGCAGCGCCAGGTACCGATCGTGGTGAAGCTCGCCACCGATGCCCGGCAGGATCTGGAGGCGCTCGGCCGCTTGACGGTGCCGGGCAGCAAGGGGCCGGTGCTGCTGGCCTCGGTGGCCGATCTGTCGGTGGCGAGCGGACCGGCGGTGATCGACCGCTACGACCGGTCGCGCAACATCAACTTCGAGATTGAGCTGTCCGGTGCGCCGCTGGGCGACGTGGTGGAGGCGGTGAGCAAGCTGCCCGCCATCGCCGGCTTGCCGCCCGGCGTCAAGGTGATCGAGGTCGGCGATGCCGAGGTGATGGGCGAACTGTTCGCCAGCTTCGGTCTGGCGATGCTGACCGGTGTGCTCTGCATCTACATCGTGCTGGTGCTGTTGTTCAAGGACTTCCTGCACCCGGTGACGATTCTGGCGGCGCTGCCGCTGTCGCTCGGCGGCGCCTTCGTCGGCCTGCTGATCGCGCAGAAGAGTTTTTCGATGCCGTCCTTGATCGGTCTCATCATGCTGATGGGGGTGGCGACCAAGAACTCGATCCTGCTGGTGGAATACGCCATCGTGGCACGGCGCGACCACGGCATGAGCCGCTTCGACGCCTTGCTCGACGCCTGCCACAAACGGGCGCGGCCGATCATCATGACCACCATCGCGATGGGCGCCGGCATGCTGCCGATCGCCCTCGGCAGCGGCACGGCGGATCCGAGTTTCCGCTCGCCGATGGCGGTGGCGGTGATCGGCGGCTTGATTACGTCGACGGTGCTGTCGCTGCTGGTGATTCCGGCGGTGTTCACCTTCTTCGACGACTTCGAGGGCGCAGTCAAGCGTGGATTGAGTCGCATCGGCGGCCTGTTCCGCCGCCGTCCGAAAGCGCCGGCTGCCGGCGATTGAGCGTACGACCGCGCGCGGATTGTGCCGTCGACCCGCCTGCAGAGCCCGCGCCCGGTCGTCGGGACCATGTTGCGCCGGACCTGCTCGCGAGGCGCTTCGTCCGGCCGCGCGCCGGTTGCCGACTGGCGTCTCCATCGTTGACGACGCCGTATGACGCAGTTCACCTTTTCGGCCAAAGCGATACTGCAATTGGGCTGCAATGGTGTTTTTATATAAAGTCGACTTTGTAAAAAACTGCGTTGTAACCCAGTTGAAATAAGCGTTTTAACCAAAAAGACGATAGCGAATCGAACGCAAGTCTTATATAAGACCTCAGCTTCGTGTAAGGCACCCGGTGGCACAATGCGGCGAACGCTGTCCGTGGCTGCGCAAGTGTCGCGCACGGACTGTCCGCTGATCCAACGTGGAGGAATCGCATGGCTGCCTATCTCGACCACTACAACCGCTCGATCAAGGAACGCGACGCGTTCTGGGCCGACGAAGCCCGCGTGATCGACTGGAAGACCCCGCCCACGCAAATTTGCGATTTCTCGCGGCCGCCGTTCGCCAAATGGTTCGTCGGCGGCACCACCAATCTGTGCCACAACGCGGTGGATCGTCACGTCGAGCGCCGCGGCGAGCAGACCGCGCTGCACTTCATCTCGACCGAGACCGACGTCGAGACCAAATACACGTTCAAGCAGTTGTACGCCGAGGTCAACCGCGTCGCCGCCATGCTGCAGGGCCTGGGCGTCGGCAAGGGCGACCGCGTGCTGATCTACATGCCGATGATCCCGGAGGCGGTGTTCGCGATGCTCGCCACGGTGCGCATCGGTGCCATTCACTCCGTGGTGTTCGGCGGTTTCGCCTCCGCCTCGCTCGCCACCCGCATTGACGACGCCAAACCGACGGTGATCGTGTCGGCGGACGCCGGCATGCGCATGGGCAAGGTGGTGCCCTACAAGCCATTGCTCGACGCCGCCATCGATCTCGCCGAACACAAGCCGGCCAAGGTGCTGCTGTTCGATCGTGGACTGGAGCCAATGAAAACGGTGCCCGGCCGCGACATCGACTGGGCGGGCTTCCGCGCGTCGAACATGATGAAGACGGTGCCGGTGGAATGGGTCGAATCCTCGCATCCGAGCTACATCCTCTACACCAGCGGCACTACCGGCAAGCCGAAGGGCGTGCAGCGCGACACCGGCGGCTATGCCGTGGCGCTGACCTCGAGCATGAAGAAAATCTTCGGTCTCGATCCCGGCGAAACGATGTTCTGCACCAGCGACATCGGCTGGGTGGTCGGCCACAGCTACATCGTCTACGGCCCGCTGCTCAACGGCAATACCACCATCATGTACGAAGGCGTGCCGCTGCGGCCCGATCCGGCGATCTGGTGGAAGATCTGCGCCGAGAACAAGGTGAAGACGATGTTCTCGTCGCCGACCGCGGTGCGCGTGCTGAAGAAGCAGGATCCGAAATTCATGCAGCAGCACAAACTGCCGGCGCTGAAATACCTGTTCCTGGCCGGCGAACCGCTCGACGAACCGACTGCGCGCTGGGTCAGCGACGCGCTCGGCGGCGTCGCGATCATCGACAACTACTGGCAGACCGAATCGGGCTGGCCGATTCTCTCCGCGCAGGTGGGCATCGAGGATACGCCGCGCAAGTTCGGCTCGCCCTCGTTCCCGGTGTATGGCTTCAACGTCAAGCTGAAGAGCGAGAGCGGCGGCACCGTCGCGGCCGACGAGAAAGCCGTGCTGGTGATCGATGCGCCGCTGCCGCCGGGCGCGCTGATGACGGTGTGGGGCGACGACGAGCGCTTCGTCAAGACCTACTTCGGCACCTTCAGCGACGAGCAGGTCTACAGCACCTTCGACTGGGCGACGCGCGACAAGGATGGTTACTACTTCATCCTCGGCCGCACCGATGACGTGATCAACGTTGCCGGCCACCGCCTGGGCACCCGCGAAATCGAGGAGGCCGTGCAGGCCAATCCGCTGGTTGCCGAATGCGCCGTGGTCGGCGTGGCCGATCAGTTGAAAGGCCAGATTCCGGTCGCCTTCGTCGTGCTCAAGGATCCGTCGCAGGCGTCGGACGCAACCAAGACCGCCATCGCGCAGACGGTGGACCGCGAAATCGGCGCCATCGCCCGTCCCGGTGCCGTGCATCTGGTCACGCTGCTGCCGAAGACGCGCTCCGGCAAGCTGCTGCGCCGCTCGATCCAGGCGCTGGCCGAAGGGCGCGATCCGGGCGATCTGACCACCATCGAAGACCCGGCGGCGCTGACGCAAATCAAGGCTGCGCTCGGCATCCAGTAGCGGCCGGGCTGGTCGGCGGCCAGGGACGAAAAGCGCTTCGCCACAGCGCTTTTCGTAAACTTTCGCCATGTCGAACGTGAATCCCGATCTCCTGAAATGGCTCAACGAATGTCTGGCGCGCGGGCACTCGGCCGAGAGTCTGACCAAGTCTGCGCTGGCGAGCGGCTGGCATCCCGATCTGGTCCGCACCGCGATGGCGGAAGCGCTCGGGCAGCAGCTGGTCGCCCATCGCGCCGGCGCGCCGTCGGTCAATTCGGTGCTGATTCCGGGGCCGGACCTCACGCAATCGCCCACCGTTGTCGACGCCGGTGATCGCCAGGTGGAAGTGTGGACGGTGCTGAAGCATCCGCGCGTGATCGTCTTCGGCAATGTGCTCGACCACGATGAGTGCGACCAACTGATCGAACTGGCGCAGCCCAAACTTGCCCGCTCGCTGACGGTGGACAACCAGACCGGCGGCGACGAAGTGAACAGCGCCCGCACCAGCGACGGCATGTTCTTCAATCGCGGCGAAAATCCCTTGTGCGAGCGCATCGAGCGGCGCCTCGCCGCACTGGTGCGCTGGCCATACGAGAACGGCGAGGGTCTGCAGGTGCTGCGCTACCGCCACGGTGCGCAGTACGTGCCGCACTACGACTACTTCGATCCGGCGCAGCCGGGCACGCCGCGCATCCTGCAGCGCGGCGGCCAGCGCGTGGGCACCATCGTGATGTACTTGCGCACGCCGCAACGCGGCGGCGCCACCAACTTCCCCGACGTCGGGCTGGAAGTGGCGCCGATCAAGGGCTCCGCCGTGTTCTTCGGCTACGACCGCCCGCATCCCGATACCAAGACGCTGCACGGCGGCACGCCGGTCACGCTCGGCGAGAAGTACGTGGCGACCAAATGGATGCGCGAAGGCGAGTTCGTCTAGCGGTGCATACACCGGCGCCTGACAGCGGCCGGGCATAGACTCAACGGTGGGCGCTTTGCCCCTGTTCCATCCGTTTTTTGAGGCATCAGATGAGCCAATATCCCATCGCCGTCATCGTCGGCAGCCTGCGCAAGGATTCGCACAACCGCCGGCTGGCGACCGCGCTCGCCCGGCTGTTTCCCGCCGATTTCGAACTGACCCAGCTCGACATCGGTAACCTGCCGCTCTACGACCAGGACAACGACGGCGCGCTGGCGCCGGTCGTCGAAGCGTTCAAGGCGAGGGTCGCGGCCGCGAAGGGGGTGCTGGTGGTAACGCCCGAGTACAACCGCTCGATGCCGGGCGTATTGAAGAACGCGCTCGACGTCGGGTCGCGGCCCTACGGCAAGAGCGCCTGGAAGGGCAAACCGGTCGGCGTCATCGGTGCTTCGCCCGGCCCGATCGGCACCGCGATGGCGCAACAGCATCTACGCAACGTGCTGGCCTTCCTCGATATGCCCACGTTGAACCAGCCCGAAGCCTATATCCAGGTCAAGGAGGGGCTGTTCGACGAGGCCGGCAACATCGGCCCCGCGAGCAAGGACTTCCTGCAGGGCTGGGTCAATGCCTACGTTGCCTGGGTGAAGAAGCACAGCTGACACAACCGCAGGTCGGTACAGCGCCAAACCTTTTTGACGCAGATTGCCGCAGATTTGACGCAGATTGCCGCCGATTTTTTGAGCTTTTAATCAGCGCTAATCTGCGTCGAGGCTCTTACGCCCGACAACGTCACGCGGCCGACTTAGATCGACACCAGCTGCCGAGCCCCGTCGGCTTCCATGTCAGCGCCGCGCCCGCGTTTGATGACTTCGCCGCGTTCCATCACGATGTACCGATCCGCCAGCTCGGCGGCGAAGTCGTAGTACTGCTCGACGAGCAGGATCGCCATCGTCTTGCGGTCGGCGAGCAGCCTGAGCACGCGGCCGATGTCCTTGATCACGCTGGGCTGGATGCCCTCGGTCGGCTCATCCAGGATCAGCAGCTTCGGGTTTGCCGACAACGCACGCGCGATTGCCAGCTGCTGTTGCTGGCCGCCCGAGAGGTCGCCGCCGCGGCGGTTGAGCATCTGCTTCAACACCGGGAACAGCTCGAACAGCTCGGCCGGAATCGGCGCACTGCCCGATTTGTAGGCCAGACCCATCTTCAGGTTGTCCTCGACCGTCAGCCGGCCGAAGATCTCGCGGCCCTGCGGCACGAAGCCGATGCCGCGACGCACGCGCTCGTACGAAGTTTCTTTCTGGATCGGCTGGCCGTCGAGCGCGATGCTGCCGCTCTTGATCGGCACCACGCCCATGATGCTCTTGAGCAGCGTCGTCTTGCCGACGCCATTGCGGCCGAGCACCACCGTGATCTCGCCGACCCTGGCCTCGAGCGCGACGTTGCGCAGGATGTGCGAGCCGCCGTAATACTGGTTGACGTCTTTCAGTTCAAGCATGAATACATCCTTGTAGGAGCGGCTTGCCGCGACCCAGGTCGCACGAAAGAGAACGGCTGCGACGCCGCGAAAGGTCGCGGCAAGCCGCTCCTACAGGAGCGTTAGCGACCAAGATAGACCTCCACCACACGCTCGTTGGCCTGCACGTCGGCGAGCGCGCCCTCGGCGAGCACGCTGCCCTCGTGCAGCACGGTCACGATCTTTTTCTTTTCGCGCTGGCCGCCGTTGACCAGCTCGCCGATGAATTTCATGTCGTGCTCGACGACCACCAGCGAGTGCGATCCTTCGAGCGAGAGGAACAGCTCGGCCGTGCGTTCGGTCTCCTCGTCGGTCATGCCGGCGACGGGTTCGTCGAGCAGCAGCAGCTTCGGGTCCTGCATCAGCAGCATGCCGATCTCGAGCCACTGCTTCTGGCCGTGCGAGAGGTTGGCCGCGATGCGATCGCCGCTGTCGCGCAGGTGGATCAGCTTGAGCATCTCGGCGATGCGGTCGCGGTCGTGCGTCGACAGCCGGTGCATCAGCGAGGCGCGCACGCGGCGGTCCATCTTGAGTGCGAGTTCGAGGTTCTCGAACACCGAGAGCTGCTCGAAAACCGTGGGCTTCTGGAATTTGCGGCCGATGCCACGGCCTGCGATCTCGCTCTCGCGCAGGCGCAGCAGATCGATGTTGGAGCCGAAGAACGCGCGGCCGCTGTCGGGCCTGGTCTTGCCGGTGATGACGTCCATCATCGTCGTCTTGCCGGCGCCATTGGGGCCGATGATGCAGCGCAGCTCGCCGACCGCGATGTTCAGCGTGAGCTTGTTGAGCGCACGGAAGCCGTCGAACGAGACCGTGATGTCGTCGACGTAGAGAATGCCGCCATGCGCGGTGTCGACCTCGTCGCCGACCACGCGGCCGAATGCGGCCTGACCACCCGAGCCGTCGGCCGAATAGGTTTCGGCGTGACGCGCAAGATAGTCTTCGCGGCGCTTGCTGCCGTCTTCCTGCAGATCGGGCGTCATTTCGTACCCCCTTTCGCGGCGAGCTTGCGGATCAGGCCGACGATGCCCTGCGGCAGGAACAGCGTGACGCCGATGAACATCGCCCCGAGGAAATACAGCCAGTACTCGGGGAAGGCCACCGTAAAGTAACTCTTGGCGCCGTTCACGAAGAAGGCGCCGATGATGGGGCCGATCAGCGTCGCGCGGCCGCCGACCGCGGTCCAGATTGCGATCTCGATGCTCGCTGCGGGCGCCATCTCGCCGGGGTTGATGATGCCGACCTGCGGCACGTAGAGCGCACCCGCGATGCCGCACATCACGGCCGAAAAGGTCCAGATCGAGAGCTTGTACCAGAGCGTGTTGTAGCCGGTGAACAGCACGCGCGACTCGGCGTCGCGGATCGCCTGCAGCACGCGGCCGTACTTGCTCGCGATGATCCATTTCGACAGCACGTAGAAGCCGACCAGCACGAGGCCCGTGAGCACGCAGAGGAACACGCGCATGCTGGGCGTCGCGACCGGCACACCGAGGATGCGTTTGAAGTCGGTGAAGCCGTTATTGCCGCCGAAGCCCGTCTCGTTGCGGAAGAACAGCAGCATCGCGGCGAAGGTCAGCGCCTGCGTGATGATCGAAAAGTAGACACCCTTGATGCGCGAGCGGAACGCGAAGAAGCCGAACACGAAGGCGAGCAGGCCGGGCACGAGGATGACCAGCAGCATCTGCACGACGAAGTATTCGCTGCCGGTCCAGTGCCACGGCAGCGTTTTCCAGTCGAGGAACACCATGAAGTCGGGCAGGTCGCTCTTGTAGACGCCGTCGCGGCCGATCTGGCGCATGAGGTACTGCCCCATCGCATAGCCGCCCAGCGCGAAGAACAGGCCGTGGCCGAGCGAGAGGATGCCGGTGTAGCCCCAGATCAGGTCCATTGCCAGCGCACAGATCGCGTAGCACATGATCTTGCCGAGCAGCGACACCGAGTAGTCCGACAGATGAAAGACATTGCCCTCGGGGATCACGAGATTCAACACGGGTACCAGCACGACGATTGCCGCGATCACGGCGATCAGCACGATGCGGCCGCGGGTGCCTAGCAGGGATGCCTGGGTCGGTGCCGCTGCCGGCGAATCAGGTGTGGGAAGCGCGGTAGTGCTCATCGCTCAGGCCTCCGCGCTGCGGCCCTTGAGGGCGAAGATGCCCTGCGGACGGCGCTGGATGAAGACGACGATGAACACGAGCACGATGATCTTGGCGAGCACGGCACCGGTCCAGCCCTCGAGGAACTTGTTGAGGACGCCGAGGCCCAGGCCGGCGTACACGGTACCTGCCAGCTGGCCGACGCCGCCGAGCACGACGACCATGAACGAGTCGACGATGTAACCCTGGCCGAGATCGGGGCCGACGTTGCCGACCTGCGACAGCGCGCAGCCCGCGAGGCCGGCGATGCCGGCGCCCAGCGCGAAGGCATAGGTGTCGATGCGCGCCGTGTTGACGCCCATGCAGGCCGCCATGCTGCGGTTCTGGGTGACGCCACGTACAAACAGGCCGAGCCGCGTCTTGCTGATCAGCAGCCACACCATCGCGAGCACGAAGAACGAGAAGAACAGGATCGCGATGCGGTTGTACGGCAGCGTGAGGTTCGACATCACTTCGACGCCGCCCGAGAGCCACGACGGGTTCTCGACCGGCACGTTCTGCGCGCCGAAGATCGTGCGCACGGCTTGGATCAGCACCAGCGAGATGCCCCAGGTTGCGAGCAGGGTTTCGAGCGGGCGGCCATACAGCCAGCGGATCACCGTGCGTTCGAGCGCGGCGCCGACCAGTGCGGCGGCCAGAAACGAGACCGGAATCGCGGCGACGATGTAGTAGTCGAACGCGCCGGGCAGGTATTGCCGGAACGCGTTCTGTGTGAGGTAGGTCGCGTAGGCGCCGATCATCAAGAGCTCGCCGTGCGCCATGTTGATGACGCCCATGAGGCCGTAGGTGATCGCGAGCCCGAGCGCGACGAGGAACAGGATCGAGCCGAGGCTCAGGCCGCTGAAGATCACGCCGAGCCGTTCGCCCCACGCGAGGCGGCTCTCGACACCCTTGATGGCCGTGGTCAGCGCGGCGCGGACTTCTGGGTCGGTCTCGCCGCCCGCATTGAGCCGCTCCTGCAGCAGCGAACGCACGCTCGGTTGCGAACTGCTCGCAAGCGCGTTGACGGCGTCGATGCGTTTCTGCTTGTCGCCCGAGGCGATCAGCATCGCGGCGCGCAGCTGTTCGAGCTTGGCCTTGAGCGAAGAATCTGTTTCTTTCGCGAGTGCCCGGTCGACGAGCGGCAGCTTGCTCTCGTCGGCGGAATCCTTGAGTTCGGCGATCGCGTTGTTGCGCACGCGGACGCTGTCGGAGAAGAGGCCCAGCGCGGCCTTCGCGGCTTCGAGTTCGCGCCGCATGCGGTTGTTGTTGACGACGTCTTCGACGCCTTCGGGCAACGGCGACTCGGCGCCGGTCGCGGCGTCGGTCGCCTTGCCGTCGGCGACGATCAGTACCTTGTCACCGGCGAGCTTGGCCGAATCGTCGAGCAGCGCGTCGATCAGCTTCGACAGCGCCTCGTCGGGCGCGGCCACGGCGGCCGACAGCGCCTTGATGCGGTCATCGTTGTCGCCGCCGGCAATCGCTTTGGCCGTGTCAGGCGTCAAGGCGTGCGCAGCGAGCGCGAACGAGAATATCGCCACGGTCGCACATCTGCGCGCAAATCGGGTGATGCCTGATCGAATAGTCATAGCTGCCAAATCGGAAATTTGTAGGAGCGGCTTGCCGCGACCAAGGCGTGGCGATGTGCGTCACCGGTGGATGGAGGCCCTACGGGTCGCGGCAAGCCGCTCCTACAGCGTTCGCACAAAAAAATGCCGGGGCCCTGCCTCGCAGGCCAACCCCGGCGCACGGAGGATTCGTCTAAGCCTGTATCAGATCCAGCGGACTAGATCTTGGTCTTGCCATCCGGCTCGTCCTTTTTCTTGTCGTTGCCGGCAATGAACGGACTCCAGGGCTGGGCCTTGACCGGGCCCTTGGTTTTCCAGACCACATTGAACTGGCCGTCGGCCTTCACTTCGCCGATGAACACGGGCTTGTGCAGGTGATGGTTTTTCGGGTCCATCGTCGAGGTGAAGCCGCCCGGCGCCTTGAAGGTCTGGCCGGCCATCGCGGCGATCACCTTGTCGGTATCGGTCGACTTCGCCTTCTCGACCGCCTGCTTCCACATGTAGATGCCGATGTAGGTGGCTTCCATCGGGTCGTTGGTCAGCGGCTTGTCCTTGTGACCGGCGATGCCCTTGGCTTTGGCATAGGCCGCCCACTTCTTGGTGAACTCGTCATTGGCCGGATTCTTCAGGCTCATGAAGTAGTTCCACGCGGCGAGGTGGCCGACCAGTGGCTTGGTGTCGACGCCGCGCAGCTCTTCTTCGCCGACCGAGAACGCCACGACGGGCACGTCGGTCGCCTTCAGGCCCTGGTTGCCGAGTTCCTTGTAGAACGGCACGTTGGAGTCGCCGTTGATGGTCGAGACGACGGCGGTCTTCTTGCCTTCGGACGCGAACTTCTTGATCTTGGCGATGATCGTCTGATAGTCGCTATGACCGAACGGCGTGTATTCCTCCATGATGTCGGCTTCGGCGACACCCTTCGATTTCAGGAAGGCACGCAGGATCTTGTTGGTCGTGCGCGGATAGACGTAGTCGGTGCCGAGCAGCACCCAGCGCTTGGCCGAGCCGCCGTCCTTGCTCATCAGGTATTCGACGGCCGGGATCGCTTGCTGGTTCGGCGCGGCGCCGGTGTAGAACACGTTCTTCGACAGCTCTTCGCCTTCGTATTGCACGGGGTAGAACAGCAGGCTGTTCAGTTCTTCGTAAACCGGCAGCACCGACTTGCGCGACACCGAGGTCCAGCAGCCGAAGGTCACGGCGACCTTGTCCTGCGAGATCAGCTGGCGGGCCTTTTCGGCGAACAGCGGCCAGTTCGATGCCGGGTCGACTACGACCGGCTCGAGCTTGCGGCCCATCACGCCGCCCTTGGCGTTGATTTCGTCGATGGCCATCAGGGCCACGTCCTTGAGCACCGTTTCCGAGATCGCCATCGTGCCCGAGAGCGAGTGCAGAACACCGACCTTGATCGGGTCCTTCGATTGCGCGAAGGACAGCGGTGCGAGACTTGCGGCAACGATCGCTGCGGTCAGCGTCTTGACGGCGCCGCGGCGGGTAATCTGTGGCATGTCGGTTTCTCCCAATGGTCTTGAGGTTGGTTGTAGAGCGCCCAGCGAGTGGGTTCGGACACTGCATCGCAATTGCCGTGCCAAGGGGCGACAGGCTCGATGAATGGGCGCCGACCCCCTGTCCAGCGGTGCAAATCGGTGCAGCGGCACCGTTTGCGCGAATCGCGGCGGCGGACTGCACAAAAAGAGCGCCTGCGTGTTCGCCACTCCCTCCCCGCTTGCCGGGGAGGGTTGGGGTGGGGTATGAAGGCGGCGGTCACTTTCGTGTGGACGCTCCGACGAGATTGCTTACCTCCTCCAATCTCCCCCGGCAAGCGGGAGGAGGAGCGTTCCCCAGTCCTTCCGCGCGCGGCTGCTGCGCCAGCTTGCCGATTGCATACAGCTTTTGCGCTGTTGCGCTGTCGGCATTGGGCTAAAGCGGACAAAAGCGCCAATGTCGATAATAGGCATAAACAAGCCTTGAGCCCTTATGCAATGGGCGTTCAAGCAAAAAGCCATAGCCCGCACGCCGTGCCGGCCAGTCGCGCCGGGAGTAGCGTGGGTCGCATCGGATGTTTCGCTTTCGGTGCATCCGGCGCCTTGCCGATGCCGAAGCTGACGTCGCCGGCCGGGTAGCGGGCGGCATTCCCGGCACAATGCCCGCATGAGCACACCGAGCGCGCGCAAAGATCATCTCGACGGGCTGGCGGTCGCCATCCTGCTGGCCTGCTGCCTGTTCTGGGGCTTCCAGCAGGTGCTGGCCAAGGCCACCATTCCCGAGGTGCCGCCGGTGTTGCAGGCGTTCATCCGCTTCGCGGGCGGCACGCTGATCCTGTGGGCGTGGTGCGCGTGGCGCGGCGTGCGCCTGTTCGCGCGCGACGGCTCGCTCTACGCCGGGCTGCTCGCGGGCGCGCTGTTCTCGGCTGAATTCGCCTGCCTGTTCGCCGGGCTGCAATACACCACGGCGTCGCGGCTCACCGTGTTCGTCTATACCTCGCCGCTCTGGGTGGCCGCGCTGGTGCCGCTGGCGGTGCGCTCCGAGCGCCTGCGGCCGGCGCAATGGGCGGGCGTGCTGCTGGCCTTCGTGGCCATCGTGTTCGCGCTGCGCGAGAGCTTTCTGGCGACCGCTGCCAGCCGCGACGCCGCCCTCATGTGGCGCGGCGACGTGCTGGCGCTGGTCGCCGGGGCGCTGTGGGGGCTGACCACCGTGGTCATCCGCACCAGCGGCCTGACCAAAGTCTCGGCCGAGAAACTGCTTTTCTACCAGGTGGCGGTCAGCGCGGTCGCCTTGCCCTTCGTCTCGCTCGCGCTGGGCGAGGCGTGGTCGTTCTCGTTCGGCGGCTTCGCGTGGTTTTCGCTGCTGTTGCAGACCGTCGTCGGCGCCTTCGCCAGCTACCTCGCGTGGATGTGGCTGCTCGGCCGTTATCCGGCGACCAAGGTGTCGGTGTTCGTGTTCCTGACACCGCTGTTCGCGCTGGTGTTCGGCGCCGTCTGGCTCGGCGAGACGATTACGCCGACGCTGGTGGCTGCGCTGGTTTTTGTCGCGGTCGGCATCGTGCTGGTTAACAGCAAGCGCCGTTAGTATTGCCTGCCTTCCGATTCATCGATTCACCTCTGCCTCGTCATCATGCCGCTCGAACTCTCTCGCCGCGCCCAATCCCTCGGCACCGAAAACGCCTTCGTGGTGCTTGCGGAGGTCAACAAACTCGTCGCCGAGGGCTACGACATCACCAGCTTCTGCATCGGCCAGCCCGACTTCCCGGCGCCGACGCACGTGCAGGAGGCCGGGCATGAGGCGATCCGGCTCGGCAAGCACGGCTATACGCCGAGCGCCGGCATCCCCGAGCTGCGCGATGCGGTCGCCACCTACATGGGCGACATGCGCGGCCTCGAGATTGCGCCCGAGGACATCGTCGTCGGCGCGGGCGCCAAGCCCTTCATCGCGTACACCATTCTGTCGACCACCGATTACGGCGCCGGCGACGAAGTGATTTACCCGGTGCCGGGCTTTCCGATTTACGAGTCGCAGATTGCGATCAACGGCGCGGTGCCGGTGCCGCTTTACCTGCGCGAGAGCCGCAACTTCGCATTCGACCCGAACGAGCTGGAATCGAAGATCACGCCGAAGACGAAACTGCTGATTCTCAACAGCCCGCAGAACCCGACCGGCGGCATCCTCACGCGCGCCGATCTCGAAGCCATCGCCGCGATCCTGCGCAAGCATCCGCAGATCTGGGTGTTCTGCGACGAGATCTACGGCCGGCTCACCTACGAGGGCGGTTTCGCCTCGCTCGCCAGCCTGCCCGACATGCAGGAGCGCTGCATCATCTCCGACGGCGCCTCGAAAACCTGGGCGATGACCGGCTGGCGCATCGGCTTCACCGCCAACAAGCTGCTGGCGCCGGCGTTCACCAAATGGGTCACCAACACGGACAGTTGTGCCAGCCATATCTCGCAATGGGCCACCGTCGCCGCCGTCAGCGGTCCGCAGCACGAGGCCGAGGCGATGCGCGCCAAGTTCCTCGAACGGCGCAACCTGATCGTGGGCCTGCTCAACGAAGTACCCGGTGTGCTCTGCCAGGCCAGCGGCGGCGCGTTCTATGCATGGCCGAACGTCAGCGAGCTATGCCGGATGACCGGGCTGGCCGACAGCGAGGAACTGCGCCGCCGGCTGCTTTACGAGGCCGGCGTCGCCGTGCTCGCCGACATCCACTTCGGCCACCGCGTGCCGGGTGACGGCCAGCACATCCGCTTCAGCTACGCCACGCAGAACGACAACATCGTGCGCGGCATCGGCCGGATGGCGGATTGGGTGAAGCGGTCGCTGAAGTAGCAGTCGGCGCAGCGATCGGCGTCCGTTCGCGGTGAGCCCGTCGGACCATGAACCCCGCACGGGCCGATTGTCGCCCGCACCAGCGCTGCACCGCCTCAACGGATGACCTCGATCCGGCAGTCGAGGTTGAGCGCGCCCCAGGCGCGATCCGCAGTGAGCGCCGTCGCGCCGAGGCTTTGCGCCAGCGCCAGGCAGGCGCGATCGGCGAGCGATAGTCCGATCGCGCGCGTGCTGTCGCGCAGCGCCGCCGCGTCGAGCGCAAGGGTGCGCGTGTACGGCTCGGTGCGGAAGTCGAGCGCGTCCAGCCGGGTCACGGCTTCGCTCAGCGGAACTTGCCAGTCGAGCAGGCGGCTCAACACCTCGGTCAGATTGACCGCAAGTACGGCGCAACGGTGGTTCAGCAACACCTCCGCCACGCGATCGGCACCGGCCTCCGCATTGAGAAAAGCCAGCAGCGCCGACGCGTCGAGCACGTAGTCGTCAGTCACGCGCTGCCTCGGCGCGACGCTCAGCGATCAGCTCGTCGACCAGCGAGACGTTCTCCGGCACGTACCTGCGGACCATCGCCTGTGCGCGGCGCAACTGCTCTTTGCGCGAATACACCCGGGCCTCGCCGTCGCCGAGCTCCCAGATCACCGTTTCGCCGTCTTTCAGGCCCAGTGCCTTGCGCACGGCAACGGGAATGACAACTCGTCCGCCGTCTGACATTTTTAGTGCAAACATGAAAAATGGCGATATACGCAGACAATGACATTTTAGCTATTACCTGACACTCAGCAACCCGCCACGACGGATTGGCGGGCGGCCCGTGCTCGCGTGCCGGGACGGGTGCAGCAGGCGCCGCGCAGCAGCTTTTCACCAGAAGCGATAATCTACAAGGCATGCGCAGCAAAACTACAAAAAGTCGACTTATAAGAAAATAGCTCGTTATGTGATGATACGATTGCGTTTGAAGCAAAAAGCCATTAGCGCATTGCTATCCAATCGATACCTGACATACGCTCTACGCCATTCCCGCTTTTCCATTGCAGGCAACGTGCCGTGATCGACCACCCGCAGCGCATCAGCCTGCACAACGAAATCCATGCCCGGCCGCCGGAGCCGATGGCGGCGCCGCTGGCGATCAGTCATGTGGTGATGCTGACCGACCCGGCGACGCGCGAGGCGAGCCGCGAGCACGTATCGGCGCTGCTGCGCGATCATCATCTGCCGCCGCTCGACGCCGGCACCACGCATTCGCGGCACCAGGTGGGTGCCTTTCGCCTGCGCTGGGAGCGGCACACCGAGTTCGTCAGCTGGACCTTCATGCGCCCGCTCGCCGGCGACGGCGCGGCCGCGGACGGGGACGCCGGACCGCCGCCGACGGCTGCGGCCGCGCTGCCGCAGCAATGGCTCGATACCTTGCCCGGCAAGCGACTGGTGGCGGTGCATCTGTGGGTGTTGCCCGGCGCGGTGCCGGGCACCGATGCCGAAGCGCCCGCCTGGCTGTACGACGATACGCTGGTCGGCGCCCTGGTGTCGGACGGCCGTTACGTCGTGTTCACCGATTTCGCCATCCATCCCGACGGCTTCTCGCGCGTGCAGGTGCGCGTGCGCGACGCCACCGATGCCTCGCCGCGTGGCCTCGGCCGGCTGGTGCAGCGCCTGCTCGAAATCGAGACCTACCGCATGGCCGCGCTGATGGGCTTTCCGGCGGCGCTGCAGGCGTCGGGCGAACTGGCCCACGCCGAGCGCGAGCTGGCCGACCTCGCCACCGCCATCCGCAGTGCGCAGCGCGACGAAGAGCCGCAACTGCTCGACCGGCTAACCCACCTCGCCGGGCAGATCGAGTCGCAGTACGCGGCACTGCATTCGCGTTTCTCGGCCAGCGCGGCGTATTTCGCGCTGGTCGACAAGCGCATCCACGATCTCGGCGAGGCGCGTCTGCCCGGCCTGCAAAGCATCGGCGATTTCATGGATCGGCGTCTGACGCCGGCGCGCAACACCTGCGAGTGGGCCGTGCGCCGGCAGGACGCGCTGTCGCAGCGGGTGTCGCGCATGAGCAACCTGCTGCGCACGCGGGTGGAGATCAAGCAGCAGCAGAACAGCGAAGCGCTGCTCGTCACCATGAACGAGCGGCAGGACGTGCAGCTCAAGCTGCAATCGACGGTCGAAGGGCTGTCGGTGGCGGCGATCACGTACTACATCGTCGGCTTGATCAGCTACCTCGCCAAGGGCGCGCAGGCGCTCGGCTGGCCGTTGAGCCCGGAAAGCAGCGCGGCGATTGCGATTCCGTTCGTCGCGGTTGGCGTCTGGTGGTCGATTCGGCGCCTGCACCGCCGGCTGATCGGCGGCAGTCACCGATGAGCGTGCCCGAGCCGGGCGCACGGGCGCTGCCGCGATCAATCGTCGCAGTCGATTTGCTTTGTTTTTTCATGCCCTTGGCATACACTCTTAAAGCATAGTTGCAGAACACAGAATGGGTCTGCCATCGTCGTGCCGGGCGCGTTTGTGCACCCGCTGCGTGGGTGACCAGGCGCATGGAGTCCGTCATGACCATCAAGTCAGCAGTTGCCGCAACCTCAACCCCATTCGCTCGCCCCCGTTTGCAGCGTGCCCGCGTTGCCGGTTTGCTGCTGGCGACACCGATCGCCATCGCAATGGCCCTGCACACGGCACATGCGGCGACGGTGGAATTCCGGCTCGGCCCGGACAGCAAGGGCCGGGAACAGCGCATCGCGTCGGACCTGGCGGCCGCGGTGGGCGCCGCAGCGGCGACGCGCGGCAGCAACGGCGTTTTCAGCATCGTTGCCAGCGATGACAGCAAGGCCGCGGCACTGGCAACGGCATTGCGCGAACGCGCCGGTGTGCTGTGGGCGCAGCCGCTGTCGGCCGACAAGCCGCTGGCAAGTCGCGCCCCCGAAAGCGAATACCACAGCCGCATGCTGGCCCTGACCCTGCGCGACGTGACGACGGCAAGCGCCACCGTGGCCCGCCTCGCCGAGCGCACCGGACAGCCGCTTGCGCTGAAGCGGGTGACCTACGGCAACCGGGCGCTGGTGGTGGCGCCGGCCGGTACCTCTGCCGCTGCGCTCGCGGCGCTGGCGGTGACCGCGACCACGGACGCGGCAGTGCGCAGCGCGGAGCGGGTGCGCGTGTATCGCCACCAATGGATTCCGAACGACACCATGTGGAACCAGCAATGGTCGCTGGGTTCCGGCGTTGGCGGCATCCGGGCGGCGCAGGCCTGGGACATTACGCCCAGCGGCTCGGTGGCCGTTGCCGTCATCGACACCGGCATCCGCTCGCACCCGGACCTCGACAGCAAACGGCTGTCGGGCTACGACATGATCCGCGACACCTTCATCGCGAACGACGACGATGGTCGCGATTCCGACCCGACCGATGCCGGCGACTACGACGATTCGCTGGCCTGCTCGGGGTCTTGGGATTTCATGAGCTCGTGGCATGGCACCCATGTCGCAGGCATCATCGCGGCCAGCACCAACAACGGCGAAGGCATTGCCGGCGTAGCGCCGAATGCGCGCATCGTGCCGGTGCGGGCGCTCGGGCGCTGCGGCGGCACTTCGGAAGACGTAGCGGACTCGATCCGCTGGGCAGCGGGCGTCGCGGTTGCCGGCGTTCCGGCCAACCCCAATCCGGCCAAGGTGCTCAACCTGAGCCTCGGCGGTTATGGCCCGTGCAGCGCCAACGAGCAGGCGGCGATCGACAGCGCCCTCGCCAGGGGCGCGGTGGTAGTGGTCGCGGCGGGCAACGACGCCACGCTGGCCGCCGACTTCGCGCCCGCCAACTGCAAAGGCGTCGTCACCGTCAGCGCCTCGAATCTGCTCGGCGATTTGTCCAGCTACAGCAACTTCGGCAATGCGGTAAGCATCAGCGCGCCGGGCGGCGATTCCGGCGATCTGCCGGGCGTGCTGTCGACTTTGAACGGCGGCATTACGCTGCCGGCAGTGCCGAGCTATGCGACCTACATGGGTACCAGCATGGCGGCGCCGCACGTCGCGGGCGTCGTCGCGCTGATGCTGGCCCGCGATCCGGGGCTTACGCCGGGGCAGGTGCTCAACCGGCTGAAGGCGAGCGCACACGCGTTTCCGGGTGGGTCGGATTGTGCGGCCGTCGCCGGCGCCTGTGGCGCCGGGCTGCTCGACGCCTTCGACGCGGCAGCCAGTGTCACCGGTACCCGCCCGGCGGCCGATCTGACCGGTGTTGCGTCGAGAACGCGTTTGGTCGAAGTGACGGATACGCTCTCCGGGCGCTACGCGCTGATCGCCGATCCCGTCGAGTTGAACCAGATGCTTGCCGGGCAACGGGGCCGCGCCTGGGTGCGTACCGGCTATGCGATCGACACCTTCAGCGACACCGCGCAGTTCAACGTGCTGGCGATTGCGCAACCGGTGTGTCGTGCGCAGACGGGGGTTCACAGCAGTGTCCTCGCCTACAGTTACAGCGCCAGCGTCGAAGAGTGCAAGGCTTACGCGACCAATCCGGCATGGGCGGTCGATGGCATGACTTTCCTCGCGGCGTTGCCGACCGGCCCGGTTTGTCCGGCCGGCAGTGGCCCGGTCTATGAGTTCGTTCGCACCGATGCGCTTGGTTACAACCTGCGCACGATGTGGGACGCAGCAGAAGCGTCGCGGATGAACGAGGCGGGCTGGCTGCAGTCGCGAATCGCTTTCTGCGTGCCGCAATAGCCGGCACGCCGCCGCGCTGCGATAAACTGCTCGCCACCATGAGCTTGCTGTCCGTCTCGTTCGCCGTTTGCACCTGTTGTCGCCGCTGTCGGGCGACGCGTTCCTCCTGCGGCTGCTGACGCGTCACGATCTCTCATCGCCCGTTCGCCAAGGCTGCCGCGTGCAGCCTTTTTTGTACTCTGGATTGCCTTTCTATGTCCCTCCATCTTTTTGACACCTGGACGCGCTCGGTACGCGAATTCACCCCCTTGAAGCCGGGTGAAGTGGGGCTTTATACCTGCGGGCCGACGGTCTACAACTACGCCCACATCGGCAATCTGCGCACCTACCTGTTCGAGGACGGACTGGTGCGCACGCTCAAGCTGAACGGCTATCGCGTCAACCATGTGATGAACATCACCGACGTCGGGCATCTGGTGTCCGACGGCGATGAAGGCGAAGACAAGATGGAGGCGGGCTCCAGGCGCACCGGGCAGACGGCGTGGACCATTGCAGCGCTCTACACCGAAGCCTTCCGCGCCGATCTGAAAGCGCTCAACATCAACGAGCCCGACATCTGGTGCAAGGCGACCGACCACATCGCCGAACAGATCGCATTCATCGAGGAAATCGAAAAAAAAGGCTACACGTATCGCACCAGCGACGGCATCTATTTCGATACCGCCAAGCAGCCGTCCTACGGCTACCTTGGTCGCCTCGACATCGCCGGCCTGCAGGCGGGTGCTCGCGTCGATCTCGGCGAGAAGAAGAACGCGACCGACTACGCGCTCTGGAAGTTCTCCGCGCCCGAGGAGAAACGGCAGATGGAGTGGGATTCGCCGTGGGGCCGTGGTTTCCCCGGCTGGCACATCGAGTGCTCGGCGATGGCGCACAAGTATCTCGGCGAGTACTTCGATATCCATTGCGGCGGCGAAGATCACATCACCGTGCATCATCCGAACGAGATTTCGCAGACGGAGGCGGCCTACGGCACACGGCTCGCGAACTTCTGGATGCACGGCTACTTCATCCTGCTCAACAGCGCCAAGATGAGCAAGTCGAGCGGCGAATTTCTGCGCGTGCAACTGCTGCTCGACAAGGGCTATGACCCGCTTGCCTATCGCTACCTGTGCCTCACTGCACACTACCGGTCGCAGTTGACCTTCAGCTGGGACGCGCTGGATGCTGCGCAAACGGCGCTGGAACGGCTGCGCAATGCGGCCTACGGTCTCGGCGATCCGGCGCTGGCGGACGAGGGTTTCGTTGCCCGTTTCATGGAAAAGCTCAACGACGATCTGAACTTTCCGCAGGCGCTGGCGCTGACTTATGAACTGCTGAAATCCGATCTTGCCCCCGGCACGAAGAAGGCCACGCTGCTCAAGTTCGACGAAGCGTTCGGCCTCGGTCTGGCAGGGTGGGTGCCAAAAGTCGAAGCGGTGCCGGCCAATGTCCGTGCTGTCGCCGACGCCCGCTGGGCCGCACGCAGTGCCAAAGACTGGGCTGCCGCGGATCGCCTGCGCGGTGAACTGAGCGCCCTGGGCTGGACCATGAAAGACGGCAAGGACGGCTACACGCTCAGTCGCGGCTGACGCTGCGTCGCAGTCGCGCCGGCGTCAGCGCGCGCGCAGAGTGATGTCGCCGAAGCGTGACCGAGCGCGCTCGCCGGTATTGTCGGTGTCGACCATCAGCGCAATGCCGGAAATGCGCGTCGGCTCTTCATTGAACGCGCGCCGGTAGTCCTCATACACGTTGCGCTCGAATTGCCGCCACTTGCCGACCGACGATGGATCGTTGTCGACGACCAGTTTCTTGACGCGCTGCGTGTAAGGACTGGTGATGATGGTGTCGCGACTGACCTTGTGGGTAAACACATAGGTGAGCGCCGCGTGTGGCGGAGTTTCGCCGTACAGCATGTGCGCAAAACTGTTTTCGGCCTTCTCGCGCACGGTCGCACGCTCGGGATCGTAGGCAAACGTGATGTAAATCCGGGCGGCATAGTCGTCCCCCGACTTGCTTGCCGGATCGCTCTTCGAAATGACGTTGCCGATCTTCCATTGAAAGCGCAGCATCGGCGTTGACCGGGCGCTGCCATCGAAGCGATGCACCAGGCCGCCAGCGGCGTTATCTGCTATGCCTTCCAGCACGTTGATGCCAAGCTCCTCGTCGAGCACGTAGGCGTACTGCGTATTGCGCTTCGCGGTGCGCACCGGCTGAAAACCCCAGTCGCCCGGCGTGACAGCCGCACCCACAGTGCGATCGGAAAACTTCGGGATCGACTCCGGCCCCGGTGCCACGCCATCGATCGCGCAGATAAGTGCAGGTGCCGTTGCAAGCACGACGACTAAAACGACCTTCGCAGCCTTTGCCATAGGGAGGATTGCGCCCGGTCGGGCAGGACATCAAAGTCCAAATGCTCGCACACGTCGGCAAATCGCGCCATCATGTCGGCGTGATCGAGCCCACCCATGTGCACGAGTGCATAGCGGTAGTTGCCGAGCCATTTGGTCTCGCGCGCACGCGAGGTGCTGTGCTTGAGGTCGAGGAAGAGCCGCGCGTCGGGATAGGTGGCCGTGAGCCAGTCCTGCTGCTCGACGGGCGGCGCCTGCTTGACGGCGTCGCCGAACTCGCGGAACACGAAGCTCGCGGCGGAGCCGAACTTACCCTCGCGATGCGGGAACAGCGGTGTCTTGCCGAGCGCGAGGTCGAGTTCCAGCGACCACAGGCTCTTGCCGTCGACGCGTTCGTAGAGATCGGAAAACTGACCCGCCATGCGCGGGTTGATCTCGATGATGGTGATGCGCTCGCTGCCTGGCTGATAGAACAATTCGACGTTGAACAGGCCGTGCGTGAAGCCGATCGCCTCGACCGCGCGGCGCGCCACGTCTTCGAGCCGGGCGACGACCTCGGGCGCGAGCCGCGACGGATACTCGAAACGCATGAAGGCGCCGGTGCCGGGATACATCACCGAGTCGACCGTACCCAGGATGTTGACCCCGCCCGCGTGCGCGTAGCCATCGACGCAGACCTGCAGCGCGTTGTCGACGCAGCCCTCGGCGATGAAGCAGTCGGCGTCGATCTCGCAGTCGAGATGCGTCTTCGAGACGCGGCGGAACGGCCAGGTCAAGCGCTTGATGATGATCTTTTCCCACAGCCGGAAGTGCAGGTGTGCGCGCAGCGCGGCCTCGTCGGCGCAGCGTTTCGCGAGCACCGAGAACGCGGCCTTGACCGGCTTTACGAACAACGGGTACTCGATGGTCACGGCCTGCGTGATGTCGGCGTCGTAGCGGAAGCCGCAGAACGGCGGCACGTGCTCGGGCAGTGTGCGCTGGTGAATTTGCCGGGCGAGGAACTTGTGCTGCGCTGTGAGCAACGCCTTGAGCGGTGTGCCCGGCAGCCCGAGCTTCGCGGTCAGCAGGCTCGCGGCGAGCGCGCCGAACTGCTCATGCGTCGAGACGACGGCCGCGATCTTGCGGTCGCGGTACTTCGTGGCGAGATCGTCGACGAAGCGTTCGACGTCGAACCAGAGAATGCGCGCGTTCTGCGGGAAGGTGAAAAAGTCGAAGCCTTCGCGCACGAATTCGTAGTCATCGTGCGCGGCGATCAGCGGATCGAGACCGAGTTCGTCGTATTCCTGCGCGAAGAGGACGAGGATGACGGGGCGTTTCGTAGTGTCCGTACCAATCGAGATCAAGGGTGGAGGAATGCTGGCAGATAGAAGGAGAAGGGCAGTTTTGTGGGAGCGGGGGTGGCCGCCCGAGGGTGGCTTGTTACCACCTAAATAGGGGCAAACCCCGCCCACACGGCCAG
>JAPUER010000016.1:73905-77377 GCA_027492485.1 Betaproteobacteria bacterium
GGTGGAAGGCGGCCTGATCGAAGGCGCCGGGCAGTTTGGTGGGCGCGGGCTGGCCCGCGATCGGTTGCATGCTACCCACGTATCGCGGGCACGCCCGCTCCTACAGGACAGGAGTTCATCGTTTTCAACGCTTGTCGTTGAGGTTCCAGTCGTAGTCCAGATACGAAATGGCAACCTTGCCCGCTTTGATCTCGGTCTGCGCGGCCGGATCGCTGCTCAGGTGGTCGGCATATTTGCCTAGCGTCGCCTCCAACGAGCTGAATCCCTTGTAGCCCTTGGTGAAGTCCTTCTTGTACCAATCGAAAATTTTGCTGACTTCGAGCTTTTTCGACTCGGCGTTGTAGCGGTTACGCGACTTGTCGGACAGGAAACTCAGCATGCCGTCCTCGAGCTGGGCGTCGATCTTCTCGGCCGTGAACGCCTCGTTGCGCAGCATCGGGCAGCCGATCGAAGCGCAGACGACGCCGACGTGAATGCGCGGATCGTTGAACACGCCCTCGGCGCGGATCATGTCGTGCTCGATGTTGTCGAGCGTCGTCGGGTTGCCAAACAGCGTGAAGAACTTGAGCGACCAGGGCTTGGTGAAGGTCCCGCCGAGGTCGCGGATCGACTTCAGGTTCGGGTACTTGCTGAGGATCAGTTCGATCGTGTAGCCGTTGTACGCGTTGATCAGGAACGCGAGCTGCTGCGGCTTGGACCACGACTTGTAGGTTGCATCGGGCACGGCGGACAGGCTATCGAGATAAGCCTTGAGCGCAGCGCGGTCGCGCGCGAAGCCGGCGTACGCGACCTGCGAGGCGTTGCCGTTGCTGATGTAGGTGACATGCTTCCTGAGCAGATCGTCGAACGCCTTGTGCGAGTGGTCGAACTGGGCGAAGGCGGAGGAGGCGAGCAGCAACGCTGTCGCAGCGACTAGTTTGAGCAGATACTTCATTGATGTCTCCAATCGGACTCCCTCCCCTTCAAGGGGAGGGCTAGGGTGGGGATGGGGCCGGTTCAAAGAGTGAGGGGCTGCGAGTCGAACCCCATCCCCCTCCTAACCTCCCCCTTAAAGGCGGAGGAACAAGAGGGGCGGGCAACTCAGTCGGAGCTTATTCCCGCTCCCACGCATGAAACTTCCTGACCCATTCGAGTAGCTTGACGGGTTGGTGGTTGCGCTTCCAGACGCCCGCGGCGTACTTGTTGGCCTCTCCCATCGTCGGATAGGTGTGGATGGTGCCGAGGATCTTATTGAGCCCGATGCCGTATTTCATCGCGGTGACGTATTCGACCAGGATGTCGCTCGCGTGTTCGCCGACGATCGTCGCGCCGAGGATCGTGTCCTTGTCGGCTGCGGTGATGACCTTGACGAACCCATGCGCCTCGCCGTCCGCGATCGCGCGATCAAGGTCGTCGATGCCGTAGACCGTGACCTCGTGGGCGATCTTCTTTTCCTTCGCTTCGGTCTCGGACAGGCCCACGCGTGCGACCTCGGGGTCGGTGAAGGTCGCCCAGGGGATCACGCGGTAGTCGGCGCGGAACTTTTTGAAGCGGCCGAACAGCGCGTTGACGGCCGCATACCAGGCCTGATGCGAGGCCGTGTGCGTGAACTGGAACGGCCCGGCGACGTCGCCGCAGGCGTAGATGTTCGGGAAGATCGTTTGCAGATAGTCGTTGGTCTCGATCGTCTTGTTCGCGCGGATCGGGATGCCCAGTTCTTCCAGACCGAAGCCGATCACGTTGGCCGTTCTGCCCACTGCGACGAGGATATGGTCGAACGGTAGCCGCACCTCGGCACCCGCGTGCTCGCAGACGAGAATCTTCTCGCCGTTTTCGACCAGCACCTGTTTCGCCTGGTGGCCAGTCAGCACGGCCACGCCTTCCCTCTGCAGCGAACGGGTGACGATTTCGGAGACCTCGGGGTCTTCGCGGATCAGGATGCGCGGCAGCATTTCCACCTGCGACACCTGCGAGCCGAAGCGCGCGAAGCACTGCGTCAGTTCGCAGCCGATCGGGCCGCCGCCGAGCACGACAAGGCGCTTGGGCAGCTCGCGCAGGCTCCAGACGGTGTCGCTGGTCAGGTAGTCGACGCCGTCGAGGCCCGGGATCGGCGGCACGAAAGGCCGCGCACCCGAGGCAATCGCGATGTTTTTGGTCGTGATCGTCTGTTTCGAGCCATCGGCGGCCGTGAACTCCACGGCCCAGGGCGAGACGACGCGCGCGGTGCCGGTCAGGCATTCGACGCCAAGCCCGGTGTAGCGCTCGATCGAATCGTGCGGCTCCACCTCGCTCACTACGCGCTGCACGCGTTGCATGACGTCCGCGAAGTTCCAGTCGGCCGTCGCGCTGGCGAGGCCGAACTCCTGCGAGCGCTTCATCTGCGACAGCAACTTCGCCGACTTGATCAGCGCCTTGGACGGCACGCAGCCCGTATTGAGGCAGTCGCCGCCCATCTTGTGCTTCTCGATCAGCGTCACCTTGGCCTTGACTGCGGCCGCGATGTAGGCCGTGACCAGACCCGCCGAGCCAGCGCCGATCACCACGAGATTGCGATCGAAGGACTTTGGCTTCATGTGCGACCATTTAGCGTAGACCTTGCGGCCCTTGAGCCAGTCGAGCACTTTTCTGGAGATGATCGGGAAGATGCCCAGCAGCACGAAGGAGCCGAGGATCGCGGGCGACAGGATGCCCTTGAGGCCGTCGAGCTGCGCGAGCTGGGTGCCGGCGTTGACGTAGACGGCAGTGCCAGCCAGCATGCCGAGCTGGCTGACCCAGTAGTACGGCCAGGTTTTGATCGGTGTCAGACCCATCAGCAGGTTGACCACGAAGAACGGGAACAGGGGGACCAGACGCAGTGCGAACAGGTAGAACGCGCCGTCCTTCTCGATGCCCTCGTTGACCGGCTTCAGGCGGTCGCCGAACTTGCCCTGCACGCAGTCGCGCAGCAGGAAGCGCGCGGAGAGGAACGCCAGCGTCGCGCCGACCGAGGAGGCGAACGAGACGAGCACCAGTCCGGTCCAGAAGCCGAAAATCGCCCCGCCGACCAGCGTCAGGATCGCCGCACCCGGAAACGAGGTGGCGGCGACCGCGACATAGACGAAGAAGAAGATCAGGCCGCTTTGCCAGGGGTGATCGGCGACATAGGTCGAAAGCATCGCCTGCCGCGATTTGAAGCCATCGAGCGTCAGGTAGGCGCCGAGGTCGAAGTAGAAGAAGGCGCCGACGATCGCCGCGAACACGACGAGCAGAGCGATTTTTGATTTCATGTGGCCTTGATCCGCGTTCACCGGGCTGCTCAAGCAACCTACGGAACTGCTCCGACTGCGGTTTTAGCGCTTTGTCGGGTGGCGGGCGAGTGCCTTACAAGGCCTGCGTCTGGTCAATGATTGCATCCTTGTAGGAGCGGGGGGGGGGGGGCCCCCCGCCCCCGCGGGGGGGGGGGGGGGGGGGGCCGCCGCCCCCCCGCGCGCGGGGGCGGGGGGGATAGGATATA
>JAPUER010000016.1:77387-271048 GCA_027492485.1 Betaproteobacteria bacterium
GCTGCACTCCGGTGCTGCCGTGGTCGCGGCCAGCCGCGCCTACAGGCGGCGACGCGCGGCTAAATCATGAACGCCTCCAGCGACTCCGGCGCGCACAGTTCGTCGAGCTTGAGCTGGCGCTTCGACAGGCCTTGCTCGCAGTGGTAGCGCGTGAAGGTCTCAAGCGCCTTGCGGTTGCGCTCGAGGCCGTAGGGCCACCAATCTTCGCCCATCTCGCGGCGCGCTTCTTCGACGTGGGCGACCAGCCAGGGCAGCATCGATTTCAGTGCCGCCGTTTCGGCCAGATCTTCGTAGGCTTTTTTCTGCGCCGCGTAGAACGCCTTGGTCAGCGACTGCGCGATCCAGCGATTCGCCTCGTAAACATCGCGGCGCATCACGATGACGTGCATGATCGGGAAGATGCCGGTGTCGCGCCAGTATGCGCGTTCGAGGTCGGCGTAGTTTTCGAACAGTCGCTTCACGCGACCGTCGCCGCGCACGAACGAGGACGGCGCACGTGCCGTGTACAGTGCATCGATCTCGCCGTCGGCGAGCATCTGCGACAACGTCTGTGCGGGACCGATGGCCTGCAGCCGGATGCCGGGCGGTAGTTCGAGCTTGAGCTTCTCGATGCGGCCCGGCTCCTCCTCGCCGCCGAACAGATAGGGCTGGCCGGCGTTTTCCACCGGCACGCCGTAGTGATCGTGCAGGATGCCGCGAATCCACACCGGCGCCGTCATCTGGTATTCGGGGCTGGCGATGCGCTTGCCGATCAGATCTTTCGGCTCGCGGATGCCGGCGCCGGCATTGACGTAGATGCACGAATGCCGGAAGAAGCGCGACGGATAGACCGGCAACGCGACAAACGGCCGCTCCGGCTGGTTCAGCGAAACGCAATACGACGAAAACGACATCTCGGCGACGTCGAATTCGCGATGCCGCGCCATGCGGAAGAAGGTCTCTTCGACTGGCAGGCAGAGGTAGTTGAGGTCGATGCCGTCGGCCTGCACGCTGCCGTCGAGCAGGGCGCGGGTGCGGTCGTAGTTCCAGCAGGCGAACGAGAGGCGGAGTTTGGACATGGCGGCTGCCGCAGACGGGTTGAATTCAATGTGGCGTCATTTTCGCTGCAGGCGGGCATCCGGAAACGCGGCGAACACAATATTGCCGGCCGCTGCCTTCCCGCGACCGACTGGATCGCTGGTTTCGCCACGGATGACGCCAGCGTGGCGAAGACTTTGACTACGCCGCACCGGACGTCGAGTACGACGGCTCCAGTGCGGGCGCTACCTGATCCCACACGTACTTCGCCTCGAATGCACGCCAGTCGGTGCTTTTTGGCACGATTGCCTGAAAGCTGCAAACGTCGGAAGGCACCGCCGCATCGCCGGTGCCGATGGCCGCCTCGCCGCGTGCGAAGGCCTGCACCGCCTCGACCATCCGCTTGCGGAATTCGACGATGGCAAGATCGCTGGCGCCCAGCCGTTCGCGCCAGCGCTCGGCGATCGGCCCCATCGTCAGCCACATCGCCACGTCCTGATTGGGGAAGCCGCTGATGCCGGTGAAATTGCCGGCTTTCATGGCTGCGCGGTCCTGCCAGAAGCGGTTGTCGAAGTTGCGCAGCGGCCGGTAATACTGATCGAGGTCTTCGCCGACCGTCTGGCGCAGGAATTTTCGCCAGCTCGCGGTGTCGGGCGTCTGCGCAGGATGCCCCCAGGCAATGAAATAAAACGCCGTATTGGTGTCGTCCATCGGCACGTTGATGTTCGCCACGTTGTAGAGATTGTTCGGCGGAATCAGCGCGGTTGCCGGCGCCACGAACACGGTCTGCCGCACGTAGTCGTTGACGCCGGCGTTGGCGATCGGGCGCCGGATCGCCGCGTAGCGAAATCCGTAGCCGGTGCGCTCTACCTGCAGGCGCGGCGCCTTGTCGGTGGACGGTCGCAGCCAGAGCGATTCGACCGCCTTGGCGCCATCGACGCGCGCCGGCACCATGTCCGACGAGTGCAGGCTGGAGCTGTGCGCCGAATCGATCGCGCCTTCCAGAATTTGCGCCCAGTTGCATGGCAACACGACTTTGGCGATGGTGACGCGGGCGTCCGCCAGCGGCGCCCAGTTCGGTGGCCTGAACTGCGGCATCGTCTCGCGCGGTCCGAAGTACGCCCAGACGAAGCCGCCCCATTCCTGCACCGGATAGGCCTGATGTTTGACCTTTTGCGTCATCACGCTGTTGGCGGGCTCCGACACCATCTCGACCACGTTGCCATCCACGTCCATTTTCCAGCCGTGATAGAGGCAGCGCAGGCCGCAGTTTTCGTTGCGGCCGAACACCAGCGAGGCGCGACGGTGCGGACAGTATTCGTCCATCACACCGACGCGGCCGTCGGTGTCGCGGAACACCACCAGATCCTCGCCGAGTACCCGCGCCTTGACCGGCGTGCCGTCGGCGTCGGCCACTTCTTCGATCAGGCAGACCGGCGTCCAGTGCCGGCGCATCATCTGGCCCATCGGCGCGTTGCCTTCGACGCGGCAGAGCAGCTCGTTTTCCTCGCGGGTCAGCATGTCGTGTACTCCTTGTTGTCCGGGATTGGCCGTCGCGTGCCAGCGCCCGCCGCGGCGATTGCAAAATGAGATGATCGCCGCGAGCATCGGGGCGTGGCGACGAAAATATACTTAGTTCACTAAGATCACAAGCGTAATGGCTGTCCGCACAATGATCGTCCGCGCGTTCGCAAATTCGAAACCGAGTTGCCAGTTTCTCCCGGCCGTCACCGGTCGCGGTCCGGCATGATGACCGGGCCGAACGCGGCGACCGAGGAGGCCTGGCTGGCGCTGACCGTCCGCGACAAACAGCCGGTTGCGGGCGACATCTGGCTGTTCACGCTGGCGGCCGCAGATGGCGGCCTGCTGCCGGAATTTACGGCGGGCTCGCACCTGACCGTGATCGCGCCCGCAGGAATGCGGCGCAACTATTCACTGTGCAGCTCGCCAGCGGAACGTGGGCATTACCAGATTGCCGTCAAGCGCGAGGCGAGCGGTCGCGGCGGTTCGCGTTCGATGGTGGACGATGTCGCCGTTGGCGCCCGTCTGCAGGCGAGTGCGCCGCGCAACAACTTCGCGCTGGACCGGCGTGCTCGTGCCGCCATTTTCGTCGCCGGGGGCATCGGCATCACGCCGATCCTGTCGATGATGCGTCACCTGCGCGGCGTCGATGGCGCCGCATTTCATCTGTACTACTGCACGCGGGACGCGGCCGGCACCGCGTTCGCCGCTGAGCTGGCGCACGAATTCCCCGGCGCGGTGACCTTGCACCACGATGGCGGCGATGCGGCGAAGGCATTCGACTTCTGGCCGCTGTTCGAAACGCCGACCGCGGCGCACGTCTACTGTTGCGGCCCGAAAGGGCTGATGGAAGCGGTGGCCGACATGACCGGACACTGGCCGTCGGGGTCGATCCATTTCGAGAGCTTCGGCGTGGGCGCCGCCGCACAGGCGGAGAACACCGCTTTCGAGGTGCGGCTGCGCTCGTCGGGGCAGGTGATTGCGGTGGCGAAGGAGCAATCGATGCTGGACGCGCTGCGCGCGGCGGGCATCGCGGTGCGTAGTTCCTGCGAGAGCGGCACCTGCGGCTCCTGCAAGACCGGTCTGCTCGCAGGCGTTGCCGATCACCGCGACATGGTGCTCGGCGACGACGAACGCGCGACCCACGTGATGGTCTGCGTGTCGCGGGCGAAATCGGCGGCACTGGTGCTCGACCTTTGAACAGCACGTTGCCAGCGCCCATCAACATCGGCGTCGTCGGCCTCGGTCGTGCCTTCACGCTGATGTTGCCGACTTTCCGGCGCGACGCGCGGGTGCGGCTCGCGGCGGCGTGCGACCCGCTGCCGGCGGCGGGTGCCCAGTTCGTCAAGGATTTCGGCGGCCGCGTTTATGACGACGTTGCCGCGCTATGTGCCGATGCCGCCGTCGAGGTGCTCTACATCGCCTCGCCGCATCAGCTGCACTGCGAACACGTGCTGGCGGCGGCCGCCGCCGGCAAGCACGTGCTGCTCGAAAAGCCGATGGCGATCGGCGTCGACCAATGCACGCGCATGGTGGACGCGATGCAGGCGGCGGGGCGGGCGCTGATCGTGGGTCATAGCCACAGTTTCGATGCGCCGGTGCTGCTGGCGCGGGCGCTGATCGAGCGTGGCGAAATCGGCCGTGTCGGCATGATCCATGCGCTCAACTACACGGATTTTCTATACCGCTTGCGGCGCCCCGAGGAGCTGGACACGGCGCAGGGCGGCGGTGTGGTGCACAGTCAGGCCGCGCATCAGGTGGACGTCGTGCGCCTGCTCGGTGGCGGCATGGTTAGCCGCGTGCGCGCCCAGACCGCGCGCTGGGACGCCGCGCGCCCGACCGAAGGCGCCTACAGCGCGCTGCTCGTTTTCGCCGACGGCGCCTTTGCCAGCCTCAGCTACAGCGGCTATGGCCATTTCGACAGCGACGAATGGATGGACTGGCGCGGCGAGCTTGGCGCGTCCAAATCTGCGGCCGACTACGGTGCTGCCCGCCGGCGGCTGGCGGCGGTGGGCGATGCTACGGCGGAAGCGGCCGCCAAGGCGGCGCGCAACTACGGCGCCAGTGGCTGGCAGCCGGCCGCCGAGACCGCGGCGGCGCATCAGCATTTCGGCCCGGTAATCGTCAGCGGCGAGCGCGGCGACCTGCGCCTGACGGCCGAGGGCGTTTGGGTCTATGGCGAGCGCGAGCGCCGCTTCGAGGCGTTGGTGGCTCCTGCGATCCCGCGTCGCGAGGTGATCGACGAGCTGTGGGCGGTGGTGCGCGACGGCAAGCCGGCGCGACATGACGGCCGCTGGGCGCGCGCGACCACCGAGGCGAGTCTGGCGATTCTCGCCTCCGCACGCGGCGGCGGTGATGTTGTCTTGCGCTGGCAGGTGCCGTGGCGATAATCTCGATCATGTCAGGAAAGACCATTCCGCCGCGCGACGGCGTTACCCATACCGCCCCCGCTGCCGACATCCGCGCCGGCGCGCCGGCGGCAGCGGCGGCTTCCGATGTCATCCTTCGCCACTGGCGCGAGGCAGTGCCCGACGATCGCTTTGCGCATCTGGTGAAGGATGCCACCCGATCGTTCCAGCGCTCGCTGCAGATGCGGCTGGCGGGGTTCGACGTGCCGTTCGGGCATTGGACGTTCCTGCGCGCGCTGTGGGAGCGCGACGGGCTCACGCAAAAGCAGCTGTCGGACGAGGTCGGGGTGATGGAGCCGACCACGCTGATGGCGGTGCGCGCGATGGAGGCGCGCGGCTGGGTCGAACGCCGGCGCCGCGCCGACAACCGCAAGAACGTGTACGTCTTTTTGACCGCTGCCGGACGGGCGCTCAAGGATGTGCTGGTGCCGCTGGCGGAAGCGGTGAATCACGTTGGCGCCCAGGGCATAGCGCCCGACGATCTGGCCACGGCCCGGCGCGTGCTGCTGGCCATGATCACCAATCTGGCAGACAACGCGGCGCAGTCGCCGGAGCCTCGTTGAAGGCAACAGCTATTGGCGAAAACGACCGTGGCATCGGCGCAGCAGGCGAAAAATATAAAAAGTCGACTTTTCGATAAATCGGCCGTTGTGCCCAATGCAATAGCGCATTTTGACGAAAAGCTGAAGTGACGCCGAGCCCGATGCGATCACGCGCCAAGCCCGGCCCCGGCGGCATGTATTTCGCGGGATCAGCGCAGGAAACCGGCGAAGAACGCCGCCAGCGCGTCGAATCCGTCCAGCGGCAGCACATTGGCGATGTACTGGTCCGGGCGCACCACAATCATGCAGCCGCGCTCGAGGTCGATGCCGCGCATGTCGAAGATGTCGCCGGCGCCCTTGTGATCGACGCAGAAGACTTTTTCGTAGTCCTGCAGACCCAGGGCGCCGGTCTTCGGCCGCAGCAGCGACGGCATGTGCTCGTAGGCCAACTGCTCGAAGGTCTGCTGGAACACGGCGCGGAAGTCGATCACGGCATCGATATCCTCGCCCTTGCGGGCGTGGCGGACGACGGGCGAGTTCGGAGCGGTTTCCAGCCAGTCGGCGAGCTTGTGGATCGCCGAGCCGGGCGTTGAGCTGTCGGCCTTTCCGGCGAAGGCGTAGATGCGCCAGCGCGCGTCGGCCTCGGCGACGTGACCCAACTGCATCTGTTTGGCGTCGGACAAGCGCACCACCGGCGCCGAGTGGAAGCGGCGGCCGATCGCTTCGCCCGTCGCCAGCGCCTGATGCGTAGCCGGCGCGAAGAGCGTGGAAGTGTCGTACTTCACCGCAGTGCCGCCGGTGAATTCCAGGTTCTGCTTGAACTGGCGAATGATGCGCGGCTCCTCGCTGCCGTCGCGTTCGGCCTGGGTGGTCGGCGCCGACATGATCCGCGCCCACTGGTGATCGGTCTCGACCAGTCGCCGCGCTTCGGTCAGGCGCTCTTTCGAGTAGCTGCGCAGCAGGCTCGCGTCCGCCCGTCCCTGCAGCACGTGCACCAGCTTCCAGCCCAGATTGAAGGTGTCCTGCATCGAGACGTTCATCCCCTGGCCCGCCTTCGGCGAGTGGGTATGGCAGGCGTCGCCTGCGGTGAACACGCGCGGGGCGCGCTGCGAGCCTTCGGGCACATCGTCGAACTTGTCGGTGATGCTGTGCCCAATGTCGTAGATCGACCACCAGACCACTTCCTTCACGTCGATGGAGTAGGGCCGGAGGATGCGGTTGGCCGCCGCGATCATGTCGTCCTGGGTGAATTTGCGGCTTGCGGCTTTCTCGTCCGGTCGCAATTTGTCCAATTCCACGTACATGCGGAACACGTAGCCGCCCTCGCGCGGCAGGATCAACACATTGCCCTCGTTGGCCGACGAAATCAGGCACTTCTGCCGCACGTCGGGGAAATCGGTATTGGCGAGAATGTCCATCACGCCCCAGGCCTGGTGCGCGGCATCGCCGTGCAGTTCGCCGCCGATGGCCTTGCGCACGGCAGAGTGGGCACCGTCGCAGCCGACCACGTAGTTCGCCCGCACCGTGCGCGTCGCCCACCAGTTCACGCCGCTGGCGTCTTTCAGCGTCACCGTCACCGGGTGATCGTCGGTAGTGGCGTCGATCGTCAGGCCGACGATCTCCCAACTGTAGTCGGGCTCCAGGCGCGAGGCCGAGTTCTTCATCACTTCGAGAAACAGTTCGTGCAGCCGCGCCTGATTGATCAGGATGTGCGGCATTTCCGAGCTGTCGTCGGCCACGTCCTGCACGCGGCCGACACGCTTGATGTGCTCAGGGCGGGCCGGGTCCGGCATCCAGAACGCGGTCTGGTTCACCCAGTAGGTTTCGCGCTTGACCTTGTCGGCGAAACCGAAGGCCTGGAACATCTCCATGGTGCGCGTGTTGATGCCGTCGGCCTTGCCCTTGACGATGTTGCGTGGCATGCGCTCGACGATCATGGTGTCGATCTCGGGGAACTGCGACAACTGCGCCGCCAGACAAAGTCCGGCCGGCCCGGTGCCGGCGATCAGCACGTCCACCTTGTCCGGCAGCGGCTCATTGCTGCCGCGACTGCGCCGGTTGGGCGCGGCCTGTTTGACGTCGGGGTCGCCCCCGCGGAAGCCGTTCTTGTAGTACTGCATGCCTTGTCTCCCTGAATTGCGGCGTACCGCGAGCGACCGCGGTGCAGGGTAAATAATATCTACACTTATTATCTGTCGTCAAGTCGATAGGTATGCTTATCAATAAGCAGGTGCGGAAATCGGCGTAGCCACGAGCAGCCGAATCTTCAAGTGCAGCACAGGGATGGCATCGCCCGGCGTGATGGCCGCTATTGGGCGGCAGCGAACAGGAGAGTCCGCGCGGCGCGATTGGTGCCCGGGACGGGGATCGAACCCGTACGCCCCTTATGCAGGAAAGCGGCGGATTTTAAGTCCGCTGTGTCTACCAGTTTCACCACCCGGGCGGCGGCGCAGCGGGAGATTCTATCGGTCGCTCGCCATCGGTCCGCAGCGAACGGCGTGGCTCAGGGCAGGCCGAGGCCGCAGGTGGTGTTGAGGTAGTTGCGGATTGCGGTCCAGTCGCTGCGCGCCTGCGGCGGTGTGCCGAGCGCGTTGTCGGTGACGGCGCTGCCGGTGAGTCCGAACAGTGCGCGCAGCAGCAGCAAGCCGTCGGTTGCTGCCTCGACGCTGCCATTGCCGTCGATGTCCAGCCATTGGTTGCTGCTGAGTGTGGCCAACCGGTTGCCGATGTCGGCGAGATTGCCATAGACGCCGGCCGGGTTGTAGGCGCCGGCGATGAGGGCGTTGTTGCTCAAGCCCAGCATGTGGCGCAGCACCAGCAGACCGTCGGTGCTGGCCAGCACAAAGCCATCGCCGTCGACATCGAGCGAGCAGGTTGGTGCCTGGTTGAACTGGATGACGGCCGTGGCAGTGACACTGCTGTCGGTGGCCGAGGTCGCGCGCACGGTGACACTCGCCGGCGCTGCGCTGTTGATGGTGGCGACCAACTGCAGCGCAATCTGGCCGAACGCAGCCATTGGCAGCGGGCCAATCGAAGTGACGCTGTTGCCTGCGGCATTGACCAGTTGCGCGCTGCTCGGACCGCTGCTGCCGACGATGCTGACGGTGAACGAATCGGCAACGTTGCCCAGATTCGAGACGATGGCGTTGACCGTGCGGGTGGCCGGCAGCGTGCCGGACACCGTGTTGCGCGCGGGCCGCCCGACGACCGCGACGGCGAGTCGCTGCGCGACATTGACCGTTGCGCTGGCGATCGCCGTGGCGCTCGCTATGGTGCGGGAGGTAGCGCGCAGGTCGAAGCGGTTGTTGCCGGGACGCGCAAAGGCGGCGGCATCGCCGACCGCGAGATTGACGGTGGTCGAAGCACCGGCGGCAAGCGTGACGCTGGTCGCGCTTGGCGTCACGGTCGGCGCCAGCGGTCCATAGAGCGCAAGGTCGAAGATGTCGCTCGTGGCGCCGAGATTGGTGATTGTCGCCACGTAGGGCGTGCTCGAGGTGCCGCTCGCCGGGCTGATACTGACAGCAACGCCGTTGCCCACCACATTGACCGGCACCGTGATCGTGCCCCGGTCGTAAAAATAGTTGGCGACCAGTTTGACGGAAACGTTCTGCGTGCCCAGGCTCGCATTGGACGGTGCTGCAAGCGTCATGATGAAGTCGGTGGCCTGGCCGGGCTGCACGTCAATCGCGGGTGGGTCGAGTGTCATCGTCAGCTCAGTCGCGAAGTTGTTCTGCTCCAGCCGGTAGTTGTCTACCCCGGTGCCCGTGTTGGTGACGCGAATGCGGATGGCAGTGGTGCCGCCGCGGCCAATCGTCGCCGGACTTGGCGTGACGGCGACCACGGAACTGCTGACCACCGGATTGGTCTCGTACCCCGTGTTGGCGTTGTAGTAGTTGTTGAGGGCGCCATAGGCCGAGTCGCTTGCGGCGCCGACGCTTGCGACCACACGGAACGGGAAGCGCCCGCCGCCTGCTGCGATTGGGGTTTGCAGTGTGAGCGGGGTGGTTGCCGACGATGCGGCAGGGACAGCAACTGACGGGGCGAGCGACTTGATCCAGTTCGCCGGCAGGCCCTCGACGGCGAGGTTGTAGGTCACCGCCGCACTGGCCGACGGATTGGCGAGCGTCAGCGTAAAGCTGCTCGGCGTGCCAATTTCGATCAGCGGCGATTCGGCAGGCGACAAGGAAACGATGTGATTCGACGTGACCATCGCAGGCGGCAAGACCAGCGTGCCGGAACCGAGTGAAGGCAGCGTGAAGGCGACGCTGCCGCCGGTCACCACGTCGCGGCTGCTGCCGGGCTGCATCGCGGTCACCGTTGCCTGCCAGGTCAGGGGTGACACCGCAGGTTGCTGCCAGACATAGGTGTCGCTGCTCGCACCGGCGGTAATGGTGGTCGGCGCAACGTTGAACGAGCCCGGCACCAGCGCAACACCGGTCGTCTTCGGCACAACGACCGTAGCCGTTACCGCCGGGCCGACGATGTTGGTGTAGTCGAACACCAGCACCGAACTGGCAGTGACCGCATAGAGCAGGTTGCCATCGAGCACGAAGTCGCGGATGTTGTCCGGCACGTCGTAGGGGATCACCCGCAGCTGCGACGGCGTGTTGGCATCGATCAGCGCCAGCACCCAGGTGCAGGCCGCCGCGTTGTAGGCGCCAATGGCGTAGTAGTTGTTGGTCAACGTGACCATGCGCGTACTACCCTTGCGCTGCTCCGCGTTGCAGGCAGATGGCTCGCTCTGGATCAGGCCGGTAACGAGGGTGCTGACCAGGGCAGGAGAAGATGGGTTGCCGAGATCGAATGAGCTGACGGTGAGATTGCCGGTTGGACCGCTCAATGCGTCGTAAAAGCCCTGCGTGTTTCCGGTGGCGACAGCCGCGGCACCCTGCACACCGACGCCGATCAGCAGCTTGGCCTGTGGCACGTCGACCGAAGCAAGGATGCAGGGGTTGCTGGCACCGGGGCAGTTACCGTCGAGCGCCGTCAGGTCAACGGCCTGAAGACGACCGACACCGGCGTTGAAGTCGCCTTCAGTCGCAGTGGTCGTCGCCAGCAAGCCGCGCGTTGCCGTGACCGGCGCGAAATCGGTAACCAGATGCGGACCGCCGCTGTCGGGCTGGTTGTCAAACGACGTTGCCGGTGCAGTGAATGCGTGGAAGAGTTCGCCGCTCAAAACCGGGTTGGTGGCTGTCGTGACGTCGAACTTCAGCAGATTGCCGTGCTGCTCGAAAATGAACAGCGAATAGGGGTTGTAGTAGTAGATGGTGGTCGGCATGTAGGCCACCGACCCCTCGAACGTGAATTTGCTGCCAAAGCGTTTGCCGGTGTCGAGCGGAGCAGGCGTCAGCAGCGATGGCGCCGTGGCGTAACTGCCAGCCAGATCGAAAATTGCCACCTTTCGTGTGGCCAGGGTGTCGACGGTGGTGCCGCGGTCGTAGCCGAGATAAAGCTTGTCGCTGCGCGTACTGCAATGCACGTTGTCGTAGCCATTGCCAAGCTGGGCGCCGGCGAAATTTCCGGAAAGCGCCGGTGACGCCGGATTGCCGACGTCGACGATGCTGACCTTGTTGTTCTGACAGGCGTAGAGATAGTTGCCATTTTTGGCGACGGTGGTAGCGCCGCCCGGCAGCGCCAGCGTGCTGCGCAAGACGAGATTCGGTTGCGCGACCAGGCTGCGATCCAGCGCCAGTGCCACGTTGACCGTGCTGTTTCCGAATGGCAGCGTGTTCGGACTTACCGACAACGTCGCAGCGAATGGCTGGCCGACGACGATGTTGCCGTTGCCGGTGGCGCCGGGAATCATCGCGTCGTTGGCGTCATACGCGGCGACATCGATCCGGTACACACCGTCGGCGTAGCCTACGCTGGAGAAGCTGCCGAACGTCACCTCCTTCACACTATCGCCACTGGCGAAGGAAACATCGATACGCGATGAGCTGTAAGTCAGCACGTTGTTGCGGTCGCGCACGGCATATCGGAGCCCGATAGTCTTTGCCTCATTGACGGCCAGCAGTATTTTCGCGGCGGGCGTGAAGCTGCTGCCGGCATTGGCGTAGGTCGGTGATGGTGTGACCGATACGACGCGCACGATCTCGGGGCGCACCGTGAATTGACCGGTGAAGCTGCGTGCGCTCGCTGGGTCGTCTTCCGGCGTGATCGTGACTTGATACTGAAATGCCTGTGCCGTGCCGTTATTGGCAAAGCTGAGAAAACTGAGCGGGGAGAGATAACCGTTAGTGCGGTAGTACGCTGGGACGGCAATGCGGCTGGCGTTGAATGTTGCCGTGATGCCGGCGGGAACGCCGGAGATGCTGAGCAGCATCGTGCGTGGCGTTGCGGTGTCGTTGTAGATCGTCACATCGACCTGTGTGGCGAGATTGGGCAGTGAGGTGGTGACGGCTGGCGACAGCACCACGCGGAAGGCACCGTTGTAAGCGCTATTGAGTGCATCCCGCAGCGCGCAGAACTGTGAATCAAGCGCGGTCAACGCGGCGCCCATCGTCGCGCCCGACGCGCCGGCAACAGCGGACTGCGCGTTGCTGAACCCGGCGGCGAGAGCGCTCAGGAACGGTGCGTTCAACTGCGTCTGCAAGTTGTCGAGACTGGCAAGCACCGCCTGTCGCCGCTCGTCGGCCCCCGGCTGCGTCGCCAGCAGTCCGATCTGCGAAGTCATCGCACCCAGCAGCGCAGCCAGCGATTGCCGGCCAATGCGCGAGGCCGCGAGCGTCGCCGGTGCAATGCACTGCGCGACGGCGGCCGTCACGGTGGTGGTCCACACCGCGCGCACCGACATCGCAGCGCCAAAATTGCCGGTGACCGTCGCCGACAGGTCGGCGCCCGGCGCGGCACCGCTGCCGATGCTTGCCAGTAACGGCAGCGAGCGTGTCTCGCCAGCCGCCAGCATGACCGAGGCCGGTAGGCCGGTAACCGTGAGGCCGGCGCTGGTGGCGAGGGTCAACGTGGCGGCCGTGGTAGCGTTGCCGATCGAATCGAGGGTCAGCGTGAGATTGCGCGTGGCGCCCGGCAAACCGGTGTCCGGTCCCGGTGCGATCCGCATGGCCAGTGCGGTTGTGCTCGGCACCGTGAAGGTGGCTCCGGTGGAGCCAGTGACGGTCGGCGCCGTTGTGCTGGTGCCGCTGACGGTGAAGGGCACGGCGGTTCCGTTCGCAGCGATACCGCTTTGCGGCTTCATACAGACATGAAACTCGAAGGTGGCGCCAGCGCGGATGCGCACGGTGGGCAGCAGGTAATACGGATCCTGCAGATTCATGCCGGCACCGCCGCCGCCGGCGGTGAAGCGAAAGCTGTCGGTTTGCGGTCCGGTGTTGACGGCGCGCACCAGATAGACCGAGGCAAACTCGGCGCCGCCGTAAGCCACGCTGAAGCGCGGATCGAGCGCGGCGGAGAGCGACAGCCCTGGGCTGGCGCCCGGTGCCTGGTCGGCCGGCAAGGGGGGAATGGCCGACGAGAAGAAGGTGCGCGGCAGCGGCGGATCGCCGCCTTCGCCGGCAAACGCCTTCTGCATGTCTTCCAACCCGTCGAGCAAGCCGTCGAACATGCCTTTGACCAGGCCGGCACCGCCTTCGAGCTCGAGCTGCGACAAGATGCCGTCCTCGAACTCCTTCTTGATCGAGAGTAGAACGCCCTTGATGCTGGAACGCAGCGCAGCGTTGACGTTCTGGCCGATATTGGAGAAAGCATCGCCGTTGGCGATGGTCTGGATGGTGGCCGCCATCAGCGCAACGCCGAATACGCCGATGGCGCTGACGCGGCCGATGAATTGGGCCTGCAGATCGTCGAACGAGCCAAACTGGGAGGTCAGCAGCGTGAATGCGTACTCGACCAGCGCGCCATGCGAGCCGTCCTCCAGCGTGCTGATGGTGTAGCCGGTCGCCGGAACTGTTTCAACCCAGCCGTTGATGACCACGCCACCTACGGTTACCGGGTCCAACGGCGCCAGCACCGTCCGTCCGGAGCGCACGGCGTCCTGGATGCGCAGCTTCGATTCGGTCGACAGATTGAGCGCATTTGCGGCACCAATGTTCTGCGCCGTGATGGGCAGATAGCGGGATGCGTCGGTCAAATTGGCGAACACTGCCGAAATGGAGCGGTTCGGCTCGCCGGTGAGCTGGGCCATCACTTCACCTTCGGCCATCGATTCGGCCATTCCGCGCACGCTCTCGAAGGTACGGGCATTGACAACGGAGATGCCAGGCAGCGGCAGCACGCGCAGATCGTTCTTGCGGATGTCGAGCGACAATGCCAGCGCGCCGGTCTTCACGCGCGACTGCGCGATAGTGATGCGCGGCGAGGCAATATAGGCGCGGGTCAGCGTGCGCAGCGAATGTTCGTCGACGCCCCGGTCGGCCGCGCCGAGCAGGCTGGCCAGCGCAATTTCGTTGGCCGCAATGAGCGCATAGCGGTTGCTGTTGATCGCGTTGCGGGCGATGGCGTTCTGTGCCGCGTCGCGCAGGCCCACGGGCGGCAGCGCCGCGACCAGCGGCTGCAACGTGGCCAGCGTCGCTTGCAGGGTTTGCAATCGCGACTTGCGGGCAGCGAAGTCGTCCTGGGCCTGGCGCGACGGGCTCACCGCAATAGTCATCACGTCGAGCTCGCCGAGCACCGGCCGCGTGAAGCTCTGCGGATCGACGTTGACGCTGCCGCCCTGGGCGCGCGTGACATAGCCGATGCGGTCGTACATCGTGCGCCGGAACGATTGTGTCTGGCCATTGGCGTCGGTGATGTCGACGATCACAAACACGCCGGTGACGAGGATATTGCCCAGCGGGTAGTTGGTGAGCAACTCAAGGTAGTCGGTGCCACGGATGACTTCGTAGGCGGAAACGTCGACCCGGCTGTCGCCCACGGTCAGGTACGGCGTATAGGTGTTTTGCGTGGCACCGATGGCCAGCGCCGGCGGCGAGAACGCATTGACGAAGTGACTAACCGAGACCGCTTTGTCGACCAGATCGGCGCTGTCGAACGAGCGGTCGAGCACAGTCGCCGTGCCCAGGCCGAAGCCAAACATGGCGCTCGCCTGCGAGTAGGTTTCGGTCTCCACGCGGATGCGCGTCTGGTGGCGCAGGTTCGCCGCGATTGACGTGAAATTCTGACTGGACGCTGCGAAGGTTTGACCGGCGCTGGCACCGGGAAAGGCGCTGTCGAGCGCGGTGAAGGCGCCGCTGCTGCCAATGCGGTATTCGACCCAGTAGTGTTGCGACACCTCGGTGAAGACGTCGTTGTAGCCATAACCCGGCGCCGGATTGTCGCAACCGAGGATGCGTCGTGGCGAGCCGAACATGCGGTCGAGCAACGTCGTTGCATCGGTGCTGGCGAGCGTTCCCTGCACATAGCGCGCCTCGATCGCCGGATTGGCCGCCTTCAGCAGCGCAATCAGCAGGCTGGCACGATCGAGCGCGTTGCCGGCCTTGCTCGCCAGCGTACCGCGTGCACCGCGCAGGCTGCCGACGTACACCTCGATGCCGATGTTGTCGCGCACGTACTGGAAGATCGTCGCCGGATTGTTGCCGAGACTGCCGGCGAGGGCCGTGATGCGCGGGTCCGAACTGTCGGCCGGGTCAGCCGCTGCGGGGTTTACCGTCAATGTCAGCACGGTCACCGCGACCAGGCCAAAGGCCTTTGCCAGATGGGCGAGGACGGGCATAAGCGATACTCCGGTTCCCGACGAACTGCAACGATTATGGGCAGCGCTTGTGCGGGCGGCAACGCGTGGGGGGTTACATCAAGGTGACATCTGCAGCAGATCTCGCATGACCGAAGAAACGCACGAAAAGGACGATACGGACGAAACCTCGCATGCGGAAGTTCTGCGGGCGCTGCGGGGAATCGACGCCAGCGCGGCATTTGCCCACAGTGCCGGACATCGACGCCTGTTGCGTCACCTGGTTGAGTGCTGGCTGGCGGGCGATCTTGCGCAGTTGCGCGAAATTGCGCTGGGCGTGACGGTATTCGGACGACCTGCAGCGACGTTCGACCCCACGCTGGACAGCATCGTTCGCGTCGAAGCCAGACGCCTGCGTGCCCGGCTCGCCCGGTACTACGCAGGCGAGGGGGCAGCGAGCCGTGTCGCGATCACACTGGTGGCGGGCAGCTATGTGCCCAGCGTGCGGCGTCTTTCGTCGTCGCGTCAGGTAGAGGCGACTGGACAGGCGGCCGACGCAGTTGTGCGCGTGCGAAGCGGCGCCGAATCACCTGTGGCGGACGTTGCTCAGGCGATGGGACGATTTCTCGGCGGCACTTACGGAATCCGCGTTGCGAGCGACGAGCAGCCGCAGCACACACTGCAATCGCCGGCTTTCCTGGTGGAACTGGACGTCGAGGGCGCAAACGCGGCTGGCGCGGCGTCTGGCGTTCGTGCCCGCCTGATCGACGAACGATCGGGGGCTGAGCTGGTGCAGGTCCACGTGTCGGCGCCATTGCTGCCCGGCAGTGTGGACCGGATCGCGCATCGTCTTTCGCTGTCGGTATTGCGCGCCGGCCTTGAGGTCAACTGGTGTCCGGCGCCGGTGCGCGAGCAGCCTGAGGGGGTGACCGACGAAAACGGGCGCGATTGCTTTCATCGTGCCAGGATGGCGTTCCGCCAGCGCTCGATTGCCGGCTACCGGCTGGCATTGCAACTGTTCGAATCGCTGCTGGCATCGGGCAGCGAAGGTGCGGAGATCCATGCCGGCGTCGCGCGCTGCTGCGTTGCACTTGCCGGCATGCTCGATTTGCCGGTGCGCGAGGCGATGCCGCGGGCACGTCTGCACGCCGGGAAGGCGCTGGTATTCGATGCCGCGTCCGGCGACGGCCATTGTGTGATCGCCCAGGTAGCCAGTCTGTATGACCGCGACTGGCCACTCGCCGAGAAACATTTCCTCAAGGCCATTCAGCGCACGCCGCGCAACCCGTCGCTGCATCACGCGTATGCATTCGGCTTGATGTATCAAGGGCGCTTCGACGAGGCAGAGCAGGCATACGAATTCTCGCTCTGGCTGGATCCGCTGGACGTGCAGGTGCGCATTCAGCGCTGGCTGATTCCTTACTACCAGGGCCACTACGAAGTCGCCATTCACGGCTGGCAGGACCTGCTGGCGATCGCCCCCGACAACCTGCTGGCGGATACGCTGATCGGTGCGGCACACCTCGCTGCGGGGCGTCCGGCGCTGGCGATGCTCTGTTATGAACGGGCTCGCGAGCGAATGCCGCAGCATCCGATCGGCTACACCGGTCTGGCGCAGGCCTACGCGCTCGCCGGCCGCATGGACGATTGCCGCGACCAGCTTGCTCGCGTGGAAGAAATTGCCCGCAATGCATACGTCTCGCCCTATCTGTTCGCGATGATCCATATGCGCCTTGGCGATAGCGAAGCCGCGCTGCATTGGCTTCAGCGCAGCGCGGCGGAGCCCGATTTCAACTTTGTTTGCGCGTCGGTGGACCCGACGTTTGGCGCGTTGCATCGCGATCCGCGCTGGCCGGCCTTTTGTGCCGACACCCGCTTGCCGCGCGTTGCCGGGTAACGCGCGCAATTAGCGCGCAGCCTGCGGGCGGCCGATCAGAAAAAGCGTCGGCGATTTCGTCTGGAACTGTCTGCGCAGCGCCTCCGTCCAGCGGACGATTGGCTGACAGGCAATCAATTCGCCCTCGCTGGCGAGGTTCTGCGCCACGCAAAGGGTGGTGTCGCGAGCCAGCGTCCGTACCGTCGCGTCGAGCATCGCCGCATTGCGATAGGGGGTTTCGATGAATATCTGGGTGCCGCCAGTCGCGCGAAGCTGGCGTTCGAGTTGTCGCAGCGCGTCGTCGCGTTCGACCGGTTTGCTCGGCAAATAGCCATGAAACGCGAAATGCTGACCGTCGAAACCGCTGGCCATCAAACCGAGCAGTACGGACGACGGGCCCACCAGTGGCACCACCGTCGCGCCCAGCCGGTGCGCCAGCGCAACCACGACGGCGCCAGGGTCGGCCATACCGGGGCATCCGGCGTCGGACACAACGCCGACGTCGATGCCGGCGTCAAGCCAGGCCGCGCACTGCGCGAGTGCGGCGGCGTCCGGCTCGCAGGCAACGACGGCGACGTCGGCGATGACACGCTCGGGCGACAGTGTTTTCAGGAAGGCGCGGGCGACTTTCGGAGTCTCGACCACGAAATGCGACAGTCGCCGCGCGATGGCGATGGTGCGCGCGGGCAGCACGTCGTCGGGGGCGGCAATGCCAAGCAGATTGGGGACAAGATATAGCGTTCCGGTCGTCGGCATGGACAAGTAGCTCTAAAGCGCGCCGACCTTGTACAGAAAATCGGTCAGACGGATCAGCGGCAGCCCGATGATGGCGGTCGGATCATCGCTACGCACGGATGACAGCAGGGTGATGCCGGCGGTCTCCACTTTCACTGCGCCGGCGGCGTCGAACGGCGTTTCGCGCTCAAGGTAAGCGATCAGCGCGCGATCGGGTAGTTTGCGGTAGGTGATCGCGGTGGGCACCACATCGAGCAGCGGCTGGTGATGCGGGGCGAGCACGCAGACTGCCGTGCAGCAGACCAGCGTCCGGCCCTGACAACGGCGCAACTGCTGGAGTGCCGTAGCGAAATCGCCCGGCTTCGACAACGCCTCGCCATCGAGGTCCAATACCTGATCGGAGCCAATGACGACCGTATCCGGGTGCTGCGCTGCGACCGCGGTGGCCTTTTCCAGGGCCAGCCGACGGCAGTTGGCTAATGGCGATTCGCCGGGACGCTGAGCTTCGTCGATAGCGGGGTTTTCGACTGTGAACGGCACGCCGAGTCGCTCCAGCAGTTCACGCCGGTAGCGGGAGGTGGAGGCAAGAATGAGCGGATGGGGCATAAGCTATGGTGCTCCCCCACGAAACTGGCTATAATCGTGGGCTTTCGTCTTTTTAGCTAAGAACTTGTCCGTAAATAAACCGGGGCGGTCAACTGGTCGTTTTCGTCGCACTCTTCGTTGCTTTTTCTCGCCATAGCCCCGCTATGTCTTCGAAAAAGCGCCTCGATTGCAACAAAACTTCCGGCGTTGACCATCCCCTCTTATTTTCGGACAAGTTCTAAGTCTCTGACTTCATAGTGGTTTTGGCTACTGCGGATAAACATCGCGCCGCGTCCGACGCGGACTGGAAGTTTCGCCAGAACGCGTCGCAGTTTGCCCGGCAAGGATATGACATTCACGGCGGGCTGCTGGCAGCGCAATTGCCGCGGGCTGCCGACGGCGACGTCGCCCTGAAGGACATTTCCGGTGCCGTCCGCGGTCTGGACCATGCCGCCGGCGGGCGGCCGGGGTTCGAAGTCTCGGTGACCGGCGCCGTTGGCCTCTGCTGTCAGTCGTGCGGCGCGGCGTTCGATTTGCCGGTGGATTCGAGATCGACGATCCACGTGGCGCGCGATGCCGCGGAACTGGCGGGCTGGGAAGACGAAACGTTCGAGAGCATCGAGGCAACGGAGAAGACCTCGGCGCTTGAACTGGTTGAAGACGAATTGCTGCTCTCGATACCTTATGTGCCGAGATGCCCGCAGTGTGCGGCGGACGAATCGCCGCGCATCCATGAATTCAGTTAGTACAGTTACCGAAGACAAATCAGGAGCCCATCATGGCCGTTCAACAAAACAAGAAATCCCCCTCCAAGCGCGGCATGCATCGCGCCCACGACTTCCTCGCCGCGCCGCATCTGGCCGTTGAGCCGGTGACTGGCGAGGTACATCGCCGCCACCACATCAGCCCGAACGGTTTCTACCGCGGCCAGAAAGTCGTGCAGACCAAAGCCGACGAATAGTCCCGTTCCCGACGTTGATGGCTACGGCTGCGCAGCCCCTGCGCATTGCGATTGACGTCGACGGCGGCGATCATGGCGCGGCAGTCACGCTGCCGGCCGCCGCCCAGTTTCTGGCCCGTCGGCCCGACGCGCACCTGGTGCTGGTCGGGCTCGAATCGTCGCTTGCCGGTGCCGCCAAAGTTATCCCCTCCGCGCTTGCCGGTCGGATTAGTCACGTCGTTGCGACGGAAGTCGTCGGCATGGACGAGTCCCCGGCGCTTTCGCTCAAGAACAAGAAGAACTCCAGCCTCCGCCTCGCGCTGAATGCTGTGAAGGATGGCCAGGCTGCGGCCTGCGTCAGCGCCGGCAACACCGGTGCGCTGATGGCGACGGCGCGTTTCGTGCTGAAAACGCTGCCCGGCATCGACCGCCCGGCAATCGCCTCGCTGCTGCCGACCCACAAGGGCCACGGCAAGGAGGGCGACGGCGGCGTGCTGATGCTTGATCTCGGTGCCAACGTCGATTGCACGGCCGAACACCTGCGCCAGTTCGCCATCATGGGCGCAGCGCTGTCGTCGGCGCTGACCGACAAGCCGCGGCCGACGGTGGCGCTGCTCAACATCGGCGAAGAAGAGATCAAGGGCAACGACATCGTCAAGGAAGCGGCCGAACTGATCCGCGCGACCGATCTCAACTTCATCGGCAATGTCGAGGGCACCGACGTCTTTCGCGGCACTGCCGATGTCGTCGTCTGCGATGGCTTCGTCGGCAATGTGGCCCTGAAGGCCTCGGAAGGCATCGTCAAGCTGATGGCGCAGATGCTGCGCGAGGAGTTCTCGCGCACGCCGCTGACCAAGGCGGTGGCGGCGCTGGCCTACCCGATCCTCAAGCGTTTCAAGTCGCGCGTCGATCCCTCGCAGCACAATGGCGCCACGCTGCTCGGCCTGCGCGGCATCGTGATCAAGAGCCACGGCGGTACCGATGCCTTCGGCTTCAGCAATGCCATCGAGCGTGCTTACGAGGAAATCCGCCACGATCTGATCGCCGAGCTGACCGAACGGGTGGCGGCGATGAACGTGGCGGCGCCAGCGTCCGCGGTTAGCGCCAGTTAGCGGGCGATGCATCCCTGTTGCCGTGCGTTTCCGCATTGGCGACATTGCTGATTAAATTTGTTGCAGTGCGGTCGCGTCTTGCGGTTATTTCCGGCGTCGGCCATCGCCCTTCACTCAGCCCAGGCCCAGCCCCGTGTTCAGCAAAATTGTCGCCACCGGCAGCTATCTGCCGGAAAAAATTCTGACCAACGATGACCTTGCCCGCTTCGTCGACACCTCGGATGAGTGGATTCGGACGCGCTCCGGCATCCAGTCGCGGCGCATTGCCGCCGAGCACGAAGAAACCAGCGACCTTGCCGTCAACGCCGCGCGGCGCGCGCTGGACGCGGCGGGGCTGACGTCTGCCGACATCGATCTGATCGTGGTGGCGACCACCACGCCCGACATGATCTTCCCAAGCACGGCCTGCATCGTGCAGGACAAGCTCGGTGCGAAGAACGCCGCCGCGTTCGACATTCAGGCGGTGTGCTCCGGCTTCGTCTATGCCCTCTCGATCGTCGACAAGATGGTCGCCAGCGGCCAGCACAAAAACGCGCTGGTGATCGGCGCCGAAATCTACTCGCGCATCCTGAACTGGAAGGATCGCGCCACCTGCGTGCTGTTTGGCGATGGCGCCGGGGCCGTGGTGCTCACGGCGTCGCAGGCGCCCGGTATTTTGGCGACCAAATTGCACGCCGACGGCTCGCGCCGCGCGATCCTGAACGTGCCCGGCCACGTGCGCGGCGGCCAGATCTGGGGCGATCCCTACGTGCACATGGACGGTCCGGCGGTGTTCAAGATGGCGGTGCAGGTGATGGCCGACGTCTGCAACGAAACGCTGGCCGCTGCCAACATGACCGCCGCCGACATCGACTGGCTGGTGCCGCACCAGGCCAATGTGCGCATCATCGACGCCACCGGCAGGCGCCTGGGCATCGCGGCCGAAAAGACCATCGTCACCGTGCAGGGGCAGGGCAACACCTCGGCGGCGTCGATCCCGCTGGCGCTCGACACTGCCGTGCGCGACGGTCGCATCAAACCCGGACAGGTGGTGCAGACGGTCGGCGTCGGCGGTGGCTTCACGTGGGGCAGCGCACTGATCCGCTGGTAGCTTTTTGCCAAAATGCCCATTCCAATTGGGCTCGCAGCCAGAAATACCGAAAAGTCGACTTTAAAGAAAATTGGTCACCAGCCCCGATGCAATGGGGCTTGCAGAGGAAAGTCATTATGAAACTCGCATTCGTTTTTCCCGGTCAGGGCTCGCAGTCGGTGGCCATGATGGCAGGCTATGCCGGGCTGGCGCAGATCGAGGCAACGATGGCAGCGGCCGATGCTGCGCTCGGCGCGCCGATCACGGCGTTGATCGCCAACGGTCCGGCCGAGGACCTCAACGTCACCACCAACACCCAGCCGGCGATGCTCGCCGCTGACGTGGCGGTGTGGAACGCCTGGCTTGCGGCGGGCGGCCCGCGGCCGGCGATGGTGGCCGGTCACAGCCTGGGCGAATACGCCGCGCTGGTGGCGGCCGGCGCGCTCGACTTTGCCGCCGCGATGAAACTGGTCAAGGCGCGCTCGCAGGCGATGCAGGACGCGGTGCCGGCCGGCATCGGCGGCATGGCGGCAGTGCTTGGCATCGAGCCCGGTCCGCTGGCCGCGGTGTGCGAGCAGGCGGCGCAGGGCGAAGTCGTCGCCTGCTGCAATCTCAACGCGCCGGGCCAGATCGTGATCGGCGGCCACAAGACGGCCGTCGAGCGTGCCATCGTGCTGGCCAAGGAAGCCGGCGCCAAGCGCGCCCTGTTGTTGCCGATGAGCGTGCCGAGCCACTGCGAACTGATGCGCCCGGCGGCGGAAGCGCTTGCCAGCGCGCTCAATGCCACAGCGTTCGCGGCGCCGCAGATCGCGGTGATCCACAACGCCACGGTCGACGTCGCCGGTGATGCCGCCGCCATTCGCGCGGTGCTCGCCGATCAATTGTTCCGCCCGGTACGCTGGATCGAGACCGTCGAAAAGATGGCGGCGCAGGGCGTCACCCACATCGTCGAATGCGGCCCCGGCAAAGTGCTCGCCGGCATGGTCAAGCGCATCGCGCCGGACGTGAAATGCCTGACCCTGGCCGACAAGGCGAGCTTTGAGGCGGCGCTGGCGGAACTGCGCGACTATTGAGCCTTCCCAAATTCGCGACAACCCCCCCGTTCGCCCTGAGCGTAGCGTCCTTCGCAGGCTCAGGATGATCGGAGGGGCTGATGCCATAGGGGGAGGTCAAACCCTTCGTTACGCTCAAGGTGAACGGTAGAAGGGTGTCGCGAATTGTGAAAACCTCAATAGGATTTGGCAGCGGCCGCTGCTGCCGTTGCGGGCGGCGCCGCCGCGATCAGCGCCGGAAGGCGAACCACGCGGCGCCGACGGTAGCCGCCAGCACCACAATCCACGCCGCCAGCCGCTGATCCCACCGATTGTCGAACGCAAGTTTCAGCGCCGGCTCGCCGGGCTGGGCGACGAAGCGATTGACGATTTCGGCCCGTTCGCGGTGCCGCTGCCGGCTGTCGGCAGCGCTGTCGATGCGGCCGGGTTTGCTGACGGCGGCGGATTCGGCATGAACCAGAAGCCGGAGATGGTGGGTTTCGTCGACATTGCCCTCGCTGTCGCGCACGATCCGGCTGTCGACCTCGGCGCCGGCCAGACGCGCCACATCGAACGCGTGCAGTTGGGTGCTGCCGCGTCTGCTGATTTCCACCACGCAGCGCGGCGGCGAGCCGGCCCGCCGGCAGTCGATGTGAAACGATTCGCTGAGCCAGGCGGTGAGCGGGAAAACCGCCGCCGCCGTGGCGGCAGCGACCAGCACGACGATGGCAAGGCGTTTGATCGTGCGCAGTGTGGCGTTCATTGCGGCAGGATGTTGAGTTGATCGTTGAGCCGGGCCAGATTCCCGGGCGGCGCAAACCAGCCCGGCCCGCCGAAATTGAAATGCACGCGCTCGACGGCGCCGGGAAACGCGTGTTGCCGCGACCACTGCATCACCGTGGCGGGCGCGATCGGGGTCGCCACCGCAGGCACGCCCTGCGCGGTGCGCAGTTGATTGACGTCGATGAAGCGCTGCGCCCGCCGGGCGTCGGTGAAGAAGTAAGCGGCGCGGCGAACGCCCCGATTGTCGCGCCGCGTGAGTGGCTCGCCGGGGCTGGTCGGCGAGGCGATCATGAACCATTCGGCGAGCGCGAAGGTGGCGTGGCAGAGCAGATCGATCGCCGCGTGGTCGCCCGGCTGCTGATCGGGAAAGGCATCGGCCGCCATCGCGTCGAAGTCGATAAATTCGGCCGCCGTGCGCGGCGCGCGGTCATGGGGGGCGGCGACGAACGGGCGCAAGCGCACCAGCAGTTCCGGGACGAACGCCACGGCGGGCTCCGGCCCCGTGCAGTTGAACACGATGCCGTCGCCGGGCGCGGCGCTGAGTGTCTTGTGCAACGCACGGCCATCGAGCTGTTGGCAGCGCACGACGTCGCGGCTCAAGCCGCATTGCGCAAGATAGCTGTCGCAGGCAGCGATGGAGGTAAACACAGCCGGCAACCGCCGCTCGCGACTGTCGGGCGCGTGCAGCAGCTCGCCATCGCGCGTGAACACCCAGTAAGCATCGTGTTCGGCGATGCGGCGCAGCAGCGTTTCCTCTTCGAATTCCGACGGGCGCCAGCGCAACTGGGCCAGGGTTCGTTCGATGCTGATGTGCGGTACCTCGATCATCGTCGGCTCGGCCTCAGGCGGCGGTTTGCAGCGCGATTCCGCGCGATGTGGCTCAGCCGCGTTTGGTGGTGCCTGTCTTTTTGCCCGATGAGTCGCGGTGGGTGGTGACGCTGCCGCTGGTCGTGGACTTGCCCACCATCTTGCCCTGCGCGTTGTAGTGGCGCGTGGTATTGCCGCTGGTCACCGATTTCCCCATCGATTTGCCGCTTGCCGACGTGTGTCGCGTCGTGTTGCCGCTGGACACCGACTTGCCGAGCGATTTGCCGCTGGTCGAGGTATGGCGTGTTGTGTTGCCGCTGGTTGTCGATTTCGACACCTGCTGGCCGGAGCTGCTGTAGGTCTTGCTGCTGCTGCTGGCGGCCGTCGCATCCGCGCCGGCGAGTGTGAAGGTGCCGGCGGCAAGCGCTGCGACCACGAACAATTGAGATTTGATGGCGAGTGTCATGGCTGTTCTCCGCAAATTGGATGATGGTTCGTTCGCGAATCGACGTGCCGATGTGCGATGGCGATGGCGTTCACGCGATGCAGCGGCATCTGCTCGGCCGGCACGGCGTCGCTGGCCGCCCACACGGGCGCGGTACCGGGCGCCGACAGCGCGCCGCAGAGCAGCAGTCGACAAAGAACCCCTCGCCCGAAAATGAGCGGAAAAAGGCGAGGGCTGATAACGGGGAATGTCCGGCCCGAGAGCCGCACAGCGGAGGGGAGGCGCAACGGCAGGATCGCTTGCCGCCCGATCAGGGTTTGTGCTGGCGACGGCCCGTCGCCTGTCCGCTCGCGACGTCGCGGGGCGACTGGATGCCCTGCTTCGGTGCGGCGCCGGATTTGGCAAAGCTGCCGGTCTGCGTTGCGCCGAAGGAGTAGGACTGGGTCGATTTCGGTCCTGGGCCACTGGTGCGCGCATTGGCGCCCGAGGCCGGCGCCGATTTGATGGCGCCGGCGCTGGTTGCGCCGCCCGCCGCGACCGGACCACGAGCGCCGGGACTGCGCACGCTTTTCGAGGCCGCACAGTAGAAATAATTGCCCGCCGCTTCGTAGCGGCAGACTTCACCGGAGGCACATGCGGGGCTGCAGCCGGCATAGGACGGGGAAGAAACGGTGGCGAGCGCAAGGCCGGCCAGCGCGACAACGGGAGAAAATTTCATGATGCGCTCCGATATTTGCGTGGATCAATCTCCGGCGCGGCAGTGCAAAAAGCCTGTCTGCTTCGAGCCTGTCTGCATCGTGCCTCATCCGGGTTTACGCAACCGCATCGTCAGGTCGGACATGGGGCTTTGCGGCCCTCAAAAAAGAAAAAGGGCTCGTTGCCGAGCCCTTCAGGATGCGCGAATCGAACCGGTGCCGATCAAAGCTCCAGCGAAATCTTCTTGGCGTCGACCACGCGCTTCCATTTCGCCACTTCGCGCTTGACCTGGTCGCTGAACTGTTCCGGCGTGTTGCCGATCACGAAGGCGCCGTTTTCTTCGAGCTTCTTGACCGTGTCCGGATCTTTCAGCGCCACCATCGAGGCATCGTAGATCTTCTTCACGATGTCTTTCGGCATGCCAGCCGGGCCAACCAGGCCGAACCAGGTGTCGGCTTCATAGTTCTTGAGGCCGAGCTCGGCAAAGGTCGGCACGTTCGGCAACTGCGGAATGCGTTTCGGGAAGGCCAGACCGATCGGGATGAAGTTGCCGGCCTTGATCTGCGCCAGCGACGACGACAGGTTGTCCCACATGATGGGCACGTTGCCGGCCAGCACGTCGGTCACCGCCGGGCCGGCGCCCTTGTAGGCAATGTGCTGGGCATCGGTGCCCGTTTCGACCAGGAACAGCTCCATCGCCAGATGGCCGACGCCGCCCGCGCCCGAGCTGGCGTAACTGAACTTGCCGGGGTTCGCCTTGAGCGCGGCGATGAAGGATTTGTAGTCCTGATGCGGGAAATTCTTGTTGACGATGATGATGCCCGGCACCGACGCGAGGTTGGTGATGTGGGTGAACTGCGTCATCGGGTCGAGCTTGTTGTTCTTGTAGGCCACGATGTTGGTGCCCATCGTCGACACCGAGCCCATGCCGATGGTGTAGCCGTCCGGCGCCGACTTGGCGATTTCGGCGGCGCCGATCGAGCCGCCGGCACCGGCCTTGTTCTCGACGATCACCGGCTGTCCGAGCAGGGGCGTGAGCTTGGCGGCCATGATGCGGCCGACGATGTCGGTGCTACCGCCGGGCGCGAACGGGATGACGAGCCGGATTGGTTTGCTCGGATAGGCCTGAGCAAAAGTGAGGCTGGCGGCGAGGGCGGCGGCGACTGCCGTGACCGATTTGATGAGACGCATAACGAAAGTTCCTCCGAAAAACTGGCCGACAGTGTACGGCTAAAACGGCAGCGCGATTTTGGGGTTGACCCGCGCGAACTGGGCGCGAAAGTCATCCTGGATGCGTGCGAGCGCCACCGGCGTGTCCGCCTCGAAGCGGAGCACGATCACCGGCGTGGTGTTGGACGCCCGTGCCAGCCCGAAGCCGTCGGCGTACTCGACGCGCAAGCCGTCGATGGTTGCGATACGGGTGGCGGTGACGAACTGCGCCGTCGCCTTGAGTTGTTCCATCAGTGTGAAGTGCTCGCCCTCGGCGCATTTCAGATTCAGCTCCGGCGTCGACGGCGCGTTGGGCAGGTCTTCCAGCACCTTGCTGGGGTTGGCTGATTTCGAGACGATTTCGAGCAGTCGCGCGCCGCAGTAGATCGCATCGTCGAAGCCATACCAGCGCTCCTTGAAGAAGATGTGGCCGCTCATCTCGCCGGCGAGCGGAGCGCCGGTTTCCTTGAGTTTGGCCTTGACCAGCGAGTGCCCGGTCTTCCACATCAGCGGCTCGCCGCCGTGGTCCTTGATGTATTGGTCGAGCAGGCGCGTGCATTTCACGTCGTAAATGATGGTGGCGCCGGGGTTGCGCGACAGCACGTCGGCGGCGAACAGCATCATCTGCCGGTCCGGGAAAATGATGTCGCCGTTCTTGGTGACGATGCCCAGACGATCGCCGTCGCCGTCGAAGGCGAGGCCCAGTTCGACGTCGGTCTCGCGCACCACTTTGATGAGGTCTTCGAGGTTTTCCGGCTTCGATGGATCGGGATGATGGTTTGGAAAATTGCCGTCGATGTCGCAGAACATCTCGACGACCTCGCAGCCCATCGCGCGAAAGACTTTCGGCGCCAGCTCGCCGGCGGCACCGTTGCCGCAATCCACCGCGATCTTCATTGGACGCGCCAGTTTGGCGTCGGCCGCGATGCGCTCGACATAGGCCTGTTTGATGTCGGCAGCAGATTGTTTGCCGGCGCCGGATTGCACGTCGCCCGACTCGGCGCGCGCCTTGATCGACTGAATGGTGTCGCCCCAGATCGCCTCGCCGGCGACGACCATCTTGATGCCGTTGTAGTCGGGTGGATTGTGGCTGCCGGTCACGCTGACGCAGGAACCGGTGCCGAGGTGATGGCCCGCGAAGTACGACACCGGCGTCGGCACCAGACCAAGGTCGATGGCGTCGCAGCCGGTAGAGGTGATGCCGTCGCGCAGCGCCTGCGACAGCGCCGGACCGGACAGGCGACCGTCTCGCCCCACTGCGATTGCCCTGGCACCGCGCTCAAGCGACAAGGTGCCGAGCGATTGGCCGACCGCATACGCGATCTCCGGCGTCAGGGTTTTGCCGACGATACCGCGGATGTCGTAGGCCTTGAAGATTTCGGGGGGGAGCGTGGGGCGTGTGGTCATAACGAGATTGTAGGAGCGGCTTGCCGCGACCTTCCCGATTCGCATTGGCAGGTCGCGGCGAGCCGCTCCTACAGGTTGCCTGCGAAGAATCCGCACAACCGCTGCGGCAGCCAGCGCAGGTGCCCCGGAAACGGCCCGCTGACGAAGCCGACGTGGCCGCCGTCGGTGGGCTGCTCCAATGTCACGTTGTCGGGCACTTCCCAAACGTTGGGGAATAGCGAGGCGGGGACGAAGGGATCGTTCATCGCGTTGAGCAGCAGGAACGGCAACCGAATCTTCGGGATGAAGCCACGCGATGAGGCGCGGTAGTAGTAGTCCCAGGCGCTGCTGTAGCCGTGGGTCGGCGCCGTGTAGTGCTCGTCGAACTGCGGAAAGCTCCTGGGTTTTGCCAGAAAACCCTTTTCGCGCAGATGCGGATGCTGCTCCATGCGCTTGGCGTAACTTTCACCCATCGCGCGCATGAAGTAGGTGTTGAACACCCAGTTGTGGGCGTGCAAGATGGCCTCGGCGGAAATGCCGAGGTCGAGCGGGTTGGACACCGATGCCGCAGCGGCGATGATCTCTTTGGCGGCATCGCCCTGTTCGCCGCACCATTTGGTCAGCGCGTTGCCGCCGAGAGAAACGCCGACGGCGAAGATTGTGCGTTCCGGAAAGCGCTTGCGCATCTCGCGCAGCACGATGTCGCAATGCTCGCTGTCGCCGGAGTGGTAGGAGCGCGGCAGGCGATTGGGTTCACCCGAGCAGCCGCGGAAGTGCGCGACCATGCCGGTCCAGCCGCGTGCATTGGCTTCCGCCATCGTGTTGCGGCAGTATTGCGAATCGCTGGAGCCTTCCAGCCCGTGAAAGAACACCAAAAGCGGTGCAACGCCGTCGGACCCTCCGATCATCCTGAGCTCGCGAAGGACGCTGCGCTCAGGGCGAACGGTTTGAATGGGTGCGTCCGCCCAGTCGAGATCGACGAAATCGCCATCTTCCAGTTCCAGTCGCTCACGGCGCCAGTTGATGGTCGCACGCGGCAGGTATTGCGCGTAGATGCTTTGCAGATGGCCGGAGGGCAACCACGACGGGCGGCGATAGGTTGATTCGATGCGGGGCATGCAGCGAGTTTATGGGAACGTCCGATCTACGGAAACGCTGAACGAGCCCCCGTTTACCCTGAACGAAGTGTCCTTCGCAAGCTCAGGATGATCGGCGGGTCTGACAATTGGATGTGGGTTTCAGACCCTTCGCCGACGGCTCAGGGTGAACGGAAGATCACATAATCCGCGTTCCCTGCTCTGGTCAGCGGCCGCTCAGCGCGCCCATGTATCCTCCGCGCATGGATGCCAGTCTTTTCGCCCTTCTTCCGCCCTGGTCGACGCTCAGCGTATTCATCGGTGCGAGTTTCCTGCTCGCGGTCATTCCTGGGCCGGTGGTGCTCTACGTGGTGGCGCGCAGCCTGTCGCAGGGGCGACGGGCGGGCTTGATGTCGGTGGCGGGGGCGTCGACCGGCTCGCTGGTCAACGGCTTTGCGGCGTCGGTTGGTCTGGCGGCGCTGTTCTCGACCTCGGCGCTGGCCTATTCGGTTTTCAAATACGCTGGTGCGGCGTACTTGATCTATCTCGGCGTCAAGACGTTGCGCGCCACCGTCGACGAGAGCGCCGGTGCCGCCGTCGACCGGGCGTTGCAGGGCGGCACCGCACAACAGGCGCCGACCTGGCCGCTGTTTCGCGATGGCTTCATCGTGGCGCTGTTCAATCCGAAGACCATCATCTTCTTCTCGGCCTTTCTGCCGCAGTTCATGAGCGAGCACGCGGCGGGCGGGCTTGCCGCCGCGCAGGCGATGTTCTTGAGCGCCCTGTTCGTGCTGGTGGCCACGTTGAGCGACAGCGTGTATGCGCTGGCGGCGGGCAGCGTCGCGCCGTGGCTGGCCAGGCATCGCGGCGCCGGCAAGGCGGGGCGCGCGGTGGCGGGCTGCTCGTTCATCGGGCTGGGGCTGTTCGCCGCGTTGTCGGGGCGCAAAGCATGAGCGCGCTGCGCCGCTGTTTGTGCCGCCGGCCGCTCGTGAGCGCGCTGGCGGCGGCGCTTGCGTTGAGCATGGCGATCGACGCTGCGGCACAGTTCGGTGGCAGCCGCCGCGGCACGTCGGGCATGGACCGCGGCAACCGCGACACGGCGCAGCAACGCGACGCCAGACCGGTGCAGAACGGCGACGAGCTGAGCTACGAAACCGTGGAATACCGGTTGACGCTGTTCGCCGAGGCGCTGCGGACGACGCCCGAGCAGATGCCGCAGTGGCAGGATTTCCAGAAGAAAGTGCGGCTGTACGCTGCCGACGTGGCGCGTCAGCGTGCCGCCCGCACGGCGCCGGTGTCGCTGGCGGCGGCGCAACCCGGTGCGCAGCGGCATCTGGCCCAGGCCGTCGACGATGCGCGCAACCGGCTGGCGGCGCTCGAGGACGTCGAAGCCGCCGCCAGGGCGTTGCTGCAGGTGTTGGGCGACGATCAGCGCGCTCTCGCCGATACCCGGATTCCAACCATCGTGGCGCCGCGTCCGCTGGCGCAACCGGCGACCGAACCCACGCTGCCGCGCGGGGGTGGGGCGACGCCGCCTGCGCGTTAGCGGAATCACCGAACAAGTCCCCGTTCACCCTGAACGAAGTGAAGGGTTTGACGATTGTCCGCGGTTTCAGACCGTTCGCCTGCGGCTCAGGGCGAACGGTTTCTACTTGACCAGCACTTCGCCAACGGGTCGTGACTATTCCGGCTGCGCCAAGCGCCGCTTCTGTACGTCGGCCGCGAGCTGGCGCAGCACGCCTTCGGTCTGCGCCCAGTCGATGCAGGCGTCGGTGATCGAGACGCCGTAGGCGAGATCCTTGCCGGGGGTGAGATCCTGGCGGCCGGGGTTGATGTGCGACTCGATCATGACGCCGAAGATGCGTTCGTCGCCGGCCGCCATCTGGCGCCCGACATCGGCCGAGACCTCGATCTGACGGTCATGCTGCTTGCTCGAATTGGCATGCGAGAAGTCGATCATGATGCGCTGCGGCAGCCCGGCTTTGCCGAGCTCGGTGCCCGAGGCTTCGACGCTCGCGGCGTCGTAGTTCGGGGCCTTGCCGCCGCGCAGGATCACGTGGCAGTCCTCGTTGCCGTTGGTCGACACGATGGCGCTGTGGCCGCCCTTGGTGACCGACAGGAAGAAGTGCGGCGCGGCGGCGGCCTTGATGGCATCCACCGCGATCTTGATGTTGCCGTCGGTGCCGTTCTTGAAACCCATCGGGCAGCTCATGCCGCTGGCCAGTTGGCGGTGCACCTGGCTTTCGGTGGTGCGGGCGCCGATGGCGCCCCAGGCGATCAGGTCGGCGTAGTACTGCGGCGTCAGGGTGTCGAGGAATTCGGTGGCCGCCGGCACGCCCAGCTCGTTGATGTCGAGCAGGATTTCGCGCGACAGGCGCAGGCCCTCGTTGATCTTGAAGCTGCCGTCGAGATGCGGGTCGTTGATCAGGCCCTTCCAGCCGACCGTCGTGCGCGGCTTTTCGAAATAGACGCGCATCACGACGATCAGGTCGTGCGCCAGCTCGTCGCGCAACACTTTCAGGCGTTTGGCGTATTCCAGCGCGGCCTTCTTGTCGTGGATCGAGCAGGGGCCGACGATCACCACCAGGCGGTCGTCGGCGCCGTGCAGCACCTTGTGGATTTCGCGCCGGGTGTCGAACACCAGTTGCTCGACCGTCTCGTTGACCTTGAACTCCCGCAGCAGGTGCGAGGGTGGGGCGAGCTCGAAGATGTCCTTGATGCGGACGTCGTCGATTTGGCGATTGAGCGAAGCGGGCATGATCGTTCCTTGTTGCGATGCAGCGATTTTAACGCAAGCAACAAAATTGCGTGGAATGCCTGAATATTTGCAAATTGAGATTATAAATTTTGCAAATTAGTGCTTATGCGCATTTTTGCTTCTATCCGATCCGATTTGTATTCGTTGGCTTTGACGCAATAGGTCCATTCGATATGGGCTAAGAACGGTATTTTGCGTAAAGTCGACTTCAGCGACAAATCGGCTGCGAGCCCATAAGCAATGGGCAATGTATGAAAAAGCTATTGCCCCAACCGGCAAAAAAAGAGCCCATCCGTGGATGAGCTCCAGATTTCGCACGCGGACAGGGAGGAGCTGCCCGACGCACACGACCCCGCGTGAAACGCGGCGACGCTGACCGATGCGCTGCAAGCATCGGCGCGGTAACAGCTCCGGGGAGAGTGTCACCTGAGCCAGCGGCAGTCGAGGCTGCGCAACAGGCTTATTGGTATAGACGCTGCCACAACGCAAATCACGACAACGGTGGCCGATTTCTTTGCCGCTGCCTGCCGCCTGACTATGGCAGCACGAACAAACCGCTCAGCACCGCCGGCATGGTGGCGCCGGTACGCCCAAAGTGCACGGCCAGTTCGTCGCGGGCGCGCAGGCTTTCGCGCGAATCGAATCCGCCCTGGGCCGCCGCGTGCACGTAGTTCCATTGTGCGAACACCCGTTGCGTGGCGCTCAGGCCTTCCGGCAGCGCGGCTTTCGCCCGCGCGAGCGAGGCAAGCGCAAGCGGGCGATCGCCTGGCTTGCCGCGCAGCAGCAGGACATAGGCATGATCGATCAGCACGAAGGCGTGGCGCAGCGACACCCGCTCGCCCTTTTTTTCGTAGTCCTGCAGGCGGCGTTCGATCTGCCCGATGGCGGCGTCGAACTGGCCGCGGACGCGGGCGATGCTGGCCTGCGCGGTTTCGGTGCGGATGGTGTTGGCGGGCGCCTTGTCGCGCCCTTGCTCGCGGGCCGCCGCGACCAGCCGTTCGGCGCGGTCCGGCTGCTCCAGCGCCACGGCGACCATCGCCGAACGCAGCAGAAATTGCCGCAGGCGGGGCGAATCCGGCGGCACCAGCTTCAGCACCTGTGCGCTCAGCTCATCCAGCTTGCCCAGTAGTTCCGCCGGCGGGCTCATGTTGAAGCGGGTGCGGACCTCGATCAGATCGAGCTGATTGCGCAGGCGGTTGGAAGCATCGTGGTCGCCGTGCGCCTCGGCGCGTTCGAGCAGGCGCTCGAAGGTCTTCAGCGCATCCTGGCCGCGCCCGGACTGCACGTAGTAAAGCCCGAGATCGTTGAGCAACTCATCGATGCGTTCGCTGCGCTCGCCGGCCAGCCGTTGCCAGCGACCGATCAGATCGAGGATGGTCTGCTCCACACCGCGCGGATCGCCGAGCACGTTTTGCACGGTGATCAGATTGCCCTGGTGGTTGAGCGCGGTCTTGAGATCGTTGGCGGGCGGATTGGCGTACAACGGTGCGTTCTTGCGCAGCAGATCGAGCGCATCCTGCCAGCGCCCGGCGCGGGTATACGCGGCCGCCAGATCGCCCTCGGCGTCGGCGATGCGCCAGGCGCGGTTCGGCAACGGCTCGGAGGTGCCCTGCAGCTCGCGAATGACGGCACGAAACTGCGCCTCGCTTTCGTCGATCCGGTAGACGCCGGCGAGGATGTTGGCGTAGCGAAGCTGGGTTTCGAACAGTTCCGGCGACTTGGCGGGAAGCAGCTTGGGCGCCCGCGCCATCACCGGCTGCATGACGCTGGCTGCCTCGGTGAAATCGTCCGCCCAGTACAGCACCCAGGCCAGCAAACTGCGCGCACGCAGCGTGTTGACCGAGTTTTCGCCGTACAGCTCGGTGGACAGCGTCAGCGCCCGCCGGGCCAGCGGCAGCGCGTCGCTGTCGCGCGACAGCGAGCGGTAGATGCCGGCAAACAGCCGGGCGAGGCGTTCCTCGGTCACCGGTTCGTCGCGAAAGCGCAGCTTGCTGTCGCGCGCCGCCTCGTCGAGCAGATCGAGCGCGGAGGGCCATTTGCCACCGTGCAGGTCGGGATCGGCGCGACCGAGCAGCTCGACCAGATAGTCCGCGGTTTTGTTGGCGCGGTTGGCCTCTGCCCGGGCGCGCTGGTATTGCCAGAGCGACAGCGCGAGGCCGGCGCCGAGCGCAACGATCAGCGTCGCGGTCAGGCTGACCGGCAGCCAGTTGCGGCGCAGCCAGAGCCGGGTGCGATAACTGCGGTCCTCGCGCCGCGCCGCGATCGGGCGCCGCTCCATCCAGCGCCGCAGATCGGCGACCAGCGCTTCCATCGAGGGATAGCGGTCGGCCGGATCGATGCGCATGGCGCGGGCGACGATGGCATCGATGTCGCCGGTCAACCGCAGCGGATCGGCGGGCGGCGGAATGTTGTCGCGGGCCGTCACGTGCTGGGTGCTGGCCGCGGCGTGCGATACCCGCTCCGGTGTGGTGTGCAGCACGGCGTGCTCGAGCGCGGCGCGGCCGTGTTTCTCGGGCAAGTGCGCGCGGCGACCGGCCAGCAGGTGGTAGGCGAGCGCCCCCAGCGAATAGATGTCGCTGGCGACACCGGTGGCTTCACCGGTGATCTGCTCGGGCGCGGCGTATTCGACCGTCAGGCCGCGGCCGCCGATGCGGGTGGCTTCGGACGAGGTGGCCTCATCGTGATCGGCGTCTTCGAGCAGCCCGGCGACGCCGAAGTCGAGCAGCTTGACGTGGCCGCCAGGCGTCACCAGCACGTTCGACGGTTTCAGGTCGCGATGCACCACCAGTTGCGAATGCGCATAGGACACGGCTTCGCCGATTTCGCGGATCAGTTCGATGCGCGACTGCACGCTGGGTGCCTGTTCGGCCACGTAGTTCAGAAGCGGTTTGCCGTCGACGTATTCGAGCACCAGGAAGGGCTGGCCGAACAGCCGTCCGGCATCGATCAGGCGGGCGATGCCGGGGTGGTTCAACCGCGCCAGCAGCGCCCGCTCCTGCGCAAAGCGCGCCTCGAAGCGTTCGGCATCGCCGTCCATGCGCAGGAACTTGACCGCCGCCTTCGCCTGATAAAGCCCGTCGGCGCGGGAGGCGAGCCAGACCTCGCCCATGCCGCCAACGCCGATCACCTCCTGCAGCCGCCAGGCGCCGCACAACTCACCCGGCGAACGGGTGTTTTCGCTGCGGGCGCGTTCGGCGCGCAGCGCACGTTGCAGCAGCCCGTCGAAGCCGCGTTCGCCGCCGTCGCCGATGACCGCGCCGAGCACGGTGGACAGTTCGCTGGTCAGCCCGGCCGGGCGCGACGGCTGCTGGCGGACGAAATCGGTGGCGAGCGTTTGCCCATGGGCGCGGCCGAGCAGGCGCCGCACCTCCGCCGCCACCTTGGCGTCGCGCTCGGTCAGCGTGCGCATGAAGCCGGGGCGCGTCAGTTCATCGCACTCCAGCGCTTCGTCGAATGCGGCATTAACGGCCTTCCAGAAAGCCGCGTCGAAATTGTCGCCAGACGATGGAGGGGCCGCGTCGCTCATGGTGTCCTACAAAGACGCGGCGGCGGCAAAAACTGCGTCAGCCACCGGGCCGGCGGCGGGCGGGCGCCCGGTCAGACGCGCTCGCCGGACACATCGAGCCATTCGGCGAGCATCGCCCGCGCCTTGGTGATCTCGCGGTTGACCGTGCGGGTGGAGATACCGCGCGACTCCGCCGTCTCCTCGATGGTCATGCCGCAGAAGAAATGCAGCTCGGCGGTGTGATACATGCCTTCGTCGACCGCCTTCAGCCGCTCCAGCGCCTGATCGAGCGCGACGACGTCGACCGCCGGCAGCCAGCCGTCGGGCGCCGAATCGGCGTGCGACAGCGTCATCAGGGTGGCGCCGCCCCCCCGCTTTTCGGCATCGCGGGCGCGCACGAAGTCGATCACGATCGAGCGCAGCACCTTGCCGACGTAGGCGAAGAACTGCACCCGGGTTTCGCCCTGCAGGCCTTTGCGTTCGGCCATGCGCATGAAGCCTTCGTGCACCAGCGCGGTGGCGTTGAGCCCGGTGACGCCGCCGGCCTGGGCGAGACGCGCTCGCGCGACCCGCTTGATTTCGGGATACAGTTCTGCGTAGAGCGTGCTCATGGCGGCGGCATCGCCGCCGGCGGCACGCTGAAACAGATCGGCAGGGGCGTCTGGCATGATTTCCTCGCAGAAGCCGTCTTTTTACCTTTTTGGCCGGATTGCGCGCGGCGATGGTTCGTTGCCGGCAGTTCTCCGCTACGCAGGAAGCGAAAATGTCGCGTCAAACTCTCAAAAATCTCCGCCTGTTCGATAGCGCCACCGGCGTGCTGCGCGCGGTCGAGGCCGTCGCGGTTGCCGACGGTCGCATTGAGGCCGTGATCGAGCCGGGCGGGGCAGCCCCATCCGGTGCGGTGTTCGATCTCGGCGGCCGGGTGGTGCTGCCGGGGCTGATCGACTGCCACGTGCACGTGATGGCGGTGCACCATGACGTCTGGCAGCTTTCGATGCAGCCGCCGACCTACATCACGGCGCAGGCAACGCATGTGCTGGCCGGCATGCTGGAGCGCGGCTTCACCACCGTGCGCGACGCGGCCGGCGCCGACTACGGCGTGCAGCTTGCCATCGAGCGTGGCTTCCTGCGCGGGCCGCGGCTGTTCATCTCCGGCGCGCCGCTGTCGCAAACCGGAGGACATGCCGACATCCGCCCGCGCGGGGTCAAGGAATTCATCTGTACCTGTGCCGGCGTCGGCCTGTTCCCGGCGCTGGCCGATGGCGTGCCGGAAGTGCGGCGGGCGGTGCGCGAGCAGCTTCGGCACGGCGCCAACCAGATCAAGATCATGGCTGGCGGCGGCGTCGCCAGCCCGACCGACCCGATCGACGGCACCCAGTACTCGCTGGAGGAGCTGACCGCGATCTGCGAGGAAACCACGGCGGCGAACACCTATGCCATGGCGCATGCCTATTCGCCGCGGTCGATCACCCGCGCCGTGCAGTGCGGCGTGCGCACCATCGAGCACGGCAACCTGCTCGACGAAGCCGCGGCAAAAGTCATGCGGCAGCACGGCGCGTTTCTGGTGCCGACGCTGGCTACTTACTCGGTGCTCGGCGACGAAGGGCAGCGGCTCAAATGGAGCGACGAAATGCTCGCCAAGCTCGACCGCGTGAAGGACGCCGGCACCCGCGCCATCGCGATCGCCAAGGCAGAGGGTGTGCCGATCGCCTTCGGCACCGATCTGCTCGGGACCATGCACCCGCATCAGGCCCGCGAATGGCGTTTGCGGGCGAGCGTGCAGACCCCGGTGGAGCAACTGCAAAGCGCGACCAGCGTGGCGGCCAACGTGCTCAATCAGGAAGGCCGGCTGGGCGTGATTGCGCCTGGCGCCCATGCCGATCTGATCGTGGTCGATGGCGATCCGACCCGCGACATCCTGCTGATGTGCGAACCGGAGAAAAACTTCGTCGGCATCATGAAGGGCGGTCGCTGGGAGAAAGCTTTGCCAAGCTGACAGCAGCGAGCGCGGCAAGCCCGGCGCAAGGGACTGCGACAAGGTTTATCGGAGCCGTATGCAAGCCGTCGCTACGCGTGGGCAACAAGTTGCCCACCCTATGGCGGCGGGGTGCTTTACGCCACGCGCCCGTACCAGGAGAGCGAGAGTGCGGCCGCGAGCAGCGCGAACGCCGCAGCGATCAGCGCGAAGATGCCGGAGACTTCGGTCTCTTTCTTTTCCACGGCGAGCTTGGTGCTCAGCGTGTTGTAGACCTTCTTGAGATCGGCCGCGGTGCCGGCGTAGAAATACTCCGCCGCGGTGCGATTGGCAATCTGCTTGAGCGTGTCTTCATCCAGCCGCACGCGCATCGACCAGCCCTCGAAGCCAATCGTCTCGCCGTTGACCGTGCCGATGCCCACCGTGTAGACGCGCACGCCACGGTCGGCGGCCATCTTGGCGGCCTCCATCGGGTCGACACCGGTGGTGCGCTGGCCGTCGGTCAGCATGATGATCGCAGCGGAACTGTAGGAGCCGGGCGCCACCGGGTCGCGCTCCTTCTTCTCCTTGTCCTTCGCGCTGTCATCGATCGATCGCGCCTTGCCGAAGGCGCCGGGCCGGCCCCACTGCATCTGCCCGATGTCGATGCCGTCGTCGGGGAACAACGTCGCGAGCGAAAGCACGATGCCGTTGCCGGTCGCCGTGCCGCGCTGCAACTGGAAGCGCTCGATCGCGGTGACCAGGTCCTCGCGCGAGAGGGTGGGCAACTGCGCCACCTGCGCGGTGCCGGCGAACGCCACAATGCCGACGCGAACGTGGCGCGGCAGATCGTTCAGAAATGCCTTCGCCGCGTTCTGCGCGGCGACGATGCGCGAGGGCTCGACGTCGGTCGCGCGCATGCTGCCCGAGACGTCCATCGCCAGCATGATGGTCTGCTTGTTCGACGGCAGATGCACGATGGCGACCGGCCGCGCCGCCGCCAACAGCATCAGCGCCAGCGCGACCAGCATCAGCGCCGGCGGCACATGGCGCTTCCAGGTCGAGCGTCGGGTCGCGGCCTGCCGCACCAATGCAAGGTTGGCAAAGGCCACCGCGTTCTTCTTGCGCCGGCGCAGCAGCCAGACGTAGAGCGCCACCAGCAGCGGCAACAGCAGCAGCGTCCACAGCAGCAGCGGCCACAGGAAGGTCATGCCGCGGCCCTCGCATGCGCGCCGGCGCGCGGCAGACGCCGGCGCTCGCGCGCGACGCGCGCGAGATTGTCGAGCAGCGATTGATCGGTCGCCAGCTGCATGAAGCCGGCGCCATAGCGGGCACAGGTTTGCCGCACATTACCGGCATGCTCTGTCGCCAGCGCCGCATAGCGCTCGCGGAACGAGGCGTCGCCGGTGTCGACGAAGAACTGCTCGCCGGTCTCCGGGTCTTCCATCGTGACCAGCCCGAGGTCGGGAATGGTCTGCTCGGCCGGGTCCGTCATGTGCACGGCCACCACGTCGTGCCGCTCGGCCAGGTGCGCCAGCGGCGCCTCCCAGCCCGGTTCGCTGATGAAGTCCGACACGACGAACACGGCGCTGCGTCGCCGCAACGTGCCCGCCGCGCGTTGCAACAGCACCGCGAGCCGCGTCGGCCCCACGGCGCCGAGGATCGGGCGATGCCGCATGCGGTGCAGCAGATGCAGCACATGCCGGCGGTCGCTGCCGGGCGGCACGATGGTGTCTACCGTCGAGCCGTACAGCATGGCGCCGGTGCGGTTGCCGTGACGCGACAGCAGCCGCGCCATGGTCGCCACGAAGCGCACGGTCATGTTGCGTTTGCTTTCACGTGCCGACCCGAAATCGGCCGATGGGCTGAGATCGACGAGGAACCACGCGTTCATGTCGCGGTCTTCGCTGAACTGGCGCACGTAGGGCTCGCTCATCCGCGCCGTGACGTTCCAGTCGATGTGGCGAACGTCGTCTTCGAACTGATACTCGCGGAGCCCGGCGAAATCGAGTCCGAAGCCGCGCAGCAGCGTGCGGTAATCGCCCTGCAGCAGGCCGTCGAGGCGGCGCAGCACCGTCCATTCCAGCCGCAGCAGCATCTGCTCGTCGCCGTCGCGACGGGCATCGGCGACTGCCAGCGCAGGCTCAGGCAGCCTTTTGTTCTTCATCGCGCGACTGCAACGGTTTGATTGGCGCTGCGACCTTGCTCATGATGCGGCTCAGGATCGCATCACTGGTCACGCCGTCGGAGAGGGCCTCGTAGCTGAGCGAGATGCGGTGGCGCAGCACGTCGTGCACGAGGTCCGTCATGTCCTCGGTCAGCACGTAGCGGCGGCCGCGCATCAGTGCCAGTGCCCGTGCGCCTTCGGCCAGCGCGATGCTGCCGCGCGGGCTGGCGCCATAGGTGATGTACTTGCTGAAATCGGTGAGGCCCACCTTCGCCGGATCGCGCGTGGCGGCCACCAGCTTCACGGCGTATTGCACCAGCGCCGGATCGACGTAGACGTCGCGGCACGCGCGTTGCAGCGTTTGCAGTTCTTCGGTGGTGGCAATGGGGACGAGGTCCGTGCGCGGGCCGGTGACGCGCTGCACGATGACGAATTCTTCTTCGTCGGTGGGATAGTCCACCAGCACTTTCATCATGAAGCGATCCACCTGCGCCTCGGGCAGCGGATAGGTGCCTTCCGTCTCGATCGGGTTCTGCGTGGCCATCACCACGAACGGCGCCGGCACGCGATGCGTCTCGCCGGCGATGGTGACCTGCCGCTCCTGCATCACCTCGAGCAGTGCGCTCTGCACCTTGGCCGGCGCGCGGTTGATCTCGTCGGCCAGCAGCAGATTGGCGAACACCGGGCCCAGCGTGGTGCTGAAGGCGCCGGTGCCGGGGTGATAGACCCGCGTGCCCACCAGATCGGCCGGCACCAGATCGGGCGTGAACTGGATGCGCCGGAAGCTGCCGTGAATGGCCGTCGCCAGTGTTTTCACGGTGAGCGTCTTGGCAAGGCCGGGCACGCCCTCCACCAGCAGATGGCCCTCGGCGAGCAGGGCCACCATGACGCGTTCGAGAAAGCGGTCCTGCCCGACCACGATGCGCTTCACCTCGTAGAGGATGCGTTCCATCAATTCGCCGCTCGCTGTGTCCGTGCTCATAGTGTCCTCAACCTTTATCGAAACTGTAGGAGCGGCTTACCGCGACCGCTTGGCCTTGTGAGCGACGATTGGTCGCGACAAGCCGCTCCTGCATTCAAAACGGCGGCATGCCCACCGCCGACGCCGCATTCTCGATCGGCACCGCAAAGCCGATGCCGACAAAGGTGCGCTGGTCTTCGTTCGGATTCAGGATCGCCGTGACGATACCCACCACTTCGCCTTCCGCCGTCACCAGCGGACCGCCCGAGTTGCCGGGGTTGGCCGCGGCGTCGAACTGGATCAGGTTCGACAGCATGCGCTTGCCTTCCGGCGACATGAAATTGCGGTTGAGCCCGGAGACGACGCCGGCCGAAATCGACGGCCCGATGCCGAACGGGAAGCCCACTGCGAAGACATGATCGCCCGGCGCCAGATTCTGCGTGCTGGTCATCGTGGCCGCCAGCATGTCGTCGGGGATCTTCAGCGCGCGGATCACGGCGAGATCGTGCTCCGGTCGTGCACCGCTGAAATAGGCCTCGCTTTCGAGGCCATCCATGAAGGTGACCTTGATCTTCTCGGCGCCCTGCACGACGTGCAGATTGGTCAGGATGGTGCCGTTGTCGACGATCACCACGCCGGTGCCGACGCCGTACTGCACTTCCTGCTTCGTCTTCGGGTCGGTCACGTAACCGTTGACGCGCACCACCGAAGGCAGGATCGTTTCGTAGGCTCTCGCCGCAGGCGAGGGCAGCACGGCCTCCTGCAGGCTGTGGGCGACGGCAGCATCGATCTTCTCCTGGGTGATGCGCAGCGGCGTGGGCGCGAACGCCGCGTAGAGCCCGAGCGCGATGCCAAGGACCGCCAGCGCGCCCACGGCACCTGCCAGCGCTGACTTCACCGTGGCGGCGGCGGGACGCTTTACCCGTTTCCTCAACCCTGCAAAAAAGGCCCGCAGTTTCATGAGATGCCAACGTTGATCGACAACGCATGGTAATCGTTCGCTGCCGCCCGTCAAGACGAGCGATCTCCGATCGCCGGGTCGTTGATGCTGTCGTCATGGCGGTCGCCGACGCGGTCGACGTGGCAGACATGCTCGACCGCCACGTCGTAACCCTGTTGCCGCTTGCGTATGCGGGGAACGGGTAAAATTCTTATTGGTCAAAGGGAATCCACAACGAGACCGTATGAAGCGAATCTTGCGCTCGGGAACGGTGGGCGCCGGCGGCGGTGAACTGGAGGTGTCGACCGTGACGGCGGCCAACGAGCCGCGGCTGCGGCCATCGGGGCTATCCACGCGCGCCGTGCTCGACGCATCCGCCATCGTCACGCTGCTGGTCAATCGTTCGGGGACGATTGAATTCGAGAGCGCCGAACTGGCTCGGCTGACCGACTGGCCGTTGCAGAGCAGCGTCGGCAAACCCTGCTTCGAGGTGCTCAGAGTCAATGCGGCGCAGCGGATCGAATCAGCCTTTGCGCTGATGGTGCGTGGCCGCCTGCAGCGCGCCACCTTTGAATTCGAGGTGACCGCCGCACGCGGTGACGTGCTGGTCTTTCTCGCCACACTGTCCAACGCGTTGTCGGAGGACGATGTCGGCGCGGTGGTCATCACGGCGCAGGAGATTTCGCGCCGCAAGGCATTCGAGATCGCGCTGCGCCACAACGCCAATCACGATTCGCTGACCGGTCTTTACAACCGCCGCGCGGCGCTGCGCCAGATCAATCACTGGATTGCCGAAGTCGATGCGGAGTCGGCGCGCCCGGCGGTGCTGCTGCTCGATATCGACGGTTTCAAGGCGGTGAACGATGTCTACGGCCACACGGTCGGCGACGCCATGCTGGTGGCGCTGGCCGAGCGTCTGAGCCAGCTCGATCCGGCCAACGTCGGTGTGGCGCGGCTCGGCGGCGACGAGCTGCTGCTGTTTGCCCGCTACAAGGATGCGGAGAAGCAGTTGCCGCGGGTTGCGATGACCGTGCTGGCGGCGATGCGGCAGCCGGTGTTCGCCGAATCGCACTGGATCCACACCAGCGTGAGCATCGGCATTGCCGCGTATCCCGAAGGCGGCAGGACGGCCGACGAACTGTTGCGCCATGCCGATCTGGCGCTTTATCAGGCGAAGGACGCCGGCCGCAACACCGTGCGCTGGTTCAGCCGCGAGGCGGCCAGCAAGCTGCGCGAACGCACCGTGCTGCGGCGCGAGCTGGAGCAGGCGCTGGTCGGCGACGAGTTTGCGATGCACTATCAGCCGATCGTCGATGTCACCACGCGGTCGGTGCATTCCCACGAAGCGCTGTTGCGCTGGCTGCATCCGCGGCGCGGTCTGCTGGCCGCGAGCGCGTTCATCCACGAGATCGACGGCGCGGGACTGACCGTGCCGCTGGCGCAATGGGTGCTGCATCACGCCTTCAGCAGCGCGCAACCGTGCGCAACGCTGCGCGATCGTCCGCTTGCCATTAACGTGCACCCGCGGCTGTTGCAGCGGCCCGATTTCGCCGCCAACCTGATGCAGACGCTGCGCGACGAAAACGTCCGGCCCGAGCAGATTGCGCTGGAGATCACCGAGCAGGATTTCGTGCGCACCGCAGACGCGTCGCCGGCCAACATCTTCGCACTGGCCGATGCCGGCATTCGGGTCGTAATCGACGACTTCGGCACCGGTTTCTCGAACTTCGGCTATCTGACGCGCTTTCCGGTGCACGCGATCAAGATCGACCGCGAATTCGTCGCTCAGATTGGCTTCAACGCCCGCTCGGAGACGCTGATCGGCGCCCTCGTCGGCCTGGCCGAAGAGCTCGGCATTCAAACCATCGGCGAAGGCATCGAGACCGCCGAACAAAGCGACTACCTCGCGCACCAAGGCTGCGTGCTGCAACAGGGCTACTACTGGGGACGCCCGTCGCCGGACGGCGCGATGGTCTCGCTGCTGTCTTAGCGGGATGGCGCCGGCGCCGGGTGCGGCGACAGGCGCTAGCGGCTTTTTGGACGGAACGCCCATTGGCTATGGGCTACAAGTGGTTTTGACGAGAAGTCGATATATGGCAAAAATGGCGCCAGAGCCTTATTGGACAGGCGTTCTATCGAAAAGTTGAAATCCCGACCGCGCCGGCGTCACCGACCACTGGCTGGTTAGGCGCATTCATGGTTCGACAGGCTCACCATGAACGGAGAACGTCAATCCTCGCGTGAGAGCTGGTGCGGGCGCGTGGAGTCGTAGCCTTCGAACGGCTGGTGGATCCACGGATTGGTGGGCAGCAATTCGACGAAGTAGTCAGGGTGGAAGCTCGACACGCCCTTTTTCCACAGCACGGCGGTGCGCACGTCCTTCAGATGCGGATAGCGGGCGGGCAGCTCCTGCTTGACGACGTGCAGCGTGTGGCCGGAATCGACCATGTCGTCCACCACCAGCACGCGCTCGCCGAGCTTGGCGCTGGTCATCGTCAGATGCTCGGAGACCAGCAGCTTGCCGCGCACGGTGCCGCCGTCTTCGACATAGCTCGAGGTGCTCATGATGGCGAGCGGCTTGTCGAAGATGCGCGACAACTGGTCGCCGACGCGCAGGCCGCCGCGTGCGATGCAGATGATGTGGTCGAACTCCCACTTCGAGTCATACACCACCAGCGCCAGCTTCTCGATCAGACGGTGATAGCGTTGCCAGGTGACGTAGAGGTGGCCGGTATCGGTCATGGCGTGTCCAGATTTCGCAGTGGCAGTTCAACACGATTGTAGGAGCGGCTTGCCGCGACCCGGCGCGCAACACGCCATCCGGTCGCGGCAAACCGCTCCTACAGCGAGGACACTAATTTAGCGGATGCTGCATCAGAATCGTATCATCGCGCTCGAAACCGGTGGACACCAGCGCGATCGGCACGCCGGTGAGCGCTTCGACGCGCTTCAGATAGCTCTGCGCGTTCATCGGCAACTGCTCGAACTTGCGGATGCCGAATACCGATTCCTTCCAGCCGGCCAGCGTTTCGTAGACCGGCTTGCAGTCGGCGACGGCTGTTGAGCCGTAGGGCAGGCGGTCGATCCACTCACCGCGGAAATCGTAGCCGGTACAGATCTTGATTTCGTCCATGCCGGAGAGCACGTCGAGCTTCATGATCGCCATGCCGTCGACGCCGTTGATCTCGAAGCTGCGTTTGAGCGCCGGAATGTCCAGCCAGCCGCAGCGACGCGGGCGGCCGGTGACGCTGCCGAATTCGTTGCCGCGCTTGGCGAGACCGGCGCCGACGTCGTCGAACAATTCGGTCGGGAAGGGGCCGGCGCCGACCCGCGTGGTGTAGGCCTTGGTGATGCCGAGCACGTAGTCGATCATGCGCGCGCCAACGCCGGCGCCGGGGCCGGCGGCGCCGGAGACGCAGTTCGACGAGGTGACGAACGGGTAGGTGCCGTTATCGACGTCGAGCAGCGTGCCCTGCGCGCCCTCGAATAACAGCGGCTTGCCGTGGCGGCGCGCCTCGGTCAGCGCGTGCGACACGTCGGCCAGCATCGGTGCGATCTGCTCGCCGGCCTTGCGCAGCGTGTCGAGCGTCTCGGTGTAGTCCACCGTCGGCGCGTTGAGGTAGTTCGCCAGCATGAAGTTGTGATAGTCGAGCACTTCGCGCAGCTTGGCTTCGAGTGTCGGCTCGGTGAGGTCGTGCAGGCGGATGGCGCGGCGCGCGACCTTGTCTTCATAGGTCGGGCCGATGCCGCGGCCGGTGGTGCCGATCTTGGCATCGCCGCGCTTGGCCTCGCGCGCCTGGTCGACGGCGACGTGGTACGGTGCGACGACCGGGCAGGCGTGGGCGATCTTCAGCCGCGAGCGCACTTCGACGCCGGCCGCTTCCAGCTCGCCGATTTCCTTCATCAGATCGGCCGGCGAGACGACCACGCCGTTGCCGAGATAGCAGGTGGTGTGCGGATGCAGCATGCCCGAGGGAATCAGGCGCAGCACGGTCTTTTTGCCATTGACCACCAGCGTGTGGCCGGCGTTGTGGCCACCCTGGAAGCGCACGACGCCGTGCACCTGTTCGGCGAGCCAATCGACGATTTTCCCTTTACCTTCGTCACCCCATTGGGTGCCGATGACGACGACGTTACGTGGCATGTTCAGATTCCAGAGTTCAAGGACAAAGACAAGCGATCAGGTTCCTCCCCCTTCAAGGGGGAGGTTAGGAGGGCGATGGGGTTGGGTTGGATGACAGGCTGCGGAACCCCATCCCCACCCCAACCCTCCCCTTGAAGGGGAGGGGCTAAGTCGGGTTACTCGTCACATCGGTCAGCGCCCGCAAATCGACAAACGAGAAACCGGTGGCCGGGCGCGCTCGCGCGTTGCCCTGCGTGAATGCTTCGCCGACGCCGTCGTAGCGGCCGCCGCGCGCCACCACTTGCGTCGTGCCCTGCAAATAGGCGACGAAGACGAGCCCGGTGTGATAGTCGAGGCCCGGCAGATCGGCGAGATCGAGCGAGCATTGCGCGCCGGATTCGCCGATCGCGGCGGCGACGGCTTCGAGCTGGTCGAGCGCGGCGCTGATCGCGGCATTGCGCGGCAGCGCGGCGCGGGCGCGTTGCAGCACCGTCTTGGCCGGGCCGAACAGCGTGGTCAGCGTGGCGAGCGTCTGCCGCGCTTCGTCGGAGAGCGACTTGATCTCGGCCAGCGCGCTGGTGCTCTTGGCGGCGAGCGCGGCGTCGGCCGCCTGCGTGGCTTTCGGCGACAGTTCGTAGTGCTGCGCCAGCGCCTTGAACACGCCGACGTGGCCGCAGTCGAGCAGCAGCGGCGCGGCACCGGCGGCGCGGGCGGAGTCGATCATCAGCTTGACGATTTCGACGTCGCCGGCCACCGTGGCGGCGCCGAACAGCTCGGCGCCGACCTGCGTCAGCGCGCGGCTGGAGCCGACGCTGGCCTCGGCGCGCAGCACCTCGCCGGCGTAGCAGTAGCGGCGTTCGCCCGCGCCATCCTTGCTGTCGCCGCCGTCGGCGTTGACATAGGTGGCATCGATGCGCGCCACCTGTGGCGTGATGTCGGGGCGCACGCCGAGCAGCTTGCCGGACAGCGGGTCGATCAGCTTGAAGGTGTTGTGCTCAAGATCGCGGCCGGTGCCGGTCAGGAGCGCTTCGAGATGCTCGATCAGCGGCGGCTTGACCAGCGCATAGCCGGCGGCGGCGAAGGCATCCAGCAGCGCACGGCGCGTGGCTTCCATGCGCGCGGCCTCGGGCGGCAGCACATCTTCAACGTAGTCGGGGAGAACCCATTTGCGCATGGCGCGGGCGGAGCGTTCGGCGGATCGCGAACGCAGGAGTTATTGACAACGAATTCTACTGAACCAAGTTTTGCGCGGGGCTGACGGGCGCCGAACGCGAAGCATCTTTTCGCCGGAAGGCGCATGCAATCAGGGCATAACGCCACGAAATGCATGAAGTCGACTTCTCGGGAAAACGGTGCCTGAGCCCTTATCGAATGGGCACTCTGCAGAAAAGTTACTTCGCCGAAAAAACGACTCGCGTGCCGGCCAGCCGGTCGTGCAGGAACTGCCGGTCGCGATCGACGAACGCCCACAGGAAATTGGCGAACAGCCCCAGAATCCACCAAGCGGCGCCGCTGCGACCGATCGCCATGTACATCGCCAGCCCCAGCAGCGGGCCGATCCAGGTGGCGAGATAGCGCACGACCGCCTGCCGGCGGCCGACGACGCCGCCGTTCGCCGCCAGCAAGCGCAGCGACCAGGTCTTGAACGCCAGCGTGCGCCGGCCGTCGACCCAGAAATAGATGAAGTAGGCGCCGATCGAGAGGAAGAGGTAGGCCTGCTGCAGCACCGCGACCGGCCCGGTCAGCACCTGCGGGCGGCCCGCGCTCATCGACTCACCCGACAGCGAGGCGAAGATCAGGCCGACGATGAACAGATAGGCGACGAGGAATAGCAACTCGTGCACGAAGGCGCCGAAGCGGCGCCAGAGACCGGCGAGCGGCGGCATGGCGGGCGGCCGTGCTATTTGCCGGCGGGCGTCGGACCGGTGCCCGACGCGGGCGGCGTAGCGGCCGGCGCGGCTGGCATTGGCGTCGCGGTAGTCGGTGCCTTGGCAGCCGGCGGGGCCGAACGGGTGGGCGCCGCCGATTTCGATTTCGACTGTTCGGCCGCTTTCTTGCGCAACTCGTCGCGCTTTTCGGGCGGCAGGTTGCGGTACTCGTCCCATTTTTGCGGCACGGCGGCGCGCTTCTCGGCGGGCAGGGCTTTCAGCTCGTTGTACTGCTCGCGAGCCTTGCGGCGCTCGTCGGGCGTGAGTTTGGCCCAGCCGGCCATGCGATCGTGCAGCTTTTGCTGCTGATCTGGCGGCATCGTCGGATATTTTGCCGCGATTTCACGCCATTTGCGTTTTCGTACGTCCGACAGGGCGCCCCAGTCGGCCTGCAACGGCGCGAGCACTTTCTGCTCCTCCGGCTTCAAGTCCTGCCACTTCTGCGCCAGCGCAGCCGGCGAAAAGACGAGTCCGAGCGAAAAAAGCAAAACGGCCGCGAGTCGTTGGACGTTCGCGGCCGCTGCGGCGGAAAACAGGGTGCGGTGTCGTGGCGTCACTGTTCTTCCCGCAGGAAATGGGAGAAACCTTTGTCGAGCAACGCATCGACCGGGACGTCGTCGGCGAGCAGCATCACGTCCACATCCGCCGTATCGCGGGCGGCAACGTACTCGCTCCACTGCTGATAACTGACCGTCGACAGCACCGCGGCGACCACCAGGCCGGTGGCCCAGAAGCGCCAGTCGGTCAGGCGCGAGCGGAAGCCGCCGGCGATGGCGAGCGTGCCGCCGCTGACCGCTGTCGAAGTAGCGGATTCGGTCTCCAGCGACGCGATCGCCGCGCGGCGCGCTTCGGCGAGGCGGTAGGCAACGCCGGGCTTGATGTTTTCTGCCCCGGCGTCAAGGTAGGGCCGCAACGCCTTGCCGACGCGATCGAGTTCCCGATCGGGGAGGAGGATTTGTTCTTTTTTCATAGTGTGATCCCTTTCTGGCGCAGCAAGCCTTGCAGGGCATGAACTGCGCGGGAGCAATGTGTTTTCACGCTTCCCTCCGAGCAGCCCATCGTGGCGGCCGTCTCGGCAGTATCCATATCTTCCCAGTAACGCAGCAGGAAGGCTTCCCGTTGACGCGCCGGCAGCTTGGCCAGCGCCTCTTCGATGGCGCCCATCGCCTGTCCCTGTTCGAGCGCGGCCAGCGGCTGGTCCTTGCCGACGGCGCTGTCCTGCGACTCGAGGATTTCCAGCGGATCGAAGTCGTCGTCGGCATCGGCGCCGCCGAGGCTGGAGAAGTTCGTCGTGTACTGGTTGCGCGTCTTGGTGCGACGGAAATGGTCGAGGATGGTGTTCTGCAGGATGCGGGTGAACAGCATCGGCAGCTCGGCGGCCGGCTTGTCCGCGTAGCTCTCGGTCAGCTTCATCATCGAATCCTGCACGATGTCGAGCGCGGCGTCATCGTCGCGCACCGCGTAGGCCGCGTGCTTGAAGGCGCGGCGCTCGACGGAGGCGAGGAATGCGTTGATCTCTTTGGCCTGAGCCAGGGTAGGGCCTTTCTTTTGCTTCGGCGCGCGCTTGGGCATCGCGCTCGCAAGTTGGGCGATTATAGGCACCGAACCGGCCACTGCAGCAGCGAACATCTGGACAGTTTCTCCCCTGAAAAATCATCCAAACACGGGAAAGCCCCGCCTGCTTGCGATAACGTATCGGTCGACAAACGGATGACAGGCGCCGCCACGCGCCGACGGAAGGTTGCCCCGCGATGAGCCCGCTGATCCCGACCCTGAAACGCGTCCTGAAAACCCGCGGCGTGACCTACGCCGATCTGGCGCAGCGGATTGCGCTGTCGGAGGCCAGTGTGAAGCGCCTGTTCTCGCAGGGCACCTTCACGCTGGAGCGGCTGGAGCAGATCTGCGCGGCGCTCGAAATCGACGTCTTCGAACTGGCCAAGCTGGCCCGCGGCGAGCAGATCCGCGCCGAGGAGCTGACCGTGAAGCAGGAGCAGGCGCTGGCGAAAGATCGCATCCTGCTCGGCGTGTTCTATCTGGCCTACAACGGCTGGCAGATCGACGACATCGTGACGCACTACGAACTGACGCGGCCGCAGGTGTTCTCGCTGTTGCGCAAGCTGGATGGCATCGGCGTGCTCGACCTGCTGGCGGGCGAGCAGGTGCGCATGAAGGTGGCGCGCAACCTGCGTCTGCGCCGGCGCGGGCCGATCGAGCTGGCTTATGGTCGCGCGGTGGTCGGCGACTTTCTGAACCCGGAATTCGACCGCGTCGGCGGCATGTTCCGCTTTGAATTCCGCGAGCTGTCGAACGCGAGTTTCGAGGTGCTCAAACGCAAGCTGGAACGGCTGGCCGACGAGGTGCACGAACTCGCCGAGCTGGACAGCGTGCTGCCGTCGAAAGAGCGGCAGACGGTGGGCGTGGCGGTTGGCTTGCGGCCGTGGACGGTGTCGATGGTGAGCGGGCTGCCGCTGCGCAAGAAGGCAGCATAGGCTGTTCGACGGCGTTCAGCTTTTGCGTGGATAGCGCATCCGCTCTGGGCTCCGCAGCCGAAACGCAACATTATCGACAATATGAAAAACGGGCCCGCAGGCCCGTTCAAACAAGGCTTTCAGCCGAAAGCCAATCGTCTGGTGCGACCGTTTACAGGCCGGCGGCGAGCACGTTCTGGAAATAGCTGCGCACCGCGACGTTGCAGAACGGCGGTACCAGCGAGCCGTGATAGGCGCTGAGCACGCGCTCGGCCGGCGTTGCGCCTAGCGTGGCATCGGCGGCGGCACCGGCCTTGGCCTGGGCGAAGGCACCGGCCAGCGTCGGGCCGACCGTGGCGGCGTCTTCGAGGTTCATGACCGTCGTCAGCGCTGACGCGCCTTTCGACGCGAACGACGCGGCTGCTTCCGCCGTGTTCGAGCCATACACCGTCGGATCCTGGGCGCCGAAGCACATGGCGATCGGGCGGGTCGGGGTCCAGCCGAGCAGGTCGTTCTTGGCCGCTGCCACCCAGGTCGCATGTTGCGGGTTCGACAACACCGCTTGCCGGTAGCTCTGCTTGATCAGGTTCGGCGTGCCGATACCGGCCGCGAACAGCGCGTCCAGCGAAGCGTCGCCGGTCACCAGCGCGCCGCTGGCAAACAGCTTGGTCGGCAGCTTGCCGGTGGTGAACAACTGGCTGGTTGTCAGCGCGCCGGGCAGTAGTGTTTCGATACCGGTTGCATACGACGACTCGTAAACATCGCTCGGCGCGGTGTAGAGGTTGCCGTAGGCCATCTGCCAGCTGGTCAGGATCATCGGCGTGAACACCGTTGCGCCGGCGTTGACACCACCGGCGAACACCGTCTGGAAGGTTTTCACCAGCGAGTACGGGCCGGACATCGGGCCTGACGCAGTCACCTTGAATTCGGTCGGATAGGTGGTCTGCATCGCGCGATGCGTGGCCATCGCGACGTGACCGCCCTGCGAGTAGCCGGACAGGAAGAGCTTGCCGGAATCGCTGGCGCCGATGTTCGGGAACGCCTTGCGCGCCGCCCGCAGCGCGTCGACCATGTCGTTGGATTGCTGTTCGGCGTTGAGGTAGGGGTGATAGGGCAGGCGCGAGGCGTCGTAGCCGGCGTAGTTGGAGGTGACCACGATGAAGCCTTGCGCAGCGTAAAAGGCCGCCAGCAGGCCGGCCTCGCCGTTGGCCGGGCTGGCGATGTTGTAGGCCTTTTCAACCGTAGTGCCGTGGCTGTAGAGCAGCACCGGGCGCGCGCCGGAGCAGGCGGCGTCGGTGCCCTTCGGCACCATGATGCCGCCGGTGGCGTTGGTGGCTTCGCCCTTGCCGCCCACGGTGTTGTATTCCATATAGTGGAAGTTGATGCCGCACTTGGGCGTGCCGGCAAGCGCGAGCAGGTTGCGCCCGGTGGCCGACGCCGAGAAGGCCGCGTTGACGTCGGCGGCGGTCGGCATGCTCGCCAGCGTGACCGGCGGATTGGCGACCAGCGTGCCGCGGCCGGTGGTCAGATCGATGGCGGGGCCGGTAGCGACATCGCCACCGCCGCTACAGGCGGTGAGCACCGCTGCGGCCAGCGAGGCAACGCCGAGCGAATGAATGGACTTCATGGTTCCTCCTAATTGAACAAACATCGCCCCGGCATCCCGTTTTCGACCGGACAGTGCGGAGCATTTCCACTTGCGATGTTAGGCGTTTGTAATGGCGCCTGCCAGTGGCAAATTCACCGCTTCCGGGGCAGAAAGAGCAATTGTTGCGTTTCTGGCGGGCAGTTTTTTCGCCCGCTTGCGGGCGAGCGCGTTTAGAACGACCTGCGATTGCAGCGCGCTCGCTTCAGCGATCTTGCCTTCCGCCGATTGATCGTCGACGCCAGCCCTGCCAGCATCAGCCCCAGCAGCGCCAAGGTCGATGCCGACAGGGCCGGCACCGGCTGCGAATCGACCTGCTGCGCTGCCGTGACGGTGGCCACGGCGGTGTTGGCGTCACCCGAGTAACGCGCAGTCAGCGTATGGCTGCCCGCTGTCAAAGTCGAAATAGTCAGGCTCGCCACGCCGCTGGCGTTCAGCGGCGCGGTGCCCAACACGCTCGCACCATCGCTGAATGTCACGCTGCCGGTGGCTACCGCCGCCGCTTTGCCGCTATCGCCCGTCAGTTTCGGCCCGGTATCGTTGGCACCGCTTGCCGCAGCCAGCAGCGTGACTGTTGCGGTCAGCGTCACCGGTTCTCCGACGCGGGACGGATTCGGCGCATTGGTAAGCGTGACAGCCGCCGGGCGGGTGGCGACGGCGAAGCTGCCGGTGCTGCTGCTGGGCGTGAAGTTGCCATCGCCCGAATAGGTCGCGGTTAACGTTTGATTGCCCGCAGCGCTCGGTGTCAGAACGCAAGCGGTGGCAGGCAGGGCGATCGTGCAGGTATCGCCCGCACCGACACCACCGTCACCAACCGTGATGCTGCCGGTGGGGGTGCCGCCACCGGGCGCGGTGACTGCGACCGTGGCGGTCACGGTTACCGACTGGCCGAGTGTGATGGCGGCGGCGGTACCAAGCGTGGTCGTGGTCGCGGCTCGGCCCACCGTCACATTCACCGTCGCCGTCGCGGCGTTGTAGTTGCCATTGGCGGCCTTGGTCGCCGTCACCGTGCAGCTGCCGACGCCGGTACCGGTGAGCGTGCTGCCGGCGGCGAAGCAGAAGCTGTTGCCGGCCGTGACGGCAAAGCTCACTGCGCCGGCGCCGGAGCCGCCGGTCGTGCTCAGCGCGCTGGTGGCGTTGTAGACGATGCCGGCTGGCGTGGCGATAGCAGTGAGCGCGGCCTGATCGACCGGCATCACCTCTACCGCGCCGACATCGCAGGCGGTGCCTTGCGGGCGGGCAATGCCGCGCTGGTCGGTCGTGCGCGAGCAAGGCCCGACACCCGCGCCGTTGATCGCGGCGCTGCCCGTCTGCGGAACCATCACATCGGCCAGGCCGCCGGTCAGCGTTGCCGGCAGGGCGCCCAGCGACAGCGTGCCAAGGACGGCGTTACTTGCGGTAAAGCCGGTTGCCGCGCCGATGGCGTTGTAGGCGCCGCTGCCCGTGCTGTTGCCACCGTTTATCGCGTTGATGATGACATCGTTGGCACCCGCCGTGCTGTTGCTGGCGATGGAATGGTTCATCGTCACGCTGGCATTGCCCGAAGTGGTGCAGGTGTTGCCGCCGTCGCTGCACGCGGCGTCGGAGTCGCCCAGGCTGTAAATCGCGCCGCCGTCGGCGCTGCCGGCGCTGCCGATCGCGCCTGCGGCGACGTTGTTGCCGGACAAGGTGACGAAATCCAGTGTTAACGTGCCCGCATAGTTGAAGATTGCGCCGCCGAAGCCCGATCCGCGACCGGCATGTATGTAACCGTTGGCACCGCCGTTGGCGATGTTCGCGCTCAGCGTGACGTTGGTGAGCGTGACGGTGCCGGCATCGTTGAAGATCGCCCCGCCCATACCAGCGCCCGCGCCGCCATAACCCGAGGGTGTGCCGAAGGCTATGCCGCCGCCGAAGCCAGGGATGCCGGCGGAGGCGCCAGGTCCAGCGCCGCCACCGAAGCCGCCGTTGCCACCGACGCCGTACGCGCCGGTGCCGTGGCCGCTACCGCGCCAGCCGCCGCCACCACCGAAACCGCCATTGCCCGCGTTACCGCCATTGCCGTTGCCAGCGCCGAACGCCCTGCCTCCGGCGCCGCCACCACCGCCAAATCCGCCGTTGGCACCCGCATCGCCGTTGCCGTCGGCTGTGAAATTGTCCGCACCCGCTGCGCCGCCATTGGGGCCGCCACCGCTGTCGGATGCGTTGGCGCCGACGCCGCCCCCGGCCCGGCCCCCAGCGTAGTCCAAGCCACCTTGACCACCCCGAGCCGTATTACCGGTCAAGGTGCAACGATCCAGTGTGAGCGTGCCCTGGTTGAAGATTGCGCCACCGGCACCCAGTGCGCCTCCGCCAAAGAGGCTACTCCCGCCCTCGGCGTAACCGTTGACGAGCGTGACGCCACGCAGCGTCAGGCTGCTGCCCACCCCGACGTCGAACAGGCGGAAATTGGCAGTGCCCGCAGCGCTGGATCGCGCGATCACGACGCCTTGAGTCAAACCGTTGGCCGTGGCGTCGATGGTCAGCGTTTGGCTGCCGGTGATGAAGAACGCCGAAGGGCCGAATTGCTTGCTGCCCGTTGAAATATCGTTGCTGAAGGTGGTCAGGCTGATGGTTGCGCCGTCGAGCGCAGCGGCGAACACGATGGTGTCGCCGCTGGCTGCCGCGGCAATCTGCGCGCGCAGCGAGCCGGCGCCGTTGTCGTTGCTGTTGCTGACGGTGAGCGTCGCCGCCCACGCGGGCACCGCGGCGGCGAGCAGCAGGGCAAGCGCGAGGCGGTTGAGTCGTTGCAGGACGCGGCGCAGCGCGACGGCACGTTGACTACCCATGACAGCACTTCCGAATTCTCTGGTGTGTCGATGTTTTAACCGACAAGTTCTGCAAGCGCAAAAATCGATTGTCTCGACGCTTGCAGCGTCCGGGGCTCGTGGCGGGACACAACATCCCTGCAGGAGCGGCTTTGCCGCGACCGGAATGTGCGCCGCCGGGGGCGCGGCAGAGCCGCTCCTACGGGCTGATTTCGCGCGATGGGGCGTAGGCGCAGACTTGCTTGCAGCAGGCGGCGAGCGAATAACAGCTTTATCGCATATTGCCTTTGTCCGCCGGCGTTAGCGCCTTGTTTCGCAATATCTCGACTTTAAGCCTTTTGTGCTTTCAAGCCTTACCTGACGGACGTTACAGGAAAAAGTTGATGGATTGCGCCGGCTGCGAACGGGAATGGGCGAGCAGTCGACGCATGAAGCGGCATCCCTCACGCCGCCGCTGCCACCCGGCTGGCCTGATTGATCGCGCGCTTGGCGTCAAGCTCGGAGGCGACGTCGGCGCCGCCGAGCAGCGTGACCTTCATCCCGGCGGCGGCCAGCGGCGCCTGCAGATCGCGCAGCGGCACCTGCCCGGCGCAGAGGATGATGTGGTCGACGTCGAGCCAGGTCGCGTTGTCGCGCTTTTCGCCGTAGCTCACCAGCAGGCCCTGATCGCCGATCTGCTCGTAGTTGACACCGCCGACCATCTCGACGCCGCGCGACTTCAGCTCGGCACGGTGAATCCAGCCGGTCGTCTTGCCGAGGCCGGCGCCGGGCTTGCCGGCCTTGCGCTGCAACAGCGTGATCTGGCGCTCTGGCGCTGCCGGCTTCGGTTTCACCACGCCGCCGGGCACCGTCGCCGGATCGACCACGCCCCATTCGGCGAGCCATTCGTCGAGATGCAGCGTCGGCGAGTGTTCGCCCTTGGTCAGAAACTCCGCGACGTCGAAGCCGATGCCGCCGGCGCCAATGATGGCGACCTTGTTACCCACCGGCGCGCGCCGCGCCAGCACGTCGACATACGAAAGCACCTTCGGGTGATCCTGCCCCGGAATCTGCGGGTCGCGCGGCGTGACGCCGGTGGCGAGGAACACTTCCTCATAACCGCCAGCGGCCAGCGTGGCCGCCTCGACCCGGGTGTTCAGATGCACATTGACGCCGGTGACTTCGAGCTTGCGCTTGAAATACTTGAGCATCTCGTGGAATTCTTCCTTGCCGGGAATGCTCGCGGCCATATTGAGCTGGCCACCGACCTTGTCGGCGGCGTCGAACAGATGCACCTCGTGGCCGCGCTCGCCGAGCACGGTGGCGGCTGCGATGCCGGCGGCACCGGCGCCAACGACTGCGAACTTGCGGCGCTTCGGCGCCGGCTTGTAGACCAGCTCGGTCTCGTTGCAGGCGCGCGGGTTGACCAGGCAACTCGACATCTTCTGCGCGAAGATGTGGTCGAGGCAGGCCTGGTTGCAGCCGATGCAGACGTTGATTTCGTCGCGCCGGCCCTGCGCCGCCTTGTTGACGAATTCGGGGTCGGCGAGGAAAGGACGCGCCATCGACACCATGTCGGCGCAGCCATCGGCCAGCACCTGCTCGGCCACTTCCGGCACGTTGATGCGGTTCGAGGTGATGACCGGGATGCCCACTTCGGGTTTGATTTTTTTGGTGAGCCAGGTCCAGGCGGCGCGCGGTACGCTGGTGGCGATGGTGGGCACCCGCGCTTCGTGCCAGCCGATGCCCGTATTGATGATCGTCGCACCGGCCTTCTCGATGGCCTTGGCGAGCTGCACGACCTCGCTCCACACGCTGCCGCCCGGCACCAGATCGATCAGCGACAGGCGGAAGATGATGATGAAGTCCGGCCCCACCGCCTCGCGCACGCGGCGCACGATCTCGACCGGCAGCCGCATGCGGTTCTCGTAGCTGCCGCCCCATTCGTCGCTGCGGCGATTGGTGTAGCTGGTCAGGAACTCATTGATGAAGTAGCCTTCGGAGCCCATGATTTCGACGCCGTCGTAGCCGCCTTCGCGCGCCAGCACCGCGCAGCGCACGAAGGAGCGAATCTGACGCTCGATGCCACGCGCGCTGAGTTCGCGCGGCGTGAACGGCGTGATCGGCGACTTCAGGCGCGATGGCGCCACCGACAGCGGGCTATAGCCGTAGCGCCCGGCGTGCAGAATCTGCAGCGCGATCTTGCTGCCTTCGGCGTGCACCGCATCGGTGACGATGCGATGCTTGCGTGCGGCACCGCTGGTCGCCAGACGCGACCCGAACGGCGACAACCAGCCTTCGATATTGGGCGCATAGCCGCCGGTCACCATCAGACCGACGCCGCCGCGGGCGCGTTCGGCAAAGTAGGCGGCCAGCCGCGGGAAGTGCTCCGCCTTGTCCTCCAGCCCGGTGTGCATCGAGCCCATCAGCACCCGGTTTTTCAGCGTGGTGAAACCGAGATCGAGCGGAGCGAGCAGATGGGGATACGCGGACGCGACGGACATGTGGAGCACTCACAAAAGAAAAATGGCGCGCCCGAAGGCTACGCCATTTTCAATCGCCCGTTGCGCTGCTATACCGGCGTTTGCGGCGTTTGAAGCGACGGCTCTACGGCAACGCAACGACGGCAACGCAACGACGCTATTGCGGGATCGTCAGCGTGTTGGCCGAGAAGGTGATGGCATCGGCTGGCGCCGGGGCCGCGCTGATCGCCGGCACGTTGGCCGCGGTGATCGCAGGTGCTGCGCCCGCAGTGCCGCCGCGCGGTGTGGTGCGCACCACCTGCGAAGGCGGCAACGCCTTGCCGTTCTTCAGCGCATCGTACATTGCGTCCATGGCGCGGTTGACGTACACATGCAGCGGGATGAAGCGGGTGTCGTAGCCGGGCAGCGCCGCATTGCCGATGAAGGCGTCGAAGTGCTGCGCGTTGGTCACTTCGATGTAGCTCAGCTTCGCGCTGCTGCCCTGCGCGACCAGGCTTTGCGCCACATAGGGGCGCGACGCATGATTGACCGGCACCAGCGCATCGTTGCGGCCATGCACGATGATGGTGGGTTTGCCCTGCAGCTTGCCGCTGCGCTGCACGGCCTTGATGCTGGCGGCGACCGTGGCATCGCTCAGCTTGCCGGCAATGCAGCGCGCGCCGTCGAGGTTGTAGTCGAACACGCCACCGGCCGAGGTCGAACCCGCGCCTTCTAGGATGGCGCCGCCGGGGTTGCTGAAATTGACGATGTTGATGCCGCTGGCCGGCGGAATGCCGTTGCCGGTGCCGAACAGGCGCGCGAAGGTGCTGGCGGCGACGGCGGTGGGCTTGAAGTCGGCGCCGGTGACGGCGAATCCGTAGCCGCAAAGGTTGTCGGCGACATTGGCCTGGGCGTAGCTGTTGACGTAGGTCACCGCGATCGCCGGTACGGCGAAGGCGAAATGCGACGCCAGCAACAGGTCGGATTCAGGCAGCCAGCCGGCGGCATGAATCTTCGCCAGTGCTTCGTCGGCCTGTGCGGCCGTCGTGGTGGCGCTGAGCAAGCCTTTGGCGGCGAGCGACGCACAGCGTCCGGCACCCGCGACGGCATTGACGTAGACGGCGCCCGGTGCCGCCGCCAGCGACGACGACAGCGCCGCGCAGGGTTGGTAAAGCATTGCCTGCGCGCTGTAGTCGAGCAGGCTCTTGCCGCCGTTGCTGACGGTCGCGCTGCCGAACTTGACCACCGCACCGCCACTGCCGTCGGGCTGGATCTGCGGCTCGCCGACGGCGACACCGTCGATCAGGCCTTCGCTGTCCAGCTCCGCTGCCATCAGCGCCGCGCCAGCCCCATTGGAGACGCTGGAGGCGATCACCAGCGTGTTGTCGGGCGTGAACCTGACGGTGGCCGCGCCGTTGACCTTCGGCGCCAGTTCCTCGTTGAGCGCGAAGAACGCGAACTTGACCGCCTGCAGGGTGAATTTGCCCCAGTCTTTCTCGGGGTTCTGCTGCGAGTGCGCGTGTTTGAAAGCGATGCGGTTGTTGGCCGCCGTACCGGCCGGCGGGTTGGCGACGAATTGCGCGCCCGCAGTTGCCGTGGTCGGCCGGCCAAAGATGTCGAACACCGTGTTGGTGGCCAAATCGTGGGCGCCGTTGCCGGTGCCTTTGTCGGTATAGGCGACGGCGCAGCCTTTTTTTAGGCCCCATTCACCGGCGGTGGCGATGGCGCCGTAGACGCCACGCGAGCCGGACGACGCGGCCGTCACGACGCAGGGCGAGGCGGCGTTGAAGGTCGAAGGAATCTGCACCATCAGGGTGACGTTCTGCTTGCCGCTGCCGTCGTCGCTGTAGGCGATGTACTCGGCGCCGGCGATCCTGCCTTCGCCGCTGCCGACGACACCGTTGGCGTCGACGTTCGGTCCGAACAGCACGCCGAAGCCGCCGTTGGTGGTGGTGTCGACCAGCGCGCGATAGTTGTTGTAGATCGCCAGGCGGCGCAACTCGGCAGCGGTGGGATTCAGCGCGTCGTTGACCGTCGGCGATACCGCACTTTGCAGGCCGGATTTACCGAGCCCCGCCGTGAGCAGATCGTTGCTGCTGCCGTCATACACGGCGCGCTGCACGGTACCAGCGACGAACGCCGGCTGACTGTTGAGCAGCACGGCGTCATCCGAACCGCAACCGGCCAGCGTTGTCAGCACGGCCGCATAACCGAGGCACAAGCGCCCCGACATTCCTGTTTTCAACATGAGTCCCCCATTGATTGCGTGACGATGATCGATGACTGGTGTGCCTGCGCGTTGCGCTCAGTGTAGCGGGCCTACTGACGCACGCTGCCGAGATCGGATGGTGTGCGCGGCGACACGATTGCGGTGGCATTGCGCGGCGCGGTGACGGGCACGCGCAGGATGCCCGACTGTCCGACAAAACGGGCATCGAAGATCGGCAATCCGCCGTCGTCGGCGTCGACCGTCACCGGTTTGGCCTTGCTGCCGCAACTGCCGCCAGTGCGATAGGCGAGTGCGGCGGCAAGCTGGCCTTCGGCCGGATCGCCCAGCGAGCGGGTCAGGTCGTCGGCGACCGTGCAGGTGGGCGAGAAGCCGTCCACGTAATCGCCTTCGCCTTTGGCGTTGGCGCCGGTGAACTGGATCGTGAAATACGTGGTGCCGCAGTTATCGGTGCCGTAGAAGCCGAACGGTTTGCCGCAGGTGGCGCCGCTGCCGATCAGGATGACCTGCAGGTCGATACCGCGCAGGCCGTTGATCAATGCCTCGCTGGCCGAACAACTGTTGCCGGTGGTCAGGATGTAGACGCGCGAAAGATTGAGTGTCGGCAAGGCCTGCCCGGAGGCGACGCCGCCGGTGTAGCCGGAGCCGACGTTATAGAACGGCGTGGCATCGTCGGGACCGAACGGCTTCTTGTCGTTGGTCTTGGCCAGCTCGAAGGTCTTGTTGTTGGTGCGCGCGGAGCCGGCGATCATGTAGCCCAGTTGCGAAGCGATGTAGAGGTAGCCGCCGCGGTTGTAGCGAAGATCGAGCACCAGATCGCTGACCCCGGCGTTGCGCAGGCCCAGGATCGCGTTGGCGATGGCGCCTTCGGACGCGAATGAATTGAAGGTAGTGAAGGCGATGTAGCCGACTTTGCCGGTTGCCGTGGTGATGGTGCCGCTCACCGGCACCGGCTGCAATGCCAGTTGGGCCGAACGCAGCGACACCGTCCTGTTGCTGCTGCCGTCAGCCGGCGCCAGCACGAAGCCGTGCGCTTCGCCGAGCGTGGCCGGCGACAACCCGGCATTGAGGACGTTAACCCCGCTCTGGGTGTTGTTGTTGACGAGGTCGACGCCGTCGATGAACAGCACGCTGTCGCCGCGCTTGACGCCCGCGAGATCGGCCGGCGAACCGGGGTCGACCACCGCCACCAGCAGCTTGCGCGGCGGCGTGGTGCGCACGAACGACCACGAAATACCGTAACCGTAGCTGATGCCGGCGTTGGTGTTTTCGACGTCGGCCGTGCTCAGCGAGTAGTGAAAACCGCTCTTGTCCTTGGCCAGACCGGAGAAGGTCAGGGCGGGTGATTTGAGCGGTGTGAAGTAATCGGCCGCCGAGGCGTAGCCGGCCGGGCTCAGGTTCGGGATTTCGCGATACCAGAGATAGGTTTCGTCGCTGTACGAGCGCACGAACGAGAACTCGTCGGTGATGGAGCCCTGACGGTCGGGATAGGCGCGACCGGTGATCGGGCTCGATCCGCTGCGCGGCGCGGCACAGAAGTTGGCCACGCTGTCGGAAGAGACGAACGTCGGGCGCGCGGTGGGTGCCGTGGCAGCGGCCACGCAATAGACGAGGCCTTCGTCGGCCCAGCCGCGGGCCGTCATGTCGCTGCGCGTCTGCTGGTTGATCATGTAGCGGTGATTGGGCGCGTCGACCTGAGTGGTGGGCCGGAACGCGCGATAGACGGCCACCGGCGCGCCGGCCGGACAGGCGCCGCCGACCGGGCGGGTGACGGCGAAGTCGAAACCTTCGTCGAAAAAATTGAGGAGGTTGTAGGAGCCGACGATGTCGCAGGTGTCGCCAACGCCATAGAAATGCGACGAAAACGGTTGCGACGGCGCGACGGCCCAGTTCGAGCCGGTTACCGAAATGCGATAGCGACAGACGTCGTTGCTCCCGGCGTTGCTGCCCGCGGTCCCGGTGGCAGCAGTGACGGTCAACGTCATTCCCGTGCGCTGGAAGTCGGCGATACCGTCCAGCGTCGCCTGTTCGCTGCTGCGTCCGGTCAAAAAGTACATCGCCGTCGCCTTGTTGTAGTACTCGACGGCGGTGATCGATTGTTGCGCCAGTGCCGGCGTGACCGCAATCGCCAGCGAGGCCATCGCGACGGCCGGCGACAGGCAGCGGCGCAAAAACCGCGTGTTCAGCAGAGAAAGAGGGGACTGCAAAGCAGACATGGTCATGATCGATGGTGGAGCAGGGAGAGTGGCGATACGCGCATTATGACGAACGCATGAGCGGACGCCAACCGCAAAACAACGGTTGCGCGGCTTCGTCCTACACCGCGAAATCGACATACAACCCGGCGTGGTCGCTCGCCGCGTTGTGTGCGTAACCGACCGTCGGGTAGCGGTCGCCGGTGTAATGGCGGCATTTCAGCGTGATACCTCGACGATTGATGGCGCGGGCGCTGCGGCGCAGGCGCTGATCGTGCAGGATGTAGTCCAGCCGCGACACGTCCTGCCCCACCACGTAGTAATGCGTCCAGCGCTCGTCGCGCGGCAGGTCGCCAAAGCCGTCCTGCAGCCCGCAATTGAGCAGCGGGGCGAGCGACTGCCCGCGCTGCGGATGGGTATCGTCGACGTTCAGATCGCCAAAGACAATCGGCAGTTTGCCGGCGGCTTGCGCGGCCTTGACCAGTTCGGCGACGCGCGTGGCCTGCCGCGCCCGCAGCTCGTCCGGCGGCAATTGTTCGCGGCGCGAGCTTTTGCCCTGCGACTTGAAGTGGTTGGCCATGAAGGTCAGCGTCTGGCCGTTGATCCGCAGGTCGAGTTCCAGGCAGTCGCGCGAAAACAGCGCGTTGCGGGCCAGATAGACCGGGCCGCTGTCGTCGTTGACCACGCCCCATTCGACGCTTTGACCGGGCGCCAGCGTCTCGTGCGCGTGCGAGCGCAGGCCCAGCACCTCGGCGGCGAAGCCCTTGCGCACGCAGATGCCGACGTCGATGCCACGCCCGTCGTTGCCCTCGACCAGAAAGATGCGGTCGAAGTAGTGCGAAAGATACTGCTGGTTGAAGATGCGCAGCGCGGCGAGGTTTTCCACTTCGGATACGCCGAGCACGTCCGGCTGCATGTCGAGGATGACCCGCGCCGTGTTGTCGCGCTGCATGCCGGCAAGCGCAATGTTGCCGTCGGCGCCATCGGTGCCGCGGTCGACAGCGGTGACGCCGACGGCGATTACCTGGCGGTCGTAAGGCAGGGCCTCGCTGACCGGATTGCCGAAGGCGTAGCGCGTGAACAGGTTTTCGACGTTGAACCAGGCGACGCGCATAGTCGATATCGGCGGCAGAAAAGAAACAGGCCGCATTATGCGGCCTGTTGCGGGTGGCGGATAGAGGGCTATTTAACCGTGATCCACTCGTATTGCAGGTAGTTGTCGGCGCGGTGCACGACGTTCACGTTGCTGCGCGCCGCCCACGGGATGACCTGGCGATGCAGCGGTAGGTGGTTGATCTGCTCGTTGTGGGCGAGCAGCGCCTCCTTCACCAGCGCCTCGCGTTTCTTGGTATCGACTTCCTTGCTCTGCGCTGCGGCTGCGGCGTCGAGCTTGTCGTTCTTGTAGTTGCCGTAGTTGTAGTCGCCGATGCCGCCCGGCTGCCGGTTGCGCAGCACCGGCGTCAGCGTGGTTTCGGCATCGGTGATGGCGCCGCCCCAGCCGAGCATGTAGAGCGAGGTGTCGAGCTTGTCCAGACGCGGGAAGTAGACGGCGCGCGGCTGGGCGTCGAGCTTGATCTTGATGCCGATCTTCGCCCACATCACGGCCAGTGCCTGGCAGATCTTCTCGTCGTTGATGTAGCGATTGTTCGGGCAGTGCATGGTGACCTCGAAGCCCTGCGGATAGCCGGCCTCGGCCATCAGCTTGGTCGCGGCGGCGAGGTCGAACGGGCGGCGCTTCTCGATGGCCGGATCGTTGTAGGCGCCCAGCGGCGACGGCGTGATGCCGCCGCTCGGGAAGGCCTGGCCGCGCATCAGCTTGGTCTTGATCGTTTCGATGTCGATCGCCTGGTACATCGCCTGGCGGACGCGCTTGTCCTTGAACGGGTTTTTGCCCTTGACGTTCGAGTAGAGCAGCTCGTCGCGCGCCTGATCCATGCCGATGAAGATCATGCGGTTTTCGATGCCGTTGATCACCTTGACACCGGACGTCTTTTCCAGGCGCTCAAGATCTTGCGGCGGCGGATCGAGAATGAAATCGACTTCACCCGAAATCAGCGCCGCGACGCGGGTGGCGTCGTTCTTGATCGACGAATAGGTGACCGAGGTGACGTTGCCCTCCTGCTTGCCCCACCAGGTGTCGTTCTTCTTCCAGATGGTCTTCACGTCGGGCTGCCGGCTGACCAGGCGGAAGGGGCCGGTGCCGTTGGCGTTGAGCGAGGTGAATTTCTCTTCCTTGTTCTTGTAGTCAAGCGGCGTGGCCGAGTTGTTCTTCTCGCACCAGAGCTTGCTCATGATGAAGATCTGATTGACGTGATCGAGGAAGATCGGGTTCGGCTCTTTCAGCTTGAACTCGACGGTCAGATCGTCGATCTTGCGCGGTGTGCCCGACTGGTTGGCGTAGACGCGCAATTGCGAGGTCGGCGCCTTGGCGCGCTCGATCGAGAAGACGACGTCGTCGGCGGTGAACGGCGTGCCGTCGTGGAATTTGACACCCTTGCGCAGCTTGAACTGCCAGGTCAGCGGGTCGACCTGCTTCCATTCGGTGGCGAGGCCGGGGCCGAGCTTCAACTTCTTGTCGCGGATCAGCAGGAATTCGTAGACCTGCGAGTTGACCGAGTTGGTCAGCCCTTCGTTCTGCGAGTGCGGGTCCATCGTCTGCGGATCGCCGGAGGCGGCCCAGCGCAGCGGATTGGCGATCACCGAGGTCGCTGCCAGCGCAGCGGCACAGGCGGTCAGGGCAAAAAAGCGATTGATGCGTTTCATCGAACGGCTTTCAAGGGAATGGATGAAGACGCCGCAGTGTAGCGAGTTTCCGGCCGGGCGCTGACCGGGCTAACGCGGTGTTGGCCGTTTGCGGCCACCTTAAGCGCATTGCCGAGCCGCGCCGGATCGGGTTAGTATGCGGCCGTCGGTTCGCCGCAGTCGCGCAACGCGATGGCGGGTGGTCGGCCGGCACATTTGGCAACCGGGGGTAGCGATCATGGATATGTTGCAACGGGCTCGAAGCGCGGCGGCGATGCTGCTGACCGCGGCGGGAATGCTTTTCGCGCAGGGCGCACTGGCGCAGGCGACGCGAACCTGGGTGTCCGGCGTCGGCGACGACGCCAATCCGTGCAGCCGCACGGCACCGTGCAAAACGTTCGCCGGCGCCATCACCAAGACTGCCGCCGGCGGCGAGATCGACGCGCTGGACTCGGCGGGTTATGGCGGCTTCACCATCACCAAGTCGATTACCATCAACGGCACCCCCTTCCAGGCGGGCGTGCTGGTATCGGGCACCAATGGCATCATCATCAATGCCGCTGCCACCGACACGGTGATTCTCAAGGGCCTCGACGTCGAAGGCTTGGGTACGGGCCTGAGCGCCATCCGTGTGCTGGTCGCCAAGGCGGTGTTCGTCCACGACGTGCGCATCAATGCCTTCACGACGGCCGCCGTCGACGTACAAACGGCTGCCGACACCACGCTGACGCTCGACAACGTCACGGTCAATCGTTGCGCCGGCGCGGGCCCCAGCCCGGGAGTCTGGCTGCGGCCAACCGCCGGCAAAGTGCAGGCCGCGCTGAGCCGCGTTCGTGTCAGCAATTGCGGCAGCGCGCTGGCGGCGGAGCCGAGCGGCGTCAGCACCACCGTCGCCGCACTGGTCAGCGACAGCGTATTCGCACACGGCACGACCGGCGTGACGGCGACTGGCGCCGGGGCGAGCGTCTGGCTGTCGAACAGCGACGTATTCGGCAACGCCACCGGCCTCGCCGCAAGCAGCGGCGCGGTGCTCACCTCCTACAACAACAACCGGCTGCGCGGCAACACCGCCGACGGCGCGCCTACGAACACCGTCTACCAGCGGTGAGCGCAATGGGTGCGATGGGCGCATCGTTCGCGAGATCGCTGCTGGTGGTGGCACTGGCGCTGGCCGGTGCTGCGACGGCGGACGCCGCCGAGGCGGTCATCAACGGCAGCTTCGAGGCCAACGGCGGCGCCGGCAGCTCGGTGCTGGCCGGCTGGACGCTGGCCACGCGTGCCGGCAGTGGCGGCAACTTCTATGCGCAACAGGGCACCGTGCTGCCGCGAACGCCGTTCACCGTGCCGGCGCCGGCGCGCGGGACATTCGCCGCGGCGTCCGACCAGATGGGGCCAGGCACCTCGGTGCTGTATCAGGACATCGCCGTTCCCGCGGCCGGCCAGACCGTGCTGTCGATGCGGCTGTTCGTGCAGAACCAGGCTGAGGACTACGTCTCGCCGGCGTCGCTCGACTATGCCGTATTTCCGAACCAGCAGGTTCGCGTCGACATCATGTCGCCGCTGTCGGCGTTCGACGCGCTCGGCGCCGGCGTGCTGGCCAACGTGTTCGCCACCCAACCCGGCGACGCGCAGACGATGGCCTACCGCACGCTAGTGCAGGACCTGACGCCCTGGGCCGGTAGCACCGTGCGCGTGCGCATCGCCGCCGTCGATACGCTGCAGGGGCTCAACGTGGCGGTGGACGCCGTCAGCACGCAACTGTGCGATCTCGACATCGATTCCGACTCGCGGCTCTTGGGCACGACCGACGCGCTGCTGATCGTCCGCCAATTGCTGGGATTGAGCGGCGCCGCGTTGAGCAATGGCGCCGTGGCGTCGTCGGGTTCGCTGGCGGCGCCGGCCCGTCTGTCGTCGCTGGTCGCGGCGATGCGCAGCAACGGCACGCTCGACATCGACGGCAACGGCGTCATCGAAGCGCAATCCGACGGCGTGCTGTTGCTGCGCGCGATGCTGGGCATGAGCGGCAACGCGGCCGTTGCGGGCGCGCTCGGCACGCCGCCGCGCACGCGCAACGACTGGCCGGCGATCCGCAGCTATCTGAACGGCAGTTGCGGCATGAATCTGCCCTGAGCGGTTGCGTCCGCGCGGGCCGATCGCGGCATAGCAGCTTTTTGACGAAACCCATATTCAATATGGGCAAAGACGTTGATTTAGCCAAAGTCGACTTCATGAAAAAACAGCGCTCGCGCCCAATGAAATAAGGCATCCATAGAAAAGCTGTACTCGCGAGCCTATACAATCCGGCGCTCGCATGACCACCCCGATTTCTCCTCCGGCGCTCGACCGCCGCTCGCTGTTGCTCGCCGATTACTGGCGCCTCAGCCGCCGCGCGCGACAACTCAAACCTGACCAACTCGCTGCCGACATCGCTCGCGCCGAGGACCGTTTTCGCGACCGTCTGGCGCGTTCGCCAGCGATTGTCTACGCCGACGGGCTGCCGGTCTCCGAGCGCGCCGACGAGATCGCCTCGCTGATCCGCAATCACCAGGTCGTGGTGCTGACCGGCGAGACCGGCTCCGGCAAGACGACACAGTTGCCCAAGATCGCGCTGGCCGCCGGGCGCGGCCGCCACGGCCTGATCGGTCACACCCAGCCGCGCCGCATCGCCGCGCGCAGCGTCGCCGAACGCATCGCCAGCGAACTCGGCGAGGAGGTCGGGCAGTCGGTCGGCTACAAGGTGCGCTTCACCGAGAAGGCGACGCAGGACGGCTTCATCAAGCTGATGACCGATGGCATCCTGCTCGCCGAGACGCAGGCCGACCGCTTCCTCAACGCCTACGACACCATCATCATCGACGAGGCGCACGAGCGCTCGCTGAACATCGATTTTCTGCTCGGCTACCTGCGCCAATTGCTGCCGAAGCGGCCCGACCTGAAAGTCATCATTACCTCGGCCACCATCGACGCCGAGCGCTTTGCGCTGCACTTTCAGGATCGCCACGGTAAACCGGCGCCGCTGATCGCCGTCTCCGGCCGCACCTATCCGGTCGAGGTGCGCTACCGCTCCACCGAGAGCGAGGACGACGACGAGGAAAAGCTCGAAGAGGCGATCGCCGACGCGGTCGACGAACTGTGGCTCAACGGGCCGGGCGACGTGCTGGTGTTTTTGCCGGGCGAGCGCGAAATCCGCGAGACGCAGGACATCCTGCGCCGCCGGTTGAAACCGGGCACCGACATCCTGCCGCTGTTTTCGCGGCTATCGGCCGCCGATCAGCAGCGCATCTTCTCGCGCTCCGGCGGCCGCCGCGTGATCCTCTCGACCAACGTCGCCGAGACCTCGCTGACCGTGCCCGGCATCCGCTACGTGGTCGACACCGGCCTCGCGCGGCTCAACCGCTACAGCGTCAAGAACAAGGTGCAACTGCTGCAGATCGAGAAGATCTCGCAGGCCAGCGCCAACCAGCGCGCCGGCCGCTGCGGCCGCGTCGGGCCGGGCATCTGCGTGCGGCTCTACAGTGAAGACGATTTCAACGCGCGCGACGCCTTCACCGACCCGGAAATCCTGCGTTCCTCGCTGGCCGGTGTGATCCTGCGTCTGGCCTCGCTCGGTTTCGGGCGCGTGCAGGAATTTCCGTTCATCGAGCCGCCGTCGAGCCGCGCCGTCGCCGACGGCGTCGCGCAATTGCAGGAGCTGGGCGCGCTGGCGACCACCGGCGCCGACGCCGATGGCACCACGCTCACCGCCATCGGCCGCGAACTGGCGCGCATCCCGGTCGATCCGCGCATCGGCCGCATGCTGATCGAAGGCCGGCAGCTTGGCGTGCTGCCGGAGGTGCTGGTGGTCGCGGCGGCACTCTCGGTGCCGGACCCGCGCGAACGCCCGTTCGAGGCGCGCGATGCCGCGGACCGCGCGCATCAATGGTTCAAGGATGCCAAAAGCGATTTTCTTTCGCTGCTCAACATCTGGAAATTCTTCGTCGATCTGCGCGAGGAGGGCGGTCACAAAAAGCAGGTGCAGGCCTGTCGCGAGAAATTCCTGAACTGGCTGCGCCTGCGCGAATGGCGTGACTTGCATGGGCAACTTGTGCAGACCTTGAGTGAGTTGGGGTGGGCAGCTTACCCCTCCCCCCTCGTGGGGGAGGGGCGGGGGAGAGGGGGTGGCAGCAGGGACTCAACAGAGGCTACTGGCGTGCCACGTTCCCCCTCTCCCCAACCCTCCCCCACGAAGGGGGAGGGAGTAGAGCGCCTGACGCGTCTGTCCCGCGAAGCCCCCTACGAAGCCTTCCACCGCGCGCTGCTGCCGGGCCTGCTCGGCAATATCGGCGTCAAGAGCGACGAGGGGGATTTCTACCTCGGCGCACGTGGCATCAAGTTCCATCCGTTCCCCGGCAGCGGCGTCGACAAAAAGGGCCTCAAATGGCTGGTCGCGGCCGAACTGGCCGAGACCACGCGGCTCTACGCGCGCACGCTGGCGAAGATCGACCCCGACTGGATTGAGGCGGCGGCGGGCGAGGTGGTGACCCGCAACTATTTCGAACCGAAATGGGAGCGCGCCAGCGGCCAGGTGGTCGCCAGCGAACGCGTCTCGCTCTACGGTCTTGCCATCGTGCCGCGCCGGCGCGTCAACTACAGCCGCATCGCGCCGGTCGAGGCGCACGAGATCTTCGCCGTCGCGCTGGCGATGGGCGAGGTCGAGACCAGCGCCGCTTTCTATGCGCACAACCTCAAACTCGTGAAGGATGTGCAGGCGCTGGAGGACAAGGCGCGACGCAGCGATGTGCTGGTGTCGGAGGAGACCATCGCCGCGTTCTACAAATCGCGCATTGCTGCGGAGATTTCTACCCGCGCCGATCTCGAAAAGTGGCTGAAGGCGGAAGACCAGCCGGGCCTGACGCCGACCGAACGCGCCGAGTTGCGCGGCAGCCGCGACCAATCGCTGCGCCTGTCGCGCGAGCAGCTCATGCGGCACGGCGCCGAGGCGATCACCGAGGCGCAGTTTCCGAAGACGCTCAAGCTCGGCGATTTCGAGGTACCGGTCAGTTATCGCTTCGAGCCGGGGCATGTGCTGGATGGCGTCACGGCACGGTTGCCGCTGCCCTTGCTGAACGCCGTGGAAGACCGCTTCGCGAGCTGGCTGATCCCCGGCCTCTGGCGCGAAAAGATTGCGGTTTACCTGAAAGCCCTGCCCAAGGCCGAACGCGGTCGCGTGCAGCCGGTGCCGGACACGGTCACGGCCTTCCTCGAACTCGCCACGCCGCGCGAGAAACCATTGCCGGAAGCGCTGCTCGACTTCCTGCGCGACTACCTCAATCTCAAGCTGCCGGCCAGCGTGTGGGATCGCATCGAGCTGCCGGCGCATCTGCAACTCAACGTTCGCGTGATGGACGGCGAAGGCAACGAGCTCGCGATGGGCCGCGATCTCGGCCAGTTGCAGCAGGACCTTGGTCAGGCCGCGCGCATGGCGTTTCAGGGCTCGGCGGCGACCGACGCCACCGGCGCAACCGCCGAGATCGAAAAGACCGGCCTCACCGGCTGGAACATCGGCACCTTGCCGGAAGGCATTCCGGTCAAGCGCGCCGGCCGTAACGTCACGGCTTACCCGGCCTGCGTCGACGAAGGCGCTACGGTCGCCGTGCGCCTGTTCGAGACGGCGCTGGAGGCTGAGCGCGCCCATCGCAAAGGCGTGGTGCGGCTGATTTCCCTTGAACTAAAGCAGCAATTGCGCAATTGGGAAAAAGGCCCGAGCGGCTTCAACCAGAGCGCGTTGCAACTGAAAACGGCGATCGCCACCGACAAGCTGCTGGCCGACTTCCTCGCCACGCTCGCCGACCGCGCCATCATCGGCGACGACGCCTTGCCGCGCGACGAGAAGGCCTACCGCGAGCAGATCGCGCGTGCCAAACAGCGCATTCCGGTGGTCGCCGAGGCGCTCGGCCGCACGCTGGCACAGGTCGCCGACGCTTATGCCGCGTTGCAGGGCGTGCTGTTCAGTCCGGCGGTGCGCAACAAGGCGCTGCTGCCGCTGCTGGCCGCCTGGCGCGACCGGCTGGTCTATGCGGGCTTTCTCGCCGCGACACCGTGGGCGCAGTTGCCGCATGTGCCGCGTTATCTGCGCGCGCTCGGCAAGCGGCTGGAGAAGCAGCAGAGCATGCCCGAGCGCGAGACGCGGCATGCCCCGATACTGGCCGCGTACTGGACGGACTGGCAGGCAGAGCTGGCGCGGGTCGGGGCGGCGGCAAGCGATGCACTGCTGGATTTCCGCTGGCAGATCGAGGAGCTGAACGTGTCGCTCTTTGCGCAGGAATTGAAGACGCCTTATCCGGTCTCGGCCAAGCGTCTGGACAAGGCGTGGACGGAAATCGTGGCTTCCGCGCCACGCGCCTAGGAAAGAACTGCGCACGAAGCGCAGCAACTCGATAACAGTGTGCTAGATTGTCAGAGTGACAAATCGCGTCACATGCAACGCGTTGCAGCAGCGCTCACACACGACGTTGTTTACCTTGTCCCGTGGTCCCCGTGCGCTGCTGCAAGCATTGCCGACTGCGCGACCGATTCAACAGATCCAACCGATAGAGTCCATGTCCCCTGAAGCAGCAACCGCCCTGTATCCGATCGCCATTTTCAATGGCTGCCGGGATCTCATGCTGCACCGTAGCAACCTGCAGCTTGCCGCCGCCTTCGACCGCTTGTCGGACGTGTTGATCGACAATGCAACCAAGGCCTACGAGCCGAAGCAGGTCAACGGTCTGCTCGATGCGCGTTCGATGCTGTTGCGTCTGCGTGGCGCAATCGCAGCATCGTTTTCGGAGGAATTCACGCAACGGCTGGACGGCCGCAAGTCGTGCGCGATGCCGACCGGCATCGAGCAGCAGTCGAACACGGAGTTGTCGCTGCAGTCCGACGATGTGCTCGACGAATACGTCACCGCGCGGGCGCTGGCCCGTTCCATCGAAAGCGCCTGTCTCACGCAATTGCCCGAGTTTCACCAGAAGATTGCCTTCCTGACGCGCTCGCCGGCGATGAAGCTGGAGGAGGATCCGTTTTCGCCGCATTCGATCGTCAGCGCCTTGCTGGCGGCCATGCAAACATCGGCGGAATCCACGGGCGAACTCCGCCTGCGGTGGCTGCGCGGTCTGGCCGGAATCGGAGGTCTGGGCTTTAACGATGTCTACGCCGACCTCAACCGCTACCTCACAGACCATGGCGTCAATGTGCGCGCGCCCCGCGTCGCGCGTCCCGGCCCTGCACCGCGGGCGCCGATGGCGGGCATGCTGGGGGAGTCGTGGGATCAGGGGGGCTACGGCGCCGACGCCATCGGTGGCGCGCAGTACGCGCAACTATCCACTCAGCCCGACGCGGTGCCGCTGCAACAGCTCGCCAACAACCTGGTGTCGCTGGTGGAGCGCTTGCAACATGTGGTGCCGCCAATCTCGGGCGGTCCGGCGGCAGCCGACCCGTCGCTCGCCGCCGTGGTGCGCAACCGCGAAGCGATGCAAGTGAGCGCGGCGCTTGGCTTTGCGCCGAACGGCGCCTTCCGCGCGCCGCTGCTGGCCGGCGTCGATCGTCGCTTGATCGACAGCCTGACCACCATGCAGCTCAACACCGGCCAGGTCGACTTTTCGGCACCGGCGGCGGCGCCGCGAACCGTGTTGCGCGAGGTCGTGCCCGGCTATTCCACCGGCGAAATATCGGTGCTTGATGCGACCACCACCGAGCTGGTCGCGATGCTGTTCGACTTTGTGCTGGCGCGGCCGGAGCTGCGCGACGAAATCAAGGTTCTGCTGGGCCGCCTGCAGATTCCGATGCTGAAGGCTGCGATGGTCGACCGCGGATTTTTTTCGCGCAAGAACCATCCGGGCCGGCTGTTGCTCAATCGCCTGGCCGATGCCGGCATCGGCTGGTCACCCGAGGAGGGCGTCGACGATCCACTGTTCCACAAGATTCAGGAGGTGGTCGAGCACATTTGCCGCGACTTCGTGGACGATCTGGGCATCTTCACAGCGGCGATGGTCGACATCGAGCAGTTCATCGCCGAGCAGGAGCTGAGTGCCAAGTCTTCGATCGAAGCGGAAACGGCGGAGGCGCAGGCCGCCGACCGCCACATTGCCGCGGTGCGCGAAGCCAAGGACACGGTCGACGCCCGCATCAGCCAGCATGCGTTGCCGGAACCGATCAAGGAGTTCATCGAGGTCGCCTGGCAGCCGCATCTGCAGGATGCGCTGCTCGAACGTGGCAAGGAAAGTGGCGAATACACCAAGGCGGTGGAGGCTCTCGACGAGCTGATCTGGAGCGTGACGCCGAAGAACCAGCCGGCCGAGCGCGCCCAGTTGAGCCAGCGCGTGCCCTCGCTGGTGAAGCGGCTGCGCGAGGGGCTCAAGTCGCTGTCCAACGAAACGGTCGCGCCCTTTTTCGACAAGCTCTTCGAGGTGCACGCCGGCCTGTTGCGTGGCACCACGCCGGAGTACGCGCCCCCAGTCGAGATTCCCGAAGCAAGCAACGACACCTCGTTCGACCCTTTCCGCGAACTGGTCAAGCAGATGGAACGCAACCAGTGGATCGAGATGAGCGACGAAAAGGGCGCGCTGACCTACGCCAAGCTCGCCTGGGTAAGCCCGCAGGGAACCACTTATCTGTTCACCACGCGCCACGGCCGCAAAGCGGCGTCGCTGGCGCCGGAAGAACTGGCGGAGTGGTTCCGTACCGACAAGGCGCGCATGATCGAGTCCGAGCCGATCGTCGACCGCGCGCTGGCGGGCATGTTCCAGACGGCGACGGGCTGAGCGTCCGTTTGTTGTCGTGATGCCATTGGGAGTGATCGTTGCCGGCGATTTTGCGCTGGCAACGGGCGCTGACCGCCACCTGCCGTTCCTGACGCGCGAGCTGGCCGCTGACGCCGGCGGCGCCCGTGTCGCCTGGGCCTGGTTCGTTGCCGCCGATCCGGTCGCCATTGCGGCGGCGTTGAACGAAGCGTGGCTGCGCCCGCACCGGGTCGTCTGCTTTGGCGGACTCGGCGCCGGCAGCGACGATCATGTGCGCGCCGCGGTCGCTGCCTTGCAGGCCGGGCGCGTCGAAGTCGGATTGCCCGCGCAGGCGGCGGACGCCGTAGACGGCGCGCTGAGCTGCGGCAACATCACCTGCTTTCCCGGCCATCCCGAACAGGCGCATCCGCGTTTTCGCCAGTGGTGGCGGGCGCTCGCGCAGGGGGGCAGTGGCGCGACGGCGGCGACCGAGACGCTGCCCTGGCCGTTGCCGGAAACCGACGCGCGGCAATCGGCCCGTCTGACGGTTGCCCGCGCTCATCCGGGTGTGCGCCAGCACATCGGCGCCACGGCCGACGGTGCGCCGCGCCTGGTGTTCACGGCCGCCAGCCGCGGCAAGGCGCAGGCCGCGCGCAAAGCGCTGCAACGCCTGCTGGGTGGTGCCGCCTAAGCGCGGTTCGTGCGGTTCGCCAGCCCGCGCAGCAGTTCGCCGACGAAGCCGGGGCCGCGATAGAGCAGGCCGGTGTAAATCTGGATCAGGCTGGCGCCGAGGTCGAGTTTGCGCGCGGCATCGTCCACCGACATGATGCCGCCTACGCCAATAACAGGCACCCGGCCGGCGGCGGCCTTCACCACCTGGGCGAGCACGGCATCGGCTCGCTTGGTCAGCGGTGCGCCGCTGAGACCGCCGCTCTCGTGCGCATGGGCATGACCGGCCACGCCATCGCGGCCGATGGTGGTGTTGCTGGAAATGATGGCATCGGCGCCGGCTTCGATGATGGCATCGACGACGTCGGCAATGATCGCGTCGTCGAGGTCCGGTGCAATCTTCACCGCGATCGGCCGCCGGCGACCATGCAGGCTAGCCAGTCGGCTGCCTTCGTCGGTCAGCGTCTTGACCAGTGCCGCCACGGAGTCCGGCGCCTGCAGATCGCGCAGATTTTTGGTGTTTGGCGACGAGATGTTGATCGTGACGTAGTCGGCCGTGGCGTAGACCGCGCGCAGCGCCAGTAGATAGTCGTCGGCGGCGCGCTCGATGGGCGTGGCGGCGTTCTTGCCGATGTTGACGCCCACCGGCACCGCGGTGTCGCGCGTCTGCAGGCGCTTCAGCGCCTCCTCCACGCCGCCGTTGTTGAAACCCAGGCGATTGATCAGCGCCTCGTGCTCGGGCAGCCGGAACATGCGCGGCTGCGGGTTGCCCGGCTGCGGTTTCGGGGTCAGCGTGCCAACCTCGATGAAGCCGAAGCCGAGCTGCGCCAGACCGCGCAGATGTTTGGCATCCTTGTCGAGGCCTGCCGCGAGGCCAACGCGGTTCGGGAAACTGAGGCCCATCACGCTGACTGGCTGCGCCGGCGGCAGTTGTCCGGCCCACACGCGGGCGAGTCCGAGCGCGGCTTGTGCGTCGAGCGCGGCGAACGCGGCGCAGTGCGCGGCCTCGGGGTCGAGCGCAAACAGGAAGGGGCGGAATAGCGAGTAAGTCATGTCGCTATTATCTCTGCCATGTTGCGTCCGTCTTTTGCGCTTGTGGTCGCCTTCGGGCTGGCTGTCTCCGGTCTGCCGGTTCCCGCTGCCGTCGCGCAGGATTTTCGCGATCGCGCCGAGGTCGCGGCGCTCAAGGCCGAGCTGGTCGCCGAGCATGGCTTTGACGCTGCGGCGCTCGATGCGACGTTCGCGAAGATCAAACGGCTCGATCGTGTCGTCGCACTGATGGATGCGCCGATCAAGGCGCCGACGCCGTGGCATGTCTATTGGCCACGGCACATCGGCGGCGACCGTCTGCAACGCGGCAGCGAGTTCATGCGCGCCAACCGCGCGAGCTTCGAGTCGGCGGCGCAAGCCTACGGCGTGCCGGCGCAGGTCATCGCGGCGATCATCGGCGTCGAGACGGTGTATGGGCGTCTGACCGGCACCTTCCGCGTGGTCGATGCGCTGGCGACGCTGGCGTTCGACTATCCGCGGCGTGCCGAATTTTTTCGCGGCGAGCTGAAGGATCTGCTGCTGCTGGCGCGCGAGCAGAAGAAATCGCCGTTCGACTTCCAGGGTTCGTTCGCCGGCGCGATGGGCTGGCCGCAATTCATGCCGGGCAGCTATCGCCGCTGGGCGGTGGATTTCGACAACGACCAGAAGATCGATCTCTGGAATTCGCCGGCCGACATCATCGGCTCGGTGGCGTCGTTTCTGTCCGGGCACGGCTGGCAGCGCGGCGAACCGGTGATGCTGCCGGTCGCCAAACCGTCCGCCGACATCCTCGCCACCTTTGATGGCGGGCTGACGCCGCGCAAGCCGCTGAAGGACTACCTCGCGGCCGGCGTTGCCATCACGGCGAAGGACGCCGACGTGAGCTTGCCCAACGACGACGCGCAGGTCGGCCTGATCTCGCTCGACCGCGCCGACGGCAGCGACGAATACTGGCTGGTGTTCGAGAATTTCTACGTGATCACGCGCTACAACCGCTCGCGCATGTATGCCTCCAGCGTGTGGTCGCTGGCCTATGCGCTAAAGGGCGCGGTCAGCAAATCCGCCCAACCCTGAGCCCGGACGGCCGGCGCTGTGCGGTAATGGCTTTTCGCTGAAAGCCTCATTCCAATCGGGCTAAAAGCAGTTTTTTGCAAGAAGTCGACTTCTTGCGAAATAACGCGCTTCGCCCTTATCGGAAAAGGCTTCTAGCGTGAAGCTGATTGCCGCGGCGAGGCCTAAACCGCTGCCGGATTGGCCAGGCCAAAACGCGTCAGATCGACCGCCGGCCGTGGCGTCCAGCCTGCCGCCTGATGCTCGGCGACGACGTTGGTGTAGATGCCGCCGCGCACGTTCCAGCGCGCCGTCACCCGCGCGAAGCGGGGCGAAATGGTGGCGACGATGCGGTCGAGCACGTCGTTGGTGACTTTTTCGTGGAAAGCGCCAACGTCGCGGAAGCTCCACATGAACATCTTCAGCGCCTTCAGCTCGATGCAGGTGGCGTCCGCGATGTATTCGATCGTGAAGTGCGCGAAGTCCGGCTGCCCGGTCAGCGGGCAATGGCAGGTGAACTCGGGAATCTGGATGTGAATCAGATAATCCCGGCCCGGATGCGGGTTCGCGAAGGTGTCGAGCTCGGTTTGCGGGGCAGAGGGCGTCGAGGGCTGGCGTTCGGACATGTTTTTCTTGCAATTTCAAAGGCTTAGGGCGCACCAGAGGTACCGGCGGCAACACCTATAATCGTTTCGATTTTATCGCTGGGCGCGACGCGGCTGAACGCTTTCCACGGCCCACCGCTCACCGTTCACCCGTCCCATCGCTGCATGCGCCTTACATCGATCAAACTTTCCGGGTTCAAGTCCTTCGTTGACCCGACCACCATCGCACTGCCCGGCCAGCTCGTCGGCATCGTCGGCCCCAACGGCTGCGGCAAATCCAATGTCATCGACGCCGTGCGCTGGGTGCTCGGCGAAAGCAAGGCCTCGGCGCTGCGCGGCGAATCGATGGACGACGTCATCTTCAACGGCGGCGGCGAGCGCAAGCCGGTGGCGCGGGCGTCGGTCGAACTGGTGTTCGACAACGCCAGCGGTCGCGCCGCCGGGCAATGGAGCCAGTACGCCGAACTGTCGGTGAAACGCGTCGTGCAGCGCGACGTCGGCTCCAGCTACTACATCAACAATCAGGCGGTGCGCCGCCGCGACATCCTCGATGTCTTCCTCGGCACCGGCCTCGGCCCGCGTGCCTATGCCGTGATCGAGCAGGGCATGATCTCGCGCATCATCGAGGCCAAGCCCGAGGAATTGCGCGTGTTTCTCGAGGAAGCGGCCGGTGTCTCGCGCTACAAGGAGCGGCGCAAGGAGACCGAAGGGCGATTGAGCGACACCCGCGAAAACCTCGCCCGCGTGCACGACATCCAGACCGAGCTGACCTCGCAGGTCGAGCGTCTCGAAGGGCAGGCGAAGATCGCCGCGCGCTACCGCGAACTGGAAAAGGAAAAGCTCGAAAGCCAGGCGCTGCTGTTTGCCCAGCGCCGCGAGGAGGCGGTGAAGCAGCGCGAATCCGCCATGCGGGTGCTCGGCGAAAACGAGACCGCCCTGCTCGCCAAAGAGACGGAAGTGCAGGCGCTGGCCACGCAGCTCGAAGGCCTGCGACAGGACGTGTTTGCCCGCAACGACGCGCAGCACACGGCGCAGGGCGCGTTCTACGAAATCAATTCCGAAGTCACCCGCATCGAGCAGCAGTTATCGTTCGAGCGCGACCGCGCGCAGCGCGTGGCCACCGAGGTCGGACAACGGCAGGCGCGGCTCGCCGCGGCGCAACAGCAGGCCGGGCAGCTCGACGAAGCGCTGGCCGAGGCCAACGACACCGTCGCCGTCGCCTCGGCGAAGCACGTCGAGCACAAGGAATTCGTCGACACCGCGGGCACCGCGTTGCCGCTGGCGGAAACGGCGCTGCGCGCGGCGGCGACGGCACTGGCCGACGTGCAGCAGGCGATCAACACGATCGACAGCGATGCCCAACTGGCGCAACTCAAAAAGACGACCACCGAAAAGAGCATCGTGCAGTTGCAGGCGCGGCAGCAACGGCTGGTGCAGGAGCGCGAGCGTCTCAATGCGCCGGAAGATGCCGAGCTGATCGCGATCGACGAGCAGCTCGACGGCGAACGCGCGGAACTGGACGCCGCAGAGCAGACCGCGCAGGAGGCCGAAGCCGCCGCCACGCATGCCGACGAAGAACGCGGCCACCGTCGCACCGAACTCGACGTCGCCGCCCGCAGGCTGAGCGAACTCAAGGCGCGCGAAAGCGCCATTGCCGGCGTGCAGGCCAAGTTCGGCAATCGCGGCGAAGGGCAGTTGCAACGCTGGCTCGACGAACACCAGATTCGCGGCGACAAATTCTGGTCGCAGCTCAAGGTCGACGCCGGCTGGGAAGACGCGGTGGAGGCCGTGCTGCGCGACCGCCTGAACGCCTTGCCCGTGGCTTCGCTCGATGAGGCGCTGAAGCTGCCGGTACCGCCGGCACGGCTGACCGTGTTCGCCGGGCAGGGCGCTGCCCTCGCCAATGCGGCGCCCGGCGCGCTGGCCGCGCATGTGCATGCGAGCGACGGCAGCATCGCCACTGCCGTTGCGCACTGGCTGCATGGCGTGCGCACGGCGGAGACGATGGCCGCAGCGCTGGCCGCGCGTGAGGCGCTGGCGGCCGGCGAAGCGATCGTCACCCGCGAGGGGCATCTGGTCGGCGCCAACAGCATCACCTGGTTCGCGCCGGACGAAGCGGTGCACGGCGCAATGGCACGGCAGCGTGAACTGTCCGAAATCGCCACCCTGCTGGCCGACGCCCAGGCCGCTGCGAGCAAGGCCGAGACCGCCTTCGCCCATGCCGACAAGCGCTATCAGGATCTGCGCGTGCAGGCCACGCAGCAGCGCGGTGCCATCGTCAGCGTGCAGCGTCGCGTGCACAGCCTCGAAGTCGAACGCCTGCAGATCGAACAGGCGCGGGCGCAGGCCAGCGAGCGCACCCGGCAGATTGGCGACGAACTGGCGGAGATCGACGAATCGATCGCCGCCGAGAACGAGCATGTGCAGTCGCACGTCGAAGCGCTCGCCATCTGCGACGACAAGCGCGGCGCTGCGCATGCCGACCGCGAAGTGAAGCGCGGCGTGCGCAACGAGGCCGATGTCGCGCTGGTGAAGGCGCGCGAGGCGCTGCGCGGCGCCGAGATCGCACTGCGCGACGCCATGTATGGCGAGCGTGCGGCGCAGGAACGGGTGCAGGACCTGTCGCGCCGGATCGCCGCCAACCAGCAGCAGATCAAGGAGCTCGACGCCGACGTCGCCCGGCTGTTGACCGAGCAAAGCAGCATCCTGCTGACGCCGCTGGAAGAGGGCCTGCAGGCGCAGCTCAATGTTCGCGGCGAGCGCGAAGTCACGCTGAAGGCGGCACGGGAAGCGGTCGATGCCGCCAATGCGGCGCTGCGCGAGGCGGACGAAGCCCGCCTCAAGCTCGAACAGGAGCTGGAACCGATCCGCAAGAAGATCGAGGACGCCCGCCTGCGCCAGAACTCCGCCGAAATCAACCTTGCGCAGTTCGAGGAGCAACTGACGGCGCTGAAAGTCGACGCCGAATGGCTGGCACAGGCGCTGGAAAAAGCGCCGCGTGCCGCCGAATTGCAGCGCACCGTGGCCCGCGTCGACGGCGAAATCGTGCAGCTCGGCGCGGTCAATCTCGCCGCGCTGGAGGAGTTGCAGCAGGCCTCCGAACGCAAGCTCTACCTAGACGCCCAGGCCGGCGATCTGGCCGAGGCGGTGCAGACGCTCGAGGACGCCATCCGCCGCATCGACCGCGAGACGCGCGCCCAGCTGCAGGACACCTACAACAAGGTCAACGAGCAGTTCGGCCGTCTGTTTCCGACGCTGTTCGGTGGCGGTCAGGCCAGACTGGTGCTGACCGGCGAGGAAATTCTCGACGCCGGTATCCAGGTCGTGGCGCAGCCGCCGGGCAAGCGCAATTCGTCGATCCACTTGCTGTCCGGCGGCGAGAAGGCACTGACCGCGACGGCGCTGGTGTTCGCGCTGTTCCAGTTGAATCCGGCGCCGTTCTGCCTGCTCGACGAGGTGGACGCGCCGCTAGACGACCCGAACACCGAACGCTTTTGCCGGCTTGTGCGGGAGATGTCCTCTGCGACACAATTCCTCTTTATCTCGCACAACAAGATCGCGATGGAGATGGCGGAGCAATTGATCGGGGTCACCATGAACGAACCGGGGGTTTCACGCATCGTCGGGGTCGACGTGTCGCAGGCCATGCGCATGGCGGAGGCCGCCTGAGTGCGGACCGTGCAACACGTTGATCGGGCGTTGCGCCGCACGCTGGGAGCGCGACCTTGAATTCGCTGCAAATCGGTCTCATCGCCATTGGCGCCTTTGTCGTGGCGCTGCTGTTCGTCTGGCATTGGTGGCAGACGCGCCGTCTCGCGCGGCGCAGTCAGGCGCCGGCGCCTGACCGCTCGCGACCGGCCCGTGGCGACGACGCGGCTGGCGCGTCGCGTGCCGGCGACGTGGCGGACGCGACACCGATCGCGCCGCGCGTTGCGGTGCCCGAGCGGGCCGAACCGACGCTCGATGCCGACGTCGTCCAGGCCTGGGAGCCGCGCGTCAAACTCGATCCCGATGAGCTGCCGGTGGCGGCCGCTGCGGAGCCGGTGCCGCCCGTCATTGCCGGAGATACCGCGGCCGTTGCCGACATCGCCGCCGATGCCGCCCGCGAGCAGATTGACACGTCGCCACCCGCCGCGGCACCGCGCCCGCGGCTGCAATCCGAGTGGCCGTTCGACGAGCGTCTGCACGTGCATGCGTCGATCGTCGATCTCTCCGGCGGCCCGTTCGATGCGGCGCCCTTCGTCGCTGCTGCCGGGCGCGCAACGGCGTGGGTACGACTGTTCCGGCAAAGCCCGTGGGATCTGTTCGACCCGCAGCACGTCGGTTCGGTGCAGCAACTGGTGGTCGCGCTGCCACTGGCGTCGCGTGCGGGGCCGATCGAAGCCGCCGACATCGACGCCTGGCGCTTTGCGCTGACCGAACTGGCCACCGCGCACGGCGCCGAGGCGCAGTTCTTCGGCTTTCGCGATGGTCCGGCGCGGGCGGTCGAACTCGACAGTTTCCTCGCCGCCGTCGACATCATTCCTGCCGCCTATCTGGTCAAGAAGGACGGCGGGCAATGGCCCGGCACCAAGCTGCGCGGCACGCTGGAGGCCAACGGCTTCCGTCTGCAATCGGACGGCCGTTTCGCCTATCACGAGGTGGAGTCGGACGCGGTGATCTTCCACGCAGTCGACGGCTTCGAGCGCCCGTTCACGCCGGAGCGCCTGCGCACCGAGAATATCGCCGCACTGCGCTGCGTGCTCGAGCCGGTGCGCCTGACGCATCCGCTGGTCCGCTTCGATGTCTTCCGGCAAAGCCTGCGTGCCCTGTCGAAGTTGCTTGGCGCCGACCTCAAGACCAGCGAGGGCGCGCCGCTCGACGAGGCGGAATTCACCGCCATGCGCGATGAGGTGAAGACCGCGATGGATGCGCTGGCCGGCGCCGGGATCGAGCCCGGCTCCGACACTGCGCGTTCGCTGTTCGACTGAGCCGACGGCCGCCATGTTCGCTGCCGAAGCCGACTTCAAGCGCGCGCAGGCACTGCGCGAGGCGCTCGCCGAGGCGAACCACCAGTATTACGTTGCGCTCAATCCCGACCCCGCGAAAAGCATCACCGACGCCGAGTACGATCGCCTGTTTCGCGAATTGCAGGCGCTGGAGGCGCAGTTCCCCGAGTTGCAGACGCCGGATTCGCCGACGCTGCGGGTGGGGGGCCAGGCGCTCGACGCGTTCCCGACCGTGCGCCATGTGGTGCCGATGTTGTCGATTCGCACCGAAACCGATACCACGGTCGCCGGCGCGATGGCCTTCGATGCCCGGGTGCGCCGCGAGCTGAAACTCACCGCGAGCGATCCGCCGGTCGACTATTTCGCCGAGCTCAAGTTCGACGGTCTCGCACTTTCGCTGCGTTACGAGGATGGCTTACTGGTGCGTGCCGCGACGCGCGGCGACGGCGAGATCGGCGAAGACGTCACCGAGAACGCACGCACCATCAGGAACGTGCCGCTGCGGCTGCGCAGCGCAGCGCCGCCGGCCGTGCTCGAAGTGCGCGGCGAGGCGCTGATGACGCGCGCCGACTTCGAGCGCTACAACGAGAAGCAGCGCGCGGCCGGGTTGCCGACGCTGGTCAATCCGCGCAATGGCGCGGCCGGCAGCATTCGCCAGCTGGACCCGAAGCTCACCGCGCAGCGGCCGTTGACCTTCTTCACCTATGGCTTCGGCGAAGTGCAGGGCTGGGACCTGCCGCCGACGCAGGCCGGCGCGCTCGACGCGCTTGCCGTGCTCGGCCTGCCGGTGAACGATCGTCGCCGCGTGGTGCAGGGCGCCGAAGCGCTCGCGGCATTCCACACCGAAATCGGCGCCGCGCGCGATGGTCTCGGCTTCGACATCGACGGTGTCGTCTATAAAGTCAACCGTCGCGACTGGCAGGAGCAATTGGGCTTCGTCACCCGCGAACCGCGCTGGGCGGTGGCGCACAAGTTTCCGGCGCAGGAGGAAACGACGCGGGTGCTGGCGATCGAGGTGCAGGTCGGGCGCACCGGGGCCATCACGCCGGTGGCACGGCTGGAGCCGGTGTTTGTCGGCGGCGTCACCGTGTCGAACGCCACGCTGCACAATCTCGACGAAGTGCGGCGCAAGGACGTGCGCGTCGGCGACACTGTGATCGTGCGCCGCGCCGGCGATGTGATCCCGGAGGTGGTGCGCTCACTGGTCGAGCGTCGCGAGGGCAACCCGCCCGAGTTTGCATTGCCTACCCATTGCCCCGAGTGCAACTCGCCGGTCGAACGGCCCGAAGGCGAAGCCATCGCCCGCTGCACCGGTGGCCTGATCTGCCCGGCGCAGCGCAAGGGCATGCTGCTGCACTTCGCGCAGCGTCGTGCGCTGGACATCGAGGGCCTCGGCGACAAGCTGGTCGAGCAACTGGTCGATGGCAATCTGGTGCACGAGGCGGCGGATCTGTTCGGCCTCACGCAGGCGCAGCTTGCCGCGCTCGACCGTATGGGCGAGAAGTCGGCCACCGGCATCGTCAACGCGCTGGCAGCGGCGCGTCAGGCCGAACTGCATCGTTTTATCTTCGCGCTGGGCATCCGTCACGTCGGCGAGACGACGGCGAAGGATCTGGCGCGACATTTCGGCTCGATCGACGCCTTGATGGCGGCCGATGAGAACGCGTTGCTTGCGGTGCGCGACGTGGGGCCGATTGTGGCCGCCAGCATCGCGCACTTCTTCGCCAACGAGAAAAACCGCGGCGCCGTCGAGCGCTTGCTCGCCTGCGGCTTCGAATTCGCACCGGTGGCAGCGCCGGTTGCTGCCAGTGCCGACAGCGCAGTCGCCGGCAAAACTTTCGTGCTGACCGGCACCTTGCCCACGCTCAAGCGCGACCAGGCGAAAGCGATGATCGAAGCGGCGGGCGGCAAGGTGTCCGGCTCGGTGTCGAAGAAGACGCACTACGTCGTCGCCGGTGCCGAGGCGGGCAGCAAACTTGACGACGCACAGAAACTCGGCATTCCGGTGCTGCAAGAATCCGAGTTCCTCGACCTGATCCAATCTTCGACCTGAACCCGAACGCGATGACCCCGATCCGCAAAGCCGTCTTCCCCGTCGCTGGTCTCGGCACCCGTTTTCTCCCGGCGACCAAGGCGATGCCGAAGGAGATGCTGACCGTCGTCGACAAACCGCTGATCCAGTACGCGGTGGAAGAGGCCGCGGCCGCCGGCGTCACCGACATGATCTTCGTCACCGGTCGCAACAAGCGCGCCATCGAGGACCACTTCGACCGCGCCTACGAGCTGGAGAACGAACTCGAACGCGCCGGCAAGCAGGCGCTGCTCGACGAGTTGCAGGCGTCGATTCCGTCCAACATCAACTGCGTGTTCATCCGCCAGGGCGACGCGCTTGGGCTTGGTCATGCTGTGCTCTGCGCGCAGCCGGTGGTGGGCGACGAGCCGTTCGCGGTGATCCTGGCCGACGAACTGATTCGCCCGACCGGCAGCGGCTCCGGTGTGCGCGGCGCCACGGCGCAACTCGCCGATGTGTACGCGCGCCTGTGTGGTGCCGGCAACGGCGGCGGTGGCGTGATCGGCGTCAACTACATGCCTGGCGATTCGATCACCCGCTACGGCGCGATCAAGATTGCCGACATGGTGCAGCACGCCGACGGCGACGCGATGCGACTGGCCGGTTTCGTGGAAAAGCCGAAGCCTGCCGAGGCACCGTCGCAGTTCGGCGCCATCGGCCGCTACGTGCTGCCGGCGTCGATCTTCGAGCACCTCAAGCAGATCAAGAGCGGCAGCGGCGGCGAAATCCAGTTGACCGACGCCATCGCCAGGCTCGCCGCCGTCGAGCCGGTCTACGCGGTGGAAACCGTCGGCCGTCGCTACGACTGCGGCACCAAGCTCGGCTACCTCGAAGCGACCGTCAAGCTCGGCCTCGAACGGCCGGAATTCAGCGCCGAGTTCGCGGTTTTTCTCAAGCAGCTTTAGCTACAAACGCGCAGTATTACATGGCTTGCCGGATGATTTTTCGATAAGTCGACTATCAAGTTTTTTGCGGTGAAAGCGCCGTACGTTGCCGCTCTCACGTAAAAAGCCATTACTTCCCCGTCAGCATTTTCTCGTCGCCCAGCCGCCGGCTGAACGCGAACAGCGCTACGGCGCAGATCAGCGCCGGAATGACGATCATCGCTAGCCATTCGGTGCCGGCAATCGTCTCTGCGCGCAACACCTTGCTCAGCACCGCGTACTGCCCGTTGACCGGCACCCATACGTCCCACCACGGCGCTTTGGTTTGCCGCAGCATGCTCATGATCGGCAGCAGGCCGATCATCGAGACGCCGAATTGCAGCGAGCTTTGCGCTTCTTTCGCCGTCTTGCCGGCGGCGCCGAAGGCGAGCAGCACGGCGGGCACCATGAAGGCAAACGGTACCAGCACGGCCATGAAGCCTGCGTACTCGCGCAGACCGAAGCTGAATGGCAGCCCCAGCCGGTCGATCGGCACCACCTGCAGCGCCAGCACGAAGCCAAGCAACGACACGGTCACCGCGATCAGGTTGACGCCGGTCACGGCGAGCCATTTGCCGATGGTCAGCTCCGGCACCGTGACCGGCGTGGCCAGCAGCGGCTCCAGCGTCTGCCGTTCGCGTTCGCCGGCCGTCACGTCGAGCGCGGCGGCGATCGCGCCCATCAACCCGGCAAACAGCGCGTAGAAGCTCATGAACTGCAACATCCGCGAACCCTTCTGCTCGGGGGTGGCGAGATCCAGATCGTCGAACTGCACCGGATGCGCGACCGCCGGCGCCACGCCGCGCAGAAGCAGTCGTTCGTTGCCGACGTAGTCGGCCCAGCCGCGCACGGCGCGCGACAGGCGGCTCGCGACCGGTACTGAGCGGTCGCGGCTGGATTCGGTGACCAGCGTGATGCGCGCGACGCGGCCGCTGGCGTAGGCGGCGGCGAAGTCGGGGTCGACCACCAGCACGGCATCGAGATCGCCGGACTTGACCCGCGCTTCGTAGTCGGGCGGATCGGGCTCCACCTTGATGCCGCCGCGTTCGAGAAAGCGCACCAGATCGGGCGCGAATTGCGCATTCACGATCGGCGCCGTGATCTTCTCCATCCGCTCGGTCACCGATTGCGCGACGAAGTAAATCAGCCCCACCACCAGCGGGCCGGAAATAGCCACCGCGAACAGGCCCCAGAAGATGCTCTTGCGGTCGCGCAGCAGATCGCTGAACTCCTTGCGCGCGACCAGCGCGAGCCGTGCCAGGCTGAAGGTGGACGTCGTCATGTTGCCTGCACCGCCGCTCATGCGAAGAGCCCTTCCTCGCTGCCGATCAGTTTGACGAATGCGTCTTCGAGCGTTGCCAGCCCGGTCGCCGCCAGCGCTTCATCGGGCGTGCCGTTGAAAACCACCATCCCTTTGTCGATGATGACCACACGGTCGCAGAGTGCCGCGACCTCCTGCATGATGTGGCTGGAGAACAGCACGCATTTGCCCTTTTGCTTGAGGCCGCGGATCAGCTCGCGCATGGCGCGGGTCGACATGATGTCGAGGCCATTGGTCGGCTCGTCGAGCAGCACGGTCTGCGGGTCGTGTACCAGCGCCCGCGCGATCGCCACCTTCATCCGCTCGCCCTGCGAGAAGCCTTGCGTCGGTCGCTCGGCGAGCGCGTGCAGACCCAGCTCGTCGATCAGCACGTCGGCCCGCCGCCGCGCTTCGTCATTGCCAAGACCATGCAGGCGCCCGAAGTAGACGATGTTCTCGCGCGCCGTCAGCCGCCAGTAGAGCCCCTTGGCGTCACCGAGTACACCGAGGTTGCGGCGCACCAGTGCGCGGTCCTGCGCGATGTCGTGGCCGTCGATGCGGGCACTGCCGCTGTCCGGCGTCAGCAGCGTGGACAGCATGCGCAGCGTGGTCGTCTTGCCGGCGCCATTGGGGCCGAGCAGGCCGGTGACTTCGCCGTCGCGCGCCACGAAGCTCACGTTGTTGACGGCAGTGACGCGGCGCGTGGTTGCGCGCAAGGCAAACAGCGAGCGCCGGTCGCGCGCTTCAAATTGCCGGCAGAGACCGCTGACCTCGATCATGGCCGCGCCTCCAGTGGTGACACGTAGAAAAGCGGCGGCGGCAATTTGAGGTCCGCTTCGCAGGCGTCCGTCGCGGCGGCAATATCGCCGGCCTCGACAAACTTGACGATCACCCGGCGCAGACAGGGCAGCGGCGACACGATATGCCCCGAATTGGGCACCACGATGTGCTTGTGGCGGGCGAGCGTTTTTGCAGCCAGTTCGGCCTGCGCCGGTGGCGTGACGGGGTCCGCGGCACCGGACAGCAGCAGCGCAGGAATGTTGCTCACCGTCGGCTCGAAGAACTCCGGCGCCACCTTGCCATGCGGCAGGTCCTTGCAGAAACCGTAGAACAAATCCGTCAACGCCTGAAACCGCGGGTTCGGCGTCGGGCTGCGGCCGAGCATGTCTTCCGCGCACATGACCGCGAAGCGCTGGGCAACGGCGATCTCGCCTTCGGCGACCGAACTGCTGGCGAGGGTGCTGAGCAACGGCGCAAAATTGCCCTGACCCGCCTGCGCGAGCAGCGCCGGGATCAGCCGCGCGCTCTCCGGCTTGTACAGCAGCGGCCACAGCAGCGACAGCAGCTTGCGGTCGCTCATCGTGCCCTGCAAGGGCTTGCCGGTGGCGGGATGCGGCAGGCTGAGTGCTACCGGCTTGTCGCGCAGTTGTGCGAGCAGGCGGTCGAAGGCATTCAAGGCATCGGGATAGGCCTTGTTGCAGCCGGCCGACGCCGTGCAGGCGGCGAGCACCGCGCGCAATTGCACCTCGGACGCGGCAAGCGCGTCGTCCGGCAGGCGCAGCGTGGTGGGCGCCACGCCGTCGAGCACGGCGGTGCGGATGCTGTCCGGAAAGCGCTTCATGTAGCGCAGCGCCACCCGTGAGCCGTAGCTGCCGCCCCAGACGTTGATGCGTGTGTGGCCGAGCGCCTTGCGCACCGCCTCGAGATCGTCGATGTAGTCGTCGCTGCGGTGCGCGGCGGGACTGCCCTTGAGCGTGGCCAGGCACGCCGCCCACTCGCTGCGCACGGCATCGTCGGCGGTGGCAAAGGCTGCGGCGACCGGATCGGTCCTGGCGCTGTCCGCTGTTGGCGTCGTACAGGTCAGGGTTTTGCTCTTGCCCGTGCCGCGCTGATCAACCAGCACGATGTCGCGCTTCTTGCGCAGGTCCGACAGCGCGGCGACGAGCACACCGATGTCGCTGGCGGCCTGCCCCGGGCCACCGGCAAAGAAGTACACCGGGTCGGGTTCGGCCCTGCGCGCCAGCGCCGGCAACACGGCAACGTGAATGCGTAGCGTCTTGTCCGGGCTCGCGGCCGACTCCGGCACCGCGAATTGCGCGCAGCGCACTGCCGTGTCGATACCGCGCAGGCGGCAACTGCTGAACTCGATGCCGGCGGACGCTGCCCCGGCGCTGCCGGCGACCATCGTGGCAAGCGCCAATGCGGCGGCGGTCGTCAAGGTCACACCAGGCGACCGCCGGTTGCGTCTGTCGCAAGCGGGATCGGGATGGCGATCACCCATTGCGATCGGTGAAAAACGGGATGTCTGCTGCATGGCTGTGAAGCGTAGCAGTCACTTGGCTGCCGCGCAGACTCCTAGGAGTCTGCGCGCAAACTGAGCATCCCCGCCGGCTTCGGGTGGGCGAGGTCAATGTAGGCAGCGGCACCGCCCGAGCCCCAGCGGCGCGCCAGATCGCGGTAGTGCGGCGAAAACGGATTGCCCGATTGCCCGGTCGAATAGATGATGGTGGCCGCATTGGTATCGGCGACCGACAAATCGTACACCGCACGCAGGCTGGCGGCGAATTCATTGGCGAAGAGATCGGGTTCGCGACCGCGGACCTTGCCGACCATGACGGAATAGGTGTCGCCCGCGGTGGGTGTGCGGATTTCGAACAGCGATTTCAAAACGGGCACATTCGAGAACGGGCGGTGTTCGCTGCGTGCGAAATGGCTGCTGTCCCAGCGCCAGGCGTTGACGTCGCTGCCGTACGTCGCCTGCAGACTGTCGAGCGCGGTGTCGAAAGCTGCGGCGACCGCGTCGTCGCAGCTTTCTTTGAAGGGGGTCGTGATGTCGTCGCACCAGTAGGCGTCGTTACGCGCGAGCACACCGTTCAGCGCGCTGCGGAAATCGCGACGGCCAAAGATCGCGTTGAACAGGCCTGGCCCGATGTCGTCGGCGAATAAGCGGCGGGTGGTCTCGCGCGCCCAGCTCCAGTAGACGAGCGTGGCAACGGCGGGATCGTACTGCGAAGCGGCGACCGGTTCGTCCTTGAAATGCCGGAGCGCACGCAATGCATCGTTGGCCAATGGATGCTTTGAATTGATCTTTGGCAGCCAGTTCAACAGGGGCGTGTCATGGGTGTGCTTCAGGTCGTGCTGAATCTCGCGCAGGCTTTGCGCATCGTGTTTGGGCTTCGCGGCCAGCAGTTGTTCGATGCGCTGTTTGCGGCCGGGATGTGCCCATTCGGCGCCGATGAAATGCGGATAGTCGTCGCCGTGGATGCGCTGGTTGGCAGTGGCGAGAAATCTGTCGACGGTCTGCTGCGGCAGTTGTTCGTAGGGAAGAAAACCGCCCCAGTCGTACTTCGCGTCCCAGCCTGGCGCCGGTGCGACGCCATTGAGATCGTTCTCCGGCTTGCGCAGCGGCACGCGACCGGCAGCAATGAAGGCTGTATTGCCCTGGGTGTCGGCGATCACCACGTTTTGCTGCGGTGCGACGTGCTGGCGCATGGCGTCGCGCAATTCGGCGACCGTTTGTGCCTTGTTGGCGGCTCCGGCCGCCAGCACGCTTAGGTTGTCGCTGTCGAGCGCCGTCCAGCGCAGGGCGATGGCGTATTTGCGGTCGCCGATGGCGGCGGCGAGTGGCGCATTGGCATCCGAGATGATCGGGCCGTGGCGGGACGCACGCACGCTGAGGCTGACATCGCGCTCGCCCTTCACCTTGATGCTTTCGTTGCGTATGACCAGCGGCTGCCAGCCGTCCGGCGTGCGCGCCTCGCCGCGGTCATTGATCTCCTCGATGTACAGATCCTGCACATCCGGGCCGGTGTTGGTAAAGCCCCAGGCGACGTTGCGCGTGCGGCCGAGAATGACGTAGGGCGTTCCCGGAAGGGTGGCGCCGCTGACTTCGATGCCGGGCGCCTGTTGCCGGGTGAAGTACCAGATGGCCGGTGCCGCCAGCGAGAGATGAGGATCGTTGGCCAGCAGCGGTTTGCCGCTGGCCGTGCGACTGCCGTTGACCACCCAGTTGTTGGAGCCGATGCCCTCGGTTCCGGCGGCAAGCCACTCGGCAGTTTGCGCCGAAGCGGTACAGCCCCCGCCGCCGCACGCGGGAGCGAGCAGGGGCGAGGATGGTTCGCCGGTATCAGCGGCAACCGGCTTCGAGGGAAGCAGGCCCAGCGTCTTGTACAGCGCACCATAGTCTGCATGCGGCGGCAGCTTGTCGCCCGGCTGCGCCGGCAGCAGTTCGTCGATTCTTGCAACTGGCATCCGCGCCGCCAACTGCAGGCGAAGGAGTTCGTTGCTCCAGTTGCCGCCGAGGTCGTAGGCCATCATGATCGCCCAGGCCAGCGTGTCGGCGGGTTCCCAAGGGCCGGGCTGGACGCCGAGAATTACGAACTCCGGCGGCCGCACGGCCATCGCTTCGCGGACGTAGCTGTTGACGCCGTCGGCATAGGCTTGCAGCACGTCGCGCGTGGCCGCCGGCAAGCGCTCGAGTTGCGCCCGCGCCGCCCGGTGCACGCCCAGGGTGCGCAGAAAGCGGTCGGTATCGAGTGCCTTTGGCCCGAGAATTTCGGCCAGCTCGCCACGCCCGACGCGACGGTTCATTTCCAGTTGCCACAGCCGGTCACGGGCGTGCATGAAGCCGACCGCGAACGCGAGATCGCGTTCGGACTTCGCCTCGATACTGGGGATGCCGTCGCTGTCGATGGCAATGGCCGTCTCCCCAATCCGCTGGCGGACAACGTATTGCGCGTTATTGTCAGGCACGCTGCGCCACGCGTACACTGCCATCGCGCTCACAGCCAGCAGCGCCACGCCGATCAATCCGAGCACTATCCGTTTCAGCCAGCGCACAGTTTCCCCCTCTTGTTTGCGGACAAGTGCTTAATTCAGTTGAATCGCCGCGGCGAATCCCTACATTTGATATAGATATTCACTGACAGGGGACGCCCGATGCGTTTCGACAAACTCACCACCAAATTCCAGCAGGCATTTGCCGAGGCGCAGTCTATCGCGCTTGGCCTTGATGCCACCCAGATCGAACCACAGCATCTGCTCATGGCGCTGCTCGAGCAGGAGGATGGCGGCAGCAAATCCCTGTTGCAGCGCGCCGGCGCCAACACCGCCAAACTGGAACGCGATCTCAAGGCCGCGATCGAACGGTTGCCGCGCCAGCAGGGCGGCGACGGCAACATTGCAGTCGGCCGCGACCTCAACGGGCTGCTCAACCTGACCGACAAGGAAGCGACCAAACGGGGCGACCAGTTCATCGCGAGCGAACTGTTTCTGTTGGCGCTCGCAGGCGACAAGAGCGAGACCGGCCGCATCTTCAAGGACGCCGGCGCCAGCGTGAAGACGCTTGAGGCCGCGATCAATGCCGTGCGCGGCGACGGCGGCGTCAATTCGCAGGAGGCGGAAGGCCAGCGTCAGTCGCTCGAGAAATACACGATCGATCTGACCGAGCGTGCCCGTTCCGGCAAGCTCGACCCGGTGGTTGGCCGCGACGACGAGATCCGTCGTGTGATCCAGGTGCTGCAACGGCGCACCAAGAACAACCCGGTGCTGATCGGCGAACCGGGCGTCGGCAAGACGGCCATCGTCGAAGGCCTGGCGCAGCGCATCGTCAACGGCGAAGTGCCCGAGGGACTCAAGAACAAGCGCGTGCTCTCGCTCGACTTTGCGGCACTGCTCGCGGGCGCAAAATACCGCGGCGAATTCGAGGAACGGCTCAAGGCCGTGCTCAAGGATCTGGCCAAGGACGAAGGCCAGACCATCGTCTTCATCGACGAGTTGCACACTATGGTCGGCGCCGGCAAGGCCGAGGGCGCGATGGACGCAGGCAACATGTTGAAGCCCGCTTTGGCGCGGGGCGAGCTGCACTGCGTGGGCGCCACGACGCTCGACGAATACCGCAAATACATCGAGAAGGATGCTGCGCTGGAGCGCCGCTTCCAGAAGGTGCTGGTGGGCGAGCCCTCGGTCGAATCGACCATCGCCATCCTGCGTGGTCTGCAGGAGAAATACGAGGTCCACCACGGCGTCGACATCACCGACCCGGCGATCGTCGCCGCGGCCGAGCTGTCGCACCGCTACATCACCGACCGCTTCCTGCCCGACAAGGCGATCGATCTGATCGACGAGGCGGCGAGCCGCATCAAGATGGAGATCGATTCCAAGCCCGAGGTGATGGACAAGCTCGACCGCCGCATCATCCAGTTGAAGATCGAGCGCGAGGCGGTCAAGAAGGAAAAGGACGACGCATCGAAGAAGCGGCTGGCGCTGATCGAGGAAGAGATCGGAAGGCTGGAACGCGAATACGCTGACTACGATGAAGAACTGCGCGGCGAAAAGGCCGCCGTGCAGGGCTCGCAGGGCATCAAGGAACAGATCGAAAAACTCAGGCTCGACATGGACGAAGCGCGCCGCCGCGGCGACTTCGCGCGCATGTCCGAGATCCAGTACGGCAAGTTGCCGGAACTGGAAGCGAAGCTCAAGGACGCCGAAGCCTCGAAAGGCGATGGCAAGGGCGACGGCAAGGCCGGCAAGCCGAAACTGCTGCGCACCTCGGTCGGTGCCGAGGAGATCGCGGAAGTGGTGTCGCGCGCCACTGGCATTCCGGTTAGCAAGATGATGCAGGGCGAACGCGAGAAACTGCTGCACATCGAGGATGCGTTGCACAAGCGCGTGGTCGGTCAGGACGAGGCGGTGACGCTGGTCGCGGATGCGATCCGCCGCTCGCGTGCGGGTCTGTCCGACCCCAACAAGCCGTATGGCTCGTTCCTGTTCCTCGGGCCGACGGGCGTCGGCAAGACCGAGCTCACCAAGGCGCTGGCGCAGTTCCTGTTCGACAGCGAGGAGGCCCTGATCCGCATCGACATGAGCGAGTACATGGAGAAGCACTCGGTCGCACGCCTGATCGGCGCGCCGCCGGGCTACGTTGGCTTCGACGAGGGCGGTCAGCTCACCGAACAGGTGCGCCGCAAGCCCTATAGCGTGATCCTGTTCGACGAAGTCGAGAAGGCGCATCCGGACGTCTTCAACGTGCTGTTGCAGGCGCTCGACGACGGTCGCATGACCGACGGCCAGGGGCGCACGGTGGACTTCAAGAACACCGTGATCATCATGACCTCGAACCTTGGCGGCCAGAAGATCCAGAGCATGGTCGACGAACCGAACGAGTTGATCAAGATCGCCGTGATGGCCGAGGTGAAGAGTCACTTCCGTCCCGAGTTCATCAACCGTATCGACGAAATCGTGGTCTTCCACGCGCTCGGCAAGGACAACATCAAGGGCATTGCGAAGATTCAGTTGCAACGCCTGGAAGACCGTCTTGCCAAGCTCGACCTCAAGCTCAAGGTCAGCGACGCGGCACTCGACGTGCTCTGCGACGCGGGCTTCGACCCGGTGTTCGGCGCCCGCCCGCTCAAGCGCGCGATCCAGCAATCGGTCGAGAATCCGCTGTCGAAAGAAATGCTCGCCGGCAAGTTCGCGCCCGGCGCGACCGTGAAGGTTCACGTCAAAGGCGGCGACATCGTGTTCGAGTGATCGACTGTGCAGTCGTCGCCGCGCGATTCGCGACTCCCTCCCCGCTCGCCGGGGAGGTACGCTCCCCAGTCCTTCCGCGCTCGACTGCTGAGTCAGCTCAGGTACCTTTTTATCGAGCGTTGGACTGTCAACGCACGAAAAACGGCTGATTGTTTGTGCGCCAATGGCGTACAATTCGATCATGCATCTATTCATCGAACTGCCAGCGTTTTCGCGCTATCGCGAAGACTATTTCGATGATCGGGCGTTCCATGAGCTGCAGGGTCACCTGTTGTCGCAACCAATGGCCGGTGAGCTGGTGCCCGGCACGGGTGGCGTGCGCAAGCTGCGCTGGTCGCGTGCAGGGATGGGCAAGCGGGGTGGCGTGAGGGTGCTGTACTACGTGCAGGACGCAAAGGGACGCATCTGGCTGCTGACGGTGTACGCCAAGAGCGCTCGCGAGAACATTCCGAACGAGTTGTTGAACGAACTCAGAAAGGTGGCCGACCATGCCCAAATTGACTGAAGCCGCAATCCTGAAACGTGACGCCAAACGCGATCTTGCCGCCGAACTGCGCGAGTCGCTCACGCAAATGAAACGCGGCGAAGTGGGGCGCGTCTGGGTAAACGACGGCAAAGGTGCCATGCGTGAGTCCGCAGTCGCAAAGGCGCGCATTGCAATGAACCTCTCGCAATCGCAGTTCGCCGATTTGCTGGGTGTTTCGGTGAGAACGTTGCAGCAATGGGAACAGGGACGCCGCGAGCCGACGGGCGCCGCACAGACGCTGATCAAGGTGGCAATTTGCGAGCCTGAGGCTTTGCGCAAGGCGGTGGCGGCGTAAGCGCATTCCTCAGCGCAACGGCAGAACCAGCGGTCTATGTCGGCGGCAGTCCGTGCGAACTGGCTTCCATCCGTGCCGGTCGCCGGGCGCGTTCGCGCAGGACGCGGAACAGCCAGGTGCGTGGCGGCTCGCTGCCGCTGCGGGCAAATTCGATCGCCGTCACGTCGCGCATGTATCGTCGCTGCAGCCGCTCGGCGCGATCGTCGCCGACGAACAGCACGCGGTCGCCGGGGCGCAGTTCGGTGCCGGCCGCGGGCAGTAGCGTGAGCTCGCTGCCGCGTGCGAGCATCAGCGGCAGGCAGGACAGGGTCTCCTCGACGGCATAGGGATCGCGTTGCAGCAGTTGCAGCGGCAGCGGTTTGCCGCCGCTCTGGAAGAACGCGGCAAACATGCCCGGCTGCATGACGTCGCAATGAAACGTCCAGACCTGCGGCGCGCCGCGTCCGAGCGATTGCTGGATGGCTTCGATGACCGCGCCGGCGGTGCGGCTGCCCTCGGCGGCCACCCGGCGCAGGAAGGTGGCGAGCAGCGGCACCTTGATCAGTTGCAGGCATTCGTGAACCATGATCTCGGCCTGGACGAAGCGCATGTCGGCGCGGGCGGCGTGAATCAGCACGCTGTCGGCGACGTGGTTTTGCCGGATGACGACGTAGATTTTCGGGTTGACGCGGCGGGCCAGCGTGGTGATCGCCAGGTTGGCGGCGTCGTTGTCGGTGCCGGCGACCACGACCGCCGCGTGCGCGATGTCGGCGTCGCAGAGCCCGCGGTCGGTATCGTCGTCGACGACCAATTGATGCCGGCCGTCGTCGATCGCGCCGCTGCCGCGGTGGTCCACCGCCCGCCAGGGAATGTGGCGGGCGTCGAGCAGGCGGCCGATGGCGCGGCCGAAGCGTCCGAAGCCAACGATCACCCACGGCCCCGCAGGAATGCCCAGACGGTTGGGGCATTGCGCATCGGGCGAATCGGTCAGCCATTCTTCCAGCCGCAGTACGTCCGGCGCGTCGAGGTCGAGCGCCAGGTTGGTGGCGAATGTCTCGAACGGGTTGACCACCTCGATGCCGCCAAGCGCGATCAGATTCTGCTGCGCCGTGGTGTCTTTCACACGAGCGATGATCTGCAGGTCGCTGCGCAGCGTGCGGGCGCCGATCGCGATGGTCTGGTTGACGTCGTCGAGCGAAGTCATCGCCAGCAAGCCCATGCATTCGCGCCGGTCGATGCCGGCGTCGCGCAGGACATCGGGAAAGCGGGCATCGGCGCACAGCGCGATCAACGGCTGCGACACGTCCTCGATCACCAGCCTGGCGGCGCGCTCGGCGCGTTGCTCGACCACCACCAGACGGTAGCCGAGGCGATCCAGCGCCCGCGCAATCTGCGCCGAACTCTGGCCGTAACCGCAAAGGATGAAAAAGCGGGCACCGACGTGGCGAACTCGCCAGCTGAACATGCTGCGCGCGACGGCGGTGCGGAAGGTCATGTCCGACACCAGCGCAAAGATCGAGCCCAGCGTGTAGGTCCAGCCGATGACGGTGAGATGGATGGTGAGAATCATCCACATGCGCTGGGCATCGCTGAAGGCGTTGGGAATCTCGCCGAAGCCGATGGTGGTGGCGGTGTAGCTCACCACGTAGAAGGCGTGAAACAGGCTCATGTACTCGCGCGTGCCGTCGGCGCGCACGCCCGGCGTCAGTGCCAGGCCGAAGACGGCAATGGCGTAGAGCGCGATCAGCACGATCAGCGGCGCCCGCATCCGCCGCAGCACCAGAAACAGGACGTCGCTCATGCGCTGGCGATGCGTTGGCGGCGTTGCTGCCGGGGCGGCACGGTCGTTGCTGTGTCAGCGGCCATGCCGCAGGGTTTCGCCGATCAGCAGCACGATCGATATGAAATTGGCCAGCAGCGCACCGCCGGAGAGGGAAACGACGGTGGAAACCGCGCCGGAATTCATCGCCAGCCCTTGCCCGTAGACGTGTACCACCCAGAACATGGCAGCGGCCACCAGTTGCAGCGATGCCACCAGCGACGTCGCCAGATGGGTGGCGCCCAGGTGGGTGCGGTCACCGAACTTGAGCACGGTGGCGATCAGGTTCACCGCGACGGCGGCGCCCAGTTCCATCGGATGATGCAGCTCCGGCCGGTCGATATCGCCGATGAAGAAGCCGAAGTTCAGCGTGCAGGCGAGGATGATGAAGAAACCGAAGATGACTTTTTCGAGGTTCATGCCGTGCCTTGGTTGCGGATGTCGGAGAGCCGGACGCCGCTGCGTCCGTTGCCATTGCCGTCGAGCATAGCGACCCGGCGGCCGGCGCGCGAATGCACCGGATCAGGAACGGTGCAGGTTGCGTCGTCGCCGGTGCCGGCGAAAGCGTCGCGGCAGTACAACTTTTTCTTCCAATTTTTCATGTAACGACCTGTGAACAAGGGCTGGCGCCAAGGCAATAGGCCGGAAACGACGGTTTTTAGTTAATGTCGACTTTCGATATTTTCTTGCTAGCAGCCCATATCCAACTGCGTTTCAAGCAAAAAGCCAATAGCCACAAAGCAAAGCCGAACCCGCGCCTGCACGTTATGCCAACAGATTTGGGTCAGACTGGCGCAGGAGACGAGCTGCTGGCGTCTTTGCCGCTGACGGACGGCTGCCGACGCGCGGCGGAAATCGGGGAGGGAGTCATGGCAAAACGGGCAATCGGCAAGGCAAATTCCGGCACCGCGGCGGACGCCGGTCGCGCGCAGCCCGGCCCGCGCGAGCGCGCCAAAGCCTGGCTGCTGGCGCACGGCTCGCCGCGGTTCCTGATGTCGATGATGCTGGCGTCGACCATCGGCTGCGGTTTTCTGGCGTCGGTGGCGATGCATCATCTGGGCGTCAACTCGCCGAAATGGCGCTACCCGCTCGCGGTGCTGGTGGCCTGGGTGGTGTTTCTCGCGCTGGTGAGCCTGTGGGTGTGGGCGATCCGCCGCCAGAATGCGCAGGCGGAGCAGCGTGCGAACGATCAGGCGGCACGCGCGTTTGCCGGTGGCCGACAGCAGGCGCGCAGCAATTCGGGTTCGTCGTTCGACTGGTCGGCCGGCGGTGGCTCGGGAGGGTCGGGCGGCGGCGGATCGTCCTGGGGCGGAGGCGGCGGACGCTTCGGCGGCGGTGGCGGCAGCGGGTCGTTCGGGGAGGCGCCGGTGCAGGGCTTTGCCAGCGGTTTCGCATCCGGCAGCAATCCGGGCGTTGCCATCGGCGGCGCCGATCTTGGCGATTCGCTGGCGGTTGCCGATGGCGGCGGCACCGGTGACGCGGGCGGCATTCTCTCCGGCAGCAGTTCGGGTGGCTCCGGCGCTGGAGGCGGTTCCGGCGGCAGCTGGAGCCTGGGCGACATCGATCTCGGCGACGACGCCGGTGCCTTCATCATCGTCGTCATCGCCGTTGTCGTGGCGGCGGCGGCGGTGTTTGGCATTGCGTTCTATGCCGTGTACAGCGCGCCGACGTTCTTCGCCGAGCTGCTGATCGACGGCGGCGTCGGCACATGGCTTTACCGGCGCGCCAACGTGAAGGACGAGCCGGACTGGCTGACGACCGCCGTGCGGCGGACGCTACTGCCGGCGGCGGCCGCGCTGGTGCTGTTCTGGGCGTTCGGCGGTTTGATCGAATTCATGGCGCCAGGCGCCACCACCGTCGGGCAGGCGTTGCAGGTAACACAGACGAAACACCGAACGCTTTGATGCAAAGGCGCGCCAAAAGAAAAAGCCCGCGCGGCAAGCCGGGCGGGCGGGAGGGACTTCGCGACTGCCTGCTCAGAAAGACGGAGGAGGGGCGGCAGTTATCGAGTCATCGTCACCGAGGCGCGTGTAGCGTCTCATGACGAAGGGTGTCGCGGTCCCACCTGGTTGGGTGGGATCGGCACGATCCCCGTTTCTGCGGATTGAACGCGTGGCCGGTTTCCGGCCCGAGCGTCCTTCCGCTTTGAATTACTTGCGCTTCGGGGCAGCCTTGGCAGCAGCCTTGACTTGCGAGCCGGCGAACTCAACGCCTTCCTTGGTTGCCTTGGCAACGGTTTCGAAAGCAGCCATCGAGGTCTCAACGCTAGCCTTGACGGCGGACAGCGCGTAGTCGGCACCCGGAACGCCTTGCGGGGCGCTCTTGGCCAGCTTGTCGAGGTTCGACACGAACGTCTTGGCGGCTTCGGCAGCTTGCGCTTCGGCGAACTGCATGGCTTCGGTTTGAGCGGAAGCGATCAGGTCGAGCGCGGCACGGCCGGTCGTCGTGGCCCAGTCGGCCTTTTCTTCGAGTTGCTTGGCGCGCAGCGGAACGAGGTCCTGCGGAGCCTTGACCGAAGCCAGCGCGTGCAGGTCGGCAGCGGTAGCAGCGGCGAATTCGTTGGCAGCCTTCACGCCGAAGGTCGAAGCCTTGGTGCTGTAAGCAACGGCAGCGTCAACGCCCTTGAGCACGTTGGCGAGGTAAGCACGGTTCATTTCAGCGACTTGTTCGAAAACGGGGATCATGTGTTTCTCCTGGGGTTTTGGTTGGCAGCCGAAATTTGCTGCATCGCACAAAACGAATGTTAGGGATGCTCCATGACCAAGTCAAGACAAATTTGTTGCGTTGCAGCAAATTAGAGTCGAAACTACTAGGCAGTGTCGTCACGAGATATTCAACCAGAGCACGAGACAGCGAATCTGCGCGGCGGCAAGAAATGAGCAAAGGCGCTTGGCATAGCGCGTAGCAATCCCTCGCCAAAGCTTTAGTTTGAGAAAGGCATTTTCGACCAGGTGGCGCTGGCGATACAGGTGCTTGTCGTATTCACGTGGCTGCTTTCGGTTCTTTTTCGGCGGAATCTGCGCTTTGGCCTGCGCCACGATGGCATCACTGTCGTAGCCTTTGTCGGCAATCAAGTGCTGCGCCGAGAATCCTTCGATCAGTGCGTGAGCCCGCTGCAGTCCGCTCGGGTAGCTTCTGTAGCAAGGATTCGGACTGGCATACCATGCGCATCCACGGCCAGGTGTATCTTGGTGTTGAGCCCCCTTTTGTCCGGCCCATCCCTTCGTTGCCGCCATGTGCCCCCGCCGCATGCGGATGCACTTTGCAATGGCTGGCGTCGATCATCAGCCATTCGTAGTCGGGCTCATCAATCATGACTTCCAGCAGTCGCTCCCACACACGCCGATCCCGCCAGCGACGGAAGCGCCGGTGCGTGTTCTTCCAGGCTCCATAGCTCTCCGGCAAATCCCGCCACGGCGCGCCGGTGCGCAGAATCCAGAAGACTGCGTTGAGGAAACGCCGGTTGTCTTGGGCGACACCGCCCCACTGTCCGCTTTGTCCCGGCAGGTGCGGCCGTAGTAACTCCCACGCCGCATCCGTGAGCTCATGACGCTGATGCCGCTCTGCCAAGGCCGCGCTCCGTTGTTTTGATGCTCAATTATCACATCTCGTGACGACATCATCTAGGAATGGTTTGAAACGGCCTGCAATTGGCATCCTCCGCCATCGCCCGGACGCCGCGGCAATCGCCGCAAAGCCGCATCCGCATGCGGCTTTGCGCACTGCACTACAATGGCGCACTGCACAAAGAGGACAGTTACGATGGCAACCAAGGCAGGATTCGGCGCCCGCGCGGCAACCGGTGCGCGCTCAGCGATGCGCATCATCAAGAAGTACCCGAACCGCAGGCTCTACGACACCGCGACCAGCGGCTACATCACGCTGGCGGACGTCAAGCAGATGGTGGTGGAGAACACGCCGTTTCAAGTGCGCGATGCCAAGACCAACGAAGAACTGACCCGCGCCATCCTGCTGCAGATCATCCTTGAGGAAGAAGCGGCCGGGGTGCCGATGTTCTCCAACGAAATGCTGGCGCAGATGATCCGCTTTTACGGCGGTGCCATGCAGGGCGTCGTCGGCGGTCTGTTCGAGCAGAACGTGCGCGCCTTCATGGACTTCCAGAAGAAGATGGCCGAGCAGGGCGGGGCCATGCTCGGCGGCGCCGGCGGCGACCCGTCGAAAGTGGGCTCGGAAGTGTGGCAGCAGTTCATGCAGATGCAGGCGCCCGCGATGCAGGGCGTGATGCAGAACTACCTCGAGCAGTCGAGCAAGATGTTCCTCGACATGCAGCAGAAGATGCAGGAAAGCACCAAGCAGTTTTTTCCCGGCTTCTCGTTCCCCGGTTTTCCTGGCGGCGAGAAGAAGTAAGCGCGCAGAGCGCGCAGGACGGACGCGCTGCGCGCAGGACGGAAGACGAATGACGAACGCGCTTCGCGCTGGACGAAGTGCAAGGTGCCGGCCGTCATCGTCTGGCCGGGCGTCGATTGACCGCTACTGACCGCCAGGCTTTGCGTCATTCGTCCTTCGTCATTCGTCCTTTTGGCGCGGGCGCCAACTAATTCACCATGAACCGCAGTACGTTGCAAAACAAAACGCTTGCGCCAAAAGTAGGCTTCGTCTCCCTCGGCTGCCCGAAAGCACTCGTCGACAGCGAACAGGTGCTCACGCGCCTCAAGGCCGAAGGCTATGCCACGGTTGGCGACTACGCCGACGCCGATCTCGTCGTGGTCAACACCTGTGGCTTCATCGATGATGCCGTGGCCGAGTCGCTCGATGCCATCGGCGAAGCGCTTGCCGAAAACGGCAAGGTGATCGTCACCGGCTGCCTCGGCGCCAAACAGGACGGCAACTTCATCCGCAACATCCATCCGAAGGTGCTCGCGGTCACTGGTCCGCATGCGCCGAACGAAGTGATGGACGCGGTGCACACGCATCTGCCGAAGCCGCACGACAAGTTCATCGATCTGGTGCCCGATCACGGCGTCAAGCTGACGCCGAAGCACTACGCCTACCTGAAGATTGCCGAAGGCTGCAACCACCGTTGCAGCTTCTGCATCATCCCGTCGATGCGCGGCGACTTGGTCAGCCGGCCGATCGGTGACGTGATGCGCGAGGCCGAATCGCTGGTCAAATCCGGCGTCAAGGAACTGCTGGTCATTTCGCAGGACACCTCGGCCTACGGCGTCGACGTCAAATACCGCACCGATTTCGTCAACGGCAAACCGGTCAAGACGCGCATGCTGGAGCTCGCCGAATCGCTCGGTCAGCTGGGCGTGTGGACGCGCATGCACTATGTGTATCCGTATCCGAGCGTGGACAACGTGATTCCGCTGATGGCGCAATCAACGCTCGCGAGCGGCGGCCGCGTGCTGCCGTACCTTGACGTGCCGTTTCAGCATGCCAGCCCGCGCATTCTCAAGCTCATGAAGCGCCCGGCCAGCGGCGAGAAAAACATTGAGCGCGTACGTGCGTGGCGCGCCGCGTGCCCGGACCTCACCATCCGCTCCACCTTCATCGTCGGCTTCCCCGGCGAGACCGAGGCCGAGTTCGAGGAACTGCTCGACTTCCTGCGCGAGGCGCAGCTCGACCGCGTCGGCTGCTTCGCGTACTCGCCGGTTGAGGGCGCAACGGCTAACGATCTGCCGGACCAGTTATCGGATGAAGTGAAGGAAGAGCGCCGCGAGCGCTTCATGGAAGTGCAGGCCGAGATCAGCGAGGCGCGTCTGCGCGCCAGGATCGGCCGCGAGATCGAGGTGATCGTCGACGACGTGCAGGACAACATCGCCGTCGCGCGTTCATGGGCGGACGCGCCCGAGATCGATGGCCTCGTGCACGTGCAGAACGGCGACGAACTCAACGTCGGCGACATCGTCAAAGTCACGGTCGTCGAAACGACCGAGCATGACCTGATTGCGGTGTTGCCGAGGTTTGAGCGGGACGAGGATTGAGCCTCGCGCGCACGATCGCGTGATGAAAACCCCCAAAGCTGTCCCGATCGTACTGCGCCATCGTGCCGGATGCGCCGAAGTTCTGGTGTTCACTCACCCGCAGGCCGGAACACAAATCGTCAAGGGAACCATTGAACCGGGCGAATCCGTTTCGCAGGCTTGTTTGCGTGAGCTGGCCGAGGAGTCGGGCGTGAGCGGCACGGCGTACGTGCGCGATCTTGGTACCTGGGAACAATGCCCGCGTGGCCAAGTCTGGCACTTTCGGGAAGTGTCGGTTTCAGGCGAACTGCCTGACGCCTGGAGTCATTTCACGCAAGACGGTGGAGGGCAGGTTTTCACGTTCCGTTGGCACGTGCTTGATCAGCCTGCGCCCACAGACTGCCACCCAACTTTTGTGCGCGCCTTGCGTTTCCTGCACGATCGGCTGGCGGAGCTTTCACAACACGCAAGTCCTCCGGATGACGCATTGCGAAAGTAACCGGTCGGCTAGCGCCGCCGGGAGCCGGCATCACGGCCCCTCCATCCCCTTCTCCCGCAACACCTCCCGCGTCTTCGCGTTGGCGAGCGTGGACAGCAGCGCCCGTGCTGTGTCCGCATCGCGTGCAGCGCTGCCAATGGCACCGGCGTAGACGGTGTAGTTCTGGATTTCGGCCGGGATCGGGCCGACCAACTGCGCGCCGGGGACGGCGAGGATTTCGCTGATCTGGTGGATGGCGAGGTCGGCCTGATCGTTGATCAGCCGCTGCGCGACGAGCCCGCCGGGCACCAGCACCGCTTTCGGCTTGATGCGGTCGGCGATGCCGGCCTTCTCGAACCATTGCGCGAGGTAGATGCCGCTGGAGCCGCCGGCCGCCGGATCGATGTACGCCACCGCGCGGGCGGCGAGTAGGGCATTCTTGAGGGCGTCGACGGTGCCGATGTCCGGCAGCGGCGCACCGCGCTTGACCGCCACGCCGATCGCCACCTTCGCGAGCCGCTGCACGCTGGCGCCGACGACCTTGCCGTCCTTCGCCAGCGGCTCCAGCGCGCCGGGCGTCAGCACCACCAGATCGAACGCTTCGCCGCCGTTGATGCGCTTCACCAGCGCGCCGGCGGTGTCGTTGTCGACCGTGACTTTGTGGCCCGTCTGCTTCTCGAAGTCGGCGACGACCGCGCTGACCACGGGCTTGAACGCGCCGGCGGTGAGCACCCTGATCTCGGCGCCAATGGCGGGCGTCGCGGCCGACGACAGCATCAGCGCGCCGGCCACGCCGGCCACGATATGGGCAAGCCTCGCGCCGCTGCCGGCACACATTGGGGACCACGTCAACATCGTCATTCTCCGCAGGGGTGCGCCGACAAAATCGCTGCCGGCGGCCACAGGCGAAGTGTCCATGAAAACGGCGTCGCCGATTTCATGGCATACAGCTTTTTGCTGAAACCCGCATTTGAATTGGGCAAAGCGCGAATATTTATTCAAAGTCGACTTATAGAAAATACAAGCGTACGCCCATACACAATGGGCATATCACGTCAAAGCTGCTTGCCCTCCGCCGCCCGCGCTTCGCGCTCGAAGCGGTTGTTCCAGTAGTACGCCCCAAGGCTGCGGGCACGCAGCGCCGCGTACAGTCCGGCGCCGACGTAGGCGAACGGGAACAGCGGCCCCCAGCGCTCGCACTGGCGCACGTGGACGTGCTCGTGGGTGCGGCAGTCGGCGAGGCATTGCGCGTTGCGGGCGACGATGACGTGGCCGATAGTGGCCGCCGCAAAACCGGTGCCGCCGGTGAGCAGCCGGAACCACGGCCCGTGCAGGAACCACGATAGCGCCGGGCTGCTGATTTCCAGCACGCCGTCGACCAGTTGCCAGCGCGCACGCCACAGCGCCAGCGGCAGCAGCGGCAGCGCGCAGAGGCTGACCGGTGCGACCCAGAGCACGGCGGCCAGCGCGGCAATACGGCGAACGACGGATGACATGGGCACAAAGTTAACGTAGATTCCGTTTCTGCCGTTAACGCCCACAGCCCCGGAGAAGCTCATTCATGCGGTCCATCCTTACGCACTTTCCGGCCTCGCCCGCGGCGTTGCCGGTCGCCGTCGCCGCCTTGGTCGGCGCGCTGGCCGCCAGCGTCGCCCAGGCCGGCACGCTGGTGACCCAGATTAAGGACAAGAACGGGGCGCCGGTGCCGAACGCGGTCGTCTATGCCGTCCCGGTCGGGGTTGCAGCGCCGGCGGCCGCAGCGAACGCCACCGCGATGGTCGAGCAATCCTTCTACAAGTTCGAGCCGTTCGTCAGCGTGGTGCAGACGGGGACGCGCATGCGCTTCCCCAATCGCGATCGTGGCGAGCATCACCTCAAGGTGCTGTCCGGGCCGTCGCTGTTCGAGCACAAGGTCTACACCCGCCGGGAGCCCGATCCGGTTTTGCTCGACAAGGCCGGTCAGATCACGCTGCAATGCCTGATCCACGACTGGATGAATGCGCACATTTACGTTGTCGATTCGCCGTATTTCGGCAAGACGACCAAAGCCGGCTCCGCCGTCGTCGAGAACATCCCGGCCGGTGAGTACGACGTGTACGTCACCCACCCGAGCATGCTGGTGCCGGGCCAGATCAGCCCCTCGATGCCGCGGCGGCTGAAGTTCGAGCCCAGCAACGTGCAGGTGCTCGAAGCCCGGCTCGATCTGGTGCCCAAGGCCGAGCCGTCGCGCCGCACGCCACCGGCCCACTACGAATAGGCGCAGGCCGGACCGTTGACGGCCGACCAGTTCGACCTGTTTGCCGCGCCGGCGCCGGCCGGGAAGCCGCAGCGGGAGGCGGGCGGCGACGGGGCGGACAAGGTTGCGCCGGCGCCGTCCGACGAGCGGTTGCGCGCGCTCGGCGCAGCGCTGCCGCCGGGCATTCGCCTTGGCACCTCGTCATGGAGCTTTCCGGGCTGGGCCGGCATGGTCTACGACGGCGGTCATTCCGACGTCAAGCTGTCGCGTCACGGGCTGCCGGCTTACGCGGCACATCCCTTGCTGCGCACCGTCGGCATCGATCGCACCTTCTACGCGCCGATGGCCGAGGCCGATTTCCGCCGCTATGCCAATCAGGTGCGGACGGTGGCGCCGGATTTCCGCTTTCTGGTCAAGGCGCCGATGCTGTTCACCGGTCCGCGGCTGCGCAGCGACGACGGCCAGTGGACGGACAATCCGGCGTTTCTCGACGCCGCGCTGGCGACCGCACAATTCGTATTGCCGGCAACGCAGGGTCTGGCGGAGTGTTGCGGCCCGCTGGTCTTTCAGTTTCCGCCGCTGGGGCCGCGTTTCACCCGGGCGCCGCAGCGCTTCGCCGACGCGCTGGCCGAGTTCCTGCTGGCCTTGCCGCGGCTGTCGGGCGCTGCGTTCTACGCGGTGGAAGTGCGCGATCCGGCGCTGCTGAGCGATGACTACCTCGCCGCGCTGTGTGCCGGCGGTGCCACCCATTGCATCGCCATTCACGCCCGGATGCCGCCGGCAGCCGAGCAGGCACGCTTCTGGCGCGAGGCCGGACGGCTGCCGCTGGTGGTGCGCTGGAGCCTGCATTCGGGCATGAAGTACGAGGAGGCCAAGGAACGCTACGCGCCGTTCAACGCGCTGGTCGACGAGGACCCGGACGGCCGCCAGCAGCTCGCCGGATTGCTGGCGGAGGCGGTGCGCCGCGAAATTGCAGCCTATTTGATCGCGAACAACAAAGCGGAAGGTTCGGCGCCGCTCACCATACAAAAGCTCGCCGACCTCGTTGTGCGGCGCAGCTAGAATCCCGGCAACTTGAAAATTTGCAGGGGTCGCGCATGTTTGGTCGCTTCATGCCGCAGGAAGGGCGTTTTTTTGAACTGTTCAATCTGCACGCCCATGAGATCGTCGAAGGCGGCAAGGAGCTGGTGGCGCTGCTGAACGCGCTGGGCGAGGGGGCGACCGACCTGCGCGACCACGCCAATGCAATCGACGCCATCGAAAAGCGCGGCGACACCTACACCCGCGAGGCGATCCAGCTCCTGCACAAGACCTTCATCACGCCGCTCGACCGCGAAGAAATCCACCGCCTCATCTCCAACATGGACGACGTGCTGGACCTGATGCAGGACGTCGCGGAATCGGTGTCGCTCTACGACATCAAGACGGTGACGCCGGAGGCCAAGCAACTGGGCGAGATTTGCCTGCAGTGCTGCGAACGGGTGAAGTCGTCGGTGGCGCTGGTGTCGAACATGGACAACGCCACCACCATTCTCAAGATTTGCGAGGAAATCGACCGCCTCGAATCGGATGCCGACCGCGTGATGCGCAGCGCCATCTCCAAACTGTTTCGCAGCGAGCGCGACGCCGTGCAGTTGATCAAGCTGAAGGCGATTTACGAATTGCTGGAAACGGTGACCGACCGCTGCGAAGACGTTGCCAATGTGATGCAGGGCATCGTCATCGAGAACGCCTGAGTCGTCCGCGTCACCCGCGCCGCCACCGCCAACGCCTCCGGCAGAAAACCTGGTCATGGAACCCACTGCAATCGCCCTCTGGGTCATCGTACTGCTCGTTGCGCTGGCGCTGGCGTTCGACTTCATGAACGGCTTCCACGATGCCGCCAACGCGATCGCCACCATCGTGTCGACCGGCGTGCTGAAGCCGGGTCAGGCCGTCATCTGGGCAGCCGTATTCAACTTCCTCGCGCTGTTCATCTTCGGCCTGCATGTGGCCGCCACCATCGGCAAGGGCATGGTCGATCCCGCGGTGGTGGACTATCACGTCATCTTCGGCGCGCTGGTCGGCGCCATCAGCTGGAACGTCATTACCTGGTACTACGGCATCCCTTCGTCGTCCTCGCATGCGCTGATCGGCGGCATGATCGGCGCGACGGTCGCCAAGGCGGGCACCGGCGCGTTGGTCGGCGCCGGCATCGGCAAAACGGTGCTGTTCATCGTGCTGTCGCCGGCGATGGGCTTCATCCTCGGCGCGCTGATGATGCTGGCGGTGTCGTGGGTTTTCCGGCGGGCGATGCCGGGGCGGGTCGATCGCTGGTTCCGGCGCGGGCAGTTGTTCTCCTGCGCGCTGTACAGCCTCGGCCACGGCAGCAACGATGCGCAAAAGACGATGGGCATCATCTGGCTGCTGCTGATCATTGCCGGCATGGCGACCAAAGACCCGAAATCGCTGCCCTACTGGGTGATCATCGGCTGTTATGCCGCCATTTCGCTCGGTACATTGTTCGGCGGCTGGCGCATTGTGAAGACGATGGGGCAAAAGATCACCAAGCTGAAACCGGTGGGCGGTTTCTGCGCCGAAACCGGTGGCGCGATTACGCTGTTCATCGCATCGTCGTTCGGCATTCCGGTATCGACCACACACACCATCACCGGCGCCATCGTCGGCGTCGGCGCGGCGCGCAAGTTCTCGGCGGTGCGCTGGGGCATCGCCGGCAGTATCGTCTGGGCCTGGGTGTTCACCATTCCGGCGTCTGCCTTCATCGCCGCGCTGGCGTGGTGGTTCGGCAAGCAGTTTTTCTAGGCCCCCGGTAGTGGACGCACCGCCGGTCGCGATGTCACGCCACTGGCGCTGGCTGTTTGCATCGATTCCGCTGGCGCTCGTGCTTGCCGTGCTCGCCGCATGGTGGGTGCCCGACATCGCGTTTTTCGAAGCCTGGCCGGCGTTTAATGTGTTGTTCTTCCTGCTCGGTCTGGCCATCGTTCCGGTGTTTTCACCGAATGCGAGTCTGGCGCGAAAACTGATCCACATCACCGTGCTGGCACCGATTGCCGCCGTGTTCATCGCGCTGTTGATCGGTGCCGCGCTTGACCGCTACTACGGCAACGATCTGCGCCAGACCTTCTATCTCCGCTTTCAGGCAACGCTGATCGCCGGCTTGTCGGCCGGCCTGCTGTACGCGGCGGTGGTCGGCGCGATCGTCTACCTGCGGGCGCAGCAGATTGCCGCCGCCAACCGGCGCCTGTCGTCGGAGAAGCAGGCCAGCGAGGTGCAGCGCCAGTTGACCGAAACGCGGCTGCGCCTGCTGCAGGCGCAGATCGAGCCGCATTTTCTGTTCAACACACTGGCCTCGGCCCAGCAGCTGGCGCAAAAGGGGGCGCCGGACGCGGCGCGCCTGATCGGCCACCTGGTGCGTTTTCTGCGCATCTCGATTCCGTCGATGCGCGACGACAAGGGCGCGTTGAAGCGCGAGTTCGAGCAGGTTGGCGCCTATCTGGCCATCATGCAGACGCGGATGGGTGAGCGCCTGCAGTACTCGGTCGTTGCCGATCCCGCAACCGAGCAGTTTCCCCTGCCGCCGGCACTGGTGATGACGCTGGTGGAGAATGCCATCAAGCATGGCATCGAGCCTGCGGCAGATGGCGGTCGTGTGGACGTGCGGGCGGCCATCGAGGGCGCACAACTGGTGGTCAGCGTGGCCGACACCGGCGTCGGCCTGTTGCCGGAAAAACGCGATGCCACGGAAACGGGCAGCGGGCTCGGTCTCTCCAACATCGCGCAACGCTTGCAGGCGATCTACGGCGACGCGGCGCGGCTTCACCTGACGCAAAATGCGGCGCAGGGCTGCCTTGCGACGCTGTCGCTGCCGCGCGCCGCTACCGGCGACGGGACTGCATCGCCGGCATCTACCAATCTCCCTGCCTGACGGGTATTGTGCATTCATGGATCCGATCCGCTGTCTGTTTGCCGACGATGAACCGCTGATGCGCGATCGCATGCGCGAGCTGCTCGCCGCGCATGGCAGTGACTTCGAACTGGTCGCCGAAGCCAGCAACGGCGCCGATGCGCTGGAGAAGTTCGAGGCCACGCAGCCGGACGTTTGTTTTCTCGATATCCGCATGCCGGTGCGCTCCGGGCTCGAAGTGGCGGCGGAGATTGGCGACCGCGCCCGCATCGTGTTCTGCACCGCATACGATCAGTTTGCCATCGAGGCATTCGAGCGCGGTGCCGTCGACTACCTGCTGAAACCGATCGAGGAGGAGCGGCTTGCGGTGACGCTCGAACGGCTGCGCAAGGGGATCGACATCCCGCCCGACGACGTTACGCCGGTCATTCACCTGCTCAACAGCCAGACGCCGCGCACGACACCGCGGCTGAAATGGATCAAGGCGCTGGTCGGCCACGACGTGAAGATGTTCCCGGTCGACGACGTGATCTTCTTCCAGTCCGACACCAAGTACACGCGTGTGGTCACCGAAAGCGAGGACGTGCTGATCCGCACTTCGCTGCGCGAGCTGCTCGACGGCCTCGATCCGGAGATCTTCTGGCAGGTGCATCGCAGTGCGATTGTGAACGTGAACCGGATCAACCGCATCACCCGCGACGGTGTTGAGAAGCACTCGCTGGTGCTGCGCGGCAGCCCGGAAAAAATTGCCGTCAGCCGTCACTTCTTTTATCTCTTCAAGCAGATGTGATGCGCTGTCTGTCGCCGACGTCGTCACCGGTCCCCGGCGCTCGTCGTTCGTCGCAAACCGGTTCCCGGCGCGGTCGCGGCACTGCACACTGGCTGCCATGACAAGCGGTATCGGTGGGCCAGCGGGGGGCGGCAGTACGAACGGGGCAGGCGCTGGCGTGGCTGGACGCCTGTGGCCGTTGCTGCTGGCGCTTGCCGTGGCGACGGCGAGCCCGCCCGTTGCCGCGCAGTCGTCATCGTCGGCCACCACCCCGGCCGCCTTGCCGGCACTTGCCACGCCACCGCAGTCGGCCACAGCTCCGCTGCCACACACGGCGACACCGCCCGCACAGATCGCAGCACAGGACTTCTTTCGCCTTCCAGATGTGTTCCGGCCTGGGCTATCGCCTGACGGCAACCATCTTGCCTTCCTCGCCCGCGCGGGCAGCCGCCTCGGTCTGGCCGTCATCGACGTCGACAAGCGCACCTCGCGGATGGTGGCAACGCTGCCCGACACCGACATCGTCGAGTACCACTGGGTCAATTCAAAGCGCTTGGTGTTTGTCAGCGGCAATGTGTTCGATCCGGTCGGGACGGCCAACCCCTGGCGTACCGGCGGCTTGTTCGCGGTGGATCGCGACGGCAGCGAGGCGAAGCGCCTGGCGCTGCCGATGGGTGAGGGCGGTGCCATCATCGTGCGGCCGCGATACACGCGGGTGATGGCGACACTCGCCGACGGCAGCGACGACGTCATCGTCGCCAGCAACGAGCGCAATTTCGACGCCAGCGATGTCTATCGCCTGAACACGCGCACGGCGCGCAAGAAACTGTTGAGTTTCGACAACCCCGGCGACGTGGTGCAATGGGCACTCGATCGCGACGGCGTTCCACGCGGCGCGCTGTCGAGCAAGGGGCCAGTGAATCGCGTCTTTTATCGACGCGACGACAAGTCGCCGTGGATCAAATGGAGCGAGGCGGATTTCCGCGAGCCGGCAAGCTGGCCGCATTCCATAGGCTACGACGGCAGTATCGTCGGCTTTGGCCTCAAGGACCGCAGTGCCGCGACGCTTGCCAGCTCGCGGCTGACCGCCGCGCTGCTCCGTTTCGACGATCGCGGACAGACGCAAGCCGTGCTCGCGCATCGCGACGAATACGATCTGATGTACCCGGTGTATGACCCGGTGGCGAAAAAACTGGCCGGCGTCGGCTATCGCGGCGAACGGCAGGCGATCGCCTGGTTTGACGAGCGCTGGGCGGCCTTGCAGCGGCAGTTCGACCAGCAGTTGCCGAACGCGGTGAACTGGTTCGTGCCGCCGGAGCAGGGCCGGCGCATGCTGGTCTACTCGTTCTCCGACCGCCTGCCGGGCACGGTGTATCTGTTCGACTTCCAGACCAGCAAGCTGGAGTATCTGATCGACGCCCGGCCGTGGATCAAACCGGCGCTGATGGCGGAATCGCGCATCGTCAAGTTTGCGGCCCGCGATGACTTGCCGCTCACCGCCTTGCTGACGTTGCCGCGTAACCTGCCTGCAAAGAATCTGCCGCTGGTGGTGATTGTGCACGGCGGCCCGTGGGTGCCGGGTTACGCATGGCAATGGGATGCCGAGGCGCAGTTTCTTGCGTCACGCGGCTATGCCGTAATCCAGCCAAACTTTCGCGGCACCGCCGGCCTCGGCGCGAAGCATCTGCTGGCGAGCTTCAAGCAGTGGGGGCTTGCGATGCAGGACGACATCACCGATACCGCGCAGTGGGCGGTGAAGCAGGGCATCGCCGACGCAAGGCGCATGTGCATCTATGGCGCAAGCTACGGCGGCTATGCGGCGATGCAGGCGCTGGTGCGCACACCCGATCAGTTCCAGTGCGCCATCGACTACGTCGGTGTGACCGACCTGCAACTGTTCCATTCGGTCACCTGGTCGGACGCCAGCGACAGCGACTTCATGCGTTACCTGTTTCCGTTGATGGTGGGCGACCCCGAGCGCGACGTGGCCCAACTGCGCGCGACCTCACCGGCACAGAATGCCGAGCGCATCACCAAGCCGGTGCTGATGGCGTATGGCGGCGAAGACCGTCGGGTGCCGCTGATTCACGGCGAAAAGATGCGCGACGCGATGGAGCGGCTGGGCAAACCGGTCGAATGGATGGTGCGCGCCGACGAAGGTCACGGCTACGCCAAGCTGGAAAACCGCGTCGAGTTTTACGCGCGGATGGAGGCCCTGCTGAAGCGCACCATCGGCCGCTAAGCGCTGCTGCGGCCGGCGCCGTGGGGGCGCGGCGATCGCGATGCAACTACCGGCTGGCGGTATCGTCATCGAGCAATGCTCGCGCCGCCGCCAATGCCTGTCGCGCCCACTCGCGTTCGCCGAGTTGCGGAACGCGCAGGTAGTTGGGCACTTCGACGCTGACCGGCAGGTCGCCTGGCAGCGTTGTGAACAGACCGCGCAGATCGATCCCGCCTTCGCCCGGCAACAAGCGTTCCTGGCGCGCCGTGTGGATCAGTTCCTCTTCGGTCGCAGGAATTGCAGCGGGTGCGTCGCAGATCTGCGCGTAGTGCAGCCACCGGCGCGTAATCGCCGCGATGTCGGCGAGCGTCGTCGCCGAGCGTGCAAAGTGCAGGGCGTCGACCAGTACGCCGGCATAGGCTGGCGAGCCTGCCGTTTCGACGATCGCGACCGCGTCACGGGCATTCTTGACGGCGGTCCACGGCATGAATTCGAGATTGGCGCACAGCTTGTAGCTTGCGGTCAACTCGCAGAGTCGTGCGAAATTTTCAGCGAGCCGGGTCCGGTCCGGGTCATCGCCCACGACCAGCAGCGAATGCGCGCCAAGTGCGGCGCCGGCTTCCAGCAGTGGCACGTACTGTTGCGGATCGAATCCGCTTCCGATGCGGATGATTTCGAGATCGAACACACTGACGCCGGTATCGCGCAACCGTTGTTGCGTTTCGCGCAGCGCTGCAGCATCGCCGATCAGGTGCTGCTGTGGCGCACCGGGCGCATTCGGCAGCAAGCGCAGGCCGACGTGGCTGTAGCCCAGTTCCGCCGCCAGCGTGACCATGTCGGCGGGTTTCAGTGCGCTGGCGGTGAGGTAGGCGAGCGAGTAGGTACGCATGAGCATTGACCGCCGGACTAGCGCAGCGGCGACACGGCCGTCGGCAGTGCGATGGTCGACGTCATCGCCGTCGTCAGCCACGCCGGACCGCCCTTCGGCGGCCAGATGCCCTGCGCGACGGCATCGGCACGCGCCTTGGTGCGGGCGTCGAGCGACGAGTAGGCCCAGATGTTGGTAAAGCGTAACGGGCCGTCGAGGGCGATCATGGCGATGATGCAGGGCGAGATTTTTTCGCGCTCGGGGACGTACTGCTGCCACAGATCAACCGTGGGCTGCACGCCGTCGGGCTTGATGCCGTAGGTGCGGATTTCGTATACGGGGCCCAGAATGCCGCTCTCGTCGGACGGACGTACCGGCGGCATCCAGTGGAAGGCGCGGTAGCTGTCGAACGTCAGCGACTGATAGAGTGCCGCGCAGCCGAATGCGTCACCGCCGTCATGTGCGCGCTGACGTTCCGCCTGCAGGGCTGCCAGGTCGACGAAGCCGCGTAGCACCAGCATCTGGTTCAGGGGGCCGATGTCGGTGAACCAGCAGCCCAGTAGCTGACCGCCCGCCTGCGGTGCCGTGCAGAAGGCGTGAACACGGCTGGCGGCCTGGGCGGCCGCGCCGAACGGCAGTGTCATGGTGGCGATTTCGTAGTACATGATGCGTCTTGGTCCATGAAGGGAGGAAAGAGGGTAAGCCGGGGGCCACTGCCGGCCTCGGCTGCCGTCGAGTTAAACCGTCACGCCGGCTTTGCCGGCAGCATGCCGTGCTGCCAGGTAACCGAAGGTCATTGCCGGCCCGAGCGTGATGCCGCCGCTCGGGTAGTTGCCGCCCATGATCGAGTTCATGTCGTTGCCGCAGGCATAGAGTCCGCCAATGGCCTGACCGGCGCCATCGAGAACCTGTGCGTGCTCGTTGGTTACCAGGCCGGCAAAGGTGCCAAGACTGCCCGGCACCACTTTGACCGCATAGAACGGCGCCGTTTCGATCGCGGCCATACAGGGGTTGGCGCCATTGTGCGCGGCATCGCCCTGAACGCGGTTATAGGGTGTTTTGCCCTTGCCAAAGTCATCGTCGACCCCGGTTTTTGCCTGTGCGTTGTAGCGTGCAACGGTTGCCATCAATGCGGAAGCCTCGATGCCGCACTCGGGCGCGAGCGCAGCCAGCGTTCGGCCACGCTTGAGGTAACCCGATCGCAGGTAAGGGCCGAGCGGCAGCGGTGCCGGCTTTGCCGCGCCAAGCCCCCAATGCCGAATGAAACGGTGATCGCAAATCAGCCATGCTTCGACCGGCAGCTTGCCGCCACAGTCTTTGAGCAAATCGCTCATGAAATCGTGGTATGAGTTTGCCTCGTTGGTGAACCGTGCGCCACGACGGTTCACGGCAATCAGGCCGGGTTTGGCGCGTTCGAGCAGGTGGGGGTAGTGCCCGACGCTGCCATCCCGCCGCGGCACCAACGAGACGGGTGCAAGTGCCGCGGCCGACGCTTGGCGTGACGACACGTGACCGCCGGTAGCTTCACCGACGCGAAGCCCGTCGCCGGTACACGACGTGGCGGCGGCCGACCAGTGCTCGGTGCCGGACGGCGCATGCGGCAGCAATTGCCGCTTGCGTGCGCTGTCATGCGGAAATCCGCCACAGGCGAGGACAACGCCACGGCTTGCCCGGATTTCTATCTCGCCGCGCGCCGTGCGGACGATTGCACCAGCAACGGCGCCGCCCGCGTGTTGATCGGCGCCGACGAGGCCGACAAGTGCGCTGTTCAGCCGAATTTCCACGCCGCGGTCGAACGCGGATTGCGCCAGTGCCGCAACCAGCGCATTGCCGTTGACCAGGTGCATGCCGCGGCCATGCAGCATGCGGTCGCGGCCATGACGCAACACGCGCCCGGCGACATACGCGAACGAACGCCAGGTTCGCATCGCGTTGAAGAAATGGCGGATGTCCGCGCCCGAGGCGATGCCCATGCCCCACGGCGCAGTTTCCCCGAGCGGTGGCTTCAGCCCGGCGATGTGTTTGCCTAGCCGCCGACCGTCGAACGGTGCGGCGCACAAGCTGCGTCCGCCGGTGGCGGCGTCGGGCGTGTTGCCGTGAAAATCGGGGATCAGATTGCCGTCGATGAACTGCAACGCCGTTTGTTCCCGAAAGAATCTCACCATGTCGGGGCCGTGGGCAAGAAAGGCGCGTAGCAACGATTCGTCGAAATGACCGCCAAGTTCGTGGCGCAGATAGTTGAGCGGTGCATCCGCGCCTTCGACGATGCCGGCTTCGACGGCCAGCGGGTTGCGCGGAATCCACATCCAGCCGCCCGACCAGGCCGTGGTGCCACCGAACTGCCCATCCTTCTCGATGACAATTACTTTGAGGCCCGCATGTGCAGCGACCACGGCGGTCGACAGCCCGCCGGCACCGGAGCCCGCGACCAGCAGATCGCAATGCTCGACCGGTCGCATCGGCGCCTGCGGCGCGATCGCGGTGTCAGGCTGCATAAATGGGTTTCGCTGCGCCGCCCGCGGAGTTCGGTGTCGCGCCACGGCCAGCCCGACTGAGGAAAGGCGAGGCGCTGCTTGCGGCCGCCAGTTGGGCCGCGAACGAGAGCAGCTCCGGCGCCAGCGCCTGCATTCGTGCTTCGGTAAAGCGGACCGTCGGCCCGGCAATGCTGACTACACCCAGCGGCGGTTGACCGGCCAGGCGGACCGGTGCCGCCATTGCGTTGAGTCCGGCGGTGTAGGTTTCGACAGTGATGCTGTAGCCACGCTCGCGTGCCCTCTGGACGTGGGCGAGCACTGCCTGCACGGTGGTCGGTGCGTTGGGGCCGAACTCGTCGGCGCGGCCGAGTTCCTGACTTGCCAGCAGTCGCAGGGCTTCTTCATCGCTTAGCGCCGACATCCAGGCAATGCCAGACGATGAACAGGAGAGTCGCGCGTCGCTGCCCATATCCGGGTCATAGCGCAAGCCCTGCCGCGCGCCCTGCGCACGGGCAACCCAGGTCAGGCGCTGGCCGTCGATTACCGACAGCCGTACCAGTTCGCCGGAAATCTCCGCCAGACGGTCAAGCAGCGGCTGCGCGACATCGACGATGCCGGTATTGCTGAGGAAGCTGAGCCCGAGCGACACCAGCTTCGTTGTCAGCACATAGTCGCCGTGATCCCGCGTCTGCCGCACATAGCCGCAGCGAAGCAGATCGGTGAGCAGCCGGTGGGTTGCACTGCGCGGAATGCCGAGCTGATCGGCAATGGCGGCGAGTTCGAGCGGCTCGCCGCGCTGCGCCAGCAATTCCAGGATGGCCAGTGTGCGTTCAAGGATGCCGTTCATCTTGTCCTTTCAATCAGCGTCGCGCAGCGGCGGCCATCTGCCTTCCGCCCGTCCGCCGTGTGGCGGGCGATTGGATTGTTTACGAGCCCACGCACGGCTGTGGTGGCTGCCAAAACAGCCCGGGGCGTTTGCCCTAAAAAATCACGCCCGTGAATCAATGTTGAAATGGAATTAAATTCAATAATGGAATAATATTCCAATTAAGAAAAAAAGCAAGTAAAATCAATTCACTATTCGTATGTCAACCGGCAAGCCGGCCGTGGTGGAAGAAAAATGATCGAAACTCTCAATGGCGCAACCCGTGTCCACTTTATCGTCGGCGACCCCATTGCGCAGGTGAAATCGCCGGCTGGTGTGACGCGGGCTTTCAGCGAGCACCAACAGAACGCAATCGTGGTGCCGGCGCACGTTACGCCGGCCGACCTGGCGAGCTGGCTGCGCGGCGCCTCTCTGGCGCGCAATGTCGACGGCATCATCGTGACCGTGCCACACAAATTTGCCTGCTGCGATTTGTGCAGTACCACGTCCGATCGTGCACGCTTCCTGAGCACCGTAAACACCATGCGCCGTAACCCTGACGGCAGCTGGCATGGCGACATGTTCGACGGCCTGGGGTTCGTCGCCGCAATGCGTGACAACGGCTGTGAACCCCAGGGCAAACGCGCGTTGCTGGTCGGCGCCGGTGGTGCCGGCTCGGCCATCGCCCATGCGCTGGTGATGGCCGGCGTCAGCGCGCTCGCCATTCACGACGAGGACGCGGCACGCCGCACGTCGCTGGTCGACCGGCTGGCCGGGCTTGGCCGCAGACCGGTGACGCACGGCAGTGCGGACCCGGGTGGCTACGACATCGTGCTCAATGCAACACCGGTCGGCATGAAAGAAAACGACCCCTATCCACTGGATGTCGCAAGGCTGAAGGCGACGATGTTTGTCGGCTGCGTCATCACGGTGCCGGCCATCACGCCTTTGATCGCGGCCGCGCGGCAACTCGGCTGTCGCACGATGACGGGCGCGGACATGTTTGGCCGGGTGCGCGATTTGATGGTCGATTTTCTGCTCGGAGCCTGAGATGGACGCCTCCCTGCAATCGCTCGCCGAGCACGATAGCTTTGACGTGGTGGTGATCGGTGCCGGTGGCGCTGGAATGTCGGCGGCGCTGTTCGCGGCGATTGACGGCGCCAGGGTGCTGCTGGTTGAGCGTACCGAATACCTGGGTGGCACCACTGCGCTGTCGGCGGCGACCAGTTGGGTGCCACTCAGCAAGCCGGGGCTTGCCGTCGACCCGAGCGACAATTACGACAAGGTGCTGGGCTTCCTTGATCGCGCGGTTGGCGCGCGCGCGCCGCGTGCCCTGCGCGAGGCCTTTCTGGCCAACGGTCACAAGGCCGTTGCCAAGCTGGAGGAAAACAGCCACGTGCAGTACCAGGTGCGGCCGTTGCACCCGGACTACATGACCGAATTGCCGGGCTCCGTGCTGCGTGGCCGCGCGATCGAGCCGAAACCGTTCGACGGCCGCCGGCTCGGCAGGATGCTCCGGCTGATCCGGCCGCCCATCCCGGAATTCACGGTGCTCGGCGGCATGATGGTCGACCGCGACGACATCGGGCACCTGCTGAACGTGAGCAAATCGTTGCGCTCGTTCCGCTATGCAGCGCGCATCATCCTGCGTCATCAGATGGATCGTTTGCTGCACGGTCGCAGCACCCGCCTGGTGATGGGCAACGCACTCATCGGCCGTTTGCTGTTGTCGTTGCACGAGCGCCGGGTCACGATCGTCACCCGCTGCAACGTGACCGCGCTGCAAACGCGGGCGACGGCATCGGCGGGCGTGCAGGTGACCGGCGTCGTGCTCGAGCAGGATGGCGTGCGGCGCGAGGTGACGGTGGGCGGTGGCGTGATTCTCGCCAGCGGCGGCTTCAATCGCCACCCTGATCGGCGCGCCGGGTGGCTGCCCGGCATCAGTGCATTGTGGAGTCCAGCGGCACCGGGCCATACCGGCAGCGCCCAGGATCTCGCCGTTGCCATCGGCGCCGGCTATGGCGCGGACACGGTCGCCGCGGATGCGACGGATAGCGGCCGCGTGCTGAGTCATGCCTTCTGGGCGCCGGTGTCGATTCGCACTCGTGCCGACGGCAGCGTTGCGGCCTTCCCCCACTTTGTGATGGACCGGGGCAAGCCGGGCATGATCACCGTGAATCAGCGCGGCGAGCGTTTTGTCAACGAATCGACCTCCTATCACCTGTTCGGTCTCGCCATGCAGGCGGCGAATCGGGAGACGCCGAGCATTCCGGCGTGGCTGCTTTGTGATGCGACGGCACTCGCGCGCTACGGTCTCGGCATGATCCGACCGGGGGCGAAAGATGGAGGCAGCATCGCGCCCTACCTCGCCGACGGCTATCTGACGCGCGGTCAAACCATCGCTGAACTGGCCACAAAGATAGGTGCCGATCCGGCCGTGCTGGCGGCCACGATCGAACGCTTCAACGCAGCAGCAGACCAGGGTGTCGATGCCGATTTCCAGCGCGGCAGCACCGATTATCAGCGTGCGAATGGGGACGGCACGCGAGACGGCAAAAATCCGTGCCTCGGCGCACTACGCAGTGGCCCGTTCTACGCGATCCGTCTCTACCCGGGGGATATCGGCGCTTCAACGGGGTTGCGCACGGATGCGAGCGCAAGGGTTCTCGATCGATCGGGCAAGCCAATCGCGGGCCTGTACGCCTGCGGCAACGACATGCACTCGATCATGGGGGGCACCTACCCGGCGCCCGGCATCACGATCGGTCCGGGCCTCACCTTCGCGTATCTGGCGGCGGAAGACGCGGTGGCGCGCAGCGGCGTCACCTGACGCAGACGGCAGCGCGGCGTTGCCGCCGCCGAGTGTGCCGTCGGCTGCCGTCTGCGCAACTCAGGGATACAGGCCGCGCAGCTCGCGCGCCGCCAGCACGCGTGTACAGGCGATGATGAACGCCGCCGTGCGCAGCGATACGCCGTGCTTCTCCGCCGTGTGGGCGACGGCCTTGAGTGCCTCGACCAAGATGCGTTCGAGCCGGTCGTTGATTTCGGTCTCGGTCCAGAAGAAGCTGGAGAAGTCCTGCACCCACTCGAAGTAGCTCACCGTGACGCCGCCCGCGTTGGCGATCACGTCAGGCACCACGGTGATGCCGCGATCGTGCAGGATGTCGTCGGCCTGAGGTGTGGTCGGGCCGTTGGCACCTTCCACCACCAGGCGAGTTGCGATCGTCTTCGCCCGTTCGGCGGTGAGCTGGTTCTCCAGTGCGGCGGGGACAAATATGTCGCTCTTCAGCGCCCAGAACTCGTTCTCGTTGACCGCCGTCACGCCCTTGCAGTCGGTGAGCTTGCCGCCATCGGCGACGAATGCGAGCGCGGCATCGACGTCGATACCGGCCTCGTTCGCCACGGCGCCGCTGGCGTCCTGCAGTCCGACCACTTTGGCGCCGGCCGCCTTGAACAGGCGAGCGGCAATCCCGCCGACGTTGCCGAAGCCCTGCACCACGACGCGCGCGCCGGCGATGTCGATGCCAACGGTGCGTGCCACTTCGCGCGCGGCGATATAGACACCGCGGCCGGTCGCTTCGCGACGCCCGAGTGAGCCACCCAGCGCGATCGGCTTGCCGGTGACGACGCCGGTTGCCGTTGCGCCAATGTTCATCGAATAGGTGTCCATCATCCACGCCATGACCTGGTCATTGGTGTTGACGTCCGGCGCCGGGATGTCCTTGTCGGGGCCGATGATGAGACCGATCTCGCTGGTGTAGCGGCGCGTCAGGCGCTCCAGTTCGGGGCGCGTGAGCGTTTTCGGGTCAACGCGGATGCCGCCCTTGGCGCCGCCATAGGGCAGGTTCACCGCAGCGTTTTTGACGGTCATCCAGGCCGATAGCGCCATCACTTCGTCGATCGTGACGTCCGGATGGAAGCGAACGCCGCCCTTGCCGGGGCCGCGGGACAGGTTGTGCTGGGCGCGGAAGCCTTCGAAGTGGGCGACCGTGCCATCGTCGCGATTGATCGGGATGTCGACGGCGAGCACGCGCTTGCAGCGCTTCAGCGTTTCGACCCAGCGGGCCAGATGTCCGAGATGCGGGGTGACGCGATCGACTTGCTGCAGATAAATCTGCCAGGGGCTGTCGGGGTTGTTCGGAACGTAGGAAAGACCGGGTGTGGCCATCGTTGATCCAGGGTAAGGATGAAAACCCTGCAATGTAGGGGTAGCTAGCTGCGGCGTGCAATGTCGGACAATGCCTATACTGACATGCGTTATGCGCGATTCCTACTATGCAATATGCAATTCTCATTGCAAGTGGGAATGCGGTGTGTCACATTAGGTCTCGCGCACAAAATGGAGCCAGCCGGGTGGCGGATGGCGGCGGATTTCGATGGTAATCGGTCATCGTCACCCGGTCGCGGAGGCAGCCCGGTGTCGCAAGCGGTACATTCGCAAGCGCACGACGCGTGGCCGAATGCGGCCGACCTTGCTTTTCGGGAGTAGCGAACGATGTTGCGAAGTTCTGGGTCGAGGACGTTGGGATTGCTGGCAGCGCTTGCGTTCTCTGCATGGAGTCATGCCGATACGCTATCGGAGGTTCGCGAGCGCGGCGAGTTTCGCCTCGGTCATCGCGAGAGTTCATCGCCGTTCTCGTATGTCAACGAGAAGGGAGACGCGGTTGGCTATTCGGTCGATATTTGTCTGAAGGTTTTCGATCAGGTCAAGGCGGAGTTGAAGCGCCCGGACCTGAAAGTCAAGTTCGTGGCGTTGAAGCCGGCCGACCGCATTGCCGCAGTCAAAGACGGGCGGGTCGATGTCGAGTGCGGGTCCACCACCAATACGGTTGCGCGGCAGAAAGACGTCGCCTTCAGCTACACCACCTTCATGGCCGGCGCGCGCCTGCTGGCAAAGAAGACGTCTAACCTGAAAGACCTTGCCGACCTGCGCGGCAAGACAGTCGTGGTGACCGAAAAAACCACGACCGAATCGTTGATCAAGCAGATGAGCTCGGAACGCAACCTGAATTTCAAGATACTGATCGCCAAGGATCATGCCGAAGGATTTGCGCGGATGGACTCCGGCGAGGCAATGGCGGTGGCCAACGATGACGCGCTGCTGTTCGGGCTGGTCGGCAAGGCGAAAGATCCGACCGCCTACGATTTCGTCGGCAAGTACATCTCGGTCGAGCCTTACGGCATCATGTACCGCAAGGGCGATCCGGCGTTCGAAAAGCTGATCGACAGCGCGATTGCCAACCTGTTCAACACGGGGCAACTGAAGTCGATTTACGCCAAGTGGTTCGAGAGCGGCACCTTCAAACTGCCGATGAACCAGTACATGAAAGAAAACCTCAAGTTGCCCAACAAGTACGGCGTGCAGTAGAGCTTGCAGGCACCGCCGGACGCCGTGCGCGGCGCCCGTGCGGAACGCAGCCCGGCCGCGCGGCGGCGGATTGCGCAACCGCTAAAATCCAGTTTTCCGCATCGGCTTCTGGCGCGCTGGTTTCGGCCCGACGCGCCCGACGCATACCGCCTCGCGCATGACCGCTACTTTCCTGTCTCTTCGCGGTTCCGCCGCGCTTTCGCAATTCCGTCAAGACAAACTGGTCGCCACGTTGGCCGGCCATCGGGTGACGGCGATCAATGCCGAGTTCTGGCACTTTGCCGCCGTCAGCCGGGAGCTTACCCGCGAAGAACGCACCCGACTCGATGCCTTGCTGGCATATGGCGCCGATGCCGAGCCGAGTGACGGGCATCAGTACGCCTTCCTCGTCGTGCCCCGGCTCGGCACCATCTCGCCGTGGTCGTCGAAGGCGACCGACATCGCGCACAACTGCGGGCTCGATGCCGTGCGGCGCATCGAGCGTGGCGTCTGGTTCTGGGTGTCGGCTGAAAAAGCCTTGACCACGCAGGCGAAGCGGGCGATCGAGGATGCCTGCCACGACCGCATGACGGAGACGGTGTTGCCCGATCTGAAGGCGGCGGAGGCGCTGTTCGAGGCGCACACGGCCAAATCGCTGACCACGATTGCGCGCAGCAAAGCATCGTTGCAGGCCGCCAACGGCAAGCTCGGCCTCGCGTTGTCAGACGACGAAATCGACTATCTCGTCGCCGCGTTCGACCGCCTGGGCCGCGATCCGACCGACGTCGAACTGCTGATGTTCGCGCAGGCCAACTCCGAACATTGCCGGCACAAGGTGTTCAACGCGAGCTGGAGCATCGACGGCGAGGCGCAGGACCGTTCGCTGTTCGCGATGATCCGCAACACGTACAAGCTATCGCCGCAGGGTACCGAGGTCGCGTACTCAGACAACGCGGCCATCATGACCGGTGGCGACGCACAGCGGTTCTATCCCGATGCCGACGGGCGCTACGCGCTGCATGCCGATCGCACGCACTATCTCGCCAAGGTCGAAACGCACAATCATCCCACCGCCATCGCGCCGTATGCGGGCGCCGCCACCGGTGCCGGCGGCGAGATCCGCGACGAGGGCGCGACCGGGCGCGGCGCGGTACCGAAGTCCGGCCTCACCGGTTTCACTACCTCGAACCTGCGCCTGCCGGGCCTGCCGCAGCCGTGGGAGGCGGCCACTGCCGACGTCGGCAAGCCGGGGCGCATCGTGTCGGCGCTCGACATCATGATCCAGGGGCCAATCGGCGGCGCCGCGTTCAACGACGAATTCGGCCGCCCCAACCTTGGCGGCTACTTCCGCACCTTCGAGCAGAGGCTCGGCGATACGGTGTATGGCTATCACAAGCCGATCATGATCGCCGGCGGCGTCGGCGCGGTGTCCGATGCGCACGTGCACAAGATCGCGTTTGCGGCCGGCACGCTGCTGATCCAGCTTGGCGGCGAGGGCATGCGCATCGGCATGGGCGGCGGTGCCGCCTCGTCGATGACCACCGGCCAGAACACCGCCGATCTCGATTTCGATTCGGTACAGCGCGGCAACCCCGAGATGGAGCGCCGTGCGCAGGAAGTCATCAACGCCTGCTGGCGCTTGCGCGAGGCCAATCCGATACTGGCGATCCACGACGTTGGCGCCGGTGGCCTGTCCAACGCGCTGCCGGAACTGGTGCACGATGCGGGCCGCGAGGGCGATCCCCGCGGCGCGCTGTTCGATCTGCGCAAGGTGCTCACGCTCGAGCCCGGCATGAGCCCTGCCGAGATCTGGTGCAATGAGTCGCAGGAGCGCTACGTGCTCGCGATCGCGCCGCAGAGCCTCGCCACGTTCAAGGCCTTTTGCGAGCGCGAACGCTGTCCGTTTGCGGTGCTCGGCGTGGCCGACGGCTCCGGCAACCTCACTGTTGCCGACGCGAAGTTCAGCAACCAGCCGGTCGACATGCCGCTCGAGGTGCTGCTCGGCAAGCCACCCAAGATGGAGCGCAATGCCACGCGCAAGCTCGCGCCCGCCGTGCCGCTGGCAGCGGGTGCGGCAAATCTGCGCGACTCCGCCTACCGCGTGTTGCAGCATCCGGCAGTGGCCGACAAGACTTTCCTGGTGACCATCGGCGACCGCTTCGTGGGCGGACTCACGGCGCGCGAGCAGATGGTCGGTCCCTGGCAGGTGCCGGTGGCCGATTGCGCGGTCACGTTGCGCGACTTCGTCGGCAGCGCCGGCGAGGCGATGGCGATGGGCGAGCGCACGCCGCTCGCGGTGCTCAACGCGCCCGCCTCGGCGCGCATGGCTGTCGCCGAGGCGATCACCAACATCGCCGCCGCGCGCATCGACGCGATCGGCGACATCAAGCTGTCCGCCAACTGGATGGCGGCCGTCGGCGTGCCTGGCGAGGACGCCGCGCTGTACGACGCCGTGCGCGCCGTTGGCATGGAGCTCTGTCCGGCGCTGGGCATCGCGATTCCGGTCGGCAAGGACTCGATGAGCATGCGCACGGCGTGGGGCGAGGGCGACGCGAAGAAATCGGTGCACTCACCGGTTTCGCTGATCGTCACCGCGTTCGCCAATGTCGCTGCGGCCGGCAAGACGCTCACGCCGCTGCTGCGCACCGAGGGCGACAATGTTCTTTTGCTGGTCGACGTGGCGCGCGGCAGGCAGCGTCTTGGCGGCTCGATCCATGCGCAGGTGCATTCGTTGATGGGCGCCGAGGTGCCCGATTGCGATTCGGCCGACGATCTCAAGCGCTTCTTCGCGGGCGTGCAGATGCTCAACGCGCAGGGGCTCGCGCTGGCCTATCACGACAAGTCCGACGGTGGGCTGTTTGCCACGCTGGTGGAGATGATGATCGCCTCGCGTTGTGGATTGACGGTGACGCTGGATGCCTGCCTGTCCGTTCGCCCTGAGCGTAGCGAAGGGTCTGATGGCGGATCAAACCCTTCGGCTTTCGCCTCAGGGCGAACGGATGGGGGCGAAGTGGTGGCCGCGCTGTTCAACGAGGAACTGGGCGCCGTGATCCAGGTGCGTCGCGCCGACCTCGATCGTGCGCGGGCCGCGTTTGCCGGCCTGCCGGTGCACGAAGTTGCCACGCTGCGCGACGACGGCAAATTGGTCGTCTCGCTTGCCGGCAAGACCGTCCTCGACGAGGCGCGCCAGGCGCTGCATGCCGCCTGGAGCGCCACCAGCATCGAAATCCAGCGCCTGCGCGACAACCCCGATTGCGCCGACGCCGAGTTCGACCGTGTGTTCGACGATGCCGATGCCGGGCTCGCGCCGCGGGTGCTGTTCGACGCTAGCGTCAACGCCGCCGCGCCGATGATCGCGACCGGCGCCCGCCCCAAAGTCGCGATCCTGCGCGAGCAGGGCGTCAATTCGCACATCGAGACCGGCCACGTGTTCACGCTCGCCGGCTTCGACGCCTATGACGTGCACATGACCGATCTGCAGACCGGCCGCCGCTCGCTCGACGAATTCAAGGGCTTCGTCGCCTGCGGTGGCTTCAGCTACGGCGACGTGCTCGGCGCCGGCGCCGGCTGGGCCAAGTCGATCCTGCTCAATCCAGCGCTGCGCGAGCAGTTTCAGGAATTCTTCAACGAGGACGACAGCTTCGCGCTCGGCATCTGCAACGGCTGCCAGATGCTGGCGCAGATGGCGCCGATCATCCCCGGCGCCGCGCATTGGCCGAAGTTCGTGCGCAATGGCAGCGAGCAGTTCGAGTGCCGCACGGCGCTGGTCGAGGTGATGGACACGCCGTCGATCTTGTTCAAGGGCATGACCCAGACGCGCTTGCCGATCGTCGTCGCGCACGGCGAAGGCTTCGCCCAATTCAAGGACGAAGAACAGCTCGAAGCCGCGCAGCCGCTGGTGACGTTGCGTTTCGTCGACGGCCACGGTGCGGCGACCGAGACCTATCCGCTCAATCCGAACGGCTCACCAGGCGGTATCACCGGACTCACCACCGCAGACGGCCGCTTCAATGTGCTGATGCCGCATCCCGAACGCACGCATCGCGTCGAAAACTTCTCGTGGCATCCCGAAGGCTGGACGCGCTCGCCATGGCTGCGCATGTTCGAGAACGCTCGGGTATGGCTGGGCTAATAGCTTTTTGGCGGAAACGATTGCCCAGTGGACGTTGTACCGAGAAAAACAGAATAGTCGACTAGATGAAAAAAAGCCTCGGAACTACCGTGTAGCGGTCGTTACACCTGAAAAGCCAATCTAAACCGAGCTTCGTGTGCGCCACGCCAGCCACAGCGCCGCAAGCGTAGCGCCGCCGATAAAAGGCAAGGCGGTGTAGTTCACCGTCGACCAACCCTGGGCGTTAACCAGCACGCCGGCGCCCGACGACGACACGGCCATCGTCGCGAACACCAGCATGTCGTTGAAGCCCTGCACCCGCGTTTTCTCCGACGGGCGATAGGTCTCGGTGAGCAGCGCGGTGCCGCCGATGAACATGAAATTCCAGCCGACGCCGAGCACGAAAAGCCCCAGCCAGAAGTGCGTCACCGTGGTGCCCGACAGATCGATGGCCAGCGTCGCGAAATTCAGCAGGCAACCGGCCAGGATGATCTGCAACGCGCCGAAACGCTTGATCAGATTGCCGGTGAAAAAGCTCGGTGCGAACATGCCCACCACGTGCCACTCGAGCACGAACACGCCTTCCTTGAACGGATGCCCGCAGAAGCTCATCGCCAATGGCGTCGCCACCATCAGCAGGTTCATCACGCCATAGCCGAGCGCTGCCGACAGCGCGGCGACGATGAACTTCGGCTGCCGCGCGATCTCGCGCAGCGGCCGCGCCGCCTCGTCGCTTTTGTCGATGCCGAGCGCCGGCAGTTTCAGTCGCGATTGCACGGCCATCGCGACGATGGCGAAGGCCACCAGCGACAGATAGGTGCCGGCGTAGGTGACCGACAGCCAGTCCTTGCTCAGCTTCGAACTCTCCGGACCGATCAGCCCGCCGACGATGCCGCCGGCAAGCACCAGCGAGATGGCGCGCGCCTTGTCCGGGCCGGTCACAGCGTCGGCCGCGGCAAACCGGTAGAAGCCGCCGGTCGCGTTGTAACAGCCGATGAAGAAGGTGCCCAGGCAGAGGCCGGAGAAGGACTTCGCCACCACCGCCACGGCACAGATCACCGCGCCCAATATCGCCAGCAGGCTACCGGTCATGAAGCCGCGGCGGCGACCACGCTTGCGCATGAATGCCGCCGCCGGCATCGCCGACATCGCGCTGCCGACCACATAGGTCATCGCCGGCAAGGTGGCGAAGATCTTGTTGTCGGCCAGCATGTAGCCGGTCAGCGCATTCACCGCCATCAGGATGACGGTATTGGTCAGCAGCAGGCCCTGGCAGAGGGCAAGCAGGATGACCGCGCGACGCTGGTCAGTGGAGAAGCTCATGTCGGCATGCTAGCGCGCCGTCGTGGCCGGGGCGCGGCGGAGCCGCGGCAACACTGCGTTTCGCTACGCGATTTCGAACACCTGTTTCAGATACGCCAGATAGGAAGCATCGTCGCACATCGTCTTGGCCGGCGTGTCGGAGAGTTTGGCGACCGGCTGCCCGTTGCAACGCACCATCTTGAGCACGATCTGCAGCGGCGTGTAGCCAAGATCGTTGGTGAGATTGGTGCCGATGCCGAATGCGGTTTTGGCGCGGCCCTGAAAGTGGCGGGCGATTTCGATCGCACGCGGAAAGCTCAGTCCGTCGCTGAACACCAGCGATTTGGTGTTCGGATCGACACGGTTGGCGAGATAGTGATCGATGATCGCTTCGCCCCAGGCGATCGGCTCGCCACTGTCGTGACGGGCGCCGTCGAATAGCTTGCAGAAGTACATGTCGAAATCGCGCATGAAGGCGTTGAGCCCGGCGACGTCCGAAAGGGCAATACCGAGGTCGCCGCGATATTCATCGGCCCACTTCTGGAACGCCCAGCGCTGCGAATCGCGCAGCCTCGGCCCCAGCGCCTGCGCCGCCTGCAACCATTCGTGCGCCATCGTGCCCACCGCCAGCAGCCCCAGTTCCTTGGCGAAGAAGACGTTGCTGGTACCAACGAAGGCGCCCGGCGCGCGGGCTTTCACCGTGCCCAGCACTTCGCGTTGCCAGTCGTGCGAGAAGCGGCGCCGGGTGCCGTAGTCGGCGAACGAAAAACCGAGCTCAGGCGACAGGGCGTTCACCAGTTCCAGCTTTCCGGCAAGACGGCGACGCCCCTCGGCGATGTCCGGATGCGGCTGGGTGCGGCGGAAGTAAACCTCGTTGACGATCGCCAGGATCGGAATCTCGAACAGGATGGTGTGCAGCCACGGCCCCTTGATCTCGATGGCTAGATCGTCCCCGCTGGCGCGGATGTCGATGTGCTTGCGGGTGAAGTGAAACAGCGCCAGAAAATCGACGAAATCGCTTTTCACATAACGCAGGGCGCGCAGATAGTCGAGCTCGTCGTCGGCGAAGCGCAGCGTGCAGAGCGCATCCACCTCGCGGTTGATCTCGTCGACGAAAGGCGCCAGCGCCACGCCTTCGTTGCGGCACTTGAAGCGATACTCCACCTGCGCACCGGGAAACTGATGCAGCACCGCCTGCATCATGGTGAACTTGTAGAGGTCGGTGTCGAGGAGGGAGTGGATGATCACGGCGGGTCGCGAACCGTGCCGATGCCGGCAAACGATGGCCCGGCCCGGTCGTACGGTGGTCGTTTCAATCAAGCGGGCAGTGTAGACAAATCGGCTTGCCGGTTGCCGCCATTGCGCTGCGAACCACCGTCGGCAACTGAGTGCGAATAGAATTTGACGTTGTCATAACCAGCGGGTTGGGTCGACAAGTGGATGTGCCACGTTACTTGAAGCACCGACGGCAGCGACGACAGGCAGTGATGTTGGCGGTTGTTGCGTTGGCGTCGAGTGCGATGGCGTCGATGCCACCGCATCCGATGGTGGTCGATGCCGAGGTTAGCGACGGACGAGCGGGCCTGGCGACGGCGCCAGCCGCAAAGATTCCGTACTCGGGGCAACCGTTGCCGTTGGCCGAACGGCGCAAGGCGATTTTGCCGGCGCCCACGCGCGCGCAGGCAGCCAGCCTCTACAACGTGAACTACGTTGCTGGGCAGACGATGCCGGCGATGAACTGGACGGGAAACGTCGCCGCCTGCAATCCCGGATCGGTGTCGCTCGCTTACCAGCAATCGATGATCGATCGCGTCAACGTTTATCGTGCGCTCGCGCGAATCGCGCCGGTCAGCTTGTACCCGTCTGGCGACGACAAGGACGAGCGCACCGCCGCGGCGGCACTGCTGATGGCCGCGAACGGCATGTTGAGTCACAACCCGCCGAGTTCATGGACGTGTTACGGCGCGGCATTCGCGGGCAGCACGGTCGGGGCGTTGGGGGACGGCGGCAGCAACGGCGGCGCCGGCCATTCCAACCTCGGGTGGGCGAGCAACAACATGTATGCGACGAACGCAGTCATTGATGCGTATATGGTCGACGGCGGGGCGAACAATGCCCAGGCCGGACACCGTACCGGGATTCTCGATGCGCAACAGACGTTGATGGCGACCGGCGTGATTCCCTCCGGTGCGGGTAACGGCTCGGTCAACGCGCTCTGGTGGGTGAATTTCGCAACCCGCACCGCGGCGTCGCCGACGCCCGACGGCGTGGCATGGCCACCGGGCGGCTTCATACCCTATCAACTGCTGCCCGCAGGATCGAATCGCTGGAGTTTCCAGTATCCCGGTGCCAACTTCAGCGCCGCAACGGTGACGATGAGCAGCGGTGGCGCGGCCTATTCGCCGGTCGTTTACGATTTTCGCAGCAGCGGCTGTCCGAGCGGTTACCTGTGCTTGCCGGATGATGCCATCGTTTGGCAGCCGCCGCTGGATGCGACGTCCGTCAATGGCGTGTCGTATGCATCACCGGGGGCAACGGACAAGACATACGACGTGACGATATCCGGTGTCAGCGGTAGCGGCGTGCCGGCGACGTTCTCATACACGGTGACGGTGATCGATCCGGCGTTCGCGCCGTCAATCCTTGTCTCCGGCACCATCAGCAACGGCGCCACCCCGGTGGCAGGCGTGACGTTCTGTGCGCAACCGGCCACCGGGGTCAGTTGCACGGCCTCGAACGCGTCCGGCGCCTATAGCTGCACGGTGCCCGCCGGCTGGAGCGGAATGCTGCACTCGCCGATGGTTGGCAGCAACCGCATTCCGGCGCAGGCGTTCGGCAGCGTGACGACGGCCGTTACGCGCAATGTGGCGGCGACCACCGGTGTGCCGACCTGCAACCTCGATGTCGACGACAACGGTCGCTTCGATGCGGCGACCGACGGTGTGGCGATTCTGCGGCGCATGCTGGGTTTCGGCCAGCCGGCGTTCTCCGGGCTGGCGGGCGCCTGTGCGGGCAACACGACCGCCGCAACTATCTACGCGGCAGCGAACACCAGTTTCAACGCCGGCGGCTACAACGCCACCGGTGGCAGCGCGACGCTGCCGGCCACCGACGGTGCGGTCATCCTGCGCACCCTGCTCGGGCTGACCGGCGCCGCGGTGACCGATGGTCTCGGGCTCGACAACGAATCCGGTGCGACGCGAACGTCGTGGGCCACCCTCCGGCCATGGTTCAACGCGACTTGCGGCACGAACTTGTAGCGACGAGGCGGCAAGTGGTTGACGTTGCCGTTGGTCCGGTGACACCGTGCCGGCCCCAGGTAATGCGCGGGCGCTCGATCGCAGCACTGTCGTTGGCAATCTTCGCGTTGTCGGCAGTCGACGCATCTGCGGCACCACCGAAGCCGGCCGTCATACCTGTTGTGGACGGCGTCAAGGCCGCAGATGTCGACACCGATGTGGCTGGCCTGATCGTCAAGTTTGAGTCCGGCGCAACGAGCGCCGCAGCGGTAGCTGGCCGTGACGCCCGCCTGGCACGCATCGACACGTTGGTTGCCCGGCTCGGCGTGCGGGCGAGCCACGTGCGAACGCTGGCGAGCGGTGCCGAATTACTGCGTTTCGAGCGGGCGATGGCGCTGGCCGACGCCGAGGCGATGGCGGCGACGGTGTCGCGGCTGGCGGGTGTTCGCTACGCGGCGCCGAACCGCATCATCCGTTCGCAGGCGACGCCTACGGATCCCAATTTCGGTTCGCAGTGGGGGTTCCGCTACACACCCGGCACGGAAGAGGGCGCGAACTTTGTCAATGCCTGGGATGTCACCAAGGGTGCAAGCACACAAACCATTGGCATCATCGATGCCGGCATTTCAAAGAGCAACGAGGAGCTGGCGCCACAGCTGCGGATCAATCCGCTGTTTCCCAATGCCGGCTATGACTTCTATTCCGATCCCGGTACATCGGGGGATGGCGATGGTCGCGACAACGACCCCGAACAGGCAGCCGACACCTGCGGACATGGTACCCACGTGGCGGGCACGATTGCAGCGAAAACAACATTCTCCGGGACTGGTGTCGGCGTTGCCGGTGGCGCGCCACTGAGCAAGGTGCTGATAGCGCGCGCGCTCAACTCCATCGGCACGGATGCCGATGCGATCGATGCGATGTTCTGGATGGCCGGCAACAGCGTCCCCGGTGTCGCGACCAACCCCAATGTTCCCTCGGTGGTGAACATGAGCTTTGGTGGCGGTGGCGCGTGCGGTGGCGGATATCAGGAGGCAGTCGACGCGCTGCGCGCGGCCGGCGTAGTACCGGTGACTGCGGCTGGTAACGCCAACTCGGATGCCTCCGGCTTTGCGCCGGCGAATTGTCGCGGCACGATCTCCGTTGCTGCGACCGACACCTATGGAATGAAAGCCTCGTTCAGCAACTTTGGTAGTTCGGTCGTGCTGGCCGCACCGGGTGTCGGCATCCTCTCAACTGGGGGCAGTGGCAGCACCAACGTCAGTTGCTACAAGCAGGGCACATCGATGGCCGCGCCACACGTGACGGCTGCCGCCGCACTGCTGCGCGCGGTATCGCCGGGGCTGACGGTCGGGCAGGTCAGCATGGCGCTGAAGGCGGGCGCGCGTCCGTTCCCGCCTGGAAGCACCTGCAACACGTCAATCTGTGGCGTTGGACTGCTGGATGCGCGAGGCGCGCTGGACGCCGTGGGCGGGAATGTCGTGCGGCTTGCCTGGAGCGAATCGCAAGCGAACATTCGGGAAAATTCGGGCAACCTGATACTCACCGTGAGCCGGATCGGGAATGCTTCGCAGGCCGTCGGTGCATCGGTAGTCTCGCTCAACGGTACCGCGCAAAGTGGCATCGATTTTGGTGCCCCTTACCCGTCGACGCTTGCCTGGGCCGGCAACGATTCCAGCGACCGCACCATCGTCGTGCCGATCATCTATCGTAGCGGCGTTCAAAGTAGCCGAGCGTTTTCCTTACGTCTGGCGGCGACCACTGGTGCGACAGAGATTTTGGCGCCGGACACAGTCAACGTCACCATCAGCGACGTCGACTGCGCATCGGCTACGGCCATTGGCTTTGGTGAAACAAAGAGCGGATCGATTGACGCCGAGCACCCGGAAAACTACTGCCATGGCGGCGCGAGGGGCAGCAACTACAACACCGTCCGCTACCGATTTGAAGGGCGAGCCGGCGACATCGTGGCGATCGACCTGACCAGTACGACGGCGTCGCCAGCGGTTCTCGACACGTATTTGTTCCTGCTTGATCCAAATCGATCGGTTTTGGCGCAAAACGACGACATCGTTGCCAATCAGAACCGGAGCTCGCGACTCAATGGAATTCAGCTGACCCAGACCGGCACCCACTACATCGAGGCAACGACCTGGCATCCGACCGTGGATGCAACGGGAACATACGATCTGACGCTGCATTGCGGCGGCTACACAACGGGAGCAAGTTGCAGCATCGATGCAGACGGCGACGGACTGATCCGCGTGACAGACGGGATACTGCTGACGCGGCGCTACGCGGGTCTCAGTGGCAACGCACTGATTTCGGGCATGACGTTCGGCGCCTGCGCCACTCGCACCGGCGGGAATGCGATTGCCGCGTTTGTTGATCCCCAAAGGAACCCATCCAACCTGCCGATGGCGTTGGACATCGATGGCGATGGTCAGGTGCTGGCCAGTACCGACGGCTTGCTGCTGGTGCGGGTGCTGCTCGGCCTGACCGGCGACGCCGCCATCGGCGGCGCACTGGGACCGACCGCGACGCGCAACACCTGGCCGCTGATTCGCGCTTATCTCAACGGTCAGTGTGGGATGTCGCTGGCACCTTGACTGGCCGCTGTCCAGGCATCAGCGCGCCGGATAGTCCACCCCGGCATCGACTTTAGCTAAAAACCAGCCCTGAGCCCTGATCAATCAAGGCTTTCGGCAAAAAGCTATTGCCGCCGATCCAGCAGCAGAATCGCGGCACCGGAGGCGACGAACAGGCCGGCGGCGCCGCGATTGACGCCGCGTAGCCAGGCCGGGTGGGCGGCCAGCCAGCGGTTCACGCTGCCGGCGGCGGCGCCGAGCGCGCTGTAGGCGACGATGGTCAGCAGCGAGAAAATGGCGCCCAGCAGCAGCATCTGCACCAGCGGGCTGGCACCGCCGTCGCCCGCCCGCACGAACTGCGGCACGAAGGCCAGCACGAACAGCGCTACCTTGGGATTGAGCAGATTGCTGAGCACGCCGCGCATGAAAATCACCCCGAGCGGCGCCGGATTGGCGGTTAACGACGCGGCGCCGGCCGCTGTGCTGCGCCACTGCTGCACGCCGAGGTAGATCAGGTAGGCGCCGCCAACCAGTTTCATCACCCAGAACGCCGTCTGGCTGGCGGTCAGCAGCGCGCTGACGCCGAACGCGGCCAGCAGCGAGTGGCCCATGATGCCGACGCCGGCGCCGCAGGCGTGCGCGCAGCCGGCCGCCCGCCCCTGGCTGAGCCCGCGCGACAGCGAAAGCAGCATGTCCGGCCCCGGAATCGCAATGATGATGGCGACCGCGGGGAGGTAGAGGAGGGTCTGGTCGAGGCTCAACATCGGGCAAAGTCTAGCGCGCCGCGCGCCCGTTTGCTGTCGGCGCTGGCAGCGGACGGTTCCCGGTATCGCGAGCGATCGCCGTGCAAGGCTGCGACGACCGCCACGACAGGCGTCCCGCGCCGGTTCGGACATGGCGACCAAGCATCTTTCGTCACGAAACGCAACAGCAATGGTGGTTACAACGCATTTAATGCGAAAGTCGACTTCATTCGATTTGCGGCGCTATGCCAATTGCAGCCGTCGTTATGGCAAGAAGAAGTTGCCGCCGCGCGACGGTTGCCCGGTTGCCGGAAACAAGTTGTCACAGTTTGCCGGCGATACCGGCTGGCACATTAGAAGCGGCGGCACCGTCTCTGCAAGGGTGGGGCTACACTGCCGTCGAACCGGACCGCCGGCCGACGTAGCGTGGCGCAATCGGCCCCGCCCGCGCTTGCGGCGGATGACAAAACACGGGGGCTTGGCGGGTGGAACTGACGCTGCAGTCGATGAAGACGCTGTCCGAACTGATGGATCGGGCGCTCGATCTCGACGACGACGCGCGCAGCCGCTGGCTGGTCGAACTCGCCGCCGGGCCGCATGTGACGCTGCTGCCCGTGCTGCGCGACATGCTGGCCAACCGGGCGGACATGTCGACGACGTTTCTGCTGAGTCCGGCCGGAAGCGGCGGCCTGACGGGCAACGGCACGAACGCCGCCGCGGCACTGGCGGCCGGCACCCGCGTCGGTCCCTACCTGCTCGATCGCGAGCTTGGGCAGGGCGGCATGGGCGCCGTGTGGCTGGCCCATCGCGACGACGGGACGGTCAACCGGCAGGTGGCACTCAAACTGCCGCTGGTGCACCGCAGCACCGCGCTGGCCGAGCGCTTCGCCCGCGAGCGCGACATCCTCGCGTCGCTGACGCATCCCAACATCGCCCGTCTCTACGACGCCGGTGTCACCGCCGAGGGGCAGCCCTTCCTGGCGCTGGAATACGTCGAGGGGAAGCCGATCACCGCGCATTGCGATGATCTGCTGCTACCCGTCCGCGAACGTTTGCAGTGTTTTTTGCAGGTGGCGGCGGCGGTGCAGTATGCGCATGCTGCGCTGGTCATTCATCGCGACCTGAAACCCGGCAACATCCTGGTCAGCAGCGACGGGCAGGTACATCTGCTCGATTTCGGCATCGCCAAGCTGCTTGACGAACCGAGCGCGCAAGCCGCCGAGACCGAACTGACACTGCTCGCCGGCCGCGCCCTGACGCTTGACTACGCAAGCCCCGAGCAGATCGACGGCCGCGCCATCGGCACCGCGAGCGATGTCTATTCGATGGCGGTCGTGCTCTACCAGTTGCTGACCGGGCATAAGCCATACCAGCTCAAACGCAACAGCCGCGCCGCGCTGGAGGATGCCATCGTCGGCGGCGAGTCGCTGCGCATGAGCGATGCCGTCAGGCGCGGCGACGACGCCGCCGCCGAACAGCGCGCCAGCACACGGGAGCGGCTGGCCCGGGCGCTGAGCGGCGACCTCGACATCATCGTCGCCCGCGCCATGAAGGCGGACCCGCAGCAGCGCTATGGCACGGTCGCCGCGTTCGCGGCCGACATCCAGCGCCATCTCGATGGCCTGCCGGTGGAGGCGCAGCCCGATTCCTGGCGCTATCGTGCCGGCAAGTTCGTGTCGCGCAACCGCACCGGGGTGCTGGCCGCCGGGCTGATTGCGGCGGCGCTGACCACCGGGCTCGCCGGCGCGCTGTGGCAGGCCGGCGTCGCCCGCGACGAAGCGCGTCGTGCCGATGCCGCGGCGCAGATGGCGCGCAGCGAGCAGACGCGCGCCGATCTCGAAGCGCGCCAGGCGCGGGCGGAAAGCAGCCGCGCCGACCGTGAGGCGGCCGTGGCGCAGGCCTCCGCGCTGCGCGCCGATGCGCAGGCACAGGCGGCGGTGAATGAGGCCGATCGCGCCGACCGCGAGGCGGGTGCGGCGAGGGAGGCGGCGCGTCGGGCCGACGCCGAGGCCGCGCGGGCGCGGCGCGAGACGCAACGCAGCTCCAGCGTGCAGGACTTTCTGGTGGCGCTATTCCGGGCCAACAGCAACGACCAGAAGAACGCGGTGCAGGTCCGCAATCTCAACGCCCGGCAACTGCTCGACCGCGGTGTCGACCGCCTGAGCGCAAACCGCGAACTGCCTGCGGACGTCAACGCGGAACTGTTGCGCCTGTTCGGAACGCTATACAGCCAGTTGGATGAAAACGTGCGCGCCAAGCAGATCCACGAGCAGGCGCTGCTGGCGGCGGAACGGGCGCACGGACGCAATTCGATGCAGTACGCCGAGGCGCAGCTTGAGCTGGCCTGGGCCGCCGGCGAGGATCAGCTCGGCAGCCGCATCGATCTGATTGAGAACGCCCGCGATTTTCTGCTTGCCCGTGCCCCCGGCAGCGTCGCGCTGGCGCGCGCGTATGCGTACGAGGCGCAGAACGCGCTGTTGACCGATCAGGCGCGGTCGCTGCGCATGGCCGGCGCGGCGCTGGAGCTGCTGCGTCGCTACCCGCAGGAGGGCAAGCTGCGGGCGATCGCGCTGCGCGCGTCGGCGCACGCATCGCGCATGCGCGGCGACCATGCACAGGCGGTCGACGGCTACCGCCGCGCCGCGGCCGAATTTGCCGAACTGTATGGCGCCGACAACATCGAGGTGGGTGAATCCAAGGGCAGCCTCGCCACCAGCCTGCGCATGCTGCTTCGCCTGCGCGAGGCCGAGCAGACGGTGCAGGAGGCGGTGGCCATCATGCGTCCCTTCGACGGCGCATTGACCGACGCCAAGGCCTTCGGACGTCGCGCCATCGTGCTGATGGCCGAGCGCGGTCGCGCCGGCGACGCCGACAACGCGATGAGTCAGGTGAAGGCAACTCTGCCCAAGCCGGTCGGCGAGCCGCACCGGCTCGATTTCCCGGTGGCGGTGGCGCAGGCCAACATCGCCCTGCTACGCGGCGACGCCCACCGCGGACTGGAAATGGCGCGCACCGCCGACACGCTGTACGACGGCAAATCGCCCTATACACGCGCCGAAATCTGGACGCTCGAAGCGCAATCGCATCTGGCACTGCAGGATACCGCCAGCGCCGAGGCCGTACTGCGCCGCGCCAGAGCGTTGATCGGCGACCGCGTACCGCCGCTCGCCATCGCCCAGGGGCTGAGCGGTGTCGCGGTAGAAATCGCGGCGCAAAAGGGCGACGCACCTAACATGGACGGCGAGTACGATGCCTTTCGGCAGCGGTTCCCGGACTACGAAAACGCACCGCTGATGCAATTGCAGATGGACAACAGCCGCGCCCGTGCCCATGCCGCGCTCGGTCGGCACGCGGCCGTGCTGACCATCGTCCGGCGCTGGCTTGACGACCCGGCAGTCGAGTTGCCGGCCGCGAGTCGGGGCGAACTGGCGCTACTGGCGGCAGAAGCATCGCTGGCGCTGCGCGCGGCCGACGATGCTCGCTGGCTCGCGGTTGCGGAGGCGGGGCTTGCCGGTAACGACGTGCCGACCAGCCCGCGACTGGCAAGATTGCAGCAACTGCGTACAGCGGCGCGGCAACGTTAGGGCAGGGGCATTCGGGCAGTTGACCAATATGAGCGATATCACTGAGCTTCTGCAACAGGCGTGCGCTGGCCATCGCCCGGCGAGCGACGCCGCATTCTCGGCACTCTACCCGGAGCTGCGTCGCATCGCGCATAGCCGCCTGCGCCACGGCGGCGACCGGGTGTCGCTCGATACCACCGCGCTGGTACATGACAGCTACCTGCGCTTTGTCCAGGCAAAGTCTGTTGACGTCAGCGGTCGTGCCCACTTTCTCGCCTACGCGTCGAAAGTGATGCGCTCGGTGATCGTGGATCTCATCCGCGAAGCCAACGCCGAGCGCCGCGGCGGCGGCAAGTTCGACCTCACGCTGAACACGCAAATCGCGGAATCGGCAACTGGCGGCGACGGCAATGAAGCGCTGCTGGTGCATGACGCGCTGCGCAAGCTGGAAGCGGTCGATTCGCGCATGGCCACGGTCGTCGAGATGCGCTACTTTGCCGGCCTCAACGACAGTGAGATCGCCGAGGCGCTGGGGGTCACCGTGCGCACAGTGGGTCGCGACTGGGAAAAGGCGCGGTTGTTTCTGCACGCCATGTTGAAGGACGATTGATGGCGCCGCAACGCGCGACTGCGGGGCCCGTTCCAGCGATTTCATGAGTCGGGCAGGCGGGTGCAATACACTTCGACGCCATGAAAGACAAAGTCACACTCGTTACCGGCGCGACGCGCGGCATTGGTGCGGCAATCGCCGAGGCGCTGGCGCAGGCCGGCGCGCGCGTCGTTGGCACGGCTACCAGCGCCGAAGGCGCGGCGAAGATTGGCGCTGCGCTGGCACCCTTTGGCGGGCGCGGCATCGTGCTCAACGTCACCGATGCGGCGGCGATCGATGCCGCCTTGAAGGACATCGAGGCCAAAGAGGGGCCCGTCGCCATCCTGGTCAACAACGCAGGCATCACGCGCGACACGCTGCTGATGCGCATGAAGGACGAGGATTGGGACGCCGTGCTCGACACCAATCTGAAGAGCGTGTTTCGGTTGTCGCGCGCCGTGAGCCGCGCGATGATGAAGGCCCGTTGGGGGCGCATCGTCAACATCGGCTCGGTGGTCGGTTCGATGGGCAACGCGGGGCAGGTCAACTACGCGGCGGCCAAGGCGGGCCTGATGGGTTTGACCAAGTCGCTTGCCGCAGAACTGGGTTCGCGTGGTATCACCGTGAATCTCGTTGCGCCCGGCTTCATCGACACCGACATGACCCAGGCGTTGCCGGAAGCGCAGCGCAGCAAGCTGGTAGAAATGATTCCAGCCGGTCGCCTGGGCACCCCTGGCGACATTGCGCATGCCGTGAAATTTTTGTGCGACGACGCGGCCGGTTATGTGACCGGTACGACGATGCACGTCAACGGCGGCATGTATTTCGCGTGATTTCGGCGCAGTTGCACGGCGTTTGACGGTCTTTGACGACGCTGAAATCGCCATAGTACGGTCATCCGGCGTTTGCTAAAATGCTACCCGCTGCGGCTTCGTGCCGCTTTTCTTTGAAGGATCCATTAAGGATTTGCCATGAGTGATATCGAAGCCCGCGTTAGAAAAATTGTTGCCGACCAACTGGGCGTGGCGGAAGCGGACATCAAGAATGAATCATCGTTTGTCGATGATCTCGGCGCAGACTCGCTCGACACCGTCGAGCTCGTCATGGCGCTCGAAGAAGAGTTCGGCACCGAAATCCCGGACGAAGAGGCCGAGAAGATTACGACCGTCCAGCTTGCGATTGACTACATCAATTCGCACAAGAAATAAGTCTCGAGGTCACCGCCTTTGAGCAATTCGGGAAAGGCGGCCACCGAGCCGCCTTTTTCTTGCGCCTTCGCGGCGCCGTCGCCACCTGTTGCGACATCCCCCCGCGTTTTTGAGAAGCATTCAACATGACAGCAAGACAGCGCCGCGTTGTAGTCACCGGGCTTGGTATCGTGAGCCCCGTCGGTATTGGCGCCAGCGCCGCCTGGGACTCCATTGCCAACGGGCGCTCGGGCATCGGCCCGATTACGCGCTTCGATTCGACGCCGTTCAACACCCACATCGCCGGCGAGGTGAAGGGGTTTGATCCGGCGCAGTACATGTCGGGCAAAGAAGCGCGCCGCTATGACAGCTTCATTCACTACGGGATAGCCGCGGCCAAGGAGGCGTTGGCCGATGCCGGTATCGCCCCACATCCGGCCAACCCCGACCGCTATGGCCTGTCGATTGGCTCCGGGATTGGCGGACTGCCGATGATCCAGGACACCTGCAAGGCGTTGGCCGAGGGTGGCCCGCGCAAGATTTCGCCGTTCTTTATCCCCGGTTCGATCATCAACATGATCTCGGGCCTGGTTTCCATCGAGTACGGCTTCCAGGGGCCGAATCTCGCCGTCGTCACCGCCTGCAGTACTGCCAACCACTCGATCGGCGAGAGCATGCGCAAGATCGAATACGGTGACGCCGACGTGATGGTCGTCGGTGGCTCCGAGGCGGCGGTTTGCGAGCTGGGCATCGGCGGCTTCAACGCTGCCCGCGCCATTTCCACCCGTAACGACGATCCTGCTGGCGCCAGCCGGCCGTGGGACGTCGATCGCGACGGCTTCGTGCTGGGTGAAGGCTCCGGCGTGCTGGTCATCGAGGAGCTGGAGCACGCCAGGGCGCGCGGCGCAAAAATCTACTGCGAATTGGTTGGCTACGGTGTCTCAGGTGACGCCTATCACGTCACCGCGCCGCGCGAGGACGGCGATGGCGCTCGTCGCTGCATGTTGAACGCGCTGCGCAACGCGGGATTGAACCCGTCGGACATCGAGTACGTCAACGCGCACGGCACTTCGACACCGCTCGGCGACATTGCCGAAGCGACTGCCGTCAAGGCCGCGTTTGGCGATCACACCAAAAAGCTGATGGTCAGCTCGACCAAATCAATGACCGGCCACCTGCTCGGCGCCGCCGCGGGCGTTGAGGCCGTCTTCACCATTCTCGCGCTGCATCACGGCGTGATTCCGCCCACCATCAACCTGCACAAACAGGATCCGGCGGTCGACCTCGATCTGGTGCCCAACACTGCACGTCAGGTCAAAGTCAACACGGTGATGTCCAATAGTTTCGGCTTTGGCGGCACCAACAGCACACTGGTGTTCAAGCGAATTTGACGCTGACGCAGCATAAGCGCTCCCTGTAGGGCGGGCACGGCCCGCCTTGTATACATCCCCGGCGGGCCGTGCCCGCCCTACGAAGAATCAGCATGTCCCTAGTCGTCCACAAATACGGCGGCACTTCGATGGGCTCGGTCGAGCGCATCAGGAACGTCGCCAAACGCGTTGCCAAATGGCATCGCGCCGGTTACCAGATGGTGGTCGTGCCATCCGCCATGTCGGGCGAAACCAACCGCCTGCTGGCGCTGGCCAAGGAAGTCGACAGCAACGCCAGTCTGCGCGAACTCGACATGATTGCCGCCACCGGCGAGCAGGTCTCGGTCGGCCTGCTGGTGATTGCGTTGCAGGCGGAGGGCGTCGATGCCATCAGTTTTTGCGGCTGGCAGGTACCGATCCGCACCGATGACTCCTACACCAAGGCGCGTATCACCAGCATCGAGGACCAGCGTGTCCGCGACGAGCTGGGCAAGGACAAGGTGGTCGTCATTACCGGCTTCCAGGGCGTCACCGACGACGGCCATATCACCACGCTCGGTCGCGGCGGCTCCGACACCCAGGCGGTGGCCGTAGCCGCAGCGCTCAAGGCCGACGAGTGTCTGATCTACACCGACGTCGACGCGGTCTACACGACTGACCCGCGCGTCGAGCCGGACGCTCGCCCGCTGAAGACCGTCACCTTCGAGGAGATGCTCGAAATGGCATCGCTCGGCTCCAAGATTCTGCAGATTCGCTCGGTCGAGTTTGCCGGCAAGTACAAAGTCCCGACCCGGGTGCTCACCAGCTTCAGCGATCCGATGATCCCGATCGCGGAAGAAGCCAGCTCGGGCACGCTCATCAGTTTTGAGGAAGACGAAAACGTGGAACAAGCAGTCATCTCCGGCATTGCCTTCAACCGCGACGAAGCGAAGGTGTCCGTGCTTGGTGTGCCCGACAAACCCGGCATCGCCTACGCGATCCTCGGTCCGGTGGCGAAGGCCAATATTGACGTCGACATGATCATCCAGAATGCCGGCGTTGGCGGCACCACGGACTTCTCCTTCACGGTGCATCGCAACGAACTGCAGAAGACACTAGAGGTGCTCAAGAACGACGTGCAGCCCGCGATTCATGCCAAGGAAGTGACGGGTGACGCGAAGGTAGCGAAGGTCTCGGTGGTGGGCATCGGCATGCGCTCGCACGTCGGCATCGCGGCGCTGATGTTCGAAACGCTGTCGAAAGAGGGCATCAACATCCAGATGATCTCCACCAGCGAAATCAAGATCTCTGTAGTGATCGACGACAAGTACATGGAATTGGCCGTTCGGGCGCTGCATCGTGCGTTCGAGCTGGACAAGGCTGCTGCGTAGCTGCCGGTCGCTGGCGGGAAAAATAAAACCCGCTACAATCAATAGCTTACGGAGACGTGACCGAGAGGCCGAAGGTGCTCCCCTGCTAAGGGAGTATGCGGTGATGAGCTGCATCGAGGGTTCGAATCCCTCCGTCTCCGCCAGTAATCGAAGCTAAAGCCCTGATTTTCAGGGCTTTTTTATTTTCGGCATGGGCCAGTCCCCCAAAATGTCCCACAACGCGCGCATTGGTCGCGCCCCCTCCGCGCTGACCCGCTCGCGCCACTGACTGACTTCCGACTCGAATTGCTCCTGCGGCACCGCGGCGAGCTTTTGGGCGCGGGCGGATAAGTCTTTGCTGATTCCGGCGCTCGATAAAGTAGGTGCGGTCGTTGACGACGACCGCACCTCTTTTGATGTGTGCTGATTAACGCCAAGGCCAGCGGCGCCCGTGTTTCTTTCGCTCGCCGCCAGCATCTCGCCCAATCTCCGCTCCGCCCGAATGCGGATTTCAATCGCGTCGGCCTCGCGCACGCAGATCGCTGCTATCAAGCGGCACGCGTGCCGGTTGATTCGACGCGTCGGCCTCACGCGCGCAGATCGCTGGTAATCGCAAACCGACACGCCTGCCGGTCACTGGGTCAGCTTCGCAATGCGCTCCTGCAACTCCTGAAACGACGCGCCGGCCTCTAAGGCCTCCACAAGCTCGGCAAGCCATCGCTCACGGATTTCTATCTCGAAACGCTGAGCCGCAGCGTGGGCGGCCTGATTGACGGCTTTACGGTGATTTGTTGAGAGTGTTTTCATGGCGATGCTCTTGCGCGCGCTGGTGTGCGGGCGCGAATCGTGGGTTTAGATTGAAGCGAAGGCATGCGCTCGGTCATGCGGCGAAAGGCTCCAAAGGTTTCAACGCCCCCCCGTTGCGGCATCGGGTAGCGGGCAAAAGTCGCGGTTTGTGAAAGCGAAGGCATGTGCTCGGTTTCCAGCAGGCAAGCGCCAGAGATTTCACCGCCCCCCCTTGTGCCCAGAAGCCTGAAAAGCCGTTTTTCTGAGCTGACGGCGTGAAAATTTGGGCAAGCGGTCGGTGTCCCTGTAGCGACCTCCAGAGATTTGATCCCCCCTCCGGTGCCGTGGCAGTCATTCGGATGCCTCCGGCCATAGCAAGGCCCAGAATCCGGCGATGGCCGGCTCGCGGTGTAGGTCGGTCAGTCGTGCCGCGCGCTGCTCGTCGGTGAGTGCGGCCATAGCAATTGCGCGCTCCGCGATGACTTCGGGTGAGTCGGCACGGATCGCCGTGTCGTCGGGACTGACTGTTACCGTGGGTACGGTTTGCCCTTGCGGGGACTTTGCTACTGCTACAGTCGCTATTCTTGCTACTGTTGCCGCTCCCTCCTTGGGTTGAGTAGCAGGAATAGCAGCAATAGCAGTAGCAGTGTTCCCGGTGTCGCGTTTGCGGATCAGTGCGGCAAGGGTCATGGTGCCGCCCCCGCCGGCGCCGGGTTAAGGTGAACCGTCAGGCGCTTTCCATCCTTCACCAGTCGTAGGCGGTCAAGCTCGGCAAGTTCACGAATCGCGGCATCAAGCCGCGCACCATCCCGCAGCGGCCCATGTTGGCGAACATGATTCTTCCCAACCATGCGCACCCGCTCCCGCTGGCAATGCTCGATCAGCCAGCTATCCAGCCGCGCCGCGTCCGCCAGTTCCGTCGGTAATGCCAACTCACCAAAGAAGCGTCGGGCTTCGTGCAGATGCCATGCCGTGATTCGGCTCGCCCCCTCGAAAGCATCTGCACCGATAGCGCCGCCTGAGCCCTCGAACATCTGGAACAGCGCCGCCAGCCGTGCCGCGTTGTCGGCGGATTTGCTCGCCACGTCGCGCACGTCGTAAAGCTCGCCACCGCTCGCCAGCTCGCTTTCAATGGCATCGTGATAGCTCACCCATGCGGCCTTGGCTTCCGCAGTCAAGGGAAGCATGGGCGGGGTCAATGCGCCGTCGTCGTCGATGGGGACAGGTTGCTCCAGTATCGAGGCAATGCGCCGATGAAACGCGGCCAGGTGCGGCCAGTTCGCCGGGGCTTCAGCGAATGGCCGTTGCCCTTGGGTTGATTCAGGCCACGCCACCAAGAAGCGGGCGAGGAAGCCAGTGCCCCGCGCCAGCGCCCCGGATCGGGTGAAGAATTCGCGCAAGGTCGGTTCCTGAATTTGCAGGGCCACGGTCAGACGAGCGCCGCGCACGGTAAACGAATCGGTTGATCGCCGGTCAATGGTCAGGCTGGTGCCGTCCCATAGCTGATTCAGCAAACCAAGGTTTCGCATGACTGAGTCCTTGCCCATGCCATGCGAACCAAAGACGATTCCGGCCTCGGCAGACACCACGCCGCCGGAAGGCCACTGTTTCGCCAATCCATACGCCAGCGCTTCGGGGGTTGCATCGGCATAGAGCAGGCGGGGGACTCTTGGCGGTTCCGGCTTGTCGTGCTCCAGCTCGCGCAAGGCCGATTCCATACCCGCTGTCGGCTTGCCGTCTTTGGCAAGTTGCCGAATCTTCTCCTTCACGCCGCATCGCTTGGCGTCCCACGCCTCCAGTGCCGCCCGATGGTCTTTCAGTTCGGGCTTTGCTGCTTCGGCTTGGGCTTCTTCATAGTCGCGAATCGCTTTCGTAAAGAAGCCGTCACACGTTGATTTGCGTTCGCCGGAATCAGCAATAGTCAGCAGGAATAGCCCGATAGGCCCGTGAAGTTTTTCAGCACGCTTGGCGTCAGCGTGGGCCTGACAAGCCAGTGACAGCGCCGCCAGCGCCGACGATGCCACCATCGGGACGGGCGCTTTGACAAACCCCGCGACTTCTTCCACTGCCGCACGAATCGGGGAGGGAAGGGCATCAATCGGATAGGGTTCCGGTTGCACCTTCGCCGACAACGGGAGCGGAGTAGGCCAGCCGTTGCCGGGTTGATGCTCGCCTCTTGCCGGCACACTTGCGTTTGCTATGGCTCGCGCTACATCGCTGCCGAAGTCGGGGATAACTGCGTCGATTTGCTCGGCAACGTTGGTGCTCATACGCCACCTCCTGCGTTGCGCTGCAATGCAACGTCGTTCCAATCCAGCCCAGGCATTTCAGGGATAGCGAGGGCGCCATCTACTGCGAGCGCTGCCCGCTGTGCCGCACGTTGACCGACGCCGCTTAGGTCGTTGTCGCCGCAGATCGTGATTGCCGCGTTTGGGTATCGCGCCCGCAGTGCCACCGCTACGGCTTCAAGATTGTCGGCGCTGAATGCCGCAAAAACCGCCGTAGACGGCCCTAGCGCCTGCGCAATCGTTGCCGCCGTGGCGAATCCTTCGGCGATGGCGATTCGCGCCTGTAGCGCCGCTTTGAACGATTCCGGCGAGTGTTGCAGCGGGACGCATCCGGCCTTCATACGGCCACCGGTGAGGAAGGTTTTTCGGCCATCGCCGCCGACGAATTGCAACGACTGTAGGCAATGCGTTTCGGCGTTGTAGACGGGGATAACGAGTGAGCCCGTGCGACTCACTTTCACGCCGAACGGTTCGATACCCTTCCGCCGGATATAGGGGTGATTGCTGCTGTTGCCGGTCGCTTCCGAAAGCAACACTTCGGCGCGTCGCGCTGCTTCTGTGTAGACGGCCTGCGTCTCGGCTTCGCGCTGCTGTTGTTGGCGTTGAAACTCGGCGCGCTGCGCGTCGCTCGGTGGTGACGATGATTCGCCGCGCCACGTTTGCGATACGCCGGTTCGCCAGTGCCCGAAGGCACCCGCTGCGCGACCGTCGGCGTGCAGTGTGTACCAAATGTTTTTCGTCCCGCGCCGGTCGCCTTCGGCGTGGACGCGGTGCAGATTGCCATCGGCGATGATTGGCGCGTCAGTCATGATGCCGGCCTGCGCCATCGCGTTGCGGAAGGCGTGTTCGATGTTCATCGCGCACCCCCAATCAACGCGAGGAAGGCACTAACCGCCGCGAGGTCGGGCAACTCGCGAAGATAGCCCCACCGGCCCGCGACATACAGGACGCGACCATCCAAGCCGATGACGCGATAGAGCACATGCCCGACCATTGCGAATCGCGCTTGCAGCGTGGCGAACTCCTTGCGTTCTGCGCAGCAGGCGCTAGAATCTCCCTCGTGCTTCGTCGTTATTGCACCGAAATTGCCGGGCTCCACCCCGGCTTTTTCTTTTGCGGCGCCGCTCATTGCGAGTCACCTTTCACCAGACGCGACGCGAGCCACGCATCAACATCTTCGGCACGCCAGCCGACAGCGCGCGCCGAAAGCTGCACCGGACGGGGGAATTGGTTCGTGGCAATCAGTGCGTACAACGATGATCGCGACAACCCGACACGATCTTCTACCTGCCGACGGCGAAGAATTCGGAGTGCGTTTTCGAGAACTTGAGCCATGTTTTCCTCTCTGGAGTCTGTGACTCCGTTTCAGCCTCCGCGAGACATTCGCGGACTGCCAGAGGAATTTAGCCAAGAGCTTTCACGGGTTGCTGTACCCGTGAAAAAGCGGGCTACTTGAGGGCTTTGCGCCGCTCCGAAATGAGGTTATTGAAGCGTTTCCACTCCATGACAGTGCGGCCTCTCTCATCTTCGATGTAGCGCCCTAGGCTGTTGTGGCAGAACGTGAAGCCTTTAGGGGGGCGCTCCTCGATCGCGTCCCACACGGTAACGGCGCTTGCCGCTGCGTCTTCCTTTAGATGCGCTGTTACCCTCCTTGCAACGGGGCCGAGCTTGTTTGCTTGTCGCCTGCCATCGATGAACTTCTTGCCGACGCGAGCAGGCGGAATAACAGCGTTCTCGCGCTCGATAATCCAAAGCTGGTAATGCAGATGCGTGAGCAGCAACACGGCGTTCTGACCGTTGCCACTGCTCATCGCCTTCCTCGCTGCCTCGCGAATTTGAATCAGGCCGGGTTTCGCTGCGCAGTCCTCAAGTTTGTGCAACGCCGCGTCAATGCCCCATAGCTCGCGATCATGGCGCAGCTTCACCGGATGACCGGCCAAACTGAAAAGCTGCGCGAGCGCGTTGTCCCATTCGTCGGCGTACTCGTAAACGTTCACGTCGGTCAATTCGCCATCGCGGATTTGCTTCTCAACGCGAACGGTGAACGGCAATGCGAAAGAGCCCGCTGGCAAATCGTTGAAAGTCGTTTTCGCCGCGTCAGCAGGCTTTGCAGTCTTCGTTACCATTACGCATCCTTCGCGCAATCCCTACGGGAAGCCGCGCCAGCCGGGTAGGGGGGCCGGTGTTCGTCCGGTCGGACTAGGCGCGCAACAGCTATGCGTGAACCGCTTTCGCCTTCATCTTCACGATGCGCGGTTCAACGGCGAAGCCCGCCCGTGCGAGCATGTTCACCAATGCGTCAACGCTGAACGACGCGATTTTTCCGCGTAGCAGCAGGTTGACGCGCGGTTGCGTGACGCCGAATAGTTTTGCCGCCTCAACTTGAGTCAGCGCACGGTCATTCACAATTTTGGTGAGTCGTGCCATGAACGTGGAGCGCAACAGCAGGTTTGCCGATTCTTCGGGCGAAAAACCCAAGTCGGCAAATACGTTGCCGCTGCCTTTAGTGATTTCGAGTTTTGCCATGATGATTTCTCCGCTCTTGCCCTGTCTGGTGCGTTTCGTTACTTCACGGCCTTCAGCTCATTCAATAGATCGCTATAGCGCTTCGCCGCTAGGTCAATATCGGCCTTTGCGGTGCGTTGCGTTTTCTTGCCGAACGCATGAAGCACGTAAACCGCGCCCGCAAATTTCGCCACGTACAGCACCCGCCATTGCCCGTTTGCCTTCACTCTGATTTCGTTCACGCCCGCGCCCACAGTCGGCATGGGCTTCCAGTCGTGCGGCTCTAGTCCGCTTTGAACCAAAAACAGTTGGTTGCCCGCCTCGCGTCGTGCGTCAACCGGAAAATCGGCGATGTCTCGCTTGCTGGAACCTATCCAGTTAATAGGCTTCATTTTATATCGATTTGGAAATATTTGACGGTTACGACGTTCCGCTATGTGTTGCGGCGAATGGGCGTCACGGTCGCCGTGTCGTTCGGTTTCGTGTTGCAGTAGGTCGCCCACGCGGCCATCAAGCGGGCGCGCTTTTCCAGCAGGTCGCCGCGTTGATAGGCTTGCTCGGTATCACTGCCGACGGTGTGCGCAAGTGCCATCTCGCACAGTTCGCGCGGGAAATTCGTTTGCTCCGCTGCCCAGTCGCGAAAGGTTGACCGGAAGCCGTGCGGCGTAACGTCCGTCCGCTTCATGCGTTTCAGAAGCGTCAGCATCGCCATGTTGGACAGCGGTCGCGGGCGTCCCGTGGTGCCGTTCGGGGACGGAAAGACGTAGTCGTTGACGCGCAACGCGGAGCACGCGCGCAACACTTGAACGGCGGGCGCCGATAGCGGGACGCGGTGTTGTTTCTTCATTTTCATGCGCGAAGCTGGAACCGTCCACACGCCCGCGTCAAAGTCGATTTCGTCCCATTTCGCACCGATGACTTCGGCGGTGCGTAGCCCGGTGTAAATCACGACTTCCAGTGCTCGCGCTGCGGTGGCCTCGGCGTTCGCCAGCAATTGCAGGAAGCCATACACGTCGCGGTACGACAGCGCGGGATGATGTTCTGCCTTGGCAATCTTGCCGGGCTTCGGCAACAGCTTGTCGAGATTGCCACGCCAGCGCGCCGGGTTCTCGCCACTGCGCCGCTTGGATACTGTTGCCCAATCCAACACCGCTTCAATGCGTCCGCGCACGCGGCTCGCGGTCTCGGTCTTTGTCGTCCAGATCGGAGTTAGCGCCTTCAGCACTAAGTCGGTATCTACGGCCTGAATGGGCAATTCCCCGAAGTGCGGCGCAGCGTAGGTGTCAAGCGAGGTGCGCCACTGCGCCCGATGCTTTGGGTTTTGCCACTCTACTGACTTTGCCGCCAAGAAGCGTTCAACGCAATCGTTGAACGTGCTTCGCTTCGCCTGCGTCACCTTCCTTGCGTTCGCGCGTTCGTCGCGGGCTTCGATGGGGTCTACGCCGTCGGCAATGCGCTGACGTTCGGTGTTGCGCCGTTGGCGAGCGTCGGCAAGCCCAAAGGTCGGGTAACCGCCTAAGCCCATTTCGCGGGCTTTGCCTGCGACCATGTAGCGAAGAATCCACGACTTCGCGCCGGACGGCTTCACGCACAAATAAAGTCCGTTGCCGTCGCCGTGATAGCCGGGCTTCTTGATCGCCTTGACGGTGCGGTCGGTCAGTCTGTCGATTGCCTTTGCCATGCTTCCCCGTTCGATTTCCAGTTTTTGGGGTTAGCCAGTCCCCCAAAATGTCCCACAAACAAAGCACGGATTTTGTGGGACTGCGTTGGAAGTGTCAAGACGATTGACTTATGTAAATATAAGAATTGCCTATGAAAAACAATGGGTTACCGGACTTCGCCGGAACACCTTAGACGATGGTTTGTATCCCTCCGTCTCCGCCAAAGTAAGCTCCTCGCCTGCCTGGCAGGCTTGGAAGACGCAGAGAGCCCCGCATCGCGGGGCTTTTTTTGTTGCGGCTTCTGGTGCTACGGCCGGTCGGACGTACTTGAAGATATGGCTGCGCCGGAAGCGAGGGCGGCGGGGCGCTGCGCCACTGCCTGCAATCCTGATGGCTTCATGCAGGCCGCCAACGATTGCGCAATGCGGCTACCGATGACCGCCAGCGTCGACACAAAAAAGGCGCCGTGGGCGCCTTTTCGTTGTAGTCGTCGATCAGAACTGCGGCGACTACGATCCCCCGCCAGACACCCTGGCGAAGCGTGCTTCCGGACGGTCGTCCGAGCGGTGCAGCGTGGTGACTTCCTTTTTCATCGCCCACGGCCGGATTTGGTGGTGCAGCGTCACGTAGTACGCCTCCTCCTTGGTGCGCTCCAGCGCACGGCGGATCAGCGCGTTACGCTTGGTCACGTCCGGCTCGGTCTTCAGCTGATCGATGATGGCGTCGAGACGGGTGTCATTGATGCGGCCGAGGTTGAAGTTGCCGTCAGCGCCGGTGGTTTTGGTGCGCACCAGTGATTGCAGCGAATAGAGCGCGTCGTAGGTGGCCACGCCCCAGCCCAGCATGTAGACACTGGTGTCGAAGTTCTGGATCTTAGCGATGTAGGGCGCGAAGTTCATCGAGTTCAGCTTCGGTTTGAGGCCGATCTTGGCCCACATGGCGACCACCGCCTGACAGACCTTTTCGTCGTTGACGTAGCGGTTGTTCGGGCAATCCAGCGTCAGCTCGAAGCCGTTCGGATAACCGGCGTCGGCGAGCAGCTTCTTGGCCTTCTCGACGTTGAATTCGGCCTTGTCGATATCGTTGCTGTGGCCATTCACGCCAGGCGCGACGATGATGGCCGCGGGTACCGAGAGGCCGCGCATGATCGACTTCTTGATCGCTTCGCGATCCACCGCCAGCGACAGCGCCTCACGCACGCGCTTGTCCTTGAACGGGTTCTTGCCCTTGACGTTGGTGTACTTCGCCTCGTCACTCCATTGGTCCATACCGAGGAAGATGGTGCGGACTTCGATGCCCTCGAGCACTTTCAGCTTCGGGTCCTTCTTCAGGCGCTCGACGTCCTGCGGCGGCACTTCGGAGGACATGTCGATGTCGCCCGCGATGAGCGCAGAGATACGGGTGGCGTCGGCCTTGATCGGCAGGTAGGTGTAGGCGGTGACGTTGCCGTCTTTCTTGCCCCACCAGTTGGGGTTTTCCACCATCTCGATCCGCTGCTCAGGTGCCCAGGCCTTCCACATGTACGGACCGGTGCCCATCGCGTTGCGCGAGGCGTAGGTTTCTTCCTTCGCCTTGTAGTCCTGAATATTGGTGACCTTGTTCTTCTCGCTCCATGTCTTGCTCATGATGCGGAAGTCGATGATGTTGCGCAGCAGGATCGGGTTCGGCGCCGGCATGATGAAGTCGACGGTGTAGTCGTCGACCTTCTTCACTTCGCCGATGCCGGCGATGTAGATCTGCATCGTGCCCTGCGGCTGCTTGATGCGGTTGAAGCTGAACACCACGTCGTCTGCGGTGAACGGCGTACCGTCATGGAATTTCACGCCCTTGCGCAGCTCGAAGCGTACTTGCGTCGGCGAGATGTAAGTCCACTTGCTGGCGAGCGCCGGCTCCACCTCGAACTTCTGGTTGTAACGGGTCAACCCCTCGTAGACGTGCATCAGGATCGCATTGGTCGTCGCGTGGTTTTGCGAATGCGGGTCGGCCGTCAGAATGTCGTTCTGGGCGGCGTTCTTGAGTGTCGCGGCATTTGCCGTCATTGTCGCGGCCGCAACGGCGAGGCCGAGCGCCGCGGCAACACTGCGCAGGAACGGGCGGGAAAGATGGGTCATGAAATTGCCTCCGGAAACCGAATCCATAAATTTACCCGCATTGGCAAAAAAGCGCAGCCAAAGCTGGAGTATTCCGTCAAGGGTTAACCCGTCTCAAGCGCTGCGCAACGCGGTAGAAAGCGGCTACACTGCCCCGGTCAAACAAAAGGGGAGGTGACCGATGAGGATCGGCATCATCAAGGAGACGACGGCAGGCGAGACGCGGGTTGCGGCAACGCCGGAGACGGTGAAGAAACTGGCGGCCATTCCCGGCTTTTCGGTCAGCATCGAATCCGGGGCGGGCGCCGCGTCCAGCCTGCTCGACGAGGCTTATGCGGCGGCCGGGGCAACGGTCAATGCCAATGGAGCGGACGTACTGGCGGGAAGCGATATCGTGCTCAAGGTGCGCGGTCCTGGTGCCGGCGAGCTGGCTGCCATGAAGGCGGGCACGCAGCTGATCGGCATGCTCAATCCATTCAATGCGGATGGCATCGCCGCGATCAAGGACAAGGGAGTCAACGGCTTTTCGCTGGAGCGGGCACCGCGCACCACGCGCGCGCAAAGCCTCGACGTGCTCTCGTCGCAGGCCAATATCGCCGGCTACAAGGCGGTGATTCTGGCTGCGAACCATTATCCGAAGTTCTTTCCGATGCTGATGACCGCAGCCGGAACGGTCAAGGCGGCGCGCGTCGTCATCCTCGGCGTCGGTGTGGCGGGCCTGCAGGCGATCGCCACGGCAAAGCGTCTCGGTGCGGTGATCGAGGCGTCTGACGTGCGCCCGGCAGTGAAAGAGCAGGTCGAGTCGCTCGGTGCCAAATTCATCGATGTGCCTTACGAAACCGACGAAGAACGCGAGACCGCGCAAGGTGTCGGCGGTTATGCCAAACCGATGCCGGAGAGCTGGATGGCGCGGCAGCGTGCCGAGGTTGCCAAGCGTGTGGCGGCGGCCGATTGTGTAATCACCACCGCACTGATCCCCGGGCGCCCGGCGCCGGTGCTGGTGACCGAGGACATGGTCAAGGCGATGAAACCGGGGTCGGTGATCGTCGACCTTGCCGCCGAGCAGGGCGGCAATTGCCCGTTGACCGAGAAGGACAAAGTGGTCGTCAAGCACGGCGTGACGCTGGTCGGGCACACCAACCTCGCGGCGCTGCTGCCGCAGGACGCCAGCGCCCTCTATGCGCGCAACGTGCTCGACTTCCTGAAGCTGCTGGTCGATTTCAAGACGGGTGAATTCAAGATCAATATGGACGACGATATCGTCGCCGCCACGCTGGTGACGGGGCCTGCGGTGGGTGCAGTTGGGGGAGAAGCGAAATGAGCGGTGTCGAACATATCGTCATCAATCTGATCATCTTCGTGCTGGCCATTTACGTGGGCTATCACGTGGTGTGGACCGTGACGCCGGCGCTGCATACGCCGCTGATGGCGGTGACCAATGCCATCTCGGCGATCATCATCGTGGGCGCCATGCTGGCCGCCGCGCTGACCGAGACCACGCTCGGCAAGACCATGGGCGTGCTAGCCGTCGCGCTCGCGGCCGTCAACATCTTCGGCGGCTTCCTGGTCACCAAGCGCATGCTTGAAATGTTCAAGAAGAAAGAGAAGAAAGACAGCAAGGCGGAGGCTGCCAAATGAGCATGAACGTCGTTGTTCTTCTCTACCTCGTCGCCTCGGTGTTCTTCATTCAGGCGCTCAAGGGGCTGTCACACCCGACCACCTCGATCACGGGCAACCGTTTCGGCATGGCCGGCATGGCGATCGCGATGGTCACCACGGCCGCGCTGATCTACAAGCTGGCCGGCGAATCGGCGCTTGGCCTCGGTTACGTGCTGGGCGGACTAGTGGTTGGCGGCGGCATTGGTGCCATCATGGCGAAACGCGTCGAGATGACCAAAATGCCGGAACTGGTTGCGTTCATGCACAGCATGATCGGCCTGGCGGCAGTGTGTATTGCGGTCGCGGCGGTGGTGGAGCCCTACGCATTCGGTATCACGCAGAAGGGCGGCCTGATTCCCGGTGGCAATCGCATTGAGCTGGCGCTCGGCGCCTTTATCGGGGCCGTGACCTTCTCCGGTTCGGTGATCGCGTTCGGCAAGCTCTCGGGCAAGTACAAGTTCCGTCTATTCCAGGGGGCGCCCGTTACTTTCAAGGGACAACACGCGCTGAATGCCGTGCTCGGGCTGGCGACATTGTTTTTCATTTTCGGCTTCTGGCATTCGGAGTCGTTTACCGACTTCATGATCATCTGCGTGCTTGGATTCCTGCTCGGTGTGCTGATCATCATTCCGATCGGCGGCGCCGATATGCCGGTGGTGGTGTCGATGCTCAACAGTTATTCCGGCTGGGCTGCCGCCGGCATTGGCTTCTCGCTGAACAATCCGATGCTGATCATCGCCGGCTCGCTGGTGGGCTCGTCGGGCGCAATCCTGTCTTACATCATGTGCAAGGCGATGAACCGCTCGTTCATCAGCGTGATTCTCGGCGGCTTCGGCGGTGAAAGCGGCGCCGTCACCAGCAGCAAGGAGCAGCGCGCGGTCAAGAGCGGCAGTGCCGAGGACGCAGCCTACATGCTGTCCAATGCCGACCGTGTAGTAATCGTTCCCGGTTACGGTCTCGCGGTCGCCCGCGCACAGCACGCCGTGAAGGAACTGGCGCAGAAGCTGATCGCCAAAGGCGTCGACGTCAAGTACGCGATCCATCCGGTCGCCGGACGCATGCCGGGGCACATGAACGTGCTGCTGGCGGAGGCGGAAGTGCCATACGACCAAGTGTTTGAGATGGAGGACATCAATTCCGAATTCGCCGACACCGATGTGGTGCTGGTACTCGGCGCCAACGACGTGGTGAATCCGCTTGCCCTGCAGAAGGGCAGCCCGATCTACGGCATGCCGATCCTCGAGGCGTACAAGGCGCGCACGGTGATCGTCAACAAACGCTCGATGGCGGCCGGCTATGCCGGGCTCGACAACGAGCTGTTCTACATGGACAAGACGATGATGGTGTTTGGCGATGCCAAAAGCGTGGTCGAAGCAATACTGAAGGCGGTGGAGTAGTTGCCGCTTCGTCACAGCCTGCTGGCCCTCGCGATCGCGACGATCTGGGGGCTCACCTTCGTTTCGATCAAGCTGGCGCTGCAAACGGTACCGCCGTTTGCGTTGTCCGGCTGGCGATTTTTCATGGCGGCGGTACCGCTCGTGTTCTTCGTCGGCCGGCCGCAAGTACCTTGGCGATGGCTGCTGCTCTATGCGCTGTTCATCGCGGTCGGCCAGTTCGCGGTCATGTTCATTGCGCTGAACATGGGGATGCCGGCCGGCTTGATGTCGCTGGTGATCCAGACGCAGGTTTTCTTTACCATCGGTCTCGCCGTCGCGCTCTACGGCGAACAGGTGCAGCGTACCCAGATCGCAGGCGCATTGGTCGCCACGGTGGGGCTGGTCATCATCGGCATCACCAAGCTGCAGGGCGGAGTGGTAACGGCGTTCCTGCTGGTGCTGCTGGCTGCGTTTTTCTGGGGGGCGGGCAATACGGTGGCCAAGCACGTTGCCCGCATCGTCCATGGCGGGCGGGTGAGCGCGATGAATTTCATCGCCTGGTCGAGTCTTGCCGCTGTGCCGCCGCTGGTTGCGATTTCGCTCGCCGTCGAGCCGGCCGGGGCGTTGCTGACGCCGATCACGTCCTCGAGCTGGATGCTGTGGGGCAATCTCTGCGTATTGGCCTATGCGGCGCAGGTGTTTGGCTACGGGCTCTGGTCGAATCTGCTGACGCGGTATCCGGCGTCGATGGTGTCGCCGTTTGCGCTCTGGGTGCCGGTGGCCGGGATGAGTGCGACGGCCTGGGCGTTCGGCGAACGCCTGTCGACACTGCAAGTGGTCGGCGCTGCCGTCGTCTTGCTGGGGCTCGCGGTGGCGGTGCTGGGTGGCGAGCTGCTTCGACGCTGGGCTGCGCCCGCGCGCTGACGGACGTTCTGCCGGTCACGGCGTGTGGGTTGCCGTGGCCGCGATCCCGCAGCTGTTCTGGCAGCGCTCGAACCCGCCGCTGCCGGTTTCGATCTGGATGGTCGGATGATCGATGTCATAGCGCTCGTGCAAGTCACGGCAGAGGCGTTCAAGCCAGGCGTCGCCGGGGTGACCGTCGGGGCACACCAGATGCACCGTGAGCGCCACCGCCTCCGTCGATAGCGCCCAGATGTGCAGGTCATGCACGTCCTTGACGCGATGGTCCGCTGCCAGGAAACGCGCGACACCGTCGCCATCGATGTGACGCGGAACTGCATCGAGCGACAGCCGCAGCGAGTCGACCAGCAGCGACCACGATCCCCAGGCGATGACCGCAGAAATCGCCAGACTGGTCAGCGGGTCGAGCCAGAGCCAATGGGTGACACCCATCAGCGCGGCGCTGACGACCACGCCGGCCGACACCGCGGCGTCGGCCACCATGTGCAGATAGGCGCCGCGCACGTTGAGATCGGTCTTGCTGCCGCGCATGAACAGCCAGGCGGTGAAGCCGTTGATGGCGATGCCAATCAGCGCGACGGCCATGACCGGTCCGCTGGCAATCGCCTGCGGCGCCGCGAGGCGACCGACCGATTCCCACACGATCACGCCGAGCGCGGCGAACAGCAGGATCGCGTTGGCCAGCGCGGCGAGAATGGAAGTGCGGCCAAGGCCGTAGGAATGGCGGGCCGACGGTTTGCGTCGCGACAACCAGACGGCGGCCCAGGCGAGCACCAGGCCCAGCACGTCGGAGAGATTGTGTCCGGCGTCGGCGACCAGCGCCAGCGAGTTGAGCCAGAGCCCGGCGACTGCTTCGATCAGCGCGTAAGCAAGGTTCAACGCGACGCCGATCGCAAACACCCGGTCGTAGTTCACCGGACCGTGCGCATGGCCGTGGCCGCCGTGTGCGTGCCGGTGCTCATGATCTGCGGCCTGCGGCGTGGCATGCGCGTGCGGCGGACTCGCAGCGTGATCGTGGTCATGCCCGTGATGGGCATGCTCGTCATGCGTCTGATCGCCCGACTCCGAGGCGTGATGCGTGTGATGACCGTGCATGTTCACATGCTAGAGCATGTATTTCGCGTTTGCCGGCGCGGCGTGCGGGCCCGCAGCACGCCACCTTCACGCCTCGATCAATGTGCAAGACGTTGACGCAACACGATGGCCGATACAACGATGTTGCGCAAGACTGCGGCGGCAATCAATCGGCGCCGATCAGCACCTTGACGTGTTCGCCGACGCTGCGCGCCAGTGCCGGCAGGTGATAGCCGCCTTCCAGCAGCGACACGATGCGGCCGCGTGCGTGTTTGTCGGCGACGGCGACCAGTTGCTGCGTCAGCCAGCGGTAGTCGGCGTCGACCCAGCCGAGCGAGGCCAGGTCATCCTCGCGATGGGCGTCGAAACCGGCGGAAATCACCACCAGTTGCGGTGCGAAATCGTCGATGGCGGGCAGCCAGCGGTCGAGCACGGCGGCACGCATGGCGTCGCCGCGGGAATAGGCGGGCAACGGCACGTTGACCATATTGGCCGCCATCGGCACGTCACCGGTGCCGGGGTACAGATGATGCTGGAAGGTCGACACCATCAGCACGCGGCGGGCATCGCATTGATCGGCGAGGATTTCCTCGGTGCCGTTGCCGTGATGCACGTCGAAATCGACCAGCAGCACGCGCTCCAGGCCGTGCGCCTGAATGGCGTGCAGCACCGCGATCGCAGCGTTGTTGAAAAAGCAGAAGCCCATCGCGCGATGGCGCTCGGCGTGATGACCGGGGGGGCGGATGTTGCAGAACGCGCGCGGCGCATCGCCGCCGCACACCAGATCGACCGCCTTCACCGCGGCGCCGGCGCTGTGCTGCGCGGCGATCAGCGTGTAGGCATTCATCGTGGTGTCGCCGTCGATGCCGCAGTAACCCTGTTGCGGCGCCATGCGTTCGATGGCGTCCACCATCTCGCGTGTGTGCGCGCGCAGGATCGTGTGCGGCGGCGCGGCGGCGGCAGTTTCCTCGCGCATGAAATCGAGCAGCCCCTGAACGCGCAGAAAGTCGTCGACCACGCGCACGCGGTCGGGGCATTCCGGATGGTGCGACCCCATCTCGTGCTTGAGCGCATAGGGATGGGTGAGATAGGCGACGAGCATCGTGAACGGTTCCTCCTCAAATCCGACAACGCTCCTCCAAAATGGCGTTGGCGGACCCGTTCATTATCACCCTACCAAAGCAAACGGCCCGGGCGTCGCCGCGGGCCGTTGCGCTGGATCAAGGCTGCACTGTTGCAGCCGTGCTCGCCGTCTACACGCGCTTCTTGAACTCGTCGGTGCGGGTGTCGATTTCGATCATGTCGCCGGTGTTGACGAACGCCGGGACCGGGATTTCATAGCCGGTTCCCTTGAGCTTGGCGGGCTTCATGACCTTGCCCGAGGTGTCGCCGCGCACGGCCGGCTCGGTGTACTCGACTTCGCGCACCAGCGAGGTGGGCAGTTCGATGCCGATGGCGCGGCCGTCGTAGAAGGTGACTTCGCAGGGCATTGCGTCCTGCAGATACTTGAGCGCGTCGGTCATGGTGTCCGGCTCGATCTCGTACTGGTTGTACTCGGCGTCCATGAACACGTACATCGGGTCGGCGAAGTAGCTGTAGGTCACTTCCTTCTTTTCGAGCACGATGACGTCGAATTTTTCGTCGGCCTTGAACACGGGCTCGGCGCCGGTGCCGGTCAGCAGGTTCTTGAGCTTGGTCTTGACCACGGCGGCGTTGCGGCCGGACTTGTTGTAGTCGGCCTTGACCACGACCATCGGGTCGTTGCCGATCATGATGACGTTGCCGGCGCGGAGTTCTTGTGCGGTTTTCATGGTGGTTTCGTTTCGATTGCGCGCCGGTCGGTCGTTTGCTTGCGGGGCCGGGCTGGTGAGGTGTGCGAGATTTATCGCAAAGCCATTGATTTTAGCCGACTTTTTGCGTTTTCGCCAACGCGATGAAGCGCGTCAGGCGGGTCGCGAGGTCGCTCTGCGTGCGCAGGCAATCGCGCCAGTGCAGCGCGTGGGCGGCGAGCGCGGGCAGGTGGGCGGTCAGGCCGGCATAGGCGCCGGGATCGCTGGCGCCGCGCACGAAGGCATGACTGGCGGCGCGCCAGGCGTTGGCGGGGTCCCTAACAAGGCCGGCGCAGTAGCGATCCAGCCAGGCGTCGAGCTTCACCAGATGCGCGCCGTCGTCGGTGGCATAGATGTGCCACAGCATCGGTTTGCCCGCCCACTGCGCGCGCACGAAGGAATCCTCGCCGCGCACGATCAGCAGGTCGTAGCCGGCGAGCAGGGCGTCGAAATCGGGTTGCGGCACCGGTTCGATGGTTCGCCAGCCGGTGTCGCGGTCGGCAAACGGGGCGGCGGCGCCGACTTCGACGGAGTAGCCAGCCTGCGCCAGCGCGTCCGCAACCGCGCGGACCGGGGCTTGTGGGTAGGCGAAGGCGAACAGGTGCAATGTCTTCGTTCCTCCCCCTTCAACGGGGAGGTTAGGAGCGGGATGGGGTTGCGTGGAATGACGCTCGGTGCTTGCGAACCCCATCCCCACCCTGGCCCTCCCTTTGAAGGGGAGGGAATCTGCGCAGTCGGCGCCCGCAACGCCAGCCTCCCGGATCAATCCCCCGCTACGTTCCGTGAACCCCGGACAGAAGAAATATTTGACTAGCGGCAGCCGCGGATGCGGGCTTGGGCGGCCGTGCACGTCGTCGACCCAGGCTTCGGCACTCAGGTATTCGAGGTTGAGCCAGACCGGCTTTGGTGCCCGCGCGGCCATCGCCGCCACGTAGGCGGCGGGCGGGTCACAGGCGAAGGCTTCGATGACGACCTCGGCCGGCGCCAGCGTCTCCGCCAGCGGCCAATGCAGCACGCGGACGCCGAGCAGCGCTTGCTCCGGTTGCGCCGGGTCGATCTCGGGCGCCAGATAGCGGAAGGCGTGGAGGTCGTCAACGAACAGGCGCACCGCGCAGCCGTGCTCGGCGACGAGCTGCCGCGCCAGACGCCAGCAGACGCCGATGTCGCCGTAGTTGTCGACGACGCGGCAGAAGAGGTCGATCGCGGTCGTTTCCGGCATCATCTTTTCGGAAATAGCGCCAACCAATAAGGGCTAGAGAGCCATTTTTGTCAAAAGTCGACTTCTCAACAATTCATCGTATGAGCCCAATTCCAATGGGGCTCTCGGCGAAAAGGTGTAAGCGTCATTTGTTCACCGCGACGACTACAGCGCCGCCGCGATCAGGCCTTCCAGCTTGCCGGCGTCGACCGCGAAGGCGCGGATGCCCTCGGCGAGCTTTTCGGTCGCCATCGCGTCGTTGTTGAGCGCGTAGCGGAAGGCGGGTTCCGTGGTGTTGAACTTGATCGGCGCGACGGCGGCCTTGCCGGGCACTAGTTTGCGCTCGACCGGCTCGGTCATGCCCTGCAACTGGTTCAGCAGGTCCGGCGAGATGGTCAGCAGATCGCAGCCGGCCAGCGCCAGGATTTCGCCGACGGTGCGGAAGCTGGCGCCCATGACCTCGGTCTGGTAGCCGTAGTGCTTGTAGTAGCTGTAGATGAAGCGCACCGATTGCACGCCGGGGTCTTCTTCGGCGCTGAAATCGCGGCCGTCGCGCTTCTTGTACCAGTCAAGGATGCGGCCGACGAAGGGCGAGATCAGCGTGATGCCGCCCTCGGCGCAGGCGGCGGCCTGGATGGCGCTGAACAAAAGCGTCAGATTGCAATGGATGCCATCCTTTTCGAGCACGGTCGCAGCCTGGATGCCTTCCCAGGTCGAGGCGATCTTGATCAGGATGCGTTCGCGGCCGACGCCGGCGGCCTCGTACAGTGCGATCAGTTCGCGCGCCTTGGCGATCGTCGCCTGGGTGTCGAACGAGAGCCGGGCATCGACCTCGGTGGACACGCGGCCGGGCACGATGTTGAGGATTTCGAGCCCGAAGCGGATCAGCACCTGGTCGACGATGGCGCCGACCGCCTTGCCCTTGTGCGCGGCCACCGTTTCGCTGAACAGCGGCTTGTAGGCGTCCTGCTGCACGGCCTTCAGGATCAGCGAGGGGTTGGTGGTGGCGTCGCGCGGCGTATAGGCGCGCATGGCGTTGAAGTCGCCGGTGTCGGCGACGACGGTGGTGTAAAGCTTCAACTGGTCGAGGGTGTTCATGGCGATAGGCGGGCGAGAAGCGGGTGAGGTGGGCGGCAACGATGCATTGGCGGCGTTTACATCCGGCGCTTGCATTGTGCTTTGTAATTTTATCTTGTTGTTTTACTACAACGCTGGTATTGTTGGCGCATGGACGGTAACTTCGATCTGGTTATTTTCGGCGGCACCGGCGATCTGGCGCTGCGCAAGCTCTATCCGGCGTTGTTGCGCGCCGAATGCGATGGCTGTCTGCATGCCAGCGGGCGCATCATCGCCGCCGCACGGCAGAAGATGGACGACGCCACCTTTCGCGATCGGGTCGGCGAGGCGCTCGACCGCTTCGCGCCCGACGTGGTCGCCGCCGCGCCGGCCGGCGCGCTGGCGCGCTTCCTCGCACGGATCGCCTACTTCGCGCTCGACGTCAACGCGCCGGCGCAATACCGCGAGCTGAAAGCGCGGCTCGACGAGCGGCCGAGCCGGACGGTGTTCTACCTCTCGGTCGGACCGGCGCTGTTTCCGGCCATCATCGACGGCCTGAAGGCGTCGGGGCTCAACACGGCCGAAACCCGCATCGTGCTGGAGAAACCGCTCGGCCGCGATCTGCCGTCGTCGCGCCAGATCAACGACCTGGTGCTCGATGCCTTCAGCGAGTCGCAGGTTTACCGCATCGACCATTACCTCGGCAAGGAGAGCGTGCAGAACCTGCTCGCGCTGCGTTTCGGCAATACGCTGCTGGAGCCACTGTGGAACCGCACTTGGGTCAGCAACGTGCAGATCACCATCGCCGAAATGGTGGGCGTGGAGACGCGCGGCGAGTTCTACGACGGCACCGGCGCCTTCCGCGACATGGTGCAGAACCATCTGCTCAATCTGCTCTGCATGACCGCGATGGAGCCACCGTCCAGCCTGGACCCGGACGCCGTGCGCGACGAGAAACTGCAGGTCCTGCGTTCGCTGAAACCGTGGACGCAGGAGTCGCTGCGCGAGAACATCGTGCGCGGCCAGTACCGGGCAGGCAGCATGGGCGGGTTGGCGGTCAGTCCGTATCTTGCCGAGGCCGGGGTGGCTGCCGGCTCCTGCACCGAGAGCTACGTCGCCTTGCGCACCGAGGTGGCGAACTGGCGCTGGGCCGGCGTGCCGTTTTTCCTGCGGACCGGCAAGCGCATGGCCGAGCGGCGCGCCGAAGTGGTGGTCAATTTCCGTTCGCCGCCGCACTCGATCTTCGACAGCGCGCTGGCGCCGAACCGGCTGGTCATCACGCTGCAACCCGAGGAGAGCGTGCGGCTGTACACGATGGCGAAAGCGCCGGGCGACGGCATGCGCCTGCGCGAGGTCTATCTCGATCTCGACTTCCAGCAGTTTTTCCGCGAGCGCCGGCAGGATGCCTATGAGCGTTTGCTGCTCGACGTGCTGCGCGGCAACGCCACGCTGTTCATGCGCCGCGACGAGGCCGACGCCGCGTGGCGCTGGTGCCAGCCGGTGCTCGATCACTGGGCGGCAGAGCAGATCGCGCCCATCGGCTACGCCGCCGGTAGCTGGGGGCCGCCGGCGTCCAGCCGCCTGACGGCGATTGCCGGCACCGCCTGGCACGAAGAACTGAACATCTGAAAAAACGGCAGGCCGGCGCAGCCTGGGCGGGCAGGCGACAGCGGCAGAACAAAAGCGAAACAAGGGGAACAGGGCATGACAACGGCAGCACACAGAAACGCGAGCGAGACAACCGGCGGCATCGAGGCCAGCAACGATTCCACCTCGACCGACGCGCTGGTGTCGCGCATTACGGCAGTGCGGCTGAGTCTCCGGCCCAGTGAGCAGCGCGTCGCCAGTTATGTGCTCGGGCAGCCGAACCGCGTGGCGCACATGGCCATTGCCGAGCTGGCCGAGGCGGTGGGGGTGACCGACCCGACCATCGCCCGCTTCTGCCAGGCGCTCGGGTTTACCGGCTTCAAGGCATTCAAGGTGGCGCTGGCGAAAAGTCTTGCCACCGGCGTGCCCTACGTGCATACCGATGTGTCGCCGCAGGATTCGTCGGCGGACGTGATTGCCAAAGTGTTCGACCGCTCGATCGCGACGCTGATCGCGATGCGTAACCAGGTCGACCCGAAAGTCTTCGAGCGCGCCGCCGAGGCACTGTCGCGGGCGCGCAAGGTGGAGTTCTACGGCGTCGGCAATTCCGGCGTGGTGGCGATGGATGCCCAGCACAAGTTCTTCCTGCTTGGCATGCATACGGTCGCCTACAACGATCCGCACTGGCAGGTGCAGTCCGCCGCATTGCTCACGCATGAGGACGTGGTCGTCGCCATCTCGCGCACCGGCCGCACGCGCGACATGATCCAGACCTGCGAGCTGGCGCAGCGTGCCGGCGCAACGGTCATCGCGGTGACCGAGCGCGCGTCGCAGCTGGCCAAGCTGGCTGACATCGCGCTCGCCGTGGACGTCGACGAAGACCCCGACGTGTACTCGCCGATGGTCGGGCGGCTGGCGCAGTTGGCGCTGGTCGATGCGCTGGCGGTCGCAGTGGCGCTCAAGCGCGGCCCCGAGTTGCAGGAAACGCTGCGCAAGGCGAAGGAAACGCTGATCGCCAAGCGCGAAAAGGAAGGCGAGATGCTGACGCCGTTGACACTGGCCGCGCGCAGCCGCTGGATCTGAGGTCCTCCGGCACGGAACAAAACCGGCCGGTCCCGGACGGCAGACAGCCGCTACACTTCGGGCCATGAATTTGCCCGCCCAAGACGATCACGAGCATGATCGCGACCTCGATGCGGCCGCGGCCGGCCAACTGACCATTCGCGAACGGCGGGCCGCGCTCAAGAACAAGATTCGCCGCCGCGGCATCTACGTGCTGCCGAACCTGTTCACTCTGGCGGCATTGTTCTTCGGTTTTTTCGGCATCGTGCAGGCCATGAATCTGCGCTTCGACTATGCGGCAGCGTCGGTGTTCGTCGCGATGGTGCTTGACAGCCTCGACGGGCGCGTCGCGCGCATGACCAACACGCAGACGGCATTCGGGGCCGAACTCGATTCGATCGCCGACATGGTGAGCTTCGGCGCTGCACCGGCGCTGATCGTCTACGAATGGGCGTTGCGCTCGTTGCCGAGTCCGCGCATCGCGCTGGCGGCGGCTTTCATCTATGCCGCCTGCGCCGCGCTGCGTCTGGCGCGATTCAATGTGCAGATCGGGGTCATCGACAAGCGTTTCTTCAACGGTTTGCCGAGCCCGGCTGCTGCCGCAATCGTCGCCGGCTTCGTGCTGTTGATGGATGATCTCGACATCGAGGGCGAGGACGTTGCCTGGTGGGCGTTCGCGGTGACGCTGGTGGCCGGCATTTCGATGGTGACGACGGCCAAGTTCTTCAGCTTCAAGGCGATGAGCCGGCGGGCCATTTCGTTCACTGCAATTGCGTTGCTGGCGGTGGGTTTCGGCTTGATGCTGATGCATCCGCCGACGGTGATTTTTGCGGTGTTTGTGGCGTATCTGGCGTCCGGTTATGCAGTCTGGTTGTGGCGGCTGTTGCACAAACCAAAGGGCGGGACGGAGACCGCGACGGCCAGCGCGACCGCGTCCGGCGACAAGAAATAGCGACGATGCAGCGACGGCCGGCGAAGTTTGCATACGAAGATCGAACACAGAGGGGTAGCACTTGTGAAGTTGCGTGACGCTGGCGCCGCGTGGCGCCCAATGACGCTCTGCGTGCTGGCGCTGATTGGCAACTGTGGCTTTGCGCAGGTCGCCGCCGACGCCGAGTTCATCGCTTCGTCAACGACCGTACCGATGTACGGTGCACTGGCTGCCGTTGCCGCCGGCGCCCCGACACTGGACGCGCCCGCGAGCGATGCCTTTACCGTCGTCGAGCTGGCGACGGACGCTTCGCAGGCGGCTGCCACAGTGTTGGCGACCAATGTCGCGGTGGTTGCGGCCAGCAACGAACTTGACAAGGCACAGCGGATCAAGCGTTGCCAGGAGTTTTTGCGCCTGCCGTGGGGGCCTGTACAGGACTGCCGCAAGGCGATTGTCGGAACCGCGATGGGCACGGTGCTGACGACCGGTGCGTTCCAGTGGTGGAAGCGCGGCTTTTCGTCGCACATGACGCGAATCACCGAGGGCGGATTCGGCCGCGAAACTTATACCGGCGGCGTCGACAAGCTGAGTCATGCCTACACCTTCTACATCGGCACCCGCGTGGTGAGCGATGCGTTGCAGTGGGCCGGATCGTCGAAGACCGAGGCGTTGGCGATTTCCGCAGTCGCCAACGCCGGCACCGCATACCTGATCGAACTGTTCGACGGTTACTCGAAAAAGACCTACGGCTTCAGCCGCGAAGACCTGGTGGCCGATGCGGTGGGCATCCTGATGGGCAGCGCGGTCGTGATGTGGCCCGATCTCGACCGCAAGTTTGCCTATCGCATGCGCTACTACCCGAAAGGCGCCGGCGGCAACGCCAACTTCATTGATAGTTACGAGGGACAAACCTATTTCCTCACCGCGCGCCTGAGCGGGTTTATGAATCTCTCGCCAAAAAATCCGTTGCGTTATCTCGAGCTGGTGTTCGGCTACCGTGGCACCGGGTTCAAGCCGCGGGAGGGCATCCCCGGCGTCGACTATGCCCGGCACGAGCGGCGCACCTACTACGGCATCGGGCTCAACATGGAGGAAATCCTGCGCGGCACGCTGTTCCGCGACAACGCGCAGCCAACTGGCATGCAGAGAATCACCGAAGGCGTGCTGACTTACGTGCAGTTGCCCGGCACGGTGTTTGCCAAGACGCATGCGTTTTGACGCGCCCGCTGCCGCGCGCAACGCCATTTGATCCTGCGCAAGATCGTCCGCAGGCCACTTGATCGCCGTCGCCGGTTGCGCTATATTCACTGGATGCATCCGCATAACCAGCAACTCACGCAAGTGAGCGCCGCCTTCACGACACCCCTGCTGTCGCTGATTTCGCTCGGCCTGCTGCTGGCCCTGCTGCGCTCGCGCGCAGACAAGTAACCCCCACCCCCTCCCGTTGCGCCGCGTCCGATCCCTGAACAGGGAGACGGGGCCGCATTCCAGTTTTCCCATTCCAGATCAGTCGAGGCTCAGCATGCCCATGTTGCAACAACCCCAGCAAAAATACGCCGCGTTCAAACCCGTCCCCTTGGCGGACCGGACGTGGCCCAACCGAACCATCGTCAAACCACCGGTGTGGCTCGCCACCGACTTGCGCGACGGCAATCAGGCATTGATCGAGCCAATGGACGTCGAGCGCAAGAAAAAGATGTTCGCGCTCAACACGAAAGTGGGCATCAAGGAGATCGAGGTCGGGTTTCCGTCGGCCTCGCAGACCGACTTCGACTTTGTCCGCTACCTGATCGAGCAGAACCAGATTCCCGACGACGTATGGATTCAGGTGCTTTCGCCGTCGCGCGAGGCGTTCATCGAGAAGACCTTCGAAGCATTGAAGGGCGCCAAGCGGGCCATCTTCCACCTCTATCACGCCGTTGCCCCGGTCATGCGCAACGTGGTGTTCGGCATGACCCAGGATCAGATCGTCGACGAACTCACTATCCCGCACGTGCGTCAGGTGCGCGAGACGATGAAGCGCTACGCCGGGACCGAATGGCGTTTCGAATTCTCGCCGGAGATGTTCTCCAATACCGAGCTCGAATTCTCGAAGCGCGTGGTCGATACCGTGGTCGAGGTATTCGGAGCCACGCCGCAAGACCCGATCATCATCAATCTGCCGACCACGGTGGAGAACGCCACGCCCAACTGCTTTGCCGACCAGATCGAATGGATGCATCGCAACGTTGCCAAACGCGACTGCATCGTTCTCTCGGTGCATCCGCACAACGATCGCGGTACCGGCACGGCGGCCGCCGAGCTTGCCATGATGGCCGGCGCCGACCGCGTTGAAGGCTGCCTGTTTGGCAACGGCGAGCGCACCGGCAACGTCGACATCGTGAATCTTGCACTCAACATGTACTCGCAGGGCGTGAATCCGAAGCTCGATTTCAGCGATATCGACGACATCAAGAAAACCGTCGAATACTGCAACCAGATCGCCGTGCATCCGCGTCATCCCTATGCCGGTGACCTCGTCTACACCAGCTTCTCCGGCTCGCATCAGGATGCGATCAAGAAGGCGTTTGGCAATCGTGAAGCGAATCCGGACGGCATCTGGGATATGCCCTATCTGCCGATCGATCCGATGGACGTCGGCCGCAACTACGAGGCCGTGATCCGCGTCAACTCGCAATCCGGCAAGGGCGGCATCAGCTACCTTCTGCAAAGCGAGTACGGCATCGATTTGCCGCGTCGCATGCAGATCGAGTTCTCGCAGGTCGTGCAGCAGGTGATGGACACCACCGGCAAGGAAATGACCGCCGACGACATCTGGAACATCTTCGACGCCGAGTACGTCAGCAAGAAAGCGCCGTACAAATACGTGGCGCACAAGCTGGCTGAGGATTCGTCGAAACCCGATGCCGTGGAAGTGCATGCCGAAGTCGTGATCGACGGCGACGCCCACAAGGCGAAAGGCATGGGCAACGGCCCGATCGACGCCTTCGTCGCCGCCATTGCCAGCGAGCTGCACGCACCGGTCAAGGTGATGGACTATCACGAACACGCCATCGGTCAGGGTGCCAACGCCACCGCAATCACCTACATCGAGATGCGCGTTGGCGACGGCCCGTCGCTGCATGGTGTCGGCATGGACAGCAATATCGTCACCGCGTCGTTCAAGGCGATTTTGTCGGGCCTGAACCGCGACGTGGCGCGGGCGAAGCAGGTCTCCGAGGTCGTGGTGAAATAAATCCATCGGCGAAGGTCGGTGCGCGGTGCGCTGGCCTTCGTGCGGACTAAACAATGGATTTTAAATTTCGGCGCCCATCACCGGCAGACGCGCCTGCCATTGCGCGCGTGCATTGCGAGAGCTGGCGAACGACATATCCGGGTCTGATCCCGGCGCACGTTATCGAAGCCTACTCGAACTACGAGAAGCGCACGGTCGGTTGGAACGAAATCGTTGCGACGCGGCCCGAGACGGTGTGGCTCGTCGAACTCGACGGCGAGGTCGTGGGCTTCGCTGATGGGGGTAAGGCACGCGAGCCTAACGACGGTTGTTCGGGACAGCTCTATAGCATCTATCTGCTGCACACCGCCCAGCGGCGGGGCTTCGGCCGCGAACTGATGCGCCACGTGCACGCCGATTTGCGCGCCGCCGGGCATACTAGCGCGCGTGTTGAGGTGCTCAAGGGCAACGAGTCCGTGATTGCTTTCTACGAGGAGAGCGGCGCGGCTTTCGTGCGCGAGGTGCCCTTTCGCAGGATGGGCGAAGAGATGGCGGAGCTCGTTTACCGCTGGCAACCGCTGCCTGAGTAAGTTGCGCGGACACCGCCGTGAATCGCTTGAACACATCGCAGCATCTGCCCGATGCCCATCCAACTGATCGATCTGACGAAGACGGCTGCCGCTCCATTGCGAACTATTCCAGTTCAGACGCTGCTGCCATCAAACTTGCGCATGGCGTGAGCGGATCGCACGCCTACTGATTCACTTCGCAGCGGGTGGAGAGATCGGGTCGCATCCTGCGGGTTTCGACCAACTGTTCGTGCTCGCGCAGGGCAGCGGCTGCGTCGCCGGCGCCGACGGCGTGCCCCTCCCGGTGACGTGCGAGCACGGTGCTTTTGTTCAAAAAAGGGTGAATTGCATGTTAAAGGTGGCGAGACCCGCATGGTTGCGATAATGATCCAGGCTGATCACTTCAACGCCCACGAATCGCAAAGCACGACCAACATGCGGCCGCCCGCAGCCCGGTGATACCGGCGCCATACACCTCCTGCAGCAGAAGGCGTTTGCCGAAGAAGGGCGGCGCAGCCGCACGACCAATATCCCGCCGCTGACTGAGACTGCCGAGGCGATCGCGGCGCACATCGAAACGCAGACTGCGCTCGTCGCGCGAGGGCGGTAGCATCATCGGTAGCGTGCGCAGCATTCGTAAACGATGGCGTCTGCACTATCCGCGCATTGGTGGTTAACCCGACGCGTCAGGGGCGCGGTATCTGTTCGGCGCGTCCACGCCTCGTCAGCCTCCCCTGCACGGTAGGGGAGGTGCCCGAAGGGCGGAGGGGTTGGTGACTCCTTGCGCTACGTTGGTCGCGGTAGATGCAGCTACCCCTCTGTCGGCTGCGCCGACATCTCCCCCGCGTTGCAGGGGAGACTTGCGTCCGGCGTTACGGCGCCATCGACGACAATGTGATGCTCTGACCGCCTGCTGGCTTCGCGCCACCGATTGATGCCTTCCGTTTCTGCCGACCGTCCCGTTGTCGTCCGTTTCGCCGCGCTCGGCGATGTTGTCCTGCTCACCGTGCTGCTGGAGCAGTTGGCCAGGCGGCACGGCTCGCGTATCGATCTGCTGGCCTCGGGCGGCTGGACGCGCTCGCTGCTGGCGAACGACCCGGCGGTTGGCGACATCCAGCTGGTGACCAGCCGCAAGAGCCCGTACTGGTTCACGCCGAGCCAGCGCGAAGCAGTCGCCTGGCTCAAGGCCCACAAGGGGCCGGTTTACCTCTGCGATCCCGACCAGTACGCGCGCCGGCTGGTCGAACGCGCCGTGCCGCGCGAGCGCATCGTCGCGCCGTGGGAGCGCTGGCCCGGCCTTGACACGCACTGGGCCGACTGGTGGCACGCCGTCGGCAGCGACGAGGCGCTGCTCGCCGGACGCGGGCAGCCGCGCCTGCATGCGTCCCCGGCGTGGGTTGCCGATGCCCGCGCCTGGACACAGACGCGCGGCATTGCCGATGCGCCGATTCTGCTGATCCAGCCGGGCAACAAGAAAACCTCGAAACGCTGGTCGCTGCACCGGACCAACAACGATAAATACTGGCCTGTGGAACGCTGGGCGCAGACGATTGCGGGCGCGCTGGCGACCAAGCCAGACTTGCGGGTGGTGGTTTGCGGTTCGCCGCGCGAGGCCGATCTGGTGAACGAAATCGTCACCGCCTGCGCGGATCCGCGCGTGCTGGCCGCGGCCCTGGATCTGCCGTTGCCGCGTCTGATCGGGCTGGCCAGCTTCGCGCACAGCATGATCTCCATCGACACCGGGCCGGCACACATCGCCGCGGCGATGGATTGCCCTTGCGTGGTGCTGTTCGGCTATCACGGCTGGGGGCGCTGGGTGCCACGGGCGCCGCATTCCGACGTGATTGCCCTGGGCAACCGGGAAACGCGCGACGACGGCAACGTCGCCAGCATCGGCGTGGCCGAAGTGCTCGCCGCGTGGCAGCGCCTGCGGCCGCGCGGCGGGTGACCGCCCGGAGGCGATCGTCACTGCAATTCGCGCGTGCGACTTGCCTGCGTTTCGCCCCGCGATTCGGCGCTGCCGGCGCGACAGCGTGAGCGCCTAAACTGCGGCGCCATGAGTACCGATACCATTTCCATGCGCACGATCCATCCCGATACGCTGCATCGCTGGGTCGGCGATGTTTTCCTCGCCGCGGGCTCGTCGGCGACCGAAGCAAAGCTCACCGCCGATCATCTGGTGCTGTCGAACCTGAGCGGGCACGATTCGCATGGCGTCGGCATGGTGCCGCGCTACGTGAAGGCGATTGCCGCCGGCGAGCTGGTGCTCAACCGCGACGTCGAGGTGGTGACCGACATCGGCGGCTTGATGCTGATCGACGCCCATCGCGGCATCGGTCAGAGCGTCACCCACCAGGCGATGAAGATTGCCATCGAGCGGGCGAAGCAGAGCGGCGTCTGCGTGATGGGGCTGCGCAATTCGCACCATCTCGGCCGTGTCGGCCATTGGGCCGAGCAGGCGATTGCCGAGGGCTTGATCGCCATTCACTTCACCAACGCGGTCAGCCAGCATTGGGTCGCGCCCTATGGCGGCGCCGAGGCGCGCTTTGTGACCAATCCGTTCACGGTGGGCATTCCGCGTGCCGATGCCGACGGCGGGCCGATCGTGCTCGACTTCGCAACCAGTGCCATTGCCCAGGGCAAGGTGCGCGTGGCCTACAACGCCAAGAAGCACACGCCGGAGGGCGCGCTGATCGATCACGAAGGCTTCCCGACCACCAACCCCGGCGTGCTGTTCGAGCCGGTCAATGGCCGCACCGGCGCGCTGACCACGATGGCGGCGCACAAGGGCTACGCGCTGGCGATGGTCTGCGAGCTGCTGGGTGCGGCGCTGACCGGCGGCGCCGTCACCATCCCGAAAAATCAGCCGAAAGCCGGCGTGTGGAACAACATGCTGACCATCGTCTTCGACCCGGCGCGCTTCGGCACGCAAAGTGCCTTCGAGGTGGCGACGCGCGAATTCGTCGAATGGGTGCAATCGGCCAAGCTGGCCGAAGGCTTCGATGCGATCCTGATGCCTGGCGACCCCGAACGGCAATCGCGCAAAGCACGCGCACAGGCGGTGCCGATCGACGACGGCACCATCGCCGAGATGGATGCGGCGGCGGCGACGGTGGCGGCCGCGCACGGTGGACGCGGCCCGGGCCCGCTGTCGCTGCAGATGCGTTGACGCCAATGGCGCGTTTGTTTTGTCATGTTGAGCGTAGCGAAACATCGGGCGGAACGCGCCGAAGCTCGCGATGAGCGGCGATAGGCGCCCGCCGATCCTTCGCTTTGCTCAGGATGACAATCCGGCGGCGCTGTTTCCTCAATTCAACGCGGCACGAAGAACGTCGATTTTTCGGTCATCGTCTTCGACGCGGCGCCATCGCCGGTGGCGGTGACTTCGATGCCGATCGTGCTTGAGCGGCCACGCATGCTGTCGGCCGCGTCGGCGGCCAGTCGCAGGCGCAGCGGGAGCTTGCCGCTGGCGCCGCCTTCCAGCGTCAGCCCGGTCGGCGTGACGATCTGCAACGCGGCGCTGCCGGCGGCGTCGCGCGGCAGATCGGCGCTGGCCAGCGCGACGCTCAGATGCTGCGTGTGTTCGGTAGTGTTCACCACGCGCAGTTGATACACGTTTTCCACCGAACCATCGTCGGCGACCCGCGCCAGCGCCGCCCGGTCGCGGATGATGTCGACGCGGAAATCGGGCCGCTGCCAGAGGCTCACGGCCAGCGCGGCAACCGCGGCGCCGAGCAGGGCGCCGTAGATCAGCACGCGTGGACGTGCCACGCGGCGCAGCATCTCGCTGCGCGTTAGCTTCTGGGCGACGCCGTTTTCGGTGGAGTAGCGGATCAGGCCCTTGCTGTAGCCCATGCGATCCATCACGTCGTCGCAGGCATCGATGCAGGCGGCGCATCCGATGCATTCGTTTTGCAGACCGTTGCGGATGTCGATGCCGGTCGGGCAGACGTGCACGCAGAGCTTGCAGTCGACGCAATCGCCAAGATCGAGCGCAGTGCGATCGGCCTTGCGCGAACGCCCGCCGCGCGGGTCGCCACGCGCGCTGTCGTAGGCGATCACCATCGAATCGCGGTCGATCAGCGCGCTCTGGAAACGGGCGTAAGGGCAGATGTACTTGCACATCTGTTCGCGCAGATAGCCGGCGTTGCCGTAGGTGGCGAAGCCGTAGAACAGGACCCAGAACCATTCCCAGGGCGAGAAGGACAGCGCCGCGGCCTCGCCAGCGAGCGTGCGGATCGGCGTGAAGTAGCCGACAAAGGTGAACCCGGTGACCAGGCTGATCAGTATCCAGAGCGCCTGCTTGCTGCCCTTGCGCGCCAGCTTGTTGACCGTCCACGGGCTGGCATCAAGCCGTATCCGGGCCAGACGATCGCCCTCGACGCGGCGTTCTACCCACAGGAAAATCTCGGTGTAGACCGTTTGCGGGCAGGCGTAGCCGCACCACAGCCGCCCGGCCATCGCGGTGAAGAAAAACAACGCCAGCGCCGAGATGACCAGCAGCGCGGCAAGATAGATGAAATCCTGCGGTTGCAGCAGCAAGCCGAAGATCTGGAAGCGGCGCTGCGTGGGATCGAACAGCACGGCTTGCCGTCCGTTCCATTGCAGCCAGGGCAGACCGTAGAAGACGAGCTGCGTCAGCCACACCATCGCCCAGCGCCAACCGGCAAACCAACCGTGCACGGCGCGGGGGTAAATCTTGGGCTGCTTTTCGTAGAGTTCGATGACCACTTCGCGATCCGCGTCCGCAGCGACGGTGGCCGCCTGCGGATGGATCGGGATGACATGCTTCGGCGTGCGCGGCATGGCGGGGTGGTCGCGAAGCCCGGGGCAATGCGTTTAGCGGACGACGAAATCGATGGCGATGGCGCCCGGGTCGCGCTGGCGGTATTCGATGCTGACCGCGTCGCCGTAGCGGGCACGCAGTTGGTCGAGCAGCGGCAGCGGATCGTGGTCGTTGACGAAGCGCATCGTCTCGCCGGGGTTCAGCGCGTCGAGGGCGCCGAAGATCGCGGCGTGGCGGAAGCGCTTGGCGATGCCGCGGGCGTCGAAGGGATAGATCGCCGTCGGCGAGAGGTGCAGATGTCCGGGTGCGGTGGTGCTCATGACGGTACTCCGTGTCGGTTGGGTCAGGAATTGGTGTTGCCGGCCTGCGGCGAACTGTCCGGCGTGAATGCCAGTGAGGGCAGATCGAGCAGGCGTTCGGCCAGCGGAAACAGTTCGCGCTCCTCGTAGCGCACGTGCTCGCGCATGGCCTCGCCCCACGCGGCAAGCGCGGCGAGATCGCCGTTGCGCAGGAACGCGGTCAGTATCCGCAGCTCCTGGTGGTGGGCGAGTGCGACGGCCACCTCACGTTGCGCGCCCGCGGCGCCGAGCGCCGGCAGCAGCACGCGCTCTTCCTCGGCCAGGTGCGCTGCGATGCAGTCGTCCCAGAACGCCAGCGTGTGCTGCCGCGCCTCGGCGGCGGCCGGGCCGCCGCTGGCGGCAACGGCCCGTCGCGCATACGACAGCGCGTCGTGGTGCTCGCGAGACAGGTGAATCAGTGCTGCTTGGCGTTTCATTGGCTCGGGCGGCAAGGTTCGCCGCGTCGCTGGAAGATTCATCTTGTATATATCTATGCTAGCGTGCGGCCGCTTAAAGAAATATTTGACAGCGATCTTTATTGCGCTGGATCAGTTGGCGACCACGCGGCGGCGCAGCGGCAGATTCTCGCGCACCGTCTGGCTGTGCGTTCCGGTGGTCGCGGCGGCGGGGGGCAGCACATCGGCCAGCGAGTAGCCGTCAAGATGGCCGAGAAACCGTTGCAGCGCGCCGCCGACGACAGCGGTGAGGCGGCAGCGGCCGGTCAGCGTGCAGTTGTTGCCGGTTGCCATGCATTCCACCAGGTTGAAGTCCGGCTCGACGCTGCGCACCACGGCGCCCAGGTTGATGTCCTCGGGCGGACGCGCCAGCCGCATGCCGCCGCCCTTGCCGCGCACGGTTTCGAGGTGTCCGGCGAGCCCGAGCTGGTGAGTGATTTTCATCAGGTGTGCCTCGGAAATGCCGTAGGCATTGGCGACCTCCGCGATGGTGCACAACTGCCCCGGCCGCTGCGCCACGTACATCAGCAGGCGCAGCGAGTAGTCGGTCATGGTGGTCAGGCGCATGGCGGTTCCGCTATGGGTTTCATGGCTGCATTTTGCCGACGGCGATCGTGGTGCGTTTGATGCGGCGCATGACTATCATCTTTTCGTTGAAACGCCCAATAAACTTGGCTCACAGCGCATTTTTTATGAATGTCAACATTCATCAAAAATAGGCCGTAAGCCAATATTCAAAACCGTTCCAAGCGAAAAGCTGATAGCCCGGACACCGTTGCTGTCAGAGGCGCGGCGCGTCCCGGGCTCAAACCACTTTCACGTTGAGATCGGGCAGTCCTTCCAGCTTGCCGGTCATCAGGTCGCCGCGCACCACCGGGCCGACGTTCTCCGGCGTGCCGGAGTAGATGATGTCGCCCGCCATCAGCTCGAACGCTTCGGAGAGCTTGCTGATCTGCTCGGCGACGTTCCAGATCATCTGGTTGAGATCGGCGTTCTGCTTGACGACGCCATTGACCAGCAACTGGATGCGGCCGCGGCTGAAGTGCCCGGTCTGCGCAACGCGGTGGATCGGCCCGATCGGCGCCGAGCGGTCGAAGCTTTTGCCGATCTCCCACGGTTTCTTCTCGTCGCCCATCGCGCGCTGCAGGTCGCGCCGCGTCATGTCGAGCCCGAGCGCGTAACCGTAGACGTGCTGCAGCGCGTCGGCGATCGCGATGTTGCGGCCGCCGCTCTTGAGCGCCGCGACCAGTTCGATCTCGTAGTGATAGTTTTTGGTCAGTGGTGGATAGGGGTGATCGACCGTTTGCCCAGGCGGCACCCACTGGATCGCGTCGGTCGGCTTCTGAAAGAAAAACGGCGGCTCGCGCGTCGGGTCCGAGCCCATTTCGCGCGCGTGCGCGGCGTAGTTGCGCCCGATGCAGTAGATGCGGCGCACCGGAAAGACCTCGCTGCTGCCAATGATCGGGATCGTGGTTGCCGCGATCTGGAATGGCGTGGCACGCGGTGCCGCTCCGGCAGCGACGTTGACGGTCGTCGAACAGGCGCCGAGCGCGGCGGCGGCGCCGCCCAGCGTGCCAGCCGTGCCCAGGGTTTTCAAGACATCGCGTCGCGTGGTGTGGGTGGGCTGTGACATCGTTTCCTCCTTGTGCAGCCGTGACATCGGCATGGCCGGTGCCAGCGGCGAAGAATACGCCGCAGCAATGAAAACGGGCACCGAAGCGCCCGTTTTTTGTACCGTTAGATCGTACCGAGGATCAATCCTCGACGAAGGTCTCGTCGCGTTTCTTGCGGATCGCCGGCATCGCCAGGATGATCAGCAGAATCAGCGACAGCACCAGCATGGTGGCGCTGATCGGTCGCTCGATGAACACCGACGGGCTGCCGCGCGAGAGCAGCAAGGCACGACGCAGGTTTTCTTCCATCATCGGGCCAAGGATGAAGCCGAGCAGCAGCGGCGCTGCTTCGCATTCGAGCTTGGCGAAGACGTAGCCGACCACGCCGAAGACCGCGATGATCCAGACGTCGAAGGTGGTGTTGTTGACGGTGTAGACGCCGATGCAGCAGAACACCAGAATCATCGGGTAGAGCAGGCGATACGGAATCTTCAGCAACTGCACCCACATGCCGATCAGCGGCAGGTTGAGGATCACCAGCATCAGGTTGCCGACCCACATCGAGGCGATCAGGCCCCAGAACAACTGCGGGTTGGCCGTGATCACCTGCGGTCCCGGCTGGATGTTGTGGATGGTCATCGCACCGACCATCAGCGCCATCACGGCATTCGGCGGGATGCCGAGAGTGAGCAGCGGGATGAAGGAGGTTTGCGCACCGGCGTTGTTGGCTGATTCCGGTGCCGCGACGCCGCGGATATTGCCTTTGCCGAATGCCGGTTTGGCGTTGGCGCCGGCCATCTTCTTCTCCAGCGAATACGATGAGAAGGACGCCAGCAGCGCGCCGCCACCCGGCAGGATGCCGAGCAGCGAGCCGAGCAGGGTGCCGCGGGTAATCGCGCCCGCCGAATCCTTGAAGTCCTGCGCCGTCGGCAGCAGTTTGCCCACCTTGGCGGTGAAGATTTCCCGCGCTTCGCCTTTTTCAAGGTTGATCAGGATTTCGCCGATGCCGAAGATGCCCATCGCCACCGCGACGAAGCCGATGCCGTCGGTGAGTTCCGGCGTATCGAAGCTGTAGCGCGCAACGCCCGAATTGACATCGGTGCCGACCAGGCCGAGCACGATGCCAAGCACGATCATGGCGATCGCCTTGACCACCGAGCCATGCGCCAGCACGACGGCGGCGATCAGGCCGAGCACCATCAGCGAGAAGTAGTCGGCCGGGCCGAACTTTAACGCCGCTTCCGACAGCGGTGGCGCAAAGGCGGCCACCAGCAGCGTCGAGAACGAACCGGCGATGAAGGAGCCGATGGCGGCCATGCCGAGCGCGGCGCCGGCACGACCCTGGCGGGCCATCTGGTAGCCGTCGAGCGCGGTCACCACCGACGACGATTCGCCGGGCAGATTGACCAGAATCGCCGTGGTGGAGCCGCCATACTGGGCGCCGTAATAAATGCCGGCCAGCATGATCAGCGCCGACACCGGCGGCAACGCATAGGTGGTCGGCAACAGCATGGCGATGGTGGCCACCGGACCGATACCGGGCAGCACACCGATCAGCGTGCCCAGCAGGCAGCCGATCAGCGCGTAGAGGATGTTGGTCATCGTCAGGGCGACGCCAAATCCCAGTGACAGGTTATTGAGCAGATCCATGGTGTTCGCCTAGCTCCAGGGGAAGAGTTTCATCTGGAGCTTGAGGCCCCATACGAACACAGCTGCGCAGAACAGGCACATGATCGCTGTGATGATCGCCAGCTCGCGGTAATTCTTGTCGTGCGCGGCAACGCCGGAAATGAAGGTGAGCAGCACGATGGCGATCACCATGCCGAGCGGCTGCAGCGCAGCGCCGAACAGCACCACGGCAACGGTGAGGATGATGACCGGCTTCCAGGTCCAGCCGATGCCTTCGGTGGCGGCCCATTGCGCCTGATTCTTCAATCCGATGCCGGCGACGATGACGCCCAGCACGGCCATCACGCCGCCGAGAATGCGCGGGAAGTAGCCCGGCCCCATGCGGGCAGCCGTTCCCATCTGATAGTTGTATGCCCCGACAAAGAACACCACGCCGATGACGATGAACATCAAACCGGCGAGCAGATCCTTGTTCTTTAAGAAACTGTTCAAGTAACGCCTCCTCCGAAGTAGTGACTCAACGATTATTGTTGACGAGACTGTCGCCTGCCTGTCCTTTTTGATACCTGAAAATGAAAAAAGCCACCCGCGGGTGGCTTTGTGCATCGCAGCGTAATTGCTGCGTCGGCAGCCTACTTGATGCCGGCCTTGGCACGCAGTTCGGCGAGATGCTTTTCAATCACCTGGCCTTGCAGGCGTTGCGCCAGTTGCGGCTTTACCTCGTCGAAGCTCGGCACCTTGGCGTCGCGCACATCTTCAAGCAGGATGATGTGATAACCAAACGGGCTTTGCACCGGGGTGGGCGTGTACTTGCCTTTTTGCAGCGCAACAAGCGCGTCGGCGAACGGCTTCACGTAGTTGGACGGCACCGCCCAGTCGAGATCGCCGCCGTTTTCTTTCGAGCCCGGGTCTTTCGAGTTGGCTTTGGCCAGTTCGTCGAACTTGGCGCCGCCCTGCAACTGCTTGATCAGCGCTTCGGCGTCTTCTTTCTTCTCTACCAGGATGTGGCGGGCGCGGTATTCCTTGTCGCCAAGACCGGCTTTGATCGTTTCGTATTCTTTCTTGAGTACGTCGTCGCCGATCGGATTTGCGTTCAGGTATTCGCCGATGTAGGCGCGGATCAGGATCGACTCGCCGGCCACCTGCATCTGCGTCTTCATCGCGGTGTCGCGATCCAGGCCCTTTGCCTTGGCGGCGCGCAGGAACAGTTCGCGGTTGACCAGCTCGTCGTGCAGCGCGGCGCGCAACTCCGGCGAATCAGGCTGCCCCTGCGCCAGGCGTTCCTTGAGGATGAGGTCGAACTGCGCCTGCGGCACAATGTCGCCACCGGCGGCGGACTTGCCGGCGGCTGCCGGCGCGGCGGCGGGTTTCTTGGCCGCCGTTTGCGCGACCGCTGTGGAGCCGAGAACGGCGAGCAGCAGGGTTGCCGCGAGCGTTTGACGATAGATCATTGAAGATTCCTGTTGTTGTATGGATCGTTGGTTGATGAAAGTTCTTCGGGCGTACTCGTGACCAGCGACAGCGCATGGATGCGCGCCGGCATCAGATCGGCCACCAGCCGGTAAACCGCCCGGTGGCGAGCCACCGTGGAAAGCCCGGAAAACGCTTTGGACACGATTTTCGCCGATAAGTGCCCGCCGCCGGTGTTTCCGGCGTGGCCGGCGTGTTTGGCCGAGTCGTCGGTGACCTCGACGACGGTCGGCGCCAGCGGCGCCAGACGCTCGCGTAGCAAGGCAGTCAAATCGCAGGTTGTCATGACTGGAAAGAGCAGCTAGACCCGATCGCCAGTGGTCGGTTTGGGATTGGCCGGATCGCCTTCCTTCATGTACCTGGCGAGCAGCGCGACATTGGCGACGGTAAAGGCGAAAAAGAGACCCATCGCCCACCACACCTTGAAATTGACCCAGGCATCGAGGCTGTATTGCGTCGCAACATAGCCATTCAATGCGGTCATGAACGCGAAAAAGACGATCCAGGCCCAGGTGACGCGGCTCCAGACGGCGTCCGGCGCGTCAATTTGCGCCTGCTGGAAAAGCACCCGTATCCAGTCGCGCCGCAGCACCAGCTTGCCGAACAGCAGGGTCAGGCCGAACGCGGCGTAGAGCGCGGACGGTTTCCACTTGATGAAAGTCTCGTCGTGCAACAGCAGGGTGGCGCCGCCGAAGATGACGATGATCGCCAGCGACAGCCACTGCATGGTGCTGACTTTGCGGGTGGCAAACCAGGCGTAGCCGATGGCCAGCACCGACGCCACGATCGCCACACCGGTGGCGACGTAAATGTCTTTGAGCTTGTACGCGGCGAAGAACAGGATGATCGGCGCGTATTCGAGGATGAACTGCATGGCTGCGCATTGTATGCAGTCCCCCGGCCTGCCCAAGCGCGATGCCTTAGCGAACTAAATAATCGTTGACAATTGTATTGTATACAATATAATTTGTTGTATGCAATGAATCCACCAGACAACCGCGCGGATGACGCGGCGCGCCGATCGGCCCCCAGTAAGAAATGCAGATACGAAACCGCCACCGATGAAGACAACCGCCAACATGCTGGACCTCGACGCCCAGCTCTGCTTCGCGCTTTACTCGTCGTCGCTCACCATGACCAAGGCGTACAAACCGCTGCTCGCCGAACTGGGGCTCACCTATCCGCAGTACCTGGTGATGCTGGCGCTATGGCAGCACGGCAGCCTTGGCGTCGGCGAACTGGGCGAACGGCTGTTCCTGGATTCGGGCACCGTGACGCCGCTGACCAAGCGGCTGCAGGTGCTGGGGCTGCTACAGCGTCAGCGCAGCGAGCGCGACGAGCGCCAGGTCGAGTTGTCCCTCACTGCCGCGGGCAAACGGTTGCGCACACGCGCCGAGGCGATCCCGCGCTGCATCCTGCAACTGTCGGGCTGCGATCTGCCGACCATCGAATCACTGACGCGCGAGCTGCAGGCCTTGCGTGACCAACTGGCTGCCCGTGTGGCGGCCGCGCCTGCGCCACTCCTCATCTCCAGCAACCAAGGATAATCATGTCCCTCGAAAAAGTTCTCTATCGCGCACGAGCAACGTCCACCGGTGGCCGCGAAGGCACCTCGCGCTCGTCCGACGGCATTCTCGACCTCAAGCTGACGACGCCGAAGGAGTTGGGTGGCAACGGTCTGCCCGGCACCAATCCCGAACAACTGTTTGCGGCGGGCTACAGCGCCTGCTTCCTCGGCGCCCTCAAGTTCGTCGCCGGCAAGGCCAAAGTGGCGCTGCCGGCAGAGACGACCATCACCGGCGACGTCGGCATTGGTCCGTTGCCGAACGGCTTTGGCATCGAGGTCACGCTGACCGTCAGCATCCCCGGCGTCGACCGGGCAGTGGCGCAGGAACTGGTCGACAAGGCGCACATCGTGTGCCCGTACTCGAACGCGACGCGCGGCAACATCGACGTGACGCTCAAGGTCGCCTAAGGTAAGCGCAGATCGGGCTACACCCGCCAACGCCTGCCGAGGCGCGAAAAATCGAACGTCGGACCGGGGTCGACCTTGCGTCCGGCGGCGATTTCGCTGTGGGTGGTAACTGCGCGAATCGGGTAGCGGCCGGCGATGGCGTCCAGCAAGCGATCGAGTTGGGCGTACTGCGCGGCGTCGAAAGGCTGTACGGCATCGCCTTCGATCTCGATGCCGATCGAATAGTCATTGCAGACGTGGCGGCCATGCCAGCAGGAAACACCGGCCTGCCAGGCGCGGGCATCGCAGTTCACGAATTGTTGCAGCGAGCCGTCGCGGCGCAGGAAGAAATGCGCCGAGACCTGCAGATGCGCGATCGCTTCCAGTTCCGCATTGCCGCGGGGATCGAGCCGGTTTTCGAAAAACGATGCAACTTCGTCGCTGCCGAACACGCCGGGCGGCAGACTGATGTGATGCAGGACGACCAGATCGACCGTGCTGCCATCGGGCCGCGCATTGAAATTCGGGCTGCACCGGCGTTCCGCCGCCAGCCACCAGCCGGCGTCCCACCCGGTGCCGGCGGGCGCGCTATTCATCGTCGGGTTCAAGCCCCAGCCGTTCCAGGCGGTAGCGCATCGAGCGGAAGGTAATGCCCAGCAATTTGGCCGCCTGAGTGCGGTTGCCCCGCGTTTGTGCCAGCGCCAGCTCCAGCGTTTCGCGTTCGGCACGATCGAGAAAATCCTGCAACGGCGTGCGACCGGCCAGCGTACCGGAGCCGCTCGGCGTCGAGGTGGCGGCGGCCTGCGTCACCGGATTGTCGTCGACGGTCAAGCGCAGATCGGCGGCTTCGATGCGGGCAGGGTTGTCGGCCAGCGCCACCGCCCGTTCCAGCACGTTTTCCAGTTCGCGGACGTTGCCGGGGAAGCTGTAACGGGTCAGCGCGGTAATTGCCGTCGGCGCCAGCGCGACGGTCGTTCCGGCGGCGATTCGCGCCAGCGTCCGCATCGCGATCACCGGAATGTCGGACGCGATTTCACGTAGCGCCGGCATCGCGACCTGCAGCACATTGAGCCGGTAAAACAAATCCTGCCGGAACTCGCCCGATTGCACCAGCGCACCGAGGTTTTTGTGGGTCGCGCTGACGATGCGCACGTCGATGGCGTCCTCGGCGGTGCTGCCCACCTTGCGCACTTTGCGCTCCTGGATGGCGCGCAGCAGCTTCACCTGCAACTGCAACGGCAGGTCGGCCACTTCGTCGAGAAACAGCGTGCCGCCGGATGCCGCCTGGAAAAAACCGTCGCGGTCGCTCTCGGCGCCAGTGAACGCGCCCTTGCGATAGCCGAAGAACTCGCTTTCCATGAGGTTTTCGGGGATCGCGCCGCAGTTGACGGCGACGAAAGGACCGCCGGCGCGCGACCCGGAGGCGTGCAGGATGCGGGCGGCGAGCTCCTTGCCGGTGCCCGATTCGCCGTGGATGTGCACCGGCGTCTGGGTGTTGGCGAGCTTTGCCAGCAGCGCACGCAGCGCCTCGATGGTCGGCGATTCGCCGATCAGCGCCGGCGTATTGGCTGCCGCGCTGCTTGCTGCCGGACTGGCGGCGCCGATGCCGCTGCCGGCATGGCTGCTGCTGCCGCTGGCGCTGCGCCGCTCGGGCACCTTGATGGCGGATTTGACCAGCGTGCGCAACTGGTCGAGCGACACCGGTTTGGCCAGATAGTCGAAGGCGCCCGCCTTCAGCGCGGCCACTGCGTTGTCGGCGTTGCCGAACGCGGTGATCACCGCGCAGGGCAGATCGAGCCCGCGCTCGGCGATGGCGGCCAGCACGTCGAGGCCGGTGCCGTCGCCGAGTTGCATATCGGTCAGGCACAGCGAATAGCTCTGGCGGTCGAGGGCGGCCAGCGCGCTCTCGCGGGAGTCGGCGGTGATCACTTCGAGGCCGAGCTTGGTCAGCGTCAATTGCATCAGCGTCAGCAGATCGGGCTCGTCGTCGATCACCAGTACGCGCGGAGCGGTCTCAAGTTTTTTTGCCACGGTGGCGCCTGTCAATGAGTCGGCATCAGGGGTAATTCGAGCACAAAGCGGGCGCCTTTTTTCGAGGAACCCAGACGGACGCTGCCGCCGTTGGCCAGCGCCAGTTCGCGCACCAGGTAAAGCCCGAGGCCGGTGCTGCCGCTGCCGCTGTAGAACGGTTCGAAGATGCGATCGGCAATGTCGGCGGCGACGCCGCAGCCGTCGTCCATGACGGTGACGACGGCGCGCTGCATGTCATCTTCCACCGTCACCGTGATGGCCACGCTGTGGTCGGCTTTGGTCGAGTGGCGCCAGGCATTGGACAGCAGATTGACCAGCATTTCCTCGAAATGGCCGCGGTCGACGTAGATGGCGGCATGGCCCTGGGTGGCGATGCGGAACGCGCTGCGCGGCGCCGGCAGCGTGGCGCAGAGGTCATCGACCAGCTCGGCGATGACCGCTTCGATCTCGACGGCGACCGGGGTGCCGCGGTCGCGGCGGCCGAGCAGCGAGACGTCGCGCACGATGCGGTCGATGCGCTCGACGTTCTTGTCGATCATGGCGGTTAGTGCCTTCGCCTCCGGCCGTTCCGCCACTTCCTCGCCAATCAGTTGCGCTGCCTGCCGGATGGCGGAGAGTGGATTGCGGATTTCATGAGCGATGCTGGCCGACAGTCGGCCGAGCGCGGCGAGCTTGATCTGCTGGGCCTGCGCCTCTGCCTGCTCCATATCTTCGAGGAAGACCAGAGTGGCGGCACGTTCTTCGAGGTCGACCGGCATCATGTGCGGCAGCAGCGAACGCTGGCCGTCGCGGGTGCGGATCGGCGCGGCATTCAGCGTGCTGCCGGAGGCGAAGAACGCCTGCCAGCGGGCGTGCAGATCGGGCGACAGCTCGATCAACTGCGCGCCCCACTGCATGGCGGCTTCGTCGCCGCCGAGCCAGCGGGTGGCCTGCGGATTGGCCATCACGATCTGGCCGCGCGCACCGACCACCAGCACGCCGTCGTCGAGTTCGTTGATCACCACCTGATTGATGTGGGCCAGCCGGCGGACGTCGGCCGAGCGCTGTGCGACCCGATGTTCCGATTCTTCGGCGCTACGGCCAAGCAGCATGCCGAGCAGCGTGAGCAGGAAGTACCCGGCGCCGACCAGCGCGGCCTGGGTGATGGCTTGCACCGACCCGCTGCGTAGCAGCAACTCGGCAAGCAGCAGCGTGATCGTTGCCAGCGCCGCATGCGACAGCGCGATGCGGCTGCGCAAGAACCAGCCGTGCGCGGCGAGGATGGGGTAGAGGTAGGTGGCCAGCGTGGTCGCCGGGGTATGCGGATCGAAATAGGCGCCGACGATGAACAGCAAATCGATGGCGAGCTGCGCCAGCAGCAGGCCGCCGGTGCCGCCGCGGAAGCGGCCCAGCATGGCCACGCTGAGCAGTGCCCAGACGGCATAGGCAGAGCTTGCCGCATAGCTGAAGGAGCCGAGATTGGTGGCGCCGGACGCCACCGCCAGCGCCATCGCCACCACACAGCGATACAGCGCCAGCAGGCGCAGCACGCGCAGCGGTGTGCCGCGCAGGGTGCCCGCTGGCGCCCTGTCCGGCGCGAAGCCGTCAGCGCCGGCTTGCACAGTTGGCGTCGTCGCAGCCAAAGCCGGCCTCGGTCATCACCGCGCTCGACTTCGGCAGGTACACGCCGCAGCGAGCGCAGCGGATCATCGGCTCGTTGACGGCGGCGCGTTCGCGCTTCTGCCGTTCGCGCTGTTCGCGCTTCGACTGGTGGGCGGAGAACATGCGCAGCGCCAGCAGCACCAGAAAAAAGACAACGATCCAGAAGATGAATTTTCCCACGTGGCAATCCGGCGCCGGCGGGCGCATCGCGAGTAGACTTCAATCGAGTCTAGCAGTGGTGCCGGAAAGGGAGGGCGAAGTATGTCGAAGCAGACGGGCAATGAGCCGTGGGCGGTGTGGGCGGAGTCGATGCAGAAAATGATGAGCAATCCGGCGGCGCTGAATCCGTTTGCCGGCATGATGGGGCTGCCGGGCATGCCCGGTATCGCTGGCGCAGCGGGCGCAGGCGGTGCCTTCGATCCGCAGCAGTTCATGAAGGCGATCGACCCCGCCGAAATCGAACGGCGCATCCAGGATTTGCGCGCAGTGGAAGCGTGGATGAAGCTCGCGCTGTCGGGCGTCGAAGTGTCGATCCGCACGATGGAGATGCAGCGCGACGCCTATGCCTCGTTCAACAAGATGAGCGAATCGGCGAGCAAGACGATGAACGACAGTGCCGAGGCCGCGGTGGCGGCGGTGCGCGGCACGCGCACGGTCAAGCGCGCGGCGCGCGGGACGGCCCACAAGCGTTGAACCAAGTTCCATCGCCGCGCTCGAAGGCGATCAGCTTTTTGCTGTGATGCCCAGTTGATAAGGGCACAGAGCACAATATTGCCGAAGTCGACTTCGGCATTTTTTATGCGTTGATCCACTGCTAACCCCGATGCAATGGGGCGTTCAATCGAGCGACCTGCAAAAGCTGTTGCGCAGTGCGTGGGCGACTTTGACGCTGCCGACGTGCAGTCCGGCGCTGGATCGAATTGGCGGATGGCGACCGCTGCGCCTGATGTTTTCGCGTTTGTGTGCCAATACAGACCAGCGTTCGCGTAAAATGCAATTTTGTTGCGATTAAGCGGTTGCCGCACGCTGCGGCAGTCGCCGGCGGCTCGTTCGGGCCCGGACGGCGACGCTCATCCACCGCATTCACCCGACACGACCTTTCCCACGTTGACGCTGCTTGCCATCATCATTGCCGCCGTTTTCGGCGGCATCGCCTCCTGCGCCGTTGCGGCTTTCGCCCTCTACGCCAAGCTCACCTCGATCGAGCGCTGGGTGGCGTTTGCGGTTGGCGCCATGCTGGCCGTGGTGTTTCTCGACATCCTGCCACATGCGCTGTCGGAAGGCGTCGCTCCGGCGTCGCTGATGGCCTGGGTGCTGGGCGGCGTGCTGTTCTTCTTTTTCCTCGAGAAACTGGTCATCTGGCGGCACTCGCACGGCGATCTGACGCCCGATGGCGCAGCGGACGAGCACGACCAGCATGCGCATCACGGCCACAGTCATGGCCACGGCCACCACCATCACGACGGCGGCCGCTCGGGCTTGATGGTGCTGATCGGCGATTCGCTGCACAACGCGACCGATGGCGTCGTCATCGCGGCGGCGTTTCTGGCCGATTTCAACCTCGGTGTCGTGACCTCGCTGGCGATCATCGCCCACGAAGTGCCGCAGGAGGTCAGCGATTTCTTCGTGCTGCTGCATTCGGGCTATTCGCGTCGCAAGGCGTTTCTGTACAACCTGGTGTCGAGCCTGGCGATGGTGGTGGGCGGCGTAGTCGCCTACTTCGCACTGGCGCGGGCGCAGGCCTATGTGACGCCGGTGCTGGCGTTCGCCGCCGCCTCGATGCTCTACGTCGCCGTCGCCGACCTGATCCCGACCCTGCACCGCCGCTTTTCGCTGTCCGACACCGTGCAGCAGATGCTGATGATCGGGCTCGGCGTCGCCACCGTCACGCTGACGCACTCGTTGCTGCACGCCGGGCATTGACCCGCGGATAGCGGCCGCCGGCGCCGGATCGAATGGTCGATCGGCATCGTCCTATTGAGTTTCCCCCAAATTGGCGACAAGAACCACCGTTCGCCCTGAGCGTAGCGAAGGGTTTGATGCGAGAGAGTTCAAACCCTTCACTGCGCTCAGGGTGAACGGGAAAGGGGGCGCATCGAATTATGGAAACCTCAATGGTTGCCAGCGGCCCGGTCGTTACCGGCTTCGCCGCTTTCCGGCGCGGCCTTGCGCGGTCGCGGTCGGCGCAAGCGGCGCGTCCACAGCAGGATCGCGACCGGCAACACGCCGAGCAACAGCAGCCGCACCACGGCTTTCAGCAAGGAGTCAGAAACAACGGCGATCATTACAACCACGTAAAGCCAGCCGATCGCGACGATGTACATGGAGAGAAGCGGGGAATGCTCAAGTAAGCAACACTTGATGTTACTTCCGCTGCAACATGCCGCGAAACGCGCGCGCAGGCATTGCCAGCGCAGTTGACGTTGGCTACATTGATTCCAAGGAGCAGCGGCGATGAGTTCAAAGAAGCCGGAAGGCCAGAGCAGTAATCCCTTCGAAGCGTGGATGAAGAACAATCCATTCACCGCGATGGCAGAGGCGGCACCGGCGGCGGCCGGCAACCCCTTCGCCGCCGGGCTGGAAGCCATGCAGACGATGATGGCCGGCAATCTGGGCGCTCAGCCATGGCCGGCGTCGGCGATGCCGTCTTACGCCAAATCGGGCCTGCCCGCCACGCCCGAAGCCGGCTGGTGGTGGCTGCCCTCGGTCCGGCCCGAAGTGTTCCAGGCGGCGCTGGCAAAGTGGTTTTCGCCGCAGGCCGACGTGGCGTCGCTGGCGGCCGCCGATCGCCGCTTTCGCGGTGAAGGCTGGCAGGCGCAGCCGTTCTTCCAGAGCGTGCGCGACCAGTACCTGCGCACCGCGGCGTTCTGGCGCGAAGTGGTGCAACACGCCGATCTCGATGAGCGCGAACGCCATCGTGCCAAATTCTTCCTCGAGCAATTTCTCGACGCCACCGCGCCCAGCAATTTCTTCCTGACCAATCCCGACGCCATCCAACGCGCGGTCGAGACCAAGGGCGAAAGCGTCAAGCACGGCATGGAAAACCTCGCGCACGACATCGAGGCAGGCCACATTGCGATGACCGACGAGAAAGCGTTCAAGGTCGGCGACAACCTTGCCGTTACGCCGGGGCAGGTGGTGTTCCGCAACGAACTGATCGAGATCATTCATTACACGCCGACGCAAAAGACCGTATATCAGCGCCCGCTGCTGATGGTGCCGCCGTGCATCAACAAGTTCTACATCCTCGACCTGAAGCCGGAGAACTCCTTCGTTGCGCACGCCGTGGCGCAGGGCTTCGACGTTTATCTGCTGTCGTGGCGCAACGTGCCGGACGAACTGAAAACGCTGACCTGGGCAGACTATCTGGAAGAGGGCGCGCTGACTGCGATCGACGAAGTGCGCGCCCACGCCGGCATCGAAAAAATCAATGTGCTCGGCTTCTGTGTCGGCGGCACCATCCTCGCCAGCGCGATGGGCGTGCTGGCGGCGCGCGGCGAGCTCGACGACTTCATCGAGAGCGCGACCTACCTCACCACATTGCTCGATTTCAGCGAACCCGGCGACATCAAGGCCTATCTCGGCGAAAGCACGTACCAGATGCGGGTGCAGCAGTTCGGGCCGGACGGCACCGGCGGCATGATGAAGGGCTCGGAGCTGGCGCAGTCGTTCGCCTCGCTGCGCGCGAATGATCTGATCTGGAACTACGTGGTCAACAATTACCTGAAGGGCCAGGATCCTCCCGCGTTCGATCTGCTCTACTGGAACGGTGACTCCACCAATCTGCCGGGGCCGATGTATCTCTATTACATCCGCAACTTCTATCTCGACAACAAGTTGACCGAACACGGTGGCATCAACATGCTCGGCGAAGACGTCGATCTGGCGCTGGTCGACGTGCCGACGTTTGTGTACTGCTCGCGCGAAGATCACATCGTGCCGTGGAAGAGCGCGTTTGCGTCGGCCGAGTTGTGGGGCGGCGACGTCGAGTTCGTGATGGGCGCGTCGGGCCATATCGCCGGCGTCATCAATCCGCCGGGGCCGAAGAAGCGCAGCTACTGGACCGGCAACTTCCCGGCGCCGACGCCCGAGGCGTGGGACAGCAAGGCGAAGGAGCATCCCGGCAGCTGGTGGCCGCACTGGTACGCCTGGCTGGCGCCGCATTCCGGCAAGCGGGTCGCCGCCGGCAAGCAGCCCAAGTCCAAGCTCGGCGCCGCGCCGGGGTCCTATGTGCTGGACAAGGCCTGATGTTTTGCCGTCGCGGTAACGCCGCGCCGGCAGTTTTTGAGTCGACAATAAGGAGAGAGAAATGTCACGTATTGCACTGATTACCGGCGGCATGGGCGGCCTGGGCGAAGCCATCTGCATCAAGATGGCGGCGCTGGGCTATCAGGTGGTTACCACCTATTCGCCGGGCAACAAGACGTGGAAAGAGTGGCTGGAATCGATGAAGCAGCAGGGGCACAACTTCAAGGCCTATCCCTGCGACGTCGCCGATTTCGACTCCTGCAAGGCCTGCATCGACGTGGTGAGCAAGGAGGTCGGGCCGGTCGACGTGCTGGTGAACAACGCCGGCATCACCCGCGACATGACGTTCAAGAAGATGGACAAGGTCAACTGGCACGCGGTGATGTCGACCAACCTCGATTCCACCTTCAACATGACCAAGCAGGTCTGCGACGGCATGCTCGACCGCGGCTGGGGCCGCATCATCAATATCTCGTCGGTCAACGGCCAGAAGGGTGCGTTCGGGCAAACCAACTACTCGGCGGCCAAGGCCGGCATGCACGGCTTCACCAAGGCGCTGGCGCTCGAAGTCGCGCGCAAGGGCGTGACGGTCAACACCATCTCGCCGGGCTACATCGGCACCAAGATGGTGATGGCGATTCCGCAGGACGTGCTCGACAGCAAGATCATCCCGCAAATCCCGATGGGCCGCCTCGGCAAGCCGGAAGAGGTCGCAGGGCTGGTGGCGTATCTCGCCAGCGAAGAAGCAGCCTTCCTGACCGGCGCCAACATCGCCATCAACGGCGGGCAGCACATGCAGTGATGCGCCTGAATGGTCGTTGGCGACACTACATCCTCGCCAATGACCGATCAGCGGTAGTTCTCGCGCTTTTTTTCGTCAGTTGAACCGTTCATCTTTGCGTCTTGAGCGATCGTCCTGCCGCCGATAGCCTGAATATGCAGTTCCCTCAGCTTGCGGTCGAACCTGCAGGTTCGACTGCGGCCGATGGCGTTGCCGTAGCCTTGATGGCTGTTCCCGGAGACGCGCGCATAACCGCCGTGCCGATCCCGTCCCAAGTCATTCCTACAGAATCGGTCTATCCCTTCGCCTTTACCGGTGGTGGCGCGGAATACTTCCGCGTATGGGTGGTCAATACCTTTCTGGTGATCGCCACGCTTGGCCTCTACTCGCCGTGGGCAAAGATTCGCAAGCGCCAGTTTTTCCTGCGGCACACATGGGTCGCTGGCGCGAATTTTGACTTCCACGCTGAACCCTGGCCCATTCTCCGTGGTCGACTGATTGCCGGAGGATTGTTCGTCGTCTACTGGTTTCTGGGTAACGTCAACCCGCAGCACGCTGCGTGGCTCGGCCTTGTACTGGCGGTGGCGACGCCTTGGCTGGTGGCAACTTCGCTGCGCTTCAACCTCGCCAACACAAGTTATCGCAATCTGCGATTCCGGTTCCGCGGCGGGCTGCGCGATAGCTTGAACGTATTCTGGCCGTTCGTTGCGTTCGCAGTGTTGACCCTGATCTTCCCTCTTGAATTCGATGGCATGTCGTGGGGCCGCGAGCAGTGGAATGGGCTCATTCCGACGCTTGTGCTTGCGCTCCTTTATCCCTGGTTCATCGCGGCGTACCGTCTGATGCTCCTTGGCCGATCCTGCTACGGCAACGCGAACTTGTCTACCCGTGCGAGTATTCGAAACGTCTATGCCATTTACCTTCGTGCGACGGTGCTTGCACTGGTACTCGCTGTGCCTGCATCGATATGTACTGCGCTGCTGGTGATACTGGTCAAATCACGCAGTATCGACCCGACTGCCATTCTGCATTGGTCTACGCAGGCACTGTTCATTCTTGGGCTGCTGCCTTGGGCAGCTGTCATTCTTGTACTCTACGCGTACACCCAATCACGTGTGGCCAACGTCACCATCAGCGCGTCGCGCTTCACAGTGCCGCCTGTTCCGCCCGCCGTCGCGGGTAGTGAGGTTCGCCTGCGCAGCGCGCTTCGGATGCGCGCTCTAGTCAAACTCTACTTGCTCAACTTGCTCGCGGTATTGGCGACGGCTGGTTTGGCAATCCCGTGGGCGGCTGTGCGCAGTGCTCGCGTCCGCGCCGACGCCACGACACTGGTGACTCTTGGCTCGCTTGACGATGTGCTCGCGAGCGACGCGTGGGCAGGTGGAGCAACGGCAGATGCGGCCAGCGAATTTTTTTCGCTGGACATCGCGTTGTGAGCGGCACTGTACCTTTCGGCGGCGCGCAAACCGGCGCGACGACTGCCGGTGTGACAGCCATTCCGGTTATCTGGTTCGATGGGACGTCGTCGCGTCGACATCAGGCCAGATTGCACAGCAATGGTGATGACGTGTGGCTAGTAACGAACGACGCGACGGGGAATGCCGACGCTAACCCCGCCCATATTCGCAAGGCGGCCGTACGCGTGGGCTCGCGAGTCGGCGACGCGCCTTATTCGCTGAGTTTTCCGGGCGGTGGCCTGGCGCTTTGTGCAGATCACATTGCTGTCGAAAAATTGTTTCAGCTCGACGCGCAACGGCGCTGGATTTCCCGGATGGAGCGCGCTGGCGCCGTCGTCGCCATCGCGCTTGCCGGTTTGATCGCTGCGCTGGTCTTCTCGTATCAATCCCTGATCCCGCTGCTGGCGGAATTTGTAGCACAGCGTATCCCACGTGAAAGCGAGAGGCACCTCGGCGAGGTCGCGCTCAAAGCCATGGACCGCTACGGCTTCAAGTCCAGTCGTCTTGATGGGGCGTGGCAGATGCGAATTCGCGCGGACTTTGACCGGTTGGCGGCAGTGGCGGACCTGTCGACGATTACCCGTCTCGAGTTCCGAAAGCATTCGCCGAACGCCTTTGCGTTGCCCGGCGGCACGGTGATCTTGACCGACGATCTGGTGCACACACTGAAGGACGATCACGAAGCTTTGCTGGCGGTGCTGGCGCACGAAATCGGACATCAGGCGCACCGGGACACTTTGCGGCACCTGCTCTCCGGGTCCATCAGCGCGGTACTGGTGGCGGCGGTCACGGGCGATATCTCTGGCGTCGCCGCGGTTACCACGGCCATTCCCAGTATTGCCTACGCTCTCAAGTTCAGTCGCAGCGTAGAGGCTGAAGCCGACGACTATGCTTTTGATTTGCTGCGCAGAGCCGGCCACACTCCGGCGGCGTTTGCCCGTGCGATGGAGCGAATACGCGCCGTGCAGCTTTGCAAAATGCTTCGCATGAAGGATCGAGCTGACGCCGGACGGGCTCCCGGTCCGATGTACGACCTGGACGCCGATGATCCGGCGAGCCTGAGTCAGTCATCCAGCACGCCGGAACGACCACCCGCCAAGTGCATCAGCGATCCGGAAGCGTATCTGCGTGGCCGCGAAAAGGACTACGCAAAGATCGACCTCAGCGGCGGCGTGCTGTCGTACGTCAGCACCCATCCTGCCGACGAAGATCGCATTGCGAGGGCGCGCGCCGCGAGGCAATGACGATCGATGTGGACGTCGGCAACCGGCATGGACATATCATCGCGAACATGCTTTCGACTGCTCACCCCGTTGTTCTGATTCCCTGCGACAACCGCATGTTCGGCGATGTGCCGATGGTGGTGCTCTACAACCGCTACTTTGAGGCGGTGCGCGACCAGGCGGGCTGCCTGCCGATCCCGCTGCCTTGCACCGGCAACGAAGACATCGATGCCTATCTGGCCATCGCCGACGGCGTCGTGCTCACGGGCTCGCCGGCCAACGTTGATCCCGCCTATTTCGGGCAGGACGTGCACGACGAATCGCTGCCGCTGGACGCGCTGCGCGACGCCACGACGCTGCCGCTGATTCGCCGCGTCGTCGAGCTGGGCATGCCGCTGCTCGCCATCTGCCGGGGTTTGCAGGAGATCAACGTCGCGCTCGGCGGCAGCCTGCATCAGGCCATTCAGGAGCTGCCCGGTCGCGACGATCATCGCGGCGCCCGAGGCCGCGCCGGCGCGCTGACGCCGGAGCGCTATGCGCCGGCGCACCCGGTGGCGATCACCGCCGGCGGCTGCCTGGCGGCGATTCTCGGCTGCAACGAAGTGGTCGTCAATTCGGTACACGGACAGGGCATCGACCGGCCCGCCGAGGGCGTGCGCGTCGAGGCGCTGGCGCCGGACGGTCAAATCGAAGCCATCTCGCTCGCCGCGCATCCGGGCTTTTCGCTGGCGCTGCAATGGCATCCGGAATGGCGCGCTGCCGAGGATGCGGCGTCGCAAAAAATCTTCGCCGCCTTCGGCGCTGCTTGCCGCTCCTGGCGCGCGGCGCGAGCCGCTGTCTGAGCGATCGATGCTTCACTACAAAACCATTCCCGTCACGCCATTCCAGCAAAACTGCAGCCTGCTCTGGTGCGACGAAACGCGCGACGCGGCGGTGATCGATCGGGGCGGCGAGATTGATCGCCTGCTGGCCGAAGCGGCGCGGCTGGGCGTCAGCATCAGGCAGATCTGGCTGACGCATGCGCATATCGATCACGCTGGCGGCACGGCGGAACTGGCGAGGCGCCTTGGCGTGCCCATCGTCGGGCCGCATCCCGGCGACCAGTTCTGGATCGACGCGCTGGCGGAGCAGGGGCAGATGTTCGGCTTTCCGCGCGTGGACCCGTTCACGCCTACGCGCTGGCTCGCCGACGGCGACACCGTCGAACTCGCGGGGCATGTGCTGAACGTGCGCCACTGCCCCGGCCACACGCCGGGGCACGTGGTCTTTCATTCGCCCGAGCTGAAGCGCGCCTTCGTCGGCGACGTACTGTTCGCCGGGTCAATCGGTCGCACCGACTTTCCGCAGGGCGATCACGCGACGCTGATCAACAGCATCACGCAGCGCCTGTGGCCGATGGGCGACGACACCGTGTTCATTCCGGGGCATGGCCCGGAGAGCACGTTTGGCCGTGAGCGCAAAACGAATCCGTATGTTCGCGGCACCTGAACTGGGTAGGTCGATTCGCGTTCCGGCCAGAGCACACATCCCAATTAGCTAGACTGTTCCCGGTCACACTGCGGGAAACGCTCAAGTTCCGGCCAGAGCACACATCCCAATTAGCTAGACTAAAAAGAATGTCGGCCGTGTGAATGCTCCAGTTCCGGCCAGAGCACACATCCCAATTAGCTAGACTCGTGCACGAGTTTGAAGCCGCCGTCAACGCGTTCCGGCCAGAGCACACATCCCAATTAGCTAGACTAAAGATCACCAAGAAGCCTGCTAACAAAGAGTTCCGGCCAGAGCACACATCCCAATTAGCTAGACTGGGCGGGCCGGTGGCGTCGCGAAAGAGCAGGTTCCGGCCAGAGCACACATCCCAATTAGCTAGACTGACCTGACGGCATTCGTCACCATCGCGAAGGTTCCGGCCAGAGCACACATCCCAATTAGCTAGACTGATGCCCCGCCGCCCGCGCCGCTGCCCGGCGTTCCGGCCAGAGCACACATCCCAATTAGCTAGACTCGGCCTCGTAATGCGGCTCACACCCGGCCAGTTCCGGCCAGAGCACACATCCCAATTAGCTAGACTGCTGGACGGCAGCACCGTGATCTTGATTTGGTTCCGGCCAGAGCACACATCCCAATTAGCTAGACTCATCCGTGCTAACTCTCGCGTAGCCGATAAGGTTCCGGCCAGAGCACACATCCCAATTAGCTAGACTCATGAAGGCCGCTCACACGCCAGAAATTACAGTTCCGGCCAGAGCACACATCCCAATTAGCTAGACTACGCGTCGAGCGATCAGTACGCCCAGGTCAGTTCCGGCCAGAGCACACATCCCAATTAGCTAGACTACCTGTCGCAACTGGTGGCGGCGGCGCATCGTTCCGGCCAGAGCACACATCCCAATTAGCTAGACTCGAGCACGGGCACGCGCGAGCCGTCGAATAGTTCCGGCCAGAGCACACATCCCAATTAGCTAGACTCGTGGTCGCCGGCGAGGGCGTAGGCGCCGAGTTCCGGCCAGAGCACACATCCCAATTAGCTAGACTCTCGCCGATCTGCCGATGCGCAAAGCGTACCGTTCCGGCCAGAGCACACATCCCAATTAGCTAGACTTCGCGTCGTTCATCATGTACTTCGCGTTGCGTTCCGGCCAGAGCACACATCCCAATTAGCTAGACTCCTGCGGGCGATGCGTCCGACGCCGAGCATAGTTCCGGCCAGAGCACACATCCCAATTAGCTAGACTGCGACCCGCCCATCCTTGCGCTTGCAGCCAGTTCCGGCCAGAGCACACATCCCAATTAGCTAGACTGGAAAACTCCGTGCTGTGCAGTCGCCAACAGTTCCGGCCAGAGCACACATCCCAATTAGCTAGACTCTGCCACCGTCGCTTACCGCTCGCGTCATCGTTCCGGCCAGAGCACACATCCCAATTAGCTAGACTCGATGAACGCGGCGGTGCCGAGCGCGGTCAGTTCCGGCCAGAGCACACATCCCAATTAGCTAGACTCGGCGCTGGCGTTGATGCGGGAGTTCGGCGGTTCCGGCCAGAGCACACATCCCAATTAGCTAGACTAGCCGTCTATATTTTTGCTGACGTACTTTGGTTCCGGCCAGAGCACACATCCCAATTAGCTAGACTCCACACGTCATACGGCACACGATCACGCTGGTTCCGGCCAGAGCACACATCCCAATTAGCTAGACTGACTTCGTGAGGCTTGATACCGAGAGCCGCGTTCCGGCCAGAGCACACATCCCAATTAGCTAGACTGTCGTATCTCGGCATGCGCGTCGCGCATGAGTTCCGGCCAGAGCACACATCCCAATTAGCTAGACTTTTTGTTGCTTTATCATCGCGCATGCGCGGTTCCGGCCAGAGCACACATCCCAATTAGCTAGACTTACGCATTACGACGCTCGCAACGCCTGGGCGTTCCGGCCAGAGCACACATCCCAATTAGCTAGACTCCGGGTCTGGTCGCGCGCCGCGAGGCTGAGGTTCCGGCCAGAGCACACATCCCAATTAGCTAGACTGCACGCTGCTGGTCAGCGACGTCGACTATCGTTCCGGCCAGAGCACACATCCCAATTAGCTAGACTCTTATCCAGCCGCCAACGTTCGTGACGCAAGTTCCGGCCAGAGCACACATCCCAATTAGCTAGACTGCGCACTGCGAATGCAACGCCACCTTCGCGGTTCCGGCCAGAGCACACATCCCAATTAGCTAGACTCGTGGGTGAGGAGGGATTCGAGCGATACCGTTCCGGCCAGAGCACACATCCCAATTAGCTAGACTCCACGCTCGCCGCACACCGAGAGGATGCCGGTTCCGGCCAGAGCACACATCCCAATTAGCTAGACTCATCAGCACCGGCGGCGAA
>JAPUER010000016.1:271148-302815 GCA_027492485.1 Betaproteobacteria bacterium
GTTCCGGCCAGAGCACACATCCCAATTAGCTAGACTCATCAGCACCGGCGGCGAAGACGTCCAGCGGTTCCGGCCAGAGCACACATCCCAATTAGCTAGACTCGTTGACGACCTGCCATGCCGATTGTTTGGGTTCCGGCCAGAGCACACATCCCAATTAGCTAGACTCCTCGCCGGGGAGATTGGATACGCGCGTCCGTTCCGGCCAGAGCACACATCCCAATTAGCTAGACTGTCAACGAATTTGTTGTCTAGCGATTCCTGGTTCCGGCCAGAGCACACATCCCAATTAGCTAGACTCCCCCACTCCAAACAGTAAGTGCCGTTGGTGTTCCGGCCAGAGCACACATCCCAATTAGCTAGACTCGTCGCGCCGAGCTTGAGGAAGTGAAGGCCGTTCCGGCCAGAGCACACATCCCAATTAGCTAGACTGCGCAGCCACGTCTCCGCTTTGTCCATCTGGTTCCGGCCAGAGCACACATCCCAATTAGCTAGACTGGAAGTCGTTCGTTTCTTCAGCCGACAACAGTTCCGGCCAGAGCACACATCCCAATTAGCTAGACTCGCGAGCGTCTCGTCGGTGAGCAGATGGTTGTTCCGGCCAGAGCACACATCCCAATTAGCTAGACTCGGGATCGCGTCCGCCGTGGTGGCCGTGGCGTTCCGGCCAGAGCACACATCCCAATTAGCTAGACTCGGCGGCGCAAGCGGCGCGCGAGGCGCTGGGTTCCGGCCAGAGCACACATCCCAATTAGCTAGACTAAGATGCGCTTGAACAGCAGCAACAAGCGTGTTCCGGCCAGAGCACACATCCCAATTAGCTAGACTTGCCTTCGCTTTCACAAACCGCGACTTTTTGTTCCGGCCAGAGCACACATCCCAATTAGCTAGACTCGGCGATCAACTCGGGATAGTCTGCGTCGAGTTCCGGCCAGAGCACACATCCCAATTAGCTAGACTCTGAAGGGCTCGCGCGGCGTGCCGCGCTGGCGTTCCGGCCAGAGCACACATCCCAATTAGCTAGACTAGGCCTGCGAGATGGCGGCGCTGTCCGCCTGTTCCGGCCAGAGCACACATCCCAATTAGCTAGACTTCATGCTGGAAGGTGCCGGGTATCGCGTATGTTCCGGCCAGAGCACACATCCCAATTAGCTAGACTCTGAGGCTGAGGCGTGCGCCAACGTCGGCGGTTCCGGCCAGAGCACACATCCCAATTAGCTAGACTAAGACGGATAACGTTCGCTCTTGAGTTGATGTTCCGGCCAGAGCACACATCCCAATTAGCTAGACTAAAAAGCCGCAGGCCCACCGAGACCGGGAGGTTCCGGCCAGAGCACACATCCCAATTAGCTAGACTGCACACGATCACGCTGCGCTTTGTCCCGAAGTTCCGGCCAGAGCACACATCCCAATTAGCTAGACTACCTTTGCGGTAGCGCTGCAAGACGTTGGAGTTCCGGCCAGAGCACACATCCCAATTAGCTAGACTCTTGGCGGCCTCGGGGTCGCACTCGACCGTCGTTCCGGCCAGAGCACACATCCCAATTAGCTAGACTGCGACAGAGCTTGCGAAGTCGTGTTTCGGCGTTCCGGCCAGAGCACACATCCCAATTAGCTAGACTAGACGCGCACGGTCAAAGGCCAGTTGCAGGGTTCCGGCCAGAGCACACATCCCAATTAGCTAGACTCAGGGCGAGCTCGGCATCGAAGCCATGCTCGTTCCGGCCAGAGCACACATCCCAATTAGCTAGACTTGCGCACGCTCGCGGCCGTCGCCTACGACGGTTCCGGCCAGAGCACACATCCCAATTAGCTAGACTGTTCGGCTCGCGCGGCGGCTTCAGCAGCCCGTTCCGGCCAGAGCACACATCCCAATTAGCTAGACTGGGACTTGTTCTAGCCCCATTGGCCTTTGGGTTCCGGCCAGAGCACACATCCCAATTAGCTAGACTTCGCGTCGATCTCGCTCGACAGCGGCTCGAGTTCCGGCCAGAGCACACATCCCAATTAGCTAGACTTGGCGGCGATGACGCCCGACGAGCAGTACAGTTCCGGCCAGAGCACACATCCCAATTAGCTAGACTCTCCTTTAGCCGGTCAAGGTGCTTGTACTTGTTCCGGCCAGAGCACACATCCCAATTAGCTAGACTTTGCCACCGCGAAACGACCGATATTGTCAAGTTCCGGCCAGAGCACACATCCCAATTAGCTAGACTTGCAAAAGATTTGCTTGACAACGGCGTCAGGTTCCGGCCAGAGCACACATCCCAATTAGCTAGACTTTGTATGTGCGGGTCCTACAACCGCGCGGAGTTCCGGCCAGAGCACACATCCCAATTAGCTAGACTTTGTATGTGCGGGTCCTACAACCGCGCGGAGTTCCGGCCAGAGCACACATCCCAATTAGCTAGACTCCAGCATCGTGTCCCGAACGCGAGCGGTCAGTTCCGGCCAGAGCACACATCCCAATTAGCTAGACTTCACACCGCGCCGCTCCGCTGAGGTCGCTGGTTCCGGCCAGAGCACACATCCCAATTAGCTAGACTCGGGCTAAAAATCGCAATTGCTGATAGCGGGTTCCGGCCAGAGCACACATCCCAATTAGCTAGACTCCCGATCAATTGCGCTCTGAACACGTCATAGTTCCGGCCAGAGCACACATCCCAATTAGCTAGACTCGCAGCGACACTGCGGAAATCAGGGCTCAGGTTCCGGCCAGAGCACACATCCCAATTAGCTAGACTCGCGACAGCGGTAGTCTTCGCAGCCGCGACGTTCCGGCCAGAGCACACATCCCAATTAGCTAGACTCTGAAAGCATTTGCGGATAGCACAGCGAAGGTTCCGGCCAGAGCACACATCCCAATTAGCTAGACTCCGTCGTCGAATTGCTCAACGTACCGCGTGGTTCCGGCCAGAGCACACATCCCAATTAGCTAGACTATCAGCAATTGCGATTTTTAGCCCGTCCTGGTTCCGGCCAGAGCACACATCCCAATTAGCTAGACTCCGTGAAACCGCGAGCATTAGCTAATGCCATGTTCCGGCCAGAGCACACATCCCAATTAGCTAGACTCCTGATGCATGCCCATTAAAGAAAAATGGGGTTCCGGCCAGAGCACACATCCCAATTAGCTAGACTTGTTGCAAGAAATTGCCGCTCCAAAGGTTGTTCCGGCCAGAGCACACATCCCAATTAGCTAGACTTTCACGTGAAACATACGCTGAAGCTGACGAGTTCCGGCCAGAGCACACATCCCAATTAGCTAGACTCCGCCATATCCGTGCCTTTACAAGACAACGGTTCCGGCCAGAGCACACATCCCAATTAGCTAGACTCTAATGAACGATGAGGAGCCTATCTCATGGGTTCCGGCCAGAGCACACATCCCAATTAGCTAGACTCTCCCGCGATTGTATCATACTCAAAAGCCTGTTCCGGCCAGAGCACACATCCCAATTAGCTAGACTGTTGCTTCGCTCCCAAAGTATCAATTGTGGGTTCCGGCCAGAGCACACATCCCAATTAGCTAGACTCAGATGCTCCATTTGGTTCTGGTCAATTTCGTTCCGGCCAGAGCACACATCCCAATTAGCTAGACTCGCCTTGTTTATGGCGAAGATGAGGAATATTGTTCCGGCCAGAGCACACATCCCAATTAGCTAGACTACAGCTGCGATAACCCCTTGAGAAATCAAAGGGTTTTTCGTTTTCTGGGTCGAGAAAATCGTGTTCATTCAGAACAAAACAAATTGGTCCGGGGCTTTTTTTGCGGGGTCTTTTTGCCGTCCGCGGAAGCTGATGATGCGTTCGTACTGCTTGTCGGTGAAGAAAAGGACGTTGACATTGCCGCCTTCGGGCAGCGCAATTTCAACCTGCTTTACGAGTGTATCCATCTGCGCCTGGCTCGTACAAAAACGTGCGTAAACCGAGAACTGGCACATCTCGAATCCCCAGTCGAGCAGGCTCGATCGAAACTGCGTCGCCTCCTTGCGCTCGGCCTTTTCGATCACCGGCAAATCGAACATCACCACCATCCACATGAGTCGATACCCCGAAAGCATGTTGATCTAGGCGGCCACTATTCGTTGAGACTCGCTGCCATATCGAGTGGCAATCCGGGAAAGGGCAAATCGAGTTCATCGCGCTCACCAAGATAGACCTGCGCGACCGAGACGGCCAGCTTCTGCAGGCACACCATGACGGGCGTTGCACCGATGCTCGTCTGCATGTCGTCATAGAGCACGCGAACCAGTGCACGTTTGGTGTCCGGCACCACGTCGGAGTGCCCGTCCCGTTGCAAACGCCAGATACGCAAGTCGATCATCGGACGAAATGGTTCCATCAGATCATCAACAAGACGCATCGCATTTCCCTCATTGGAATGGTGGATGCCTAACGTTGGGTGCAAGCCCGCTGAAACGACCGCACGCGCGGTGGCTGCGCGCAGCACCGTGTAGCCATAGTTCAACATGCCATTGAGCCCGCCCGCTTGTTGGTCGCGCCGGAAGTCTTCGCCGAACAGCAGGCGCCAATATTTCTGCGCACCTTGTGCTTCAAGATTGTCCGGGTCACCTGAACGCACGCGGCGAACCAGCGCTGTGAGTGGGGCGGTGGGGGCGCCTGCTGCTTCCAGCGCGGCGCCCTGCTGTTGCAGTTTTGCGCGTACGATGTCTGCCCACAAGCGCTTGTGCGTCGGCTTCGTCGCCGCGATTTGCGCGTCGAAGCGTTTGGCTTGCTGATAGTTCCCATCGACTGGAATCAGCATGCCGACAGCGTTGTGGCTCGGGCTGCACAATACGAAAGGCGCACAGCGCTCGGCCAACGCCACAAGCAGATTGTTTGTGTATGAAAGCCCGTGTGCATTGGCGATCACGGCAGCGATATCGTCGAGCGGGACCTGACCGAGCTCCTTGCGCTCGCCGTCAGTGTCCTGCACCACCAGGAATCCGCGCGACACGAACAGGTGTCGGCGATCATCGGCCACTTCTACGATGCGGCCGATCATCGCTCGCTATCCTTTGAAGCCGGGGTCGCGGAGTTCACCGATCGGTGACACCGTGATGCGGCGCGAACGTGCTGCCAGAAAAGATCCTGCCATCTTGGATACATATGCAAACGCATCCGACTTGTCTCGATTGCGAGAGTCGACGTTCGCTTCGTGACAATCTGCCATGAATACTTGCCCGTTTCCACTGATGTTGGCCACACGCATCGTCCGCAGGACGCCATTGACGTTCAAGCGCACGTAGTCGTTGACAATCAAGCGCATCACCAGTGGTTTGCCACTGACACTCAGCCGCGAATCGCGCAAGCGACCGACGCCCTTGGCCCGCACGATCTGGTAGGCACTGAACGTGGAAACAACTTCTCCATCCCACTTGCCTTTCTCATTGCGAACGATGTCGATGCAGTAGTTGCTGTCGCCCTTGTAGCCCTTGTAGGGACTCGGGCTGCCATCGTCCCGCATGCCATGTCGATTTCCGGCTTGACGGGAGGACAGCGGCAGTACCTTGAGGGGTTCGACTATCCGCTCACGCGTGCCGTCGACGACTTTGTAGTGGCGGACAAGCCCATCTGCCAACAGTCCGTAGGCGGTCTCGTTATGCATGGCGCCTTCGTGTGAGTGATCCGGCCTGTGGCTCACCCAGATCGCGTTAACGGCACGTTCAACGTGAGCGCGATAGTTTGGCCACGGTTCCGGCATCGCTTCGACGAGTCGGCTTAGATGCCTTTCCCGCGCGCTCGCGCTGGCACTCGCGAACTTCTGCAGCATGCCCTGATCGGTGACGCCGATCACACAGGCATCGACTGCATGATGACGATGGTCGTCGCGGTTTTTCTTGCCCTCAACGCCGAGCACGCTGTTCAGGCCAAAGCGCCCGCGCAACATCGCCGTCATCTGGCCTGGGATGACGCGTGCACCGGGGCAGATCAGGCGCAGGTACTCGCGTGCGACGCGAGAAAGGTAGCGCGTGTCATTGAGCGCGCGGGCGAGAAAGTCCTTGTCTTCACGCAGCCACTGTTGGTAACCATCTTTGCCGAACCGATAACGCTTGTTCTTTGGCATCAATTCCGCGCGCTGGAGAATGCCGTTAAAGTCATAACCAGCGACGGCGCGCTCACCGAATGCCTGCCATGGCGTTGCGTTGCCTTTGTCGCGATTGGCGCGACGCAGTGCAACCGTCTTGTTGTTCAAGCTGTCGTCGAGTGTCATCGAGAATGGGAGGATGTGTTCGATCTCCACCTCATCAGACAGCAACATGCCCAGACTGATCGACACGCCGCTATAGGGGCACTTGCGATTCAGTGCATCGCCTAAATTCAGCTCCTCCCAGAGCAATACTTTTTGCAAGTCATCGCGTCGTACCTTTTCTTCCGCGATTCCAAGCTGTGCCGCGATCAGCGAACGGTAACGGCTGTTGCGGTCCTGATTCGCGCGCTGCCGTTTGCTTTCCTCGTCGCGTTGCTCTTTGTTCTGTTTCAGATCGCGAGCGACCTCCACGATGACCTCTGCCGGGTGCCCGTACTTGACGATTAGCGCATTGACGACTTTGCGAACCTGATTGAGACCGATGTGCACCGTCGGATTGGCAATTCGTCCAAACCGTTTCTCCGGTGGATCGCTCTCAGTCGCGCGCGGATCGGCGAAGCCGACATAGCGTTGCAATGGTTCGCCGTAGTAGGGCAACTCCGCCAATATTTCACCGGTAGCGGCCGGGTTCAAATTGCTGTGGTGCTCGAAGCCGGCCGCGGTAACGGCCTTGTCGTACGTCACAACATCGCGCGCCAACTCAGGCAGGATGCGGGCGAGGGCCGTGCGGCTCAAGCTGCCATAGCCTTCTGCCAAACCAACCTTTGCAATGCTTTCGGTACGTGCTTCGTCAACGTCTGTTGCTGTGACAAGCCAATTGACCAGTACAACTTCACTCTCTTCGGTCAGTAGACGAGTGACGATCTCATCCTGAAGCGCGGTATCGAGGGTGAACCAGCGTTTGCCGAAGTGAGCGGCCTTGCTCAGGGCCGCGCTCGTGCTGTTGCCTTTGAGCTCCGTGCGCTTGACATCCTCATGCGTGAATGTCGCGCCGCCGCCGAGCGTGAGCAGCTTTTTCAGTTGCGTGAACGTTTGTTTGCCATTGCGTTCCAGCGCGTCAACGACTTTGTCGCGCTGATCCTTGGTCAACGGCACTGATTCGAGGTCGTGGCCAAGGATGCGCAGGTTGTTCGCTTCCTGATAAATGCGAAAGCGCTGCACGCTCGGTAGCGCGAGTGGTGCGCGTTCTTCAGTTGGGATCAGCGTGCAGCGGCCAGGGCGCACGGGCTTGAGCGGGCGCTGATGCAGCAGGACGTCGCGCAATTCCGCACCAATCGGCGCTGTGTAGATCGCCGGATTCAGCGCTGATTGTTTGGCCCATAGCGCGTCAAACTCCTGCTCGACCATGGTGCGATCAACGTAGAGGTCATAGCTGATCTCCCGTTTATTGCGGCCATCCTCGTTAGTGCTGATTTTCTCGCGTCGCCTAGCCCGGGTGGGTTCCCCGGCCTGGGTGCGTTGGTGCAGCCATTCGCCTACGGTACGTGCTGCGCCATTCGCGAGCAACGTGCGGAGCGAATTGATTGCCCCCTTCATGACGCTGCTATCGCTCTCCCTTGCGTCCGTCTTCCGGTTGCTCTTGAAACCCCGGCGCTGGTTGATGTGGAATAGCGCGCGCGCAAACTCGGCGGGCGTCAGCGCGTCATCGAGCCCCTTGGCCCGCAGCGAGTACGGATCGAGTCGTTCGAGGGCCTTGCGTTCTGCGACATCCTTGGGGAAGAAGCCGTGCTCGATCAACGCCTGCATCATGCGGGCTTTTCGCTTGAGCAATCGATCACGCCGACGACGCATGGCACGGGCATTGCGCCGGTTTACTGCGAGCGAAGTGCCATCTTTCGGATTGCGTCCGTCAGAGAAGATGCGCACCCCCGCCTTGACAACGGCGATCGGGGCGTTGCTCTCGTTCAGGCGGATCATTGCCCAACCGAGGGAGGTCGAGCCGAGGTCTAGAGCCAAGCGGTAAGTCATTTTGGGCATAAGTCTTGTCCGATGTCGATTTGCAGACGGCAACTTGCCTTGGAAAGGTAGCTGCGTGACAATGAGCCCGGTTCGCTCGGTAACGAGCGAACCGGGCTGAGGTTCTTCTGTGCTGGTGTTCGCTATACACGCTCACTCGCCTTCTCTCGGCCCGATGTGATTGCCGAGTTTCACCCCGCCACGGGAGACTTGTGGATTCCCTCAGCGCTTTTGCGCTGAGGGATCACATCGATAGTCTATTGTAAGTTGCCTTTGATGCGATTGATTTATAATATTTGACATCAAAAGGACAGTTGCGTAGTTACTACCAGTTTGTTGCCTTTGAGTTCCGGCAGAACACACTTCCGAGTTAGCTGTGCTTGACAGGTAGATATCCGACTCATAGCATCTCCTCGTCGAAGTCAATTGGGATGTGTGTTCTGGCCGCTAACAAGCTGATGCTTGCAAAAGCTAGATGCACCAAATGAAAGGGCCGCTATATGCGGCCCCTTTTTTTTGACTGTGATTGCGTTTCAGTGCGACCATGGCTTTAAGTCACTGAGCAGCCTGTTTGCGGACAGGCATGCCGCGGTGTCAGTTATCCCGCTCGCGATTGATCAGGCGCTGCCGCGCCTGATCGAGATGAAACTGCATCGCCACGCGGGCGCGGTCGCCGTCGCGGGCGCGAATGGCTTCGACGATGGCGGTGTGCTCTTCCAGCACTTTCTGCGCGCGGCGCGCGGAGCCGGAGCGCGTCAGGCTGATGGTCAGGCGCATGAAGCCGGACATCGCTTCATGGGTGCTGTCGAGCACGCTGACGAAGAACTCGTTGCTGGCGGCATCGGCGATGGCGCGGTGAAAGGCCAGGTCTTCTTCGGCGTTGATGCGGCCTTCGTCGGCGCTGGCTGCGAAGCGGGCGTGGGTGGCATCGATGGCCTGCATCTGCGCTTCGCTGCGGCGCAGGGCGGCGAGCCGGGCGGCTTCGCCCTCCAGCGGAATGCGCACTTCCTGGCAACGCAGATATTCGGCCACGTTGTCGGCGGCGGCGAGTGCCTTGAGCCGTGATGCCGGCTGCGCGCTGACGAACGAGCCCAAGCCCTGATGCGCCGTGACCAAGCCGTCGGCACGCAGCCGCATCAGCGCCTCGCGCACCACCGGGCGTGACACGGTGAACTGCTCGGCCAGCTCGTTTTCCGACGGTAGCTGGTCGCCCACGTTGAGTTTGCCGCTGACGATGCGCTCAAAGATCTGGCCGAAGATCTGGTCGGAGAGACGGCCACGCTTGTTGCTGGCAGTTGGCGAGTCGGCGGGCATTGCGGCGGGTTCTGATAGGGGCGAAGCTTGTAGTGTAGGAGCGGTTTGCCGCGACCGCCGTGCCGCGACTGCCACCGTGTGGTCGCGGCAAGCCGCTCCTACAAGGGGTCGGGCGATCAGTCGATCTTGATGTTGCCGGCCTTGATGACCTTGGCCCATTTGCCGATCTCGGCCACCTGGAAGGCGGCAAACTGCTCCGGCGTCATCGTCGAGGCTTCCATGCCCAGCTTGCCGAGGCGTTCGACGATTTCCGGGCTCTTGAGGATCTTTGCGACTTCGGCTTGCAGGCGCGAGAGGATCGGCGCCGGTACACCCGCCGGCGCGAAGATTGCCTGCCAGGATTGCAGGTCGTAGCCCGTCACGCCGCTCTCGGTCATGGTCGGCACGTTCGGCAATTGCGGCGTGCGCTTGGCCGAAGTCACCGCCAGCGCGCGCACCTTGCCGCTCTCGATGAACGGGTTGGCGACCACGCTGGTGTCGAACATCATCGGCACCTGGCCGCCGATCACGTCCTGCATCGCCGGCGCGCTGCCTTTGTACGGCACGTGCACCATGTCGAGGCCGGCGATCGATTTGTAAAGCTCGCCGCTCAGATGCTGCGAGGTGCCATTGCCGGCCGACGCGAACGAGATCGAGCCAGGCTTTGCCTTCGCCGCCGCGGTGAGGTCTTTCACCGACTTGTACGGGCTGTTGGCGCCGACGACGAGCACGTTGGCATTGGTGCCGATCAGCGCGACCGGCGCGAACGATTTCACCGGGTCATACGGCAGCTTCGGGTACAGGCTGACGTTGATCGCGTGCGAGCTGATGGTGCCGCCGAGGATGGTGTAGCCGTCCGGCGCTGCCTTGGCGACATAGTCGGAGCCGATGTTGCCGCCGGCGCCGGCGCGGTTTTCCACGATCACCGTGGTGCCGAGCGCCGGGCCGAGCTTCTGTGCGATCAGCCGCGCCAGGATGTCGGTGGTGCCGCCGGCCGGGAAGGGCACGACGTAGGTGATCGGTTTCGACGGCCACTTGTCCTGCGCGAAGGCGGGTGCGGCGAGCGTGCAGGCGGCGCCGAGGGTTGCGGCGAGCAGGGTGCGGCGAAGGGGTGCGAAGTTCATGTTTCCTCCTGAATGACAACGATCCGGATTTGCGATGGCGATACCTGTAGGAGGGGCTTGCCCCGACCGCTGCTGCCGATAGCCGGCGCTGGGTCGCGGCAAGCCGCTCCTACAGTTTTTCGGCTAGCCGGCGTAACCGCCGTCCGCGGCCAGCAGCGCTTTGGCGACTGGTTCCACGCGGGCGCGTTCCGCCGGCTCCAAGCCGGTGAGCATCGGCAGCATCGGGCCCATGTCGGCGACGCCGGCGAGCGTCACGGCGTCGTGCAGCACGCGGATCGGGCTGATGCCGTCGCGGCAGTCTTCGAGCGGGATGTAGCGGGCGCGCACGGCCTCGGCTTCGTCGTACTTTTTCTGTTTGAGCAGCGACAGCAGTTGCATCGAGCCGCGCGGGCCGACGCATACCGAACCCGAGGTGAATCCGGTGAGGCCGAAGTCGCGCAGATGCACGATGGCCGGGCGTTCGCCGATGCCACTGACCAGCAGGTCGCGATTGACCACCTTTACCAGTTCGCTCAGGTAAGGGTCGACCTTCGGGTCTTCCATCACGGCGGCGTACTTGATCGAGGCGACGCGGCCTTCTTCCGCCAGCTTGGCCACCGTGTCGGGCTTCAGGTAATTCGCAGCCTTGATGTAGACGACGGCCTTCTTGCCCATCGCGTCGGTCAGGTGGCGCACGCCGGTGGCGATGCCGGCGTCGGTGTAGGGGAAGGTCATCGGCAGCAGCATCGCAGTCGGATAGCTCGATGCCTTGATGACTTTGGCCTGCTCCATCGCCTTGCCGTAGTCCGGCCCGACCGAGGGCAGCACCCAGGTGTCGGCGCCGACCGATTCCGCCAGAAAGTCCAGCAGGCCGGCGTATTCGGCCAGCGGCGCGTGGTAGAAGTTGGCGTTGCCGCCGTACATGATGTTCTTCACGCCGCCGCCTTCGAGGTGCTTGATCAGGCGCAGGTTGGCGGCCTTGTTCAGCGAGAAATCGGCATTGCGCGCCAGCGGCGGCACGGCGATGACGGAGCGTTCGAGGTCGGCTTTGGTGATGGGCGTGGTTTTCATGGTGCGGGGCGGGTGGCGGTTGTTTACAAGTGAATAAATTGTAGCTAACTTGTAAAACAAGTAAAGCGATTTCCGCGGAAATGTTTTCCTCCCAGTAACAGCTTTTCAAGCAGAACGTATTACCAATCGAGCTTACAGTATCAAAAACTAACTAGTCGACTTATGCCAATTTGGTGCTCGCAGCCTTTGTCAAATGGCGCTATCCATGAAAAGTTGATCAGATCGTCCGAGGCGACGAACGTGTTGCGGCCCGATTCACTATCATCGTCCGCTCGTTCACAGCGAAGTTCGGAACCGCCATGCAGGACAGTTTTCAGGGCAGGAGCGTCATCGTCACCGGCGCGTCCGGCAATCTCGGGGCCGCCGTGGCCCGCGCCTTCGCCGCACGGGGCGCGAATCTGGTGCTGGTGGATCGTCACCTCGACGCGCTGCATCGCGCCGGGTTTGCCGACGACGCAAGGACGCTGTTGTCGATTACCGATCTGCTCGATCAAGCGCAGGTGAGTGCGATGGTGCAGGCCTCCGTGGCGAAGTTCGGCGGCGTGCACGTGCTGTGCAACATCGCGGGCGGCTTTCGCATGGGCGAGCCGGTGCACGCAACGTCGGATGCCACCTGGAATTTCCTGTTCGACATCAACGCGAGAACGCTGCTGCATGCCGCCCGGGCTGTGGTGCCGCAGATGCTGGCGCAGACGGCAGATGGCGCCGGCTGTCGCGGCAAGGTCATCAACGTCGGCGCGTTTGGCGCGCAAAAGGGCGGCGCCAACATGGGCGCCTACGCGGCGTCGAAAGCGGGCGTGATGCGCCTGACCGAATCGATGGCCGCCGAACTGCGCGAGCAGGGCATCAACGTTAACGCCGTGCTGCCCACGATCATCGACACACCGCAGAATCGGGCGGACATGCCGGGTGCAGATCCAGGGAAGTGGGTGGCGCCAGAAGCGCTGGCGGATGTGGTGCTGTTCCTCGCGTCGGACGCGGCGCGCGCCGTGCATGGGGCGCTGGTGCCGGTGACGGGGTTGAGTTGACAACTCACTTCACGGGTTTGGCGATCATCAAATCAACCATTTCCGGCGCTTCGCGGGCGACGATGAGGGCACTGCCGTCGCGGCTGGCGGCGATGTCGGGGCCGGCGCAAGCGCCACCGCACTCGCGGCGACGGCCAGCAGCAGCGCCGCGAGCAGATTGTGCGCAAGTACCACTGCCAGTGGCAAAGCGTTGGCTATGGCCAGCAAGCCAAGCCCGATCTGACACAGCGTGAGCGTCACCAGCAGCGCCGCGCCGCGCGCGTCGCCGGCGGCGGCACGATAGCGAGCGCTCATCAGGAGCGCCACCGCGCAGATCGCTGCGCCGGCGCGATGCAGCCAGTGCGGCAGCGCACCATCGGGATACCAGGGGGCCGTGTGCGGATCAAAAACCGGAACCTGCCACGCGTTCAAGCTGGACCATGGCAGCGGTGTCGGCAGCGGACATTCGAGCAACGCCTGGCAACTTAGCGCGGCGTGGCTGCCGCTGACCAGCGCCCCCAGTGCGATCTGCACGATCAGGCAGAACACTGCCAGCCAGTGCCAGGTTGACGAATGGCGCACCGGCGCTGGCGCGCGCGGCAGTGCGGCCATGCGCCAGAACAGCGCGAACAGCACAAAACCGCCGAGCAGGTTGCCGAGCGTTACGGCGGGTAGCCGCGCTCCCGCAGTCGCGCGGCCGAGCACGGCGAGAAACAGCACGACGACAAGTGCCGCGACGGCCAGCCAGCGACCGGGCCAGCGCTGCGGCCGCGCGGTGAATCCGGCGAACAGCAGGACGAGTGTCAGCGGCAAGAGCAGGATGGCGAACAGGCGATGCAGTACGCGGGCAATGACCACCTGATTGTCTGCTGTCGCAACGCGGGCAACGCCCTGCTGCTGCGCCTGCGTTGCGTCGGCGTAGCACTGTGGCCAGGGCTGGCAACTCAAGCCATCTGCCGACAGACGCATGAACGCACTCAGTCCAATAATGCAGATGACAAGCAGTGCACCAACGATGGCGGCGCGCTGTAGCAGACGGCGGTGCGACGGGTCGGTGTTCATTGGCCGTGCGGGGCGCGGAGAGATGCGAGCCAGTGTAGTGGTCGCCATCATGCGCCACCTGACGATGAACGACGGACGTTGCGCTGGCGCAGCAACCGTTGCGACCGGGGGCCAGACTTATTCTGGATCAATGTCTTGACACTGTCGGCAACGGCAAACTGCGGCCCATTCGTGTGACCGATCGCACGGCACACAACCACTTTCGGAGGATGGGTTATGAGCGACAAACAGCATGACAACGAGCCAGTACCAATGATGCAGCAGTTGCTGGACAACCCTTTCTTGCTGCTTTTCATCGGGGTCATGGTCCCGATGATCGTGTACTCGCTGTGGGGGGTGATCGACATCCTCACGCTGCCGGTCGCGAAGTAGATGCGGGCTGCAGCACGACCCAATGCAAAGGAAAGGACGTTGATATGAGCGCCATACTCCCCCCGGCCGAGCGACTCTGGTGGAAACACCCGCTGGACCGTGTCGAAGGCACCTGGATCGTGATTGCACTGATCTGGTGTCTGATCATGTTTGCCATGATGGTCGGCTGGCACATCTACGGCAAGCAGAATCTGTCGACCGAGACCTATCGCACCAGCGTCGATGTCTTTACTGCCAAGGCGCAGGCCGTCGTCGACAAGTACACGGTGCGTACCGAAACCGACGCCAAGATTCCGGTCGTCGCGCCGCCGCCCGGCAGCGATGTCTACCTCGTGGCGCGGCTGTGGAGCTTCTGGCCGATTATCGAGTTCGAGAAGGGCAAGACCTATCGCCTGCACCTGACCTCGCTTGACTACAACCACGGCTTTTCGCTGCAACCGGCCAACATCAACATCCAGATCGTGCCCGGCTTCGAGCACGTCGTGACCGTAACACCCAATCAGTCCGGCACCTATTCGGTGGTCTGCAACGAGTACTGCGGCATCAACCATCACACGATGGTGGGCCGCGTCTACGTGAAATAGGGGGAACCGACGATGGCAAACGCTACAACCTACCGTACCTGCCCGCGTTCGGGCCTGCAGTTCGAAGCCAGCGCAGAGCTGCTGATCAAGACCAATGCCGTGGTGGCGGTGGTCTTCCTGTTGCTCGGCGGCCTTCTGGCCATCGGCGTCGTGCTGACCCGCTGGCCGGCCGTGCACTGGCTGGAAGCCGACACCTTCTATCAGGTGCTCACAGCGCACGGCATCGACATGCTGATCTTCTGGATCATCTTCTTCGAAGTCGCCGTTCTCTACTTCTGCTCGTCCACGTTGTTACGCTGTCGACTGGCAACGCCCAAACTGGCCTGGGTCGCGTTTGCGCTGATGCTCATCGGCGCGATCATGAACAACGTGGCCGTCTTCCAGGGTGGCTCCAGCGTGATGATGACCTCTTACGTGCCGATGATGGCGGCACCGTCGTTCTATCTGGGATTGATCCTGTTCGCGGTCGGGGCGTTGATGGCTTGCTTCATCTTCCTCGGGACGCTGGTCGTCGCCAAGCGCGAGAAGACTTATCAGGGTTCGATTCCGCTGGTTACCTTTGGCGCCGTGACAGCCTGCATCATCGCGGTATTCACGATCACCTCCGGCGCAATCATCCTGATCCCGACCTACCTGATGTCGATCGGTCTCGTGCAGCAGGTTGATCCGCTGATCTACCGCACCATCTGGTGGGCGTTCGGCCATTCGTCGCAGCAAATCAACGTTGCGGCGCACATTTCGATCTGGTATGCCGTGGCGGCCATCGCCTTCGGCGCCCGGCCCATGTCGGAACGGGTCAGCCGCGGTGCCTTCCTGCTCTACATACTCTTCCTGCAACTGGCGAGCGCGCATCATCTGCTGGCCGATCCCGGTGTCAGTACGGCTTGGAAAGTGGTCAACACCAGCTACTTCATGTACTTCGCCGTTCTGGCATCGATGATTCACGGCCTGACCATCCCCGGTGCCATCGAGGTTGCGCAACGGGCCAAGGGTTTCAACAAAGGCCTCTTCGAGTGGCTGCGCAAGGCGCCGTGGGGCAACCCGGTGTTTTCGGGCGTGTTCATTTCGCTGATCGGCTTCGGCTTCCTCGGCGGCATCTCCGGCGTGATGATGGGCACCGAGCAGCTCAACATGATCATCCACAACACGATCTATGTGCCGGGTCACTTCCACGCCACGGTGGTGGTCGGGACGACACTGTCGTTCATGGCCTTGACCTACTTCCTCATCCCCGTGCTGTTCAAGCGCGAGATGATTGCGCCCGGACTGGCCAAATTCCAGCCATACCTGTTCGGCTTGTCCATGTACTTCTTCTGCCTGGTCATGATGGGCGCCGGCACGCTCGGCGTATCCCGCCGGCACTGGGACATGGCATTCAACGGCGCAGCGCTTGCCTACGAATGGCCGGGCGCTGCTTACCTGATGATGGGACTGGTCGGCATTGCCGGTGTTGCGGCGATCGTCGGCGGCGGGCTTTACATCTACATCACGGTTGGTTCGCTGCTGTGGGGCAAACGCCTGGACGCGGGCCGCGAAAGCAGCGAGTTCACGCCGATTCCGCCGACCATGCCGGCTCCGGCGGTACAGACCTACGGCTCGGCGGGGTTTGCTGCGCCGGGGACATTCACGCTGGCGATGGTGTTTCTGGTGTCCTTCGTCCTCTACTACTTCATCAACTGGAAGTATCTGTCGCAGGTCTGGGGCCTGAGCTAGGCTGGCCATGAGCACCACGCTGGCATCCGGTAGCAACGAGGCGGGTCGCATGGCGCGCACGGTGCTGGGCGTCTTCAAACTGCGCATCGGCGTGATGATCATGATCACCGCGCTGGTCGGGGCGCTGGTGGCCCCCGCAGGTTCGCTGCACGTCGGGCAGTGGCTGGTGCTCGCCGCGTCGGTCCTGCTGGCGTCGGCCAGTGCTGGTGCCTTCAATCAGTATTACGAAGCCGACAGCGATGCCCGCATGGGGCGGACGCGAAATCGCGCCTTTGTGACCGGCGCCTTGCGCCGGCACTGGGCGTGGCTTGCGGTCATGGCGGTGATGCTGGTTGGCGCAGTTGCGACTGCGTGGACAGTGCTGAATCCGCTGGCGGCCACATTCGTTTTTCTTGGCGCCTTTTTCTATGGGGTTGTGTACACGGTGTGGCTGAAGCGCCGTACCTGGCTGAACATAGTGATTGGTGGCTTGGCTGGCAGTTTTGCAGTGCTGGCAGGCGCTGCCGCGGTCGATCCCCAGATTGGCGTCTTGCCCGGCTTGCTGGCGGTGACCCTGTTTCTGTGGACGCCGCCGCACTTCTGGAGTCTCGCCATCGCCAATCAGAGTGAATACGCCGCGGCCGGTGTCCCCATGCTGCCCGTGGTGGTGGGCGCGCAGCGCGCAGCCGACGCCGTGCTGTACAGTGCCCTGCTGCTGACGGCCGGCTCCCTGTTGCCCGCCGCATTGGGCGCGGGGCCTGTATACGTCACATGCAGCGCTGCCGGCGGTGCGTATTTCGTGTATCGCGCGTGGCAACTGTCGCGCTCCGCCAATCGCAGCACCGCCATTGCTTCATTTCTGGCCTCGATCGTGCAGTTGAGCGCCGTACTGGTCGGCGCCAGTGTCGACGCCTTGCTTCGCCAATGACGCAACCACGATGGCGATTCTTGCCGGATGTGTTGCGCACGGTCGTCAAGTGCCGTTGGCGACTGCCGGTCATTGTCACTCTGTGGTCGGCTTTGCTGTCGGTGCCGGTATGCGCTGCCGATCTCGCCAGTAGATCGCCCGCCGCGGCCGTTCCCGCGCTCAATCAGGCCGAAGCATTGCGGCTGAGTCAGGGCGTCGTTGGTACCCGTCCCGCGGACTACAGTTTGTTGAATCGCCAGGGGCAACCGGTGCGCCTGTCGAGTTTCAAGGGCAAGCCGACGCTGGTCAGTTTCATCTACACCGGGTGCTTTCAGGTGTGTCCGACCAACACGCGCTCTCTGCGCGAGGCGGTGGAGAATCTGCAATCGTCCGTAGGGCGCGATCGCTTCAATGTGCTGAGCATCGGTTTCAACCAGCCATTCGATTCGCCGCAGGCAATGCGCAGTTTTGCGGCACAGCACGCCATTGCGACTGCCGACTGGGATTTCCTGAGCCCACATGCGGACGCGGTAGCGGCGCTAACCCGCGATTTCGGGTTCAGCTATGTCGAAACGCCAGCCGGTTTCGACCACATCCTTGCCGTGACGGTGGTCGATGCGTCCGGCGAAATTTACGCTCAGGTGTATGGCGATCAGGTGACCCCGGACAAGATCGGCGAGCCGGTGCGCCAGCTTCTGCGCAATGCACCAGTGCCGCAGAACGTGCGCCTGGACGATGTGATCGACCGCATCCGGATCCTATGTACGGTCTATGACCCGAAGACCGGGAAGTATCGCTACGACTACGGCCTGATCCTTGAAATCGCGGGAGGCTGTACGTTCGCGTTGGTCATGTGCTGGTTTTTTGTCGGCGAGTGGTGGTCCCGGCGCCGCATGCGGCGGGGAAAGACCGGCCGCGCGAGCAGTAGCGGTTCGGAAAGTGACTTCGCGAGTGCACCCAGATAGTAGTTTTGCGGTAAACGGCGGCGTGACAGTCACGCTCGTCGAAAAGCAGCAAGCCCATCCTGACCCCGACACCCGGGGGCGGCGCCTTGTACGCTGGCTGGACGGACGCTTTGACCGGTTTTTTGGCGCCGTGGACAGTCCACTGCGACACCTTGGGGCGCTTGGTTTTTTCTTCTTCGTTCTCCTGTGCGTCTCCGGTTTCTATCTGTATGCCGTGCTCGATACATCGGCAACCGGCGCCTACCGATCGATCGACGATCTGACGCGATCCGGCACATCGCTTGGCGGCTTGATGCGCAGCCTGCATCGCTACACGGCGGACGCGATGGTGCTTTGCACGCTGCTGCATCTTGCACGCGAGTGGCTGCTCGGTCACTTCCGTGGTTTTCGCTGGTTTTCCTGGTTGACCGGGGTGCCCCTGCTGCTGTTCATGTTCAGCAGCGGTATTGGTGGCTTCTGGCTCAACTGGGACCAGTTGGGCCAATTCTCCGCTCAGGCGCTGGCCGAATGGCTTGATCGCTGGCCGGTCTTTGCCTCGCCGCTGATGCGCAATTTCCTGACCGCTGGCGCTGTGAGCGATCGCCTGTTCTCGTTGTTCGTGTTCGTCCACATCGGTGTGGCGTTGCTGCTGCTGCTCGGGCTCTGGTTTCACGTGCAACGCATCAGCCAGATTGATGCTTTCCCACCGAAGCGGCTGATGTTGGGTGCCAGTCTGTCGTTGCTTGCTCTCGCTGCGATGGTGCCGGTGATCAGTGGGCCAGCGGCCGATGCCTCGGTGTCGCCAACACAATTACCGCTTGACTGGATACTGCTTGCCCTGCACCCGCTCATGTATGCAACGACGCCGGCGTTGCTCTGGGCTTTCGTTGCATTGGCATTTGCCATGTTGCTCATGTTGCCGCTGGTCGGGCGGCGTCGACAAGCGCCAGTCGCGGTGGTCGATCCGGAGCATTGCAACGGCTGCCGGCGCTGTTTTGACGATTGCCCTTACGCAGCGGTGACCATGGTCGCGCATTCTGGCGGTGTGGCGGGCAGGGCGATGGCAAAGGTCGATGCGGACCTGTGCGCAAGCTGCGGCATCTGCGTGGGCGCCTGCCCATCGTCCACGCCATTCCGCGGCAGCGAGCGCCTGGTCACCGGGATCGACCTGCCCGATGCACCCATCGACGCGTTACGCGACCGCCTGCGGCGTGCGCTGCAGGCAGTGGCGCCCGGAACTGCGGTCGTCGTCTACGGTTGCGATCAGGGTGCCAATGTCAACGCACTTGCCGACGCCGGCACGATCGCGTTCAGCTTGCGCTGCGTCGGCGTGCTGCCACCGTCCTTTGTCGACTACGCATTGCGCGACGGCGCCGCTGCCGTTGTGGTCGCCGGCTGCCGTGACCGGGGCTGCGAATACCGTCTCGGTTCGCGGTGGACCGGTGAACGCATGGCGGGCAGCAGGGAACCGCATTTGCGCCGCAGTGCGCAAAGCGGACGCATGGCGCTGGTGCCGGCGGAGCGCGGCGAGGAGCAGCGCATCGCCGATGCCATTGTGGCATTGCGCGGGAAGGGCGCCGAGGCGGGCGGCGGGAAACCAGGGCAACGGTATGAGCAGTGAACAATTGAAAGGCGCTCGCGCCATCGTCGGGCAGATCGTTCTGTATGGCCTTTTCATCGTCTTCATCGGTGTGTTTTCACGCTGGCCTTCGTATCAGGTGCTCGCCCCCGATCTTGCGCTCATCAAACTGAGTTTCAGTCACCACGGCAAACCGGTCTCCGACTGTCGCGAGGCGAGCGCCGCCGAGTTGGCCAAGCTGCCACCGAACATGCGGGCACCGGTGCGCTGTCCACGCGAACGGTCGCCGGTGACCGTCGAACTCGACGTCGACGACGCTGCGGTCTATCGGCACGTGGCCCGGCCAAGTGGGCTCTCGCGTGACGGTGCCGCGTCGGTCTATCACCGCATCGAGGTGCCGGCCGGGCAGCACCGACTGCGCATCCGACTGGCCGACGATGCCCGTGTCGCCGGTTTCTCCCATCAACGCGAAGCCGTCGTGACATTGGCGCCAGCACAGGTTCTGGTCATCGATTTCGATTCCGCGAAAGGCGGTATTACGCTGCAATGAATACGATTGCCCACTCGCCGCTGAACGAAGCAGACGCGCCCCGGGCGCGCGGTGTGACCACCCGCACGACATATGCGCTGTCGCTGCCGCTCGATATTCGCCGCCCGATGGCGCGCGCCTGGCTCTGGCTGGGGTTGCTTGCCATCGCCGGGTCGGGCCTGTTTTCGATTCTCCTGGTGCTCTCGCGTACACCGGTGATCAACAAGTTTTTGCCGGGCGTCGACTTCTTCCGGACCGCGCTTGTGGTCCACGTCGACCTGTCGGTTCTGGTCTGGTTCGTAGCGATCGCCGGGCTGATGTGGAGCATCAGCGGGCGCAGGGCGGCACTCAGGCTTGGCTGGTCGGCCGTGCTGCTCACGTCGGTGGGTACTGTAGTGATGGCGGCAGCCGCATTCACCAGTGAGCCACAGCCAGTGATGGCGAACTACATTCCGGTGCTCGACAACTCCATCTTCCTTACCGGACTGGTGGTGGTTGCAGTGGGGGCGAGTTTGCTCGTGTTGCGGGCGCTCGCGACCGCACCGGCGACCGGCTGGCTGATCGACGGCGCTGCGGCGTTGCGCTTTGGCATCAATGCAGCGGCGGTCGCGGCTGCGGTGGCCTTGCTGGCATTTGTCTGGTCCTATCTGGTGTTGCCACAGTCGTTGGCAGGAAAGGCCTACTACGAAATCCTGTTCTGGGGTGGCGGCCATGCGCTGCAGTTCGTCTGGACGCTGCTGATGCTGGTTTGCTGGCTATGGTTGGGTTCCGCCTGCGGTGCCCGGCTGCTGCTGTCGCCCAGACTTGCCGTCCTGATGTTCGCGCTGGCGCTGGTCAGCGTGTTCGTGACGCCGTATGCCTACCTGGCATACGACATCGCGACGGTCGAGCACCGCAATCTGCACACCTGGGCGATGCGAATCGGCGGCGGTTTGGCGATCGTCCCGATTGCGCTGGCGGTCGCGGAAGGCCTGTATCGCAGCCGCAATCTGGATGTTGCGGCGAAGCCGGTGCGCGCCGCATTGATCGCCTCGATGCTGCTGTTTGTGTCCGGCGGCGTGATCGGCGCACTGATTCACGGCAACAATGTCAAGATTCCGGCGCACTACCATGGCTGCATTGTTGGCGTGACCCTGGCGTTCATGGGCCTGGGCTATCACCTGCTACCGCAACTGGGCTATGGCGTCGTTCGCGGCCGTCTGGCGGTCGCGCAGCCGTACCTCTATGGCGCCGGGCAGCTACTGCATATCATCGGCCTGGTGTGGTCGGGGGGCTACGGCGTGCAGCGCAAGGTGGCCGGCTCGGACCAGTTGCTGAGTACGGCCGGTGAAACGGCCGGCATGGCGCTGATGGGCCTGGGTGGCTTGCTGGCGATCATCGGCGGCATGCTGTTTGTCGTAATCATGCTGCGCGCAATCCTGCCAGCACCCCGCGCCGTTGCGGGCCACGGAGCACAAGAAAGGTGATTGCGTTTGTGCAGCGCGCCCTGCAGGCGGCCTTCATCTATGTGGAAGGGCGCTTCAACGCCTTTTTCGGCGATCGGCTCAACCCTTTCTACCATCTGGGTGCAATCAGCTTCTTCCTATTCTGGATCGTCGCGGCAACAGGTGTTTATCTATACGCATTTTTCGATACGGGGGTAGCCGACGCCTATCTCTCCGTGCAGTCGTTGACGCATCGCCAGTGGTTCGCCGGCGGCATTCTGCGCAGCATCCACCGCTACTCGTCGGACGCATTTGCGTTGACGATGGTGCTGCACATGGTGCGCCACTTTGCATTCGACCGTTTCAGCGGCTTCCGTGCATTTTCATGGCTGACCGGACTGATGCTGCTATGGCTGGTGTATGTCGCCGGTGTCAACGGTTACATGTTGCCCTGGGACCGAATGGCGCAGTTTGTGATCGCAACCACCTTCGAATGGCTCGACTGGCTGCCGGGGCTCGGCGGAACATTGATTCGTAACGTCATGTATCCGAGCAGCATTAACGATCGATTCTTCTCGCTATTGGCGTTCATGCACATCGGCATCTCGCTCATCGTGCTGCTTCTCATGTGGGTACATGTGCAGCGGGTACCGAAAGCGAAGACGGCGCCACCGCGCCCCATCATCGTTGGCTTGCTGCTGGCGCTGCTGGTGCTTGCAATTGCGGCGCCGGTCGTCAGTCAGCAGGGGCCGGCGGCGCTCGACCAGGCGGTGGTTCGCGTCGAGCTCGACTGGTTCTACCTGCCGTTGTTGCCGCTGATCGAAAAGGTACCGGCAGCACAGGTCTGGGCGCTCGTCGCGATCGTTACTGCCTTGTTTGCCGTCCTGCCGTGGTTGCGCCGGCGACCTGCGTCCGCGGCCGGCGGCCCTTACCAGCTCAGGATCGCCGGCAGCACGAAAAACGTCATGGTGCGAGCGGGCGAGACCCTGCTCGACGCCGGATTACGCGAAGGGTTCGCGTTGCCCTATGAGTGCCGCAATGGCGGATGTGGGGTCTGCATGTGTACCGTTCTTGCGGGCAGCGTCGAGCAGCGCGGGTATCAGGAGCGCGTGCTCTCGGCAGAAGACCGTGCCAGTGGTCGCGCGCTGCTTTGCTGCGCAACGCCGCTGTCCGACGTTGAAATCGAATGCGACGATCAGGCGGTGGGTAGCGCGCCGGAGACCAGCGACTCATTCACGGCGCGGGTCGATGCCATGGACCGCCTGGCGCCGGAGGTGATCCGGCTGCAGTTGTCGCTGACCGACGGTCGCCATGTGGCGTTCAAGGCGGGACAGTACGTCAATATCCTGCTCGACGACGGACAACGGCGGGCGTTCTCGTTTGCCAATCCGCCGCAGCGGCCGGAACCGATCGAACTTCACGTCCGCCGCATTCCCGGCGGTCGCTTCACAGGCCATGTCTTCGACCAGATGCAGGTCGGCGAAACATTGCAGTTCGAGGGACCATTTGGCGCCTTCGCGCTGACCGAGAGCGACAAGCCGATATTGCTGGTGGCAGGGGCGACCGGCTTCGCCCCGGTCAAGAGCATCCTTGAAGACGCATTTTTGCGTGGTGTCACGCGGCCGATGTGGTTGTACTGGGGCGTGCGCCATCCGTCGGACTTCTACCTGCTCGACATGGTGCAGGGGTGGGAGCAGCAGTATGCAAACTTCCACTTCCGTCCGGTCGTGTCCGAGCCGGTTGCCGCCGACCAATGGCCCGGACGGGTCGGGCTGGTGCACGAAGCGATGCTGGCCGACTTCCCGGATCTGGCCGGCTACGAACTGTACGTGTGCGGTTCGGTTCGCATGGTGGATGCCGCCGTGCCCGATTTCCTGTCCCACGGGTTGAGCGCCGACGCCTGCTTTACCGATGCCTTTGTCCCTGCGCGCGGCGCGCGTGGTAGTGCGGGGCACTGACCGGCGGCAGCGACCCGGCGGGCTGGATGGCTGCGGCGGAATCGACCGTCGATAGAATCGGCCAAATGTCCCTCGATACCGAACTGCAGGCGCTGCGCACGCCACCTCACTCGATCGAAGCCGAGCAATCGGTGCTCGGCGCGCTGATCATCGACAACAACGCCATCGACAAGGTGGCCGATCTGTTGAAGCCGGAGGATTTCTACAACGAAGGCCACCGACTCGTCTACGAACACATCAATCGGCTCGCGGCGGACAATAACCCCGCTGACGCGGTCACCGTCTCCGAAAGCCTGCGCGCGGCCGGCAAGCTCGACTACGTCGGCGGACTCGCCTACATCGGCGCCATCGCCAACGCGGTACCTACGGCGGCCAACGTCCGCCGCTACGCCGAGATCGTGCGCGACCGCTCGGTCATGCGCCGGCTTGCCGGCGTGGCGACCGAAATCGCCGAGGCTGCGTTCAACCCGATGGGCAAGACCAGCGAACAGTTGCTCGACGAAGCGGAAGGCAAGGTGTTCGAGATTGCCGAGTCAGGCGATCGCAGCAAACAGAATTTTGTCTCGCTCTCCGACCTCGCGGCGCAGGCGATCGACCGCGTCGAAGAACTTTACCGCCGCGACAACCCGAGTGACGTGACCGGCACCGCGACTGGCTACGCCGATCTCGACCGCATGACTGCCGGGCTGCAGAACGGCGACCTGATCATCGTTGCCGGGCGCCCGTCGATGGGCAAGACCGCGTTCTCGCTCAACATCGGCGAGCATGTGGCGGTGAAGCTCAAGAAGCCGGTTGCCGTGTTCTCGATGGAAATGGGTGCGCTGCAACTGGCGATGCGCCTGATCGGCTCGGTCGGCAAGCTCGACCAGCACGTGCTGCGCACCGGCCGTTTGTCGGAGGGCGACTGGCAGCGTTTCACCGATGCGCTTTCGCAGCTCGACGCAAGCCCGATGTTCATCGACGAAACGCCGGCACTGAACCCGTTCGAATTGCGCGCCCGGGCGCGACGGCTGGCGCGTCAGGTGGGCGGTCTTGGTCTGATCATCATCGACTACATCCAGCTCATGCAGAGCGCGAGCGGCGGTGAAAATCGCGCCACCGAGATCTCCGAAATCTCGCGTTCGCTGAAAGCGCTGGCGAAGGAGCTGCAGGTACCGGTGATTGCGTTGTCGCAATTGAACCGATCGCTCGAACAACGACCGAACAAGCGCCCGGTGATGAGCGACCTGCGCGAATCCGGTGCCATCGAACAGGATGCCGACGTCATCCTGTTCATCTACCGCGACGAGGTCTACAACCAGGAATCCGCGCAGAAGGGCATCGCCGAAATCATCATCGGCAAACAACGTAACGGCCCGATCGGCACGGTGAACCTTACCTTCCGCGGCGAGTTCACTCGCTTCGAGAATTACGCCGCAACGGATTCCTACATGCCGGGCGGGGCGATCCAGTCGGTGAAGGCGGCGGGGCCGAAGTTTGGTGGGGATAGTCCGTTTTAGGGCGTTACGGTCAAAGGAGCGGTTGGAAGCACGATTGTCAAAACTTACTTTGGTACTGCTACCTGGTCTCGATGGCACTGGCGACTTGTTTGCACCGTTTATGCGTGCGCTGGGAGATCGATATCGCGTGCTGGTTGTTGGTTATCCGCTAGACGAATCGCTCGGCTATCGGGCGCTGGAGGCGATAGTTCGTGCGCAGTTGCCTGCTGACGAATCGTTTGTTCTGCTTGGCGAATCCTTTTCCGGCCCGATCGCGATCACGATTGCAGCGGCTCCACCACCCAACTTGAAGGCGACGATTCTCTGCTGCACGTTTGCCCGCAACCCACGACCGCACTTGGCCGCGTTGCGAGGCATGCTGCTCGCGGCATTCCCAGCACAGACACCAACCTGGGTGGCGTCCGCGCTCCTGCTTGGTGATCAAGCCACCCCCGCTTTGCGAACGGCGTTGCGAAATGTGCTCGACAAACTTTCACCGCAGGTTGTCCGAAAGCGGTTGCAAGAGGTCCTCGCCGTAGACGTGACGACCGAAGCCGCATCAATCCGAATGCCGGTGCTTTACTTGCGGGCACGCCATGATCGACTCGTCCCCGATCTAGTCGCAACGGAACTGAGGCGGACGAATTCGCTTGTACAGGTCGAACGCATTGACGCGCCGCACTTCCTGCTTCAGGCTTGCCCGGACGCCGCAGTGAAGGCGATTGAGGCATTTCTTGATACACCGCGTTGTGGTAGGTAGGGCAGAACGCTTGCGGTTCTGCCGAATGCGGTAGCGCGCGAGCCACCTCAACAAAAAAGGCGTCGGTGGCCTCGCAAGGCATGACCGCAAGCACCCCGCCCAGCGTGTCGGCAGCTACGGTACGACGAGGTCGACGCCCGGCAAATCCGCGAAATCCCGCTCGTTGAGTGTCATCAGCGTATGGCCGTTTTCAATCGCTTGCGCTGCAATCCACAGATCATTCATCCGCGGCCGTGGCGAACGGCCTGCGGACTTGACCGATGCGCACAGTAGCCCGAATGCCGATGCCGTTTGTGCAGTGATGTCCAGCGTGGGCCTTAGCTCGATTTGCCGAAGTACCGCCGCGCGACGTGCACGTTCCGTTGGGTCAGTGCAGGCGTGAACGCCAAAACCGAGCTCTCCCAACGAAATCACCGACGTGAACACGGGTGCATCGCCCGCGACGGCAATCACTCGCTCGCGCGCCAGCGTGTCGGACGCGATGGCCACCCAGACGCAGGTATCGAGGATTACTCCCACGGATCACGCATGGCTTCACTAACCACCGGGCGGCTGTCCTTCAGCCACGCACGCGCCTCGCGGGCGCTTAGCGTCGGCGCGTTGAAATTTGCAAGCGCCTGGGCCGCCGTCATGGTGCCGGCCTCGGGCGAAAGGCGTGCGATCACTGTGCGACCACGCTCGATGAGAATCGGTTGTCGTTCACGAACGACCTGGTCGAGCACGGCGCTGGTGTTGCGTGCCAGTAGTGTTGCCGAGATGCCAATCATGTGAAGCTCGCCCGGTTTAATGCGTACTGGTATGTATTTTACGCATTTTCCACGCTGAAACGACGGTTAATTGATGTCGCCTACCGCTGCGGCATATCCGCGACGCCGTAACCAAGGCTGACCGTCGCATCTTCGGGGATGACCGGCACGGTTGCGTCCCACGCTTCCCATTGCGCGCGCATGGCTGCGAGGCGGTCGGGTTCACGCTTGCCGCGGTTGGCACGTTCGCGTTCGTCGCGACTCAAGTCAAAGAGGTAGTCGTTGCCGTCGACGCGCAGGTATTTCCAGTCGCCAACACGCAACGCGCGCTGGCCGCGGTGCTTCATGCGCCAGTAGAGCGGGCGGTCGAAGCGTTGGGCCGGATCGCGCAGCACGCTGTCGAGCGATACCCCGTCCAGGTGGTGGCCGTCCGGCAGCGTGGCGTGGCCGAGCGCGAGCATCGTGGCCGACCAGTCCATCGTCATGCAATGCTGCGCGCTGACGCCGCCGGGCGGGATCACCGCCGGCCAGTGCGCGATCCAGGGTACCCGGATGCCGCCCTCGGTGAGGTCCATCTTGCCGCCGACCAGCGGCCAGTTGTCGGAGAAGCGCTCACCGCCGTTGTCGCTGGTGAAGACGATCAGCGTGTCGTCGAGCAACTGCTCGTCGCGCAACGCCCGCGCTACCCAGCCGATGCCTTCATCCATGTGGTGGATCATGCGGCGATAGGTTTCAATGTTGCCGCCGTCGAGGTGGAAGAGGTTGCTGCGCACTTCTGCGGCAATCGCCGCGTCATGGCGCGTTTCCCACGGCCAGTGCGGCGCCGTGTAGTGCAGGCTCAGGAAGAACGGTTTGCCGCGCCGCGCGTCGCTCGCCACGCGGCGAACGTAATCGACCGAGCGCTGCGAAATCAGGTCGGTCAGATAGCCCTCGTGTTGCGCTTCATTCTCGCCGACGTAGAGGTCGTGCGCACCGGTGCTGCTGCAATGCGTGAAGTAATCGACCCCGCCGGACATCGGGCCGAAGAATTCGTCGTAGCCGGAACGCAAGGGGCTGAAGTGCGGCGGATAACCCAGATGCCATTTGCCGATCAGCGCCGTGTGATAGCCCGCGTCACGCAGCATGCCGGGCAGCGTGGGCGCTTCGGGCGGCAGGCCGAGCACCGTGCTGCCTTTGCTGCGGCTGTTGATCGGCTCGTCGGCGCCGCCGCGCAGGCGGTACTGGTAGCGCGCGGTCATCAGCGCGAAGCGCGTCGGCGAGCAAACCGGCGAATTGCTGTAGCCCTGCGTAAAGCGCAGGCCATCGGCCGCCAGTTGATCGATGACGGGCGACACGCGGCCGAACGCCGCATCCCGCCCACCATAGCAGCCGAGGTCGGCAAAGCCGAGGTCGTCGGCCACGATGAAGACGATGTTGGGGCGGGTCATGGCTTTGGTCAATCGACTTTCATGCCGGTCTTTTTGATCACGCGGGCGTAGCGCGCGGAGTTCTCGGCCAGCCGTTTGCCTGCGTCGGCGCCGGTCGCGCCGTCGTAGAACAGTTCCAGCGTGGCGAACTGGCTTTGCACCTGCGGCCGGTTGAGCGCGTCCGCGATGGCCTTTTGCAGGTATTGCACCACGGGCGCCGGCGTGCCCTTCGGCACCCATACGGCATAGAGCACTTCCAGCCGCAAATCGTTGAAGCCGAGTTCGCCGACCGTGGGCACGTCGGGGGCGCCGCGGGCGCGCTGGCGGCTGGTGACGGCGAGCGGCGTGATCTTGCCCGCCTTCACGTGCGGCAGCATGCCCGGCGTGGCGAGCACGCCGCCCTCCACTTCGCCGGACAGCACGGCGGTGACGGCCGGCGTGTTGCCCTTGTACGGCACGTGCTGCACATTGGCGCCGGTCGCCTCGTTGAACAGCGCGACTGCCAGATGGCCCGGACTGCCGCTGCCGCCGCTGGAGAAGCTGAGCGGCCGCTTCGGCGCCGCGGCGATCATCTCCTTGAGTGTCTTGAAGCCGGTGCCGGGATGCACGCCGACCAGCAGGCCCGACGACGCCATGATGATCACCGGATCGAGGTCGTCCGGCTTGAACGGCATCGCGGCGTAGAGATACGGGTTGACGGTGAGTGTGGTGTCGATGCCGAACAGTACCGTGTAGCCATCGGGCGGGCTCTTGGCTACGACTTCGGCGCCGAGATTGCCGCCGGCACCGGCGCGGTTGTCGGTGACGACCGGCTGTTTGCCGGTGGCGGTGATGTACTCGCCAACGATCCGCGCCAGAAAGTCGGAGGGGCCACCCGGCGGGAAATTGTTGATCAGCTTGATCGGCTTGGCCGGGTAGGTCTGCGCCAAGGCGGTCGGAGCGCCCAGTGCGGCGCCCAGGCCAATCGTCACGAGGGCGAGCGCGCGTCGAAGGCTTGCAGTGAACATGAGCAACTCTCCCCGAACAAAGTGTTCAATCGAGCTGGACGCCAGTCGCCTTGATCGGCTTTTCCCAGCGGGCGAGATCGGCGCGCTGCGCGGCGGCCAGTTCTGCCGACGTCGAGCCGACCGGGTCGTAGCCGAGACCGACCAGCTTCTGGCGCAAGCCCGGCTCGCGCACGGCTTTGGCGACGGCGGTTTCCAGCCGCTTCAGCACATCCGGCGGCAGGCCGGCCGGGCCGTACATCGCAAACCATGCGGTGGCGCGCATCGGCACGCCGGCCTCGCTCAGCGTCGGCACGTCGGGCACCTGCGGGTCGCGTTTGTCGCCGGTGACGGCGAGGATGCGCGCCTTGCCGGTGCGATGCAGTTCGGCGGTTTCCGAGACCACGTCGAACTTGTACTGGATGTGGCCGCCGAGCAGCGCAGTGTTGGCTGGTCCACCGCCCTGGAACGGCACGTGGTTCATGCCGATGCCCGCCGACTGTTCGAGCAGTACGCCCATGAAATGGGGCAGCGTGCCGGCTCCCGGCGTGCCGTAGCTCGCGCTGCCCGGCGTGGCGCGTGCCAGCGCGATCATCTCCTGTATGTTTTTCGCGCTGGACGCCGGACCGGCGACGACGCCGAACTGGAAGTGCCCGATGAGCGAAATCGGCGTGAAATCGCGCACGGCATCGTAGTCGAGCTTTTTGTAGGCGTGCGGAAACAGCACCATCGGGCCGCTGGGCAGGACGATGACGGTCTGGCCGTCGGGCTTGGCCGTCTTGACCGCGGCAAGTGCGATGCGGCCACCGGCGCCGGGTTTGTTCTCGACGACGACGGTGCCGAAGTCAGCCTTGATGCCATCTGCGATCAGCCGGGCCAGCACGTCGGCGGAGCCGCCCGGCGGAAAGCCGACCAGGATTTTCAGTGGCGGCTTGTCCTGGGCGGCGGCGCTGGCGGCAAGCGCCAACGCGCCGCCGAATGTCAGCGCACCAAGCAAAGTGCGCAGATGGCGTTGCATGTCGAGTCCTCCTTGAAGTTGTCTGCCGGAATGTACGTGTGGCGCAGATCGATTGTCATCCTGAGCGTAGCGAAGGATCAGGTTGCTCGCGAATGCTGCGTAAGTCCTGAAATCGTTGTCTGCCGTCCGATCCTTCGCCGACGCTCAGGATGACAGCCTGAAAAGATCTACCCCTGCCTAAAACGTCCCCGGATACTCGCCGCCGTCCATCAGGATGTTTTGCCCGGTGATGAAGCTGGCGTGCTGGCTGCACAGGAAGGCGCAGGTGGCACCGAATTCGTCGATGTTGCCCATGCGCTGCGTCGGGTTCTTCGCCAGACGCGCGCCGGCGGTCTCGGCGACCGTCTTGCCGTCGCGCTTGGCCCAGTTGGCGAGCATGCCCTGCATGCGGTCGGTGTCGAACGGCCCCGGCAGCAGGCCGTTGATGGTGACGTTGCGGCTGGCGACCTTCGGCTGCCGCGCGAGGCCGGCGACGAAGCCGGTGAGGCCCGAGCGGGCGCCGTTGGACAGACCCAGCGTGTCGATCGGCGCTTTCACGGCGCCCGAGGTGATGTTGACGATGCGCCCGAAACCGCGCTCGCACATGCCGTCGATCACGGCCTTCATTAGTTCGATCGGCGTCAGCATGTTGGCGTCCACCGCCTTGATCCAATCGTCGCGCGTCCAGTTGCGGAAATCGCCGGGCGGCGGACCACCGGCGTTGTTGATCAGGATGTCGACGTGCGGCGCGGCGGCGAGCGCTGCGGTACGCCCTTCCGGTGTGGTGATGTCGCCGGCGACGACGACGACCTCGACGGCCGGGTTGATCGCGCGCAGCTCGCCTGCCGTTGCCTCAAGAGCCTCGGCGCCGCGGGCCGTGATGACGACATTGACGCCTTCCGCGACCAGCGCTTTCGCGCAGCCTTTGCCCAGGCCCTTGCTGGCGGCGCAGACCAGCGCCCATTTGCCTTCGATTCCGAGTTTCATTCCCGCAACATCCCGCGTCCGGTCCGGTCACGATCGGCGACCGGTATCAGGCGCTGATTCTCGCCGAACGGGCAGGCGCGACTGCGCGGGCGTTTCGCGAAGGCGCTATCGGCGTGGCGCTCGACGACTCTCTGCAGGCCAAGCGACCGGCGACGCCATTTTTTTGCGGTGCCGCATCGCAGCGCTTCGCGGCCTGGCGGCGTAGCGAGACTGCGGCAGCCGTCTAGCAGTCGCCGGCAATTATCAGCTTTTCACGGAAAACGCCATTTCAATGAGGCACGGAATCATACTTTTCGAATAGTCGACTAATAAGAAAACGACGGTACAGCCCAATATCCATAAGCGTTTCGATAATAAAGCTGATTCACCAAGCCGGCCATTGTCGAGAGAGCATCATGAAGCGATCGCATTGCGCGGTTGAACGGCAGATCGTTGTCAACTCTGCTGCTCAAGCAGGTCGACCGTATGGGGTGGCTGGCGCCGTAGCGGTTTGCGCGGCGCGGTCGGGAAGGAAAAGGGAGGTGGAGGCGGGTAGCGGAGTCGAACCGCTCTAAACGGATTTGCAATCCGCTGCATAACCGATTTGCTAACCCGCCGTCGTCGTTTGCGCCCTGTCGCCAGTGCACAAACGAAAACGGAACCGTTGCGGTTCCGTTCTTCCAAACTTGGAGCGGGAGACGAGTCTCGAACTCGCGACCTCAACCTTGGCAAGGTTGCGCTCTACCAACTGAGCTA
>JAPUER010000017.1 GCA_027492485.1 Betaproteobacteria bacterium
GGCAAGTTCGCCAACTGGATCGCGCCGCCGGTGATGGGCATCAACCGGCAGCCGATCGACTTCCAGTACGTCCGTTTCGGCTAGGCAAGCGCCAGGCAAGTGTTCCGGTTGGCCATGCTCCGCTGGTCGTCGAACGCGCAAGAACTGGGCAGTGCTCCTCCCCCGTTTGCCGGGGGAGGTTGGGAGGGGGTAAACCGTCTCGCTGGAGAGTCGACACGAAAGTTGCCGCCACCTTCATACGCCACCCCAACCCTCCCGGCGAGCGGGGAGGGGGTGGCGAATCGGCCAGCGCGACACTGACCATGCCGTTGCCGCGCCGCATTGCTAGTCGGATTGGCTTTTTATTGAGATGCCCATTGAAAATGGGCTCACGGCCTATTTTTCTCAAAAGTCGACTTTTGCATAAATCGGTGCTGTAGCCCAATTGCAATAACGTTTTCGCAAAAAAGTTGGATCGCCGCATGATTGCGAATACGCTTTGTTTCACGCATGCTTTCCGCCCGTGCCCGCGCCTGTCGCGACCGGCGCTGCCGAATCGAAAGACCCGCCATGACCACCACCGCTGAAGCCACCGATTCCGTCGCATCCGCCGTGCTGCGCCAGCACCTGATCGACCCCGAGATCTGCATTCGCTGCAACACCTGCGAGGAGACCTGCCCGGTCGACGCCATCACCCACGACTCGCGCAACTACGTGGTCGATGCCGCGAAATGCAACGCCTGCATGGCCTGCCTTCCTCCGTGCCCGACCGGCTCGATCGACAACTGGCGCAACGTGCTGCGCGCCGATGCCTACAGCGTCGCCGAGCAGCTGACCTGGGACATCCTGCCGTCGCAGAAGCATTTTGAAATTGCGGCCGCCGGCGCGGCAGGCACCGGCGACGCCGCCACCGCCGGCGAACTGCTGCCCGCCGAAGCCGAGCAACTGGCGCAGGCCAATTCCGCCATCTCGCTCGGCGCCGGCGCCGTGCTGCCGCCGTGGTCGGCCGCGCATCCCTACGTCAATCTCTACGGCCACAAAGCGCCGGTGACGGCCACCGTCAGCGGCAACTTCCGCGTCACCGAGCTCGGCACCGACAGCGACACCCATCACATCGTGCTCGATTTCGGCAGCACGCCGTTCCCGGTGCTGGAAGGGCAGTCGATCGGCGTCATCCCGCCCGGCGTCGACGGCAACGGCCGCCCGCATCATGCCCGGCAATACTCGATCGCCAGCCCGCGCGACGGCGAACGGCCGAACTACAACAACCTCTCGCTGACCGTGAAGCGGGTGACCGAGGACTACGGCGGCAAAGCGGTGCGCGGCGTGGCGTCGAACTACGTGTGCGACCTGAAAAAGGGCGACACGGTGCAGGTGATCGGCCCGTTCGGCCAGAGCTTCCTGATGCCGAACCACGTCGGCAGCAATATCCTGATGATCTGCACCGGCACCGGCAGCGCGCCGATGCGGGCGATGACCGAACGTCGCCGTCGCCGCCGCGACAAAGGAGAAGGCGGCAAGCTGATGCTGTTCTTCGGCGCCCGTTCGCAGAAGGAGTTGCCGTACTTCGGTCCGCTGATGAATCTGCCCCGCGATTTCATCGACATCAATTTCGCCTTCTCGCGTACCGCCGGCCAGCCCAAGCGCTACGTGCAGGACGCCATGCGCGAGCGCGCCGCCGACGTCGCGGCGCTGCTGAAGGACAAGAACACCTGCATCTACGTCTGCGGCATCAAGGGCATGGAAACCGGCGTGCTCGACGTGCTGCGCGACACCGCCATCGCGCACGGCATGGACTGGCAGGCGCTGCACCCCGAGCTGAAGCGCGAAGGGCGGCTGCATCTGGAGACGTATTGACACGACTGTCGTCGCCCCGGCGCAGTGCCACCGCCTGAGACAGGCATGAAACAATATCCGGCATGAGTGCAACCGCCGTGATCCCCGTCGCCAGCGTCAAACGCAAGGGTGATCGTCATCGCGTCCGCGAGGTGCCGGCGGCGGCGCTGGCGGCAGTGGACGAAGCGCTCGCGGCGTCCGGCCATGCCGTCGGCGCGATCGGCCCTGCCGGCGCCGGACTCGCGCTCCGCCGCGACCGCCTGATCGAGTACCTGCATGCGTTGCAGGATTGCTTCGGGCAACTGGCCGAGACGCAGCTGGCGGCGCTGGCGCAGCGCCTGCGGCTGTCGGTGGCGGAGGTGTTCGAGGTAGCCAGCTTCTATCACCACTTCGACATCGTGCGTGAGGGCGCGGACGGCGGGCTGCCGGTGCCGCCACGCATCACGGTGCGCGTGTGCGATGGCCTGTCCTGCGAGCTCGCGGGCGCGAAGGACTTGCTGGCGCGGCTGCCGCAGATTCTCGATGCCGATGTGCGGGTGATCGCGGCGCCCTGCGTGGGCCGTTGCGAGGAGGCGCCGGTGGCCGTCGTCGGCCAACGTGTCGTCGACGGCGCGACCGCCGATGCAGTGACCGGCTGCGTAGCGCGCGGCGAAACGCAAGCGGTCGTTGCGCCGACCATCGACTACGCACAATACCTTGCCCAGGGCGGCTACCGCTTGCTGCGCGAATGCGCCGATGGCACGCGCGACGTCGAGAGCGTGCTGCAGACGATGGAGCATTCGGGTCTGCGCGGCCTGGGCGGCGCCGGCTTTCCGGCCGGCCGCAAATGGCGCATCGTGCGCGCCGAGCCGGCGCCAAGGCTGCTGGCGGTGAACATCGACGAAGGCGAGCCGGGCACTTTCAAGGATCGTCATTACCTCGAACGCGATCCGCACCGCTTTCTGGAAGGCATGCTGATCGCCGCCTGGGCGGTCGGCATCGACGCGATCTATGTCTATCTGCGCGACGAATACCACGGCTGCCGCCAATTGCTCACGCGTGAACTGGCGGCGCTGCGGGCGAATCCGCCGATCGGCAACATGCCGGCGATCGAGTTGCGGCGTGGCGCCGGCGCCTATATCTGCGGCGAGGAATCGGCGATGATCGAATCGCTCGAAGGCAAGCGCGGCATGCCGCGCCTGCGTCCGCCCTACGTCGCGCAGGTGGGGCTGTTCGGCCGGCCGACGCTGGAGCACAACTTCGAAACGCTGTACTGGGTGCCCGAAATTCTTGGCCGGGGTGGCGACTGGTTTGCCGCGCAGGGCCGCCACGGCCGCAAGGGCCTGCGCTCGTTCTCGATCAGCGGACGGGTCAAGGCGCCGGGCGTCAAGCTGGCGCCGGCGGGCATCACGCTGCGCGAACTGATCGACGAGCACTGCGGCGGCATGGCCGACGGCCACAGCCTATACGCCTATCTGCCCGGCGGCGCCTCGGGCGGCATCCTGCCGGCCTCGCTGGCCGACGTGCCGCTCGATTTCGATACCCTGCAGGCATATGGCTGTTTCATCGGTTCGGCGGCGGTGATCGTGCTGTCGCAGCAGGATCGCGCGGTCGACGCCGCGCGCAATCTGATGGCCTTCTTCGAACACGAAAGCTGCGGCCAGTGCACGCCGTGCCGCGCCGGTACCAGCAAGGTGCGGCAGTTGATCGCCAGCGATCGCTGGGACCGCGACCTGCTCGGCGAGCTGTCGCAGGTGATGCGCGATGCCTCGATTTGCGGGCTCGGGCAGGCGGCACCGAACCCGGTCGATTGCGTGCTCCGGTATTTCCCGCAGGAGTTGGTGGAGTGAGTCAGCTCACGCTCGACGGCAAGGCGGTTGCATTCACTGCCGGCGAAACGCTGTGGGACGTCGCGCTGCGCAACGGCAACGAAATCCCGCATTTGTGCCACACGCCCGGCCTGATGCCGGTGGGCAACTGCCGTGCCTGCATGGTCGAGGTCGAAGGCGAACGGGTGCTGGCGGCGTCATGCCGCCGCGCGGCAGGCGATGGCATGCAGGTCAGCACCACGAGCGAACGCGCCACCAGGGCACGCGCAATGGTGCTGGAGCTATTGATGAGCGACGCCGGGGCCAGCACCGATGCGCTGACGCCACACTCGGAATTGAGCGCGTGGGCGCAGCGCGCGGGCGCACGCACGGGCCGTCTGCCGGCGCGCGGGCGAAGCGCCGCCGATACGTCGCACCCGGCGATGACGGTCAACCTCGACGCCTGCATCCAGTGCACGCGTTGCCTGCGCGCCTGTCGCGACGAGCAGGTGAACGATGTGATCGGGCTTGCCTGGCGCGGCACTCACGCGAAGATCGTGTTCGACGCCGACGCCGCGATGGGCAATTCGTCCTGCGTGGCCTGCGGCGAGTGCGTGCAGGCCTGCCCGACTGGCGCGCTGATGCCGGCGCTGCAGGCCGGAATGCAGCCGATCGCGCGCGTCGTCGATACCGTCTGTCCGTACTGCGGTGTCGGCTGCCAGCTTGCGTTGCATGTCGGCACCGATGCGGTGGGTGCGGAGACGGTTCACTTCGTCACCGGCCGCGACGGTCCGGCCAATCACGGCCGGCTGTGCGTGAAGGGCCGCTACGGCTTCGACTACGTGCGGCATGGCGAGCGGCTGACAGTGCCGCTGATCCGTCGCGCAGGGGCGGGCAAGGACGCCGCCGACATCGAACGCGTCAAGCGCGGCGAAGTGGCACTGTTGGCGCTGTTTCGCGAGGCGAGCTGGGACGAAGCGCTGGATGTCGCGGCGGACGGGCTGCGCACGTTGCGCGACGGCGGGTCGACCGGCTCGCCATCGGCGCTCGCCGGCTTCGGTTCGGCCAAGGGCAGCAACGAGGAGGCCTATCTCTTTCAGAAGCTGGTGCGCCAGGGCTTTCGGACCAACAACGTCGATCACTGCACGCGGCTGTGCCACGCCAGTTCGGTGGCGGCGCTGCTGGAGGGCATCGGCTCCGCCTCGGTGAGCAATCCGGTCGAAGACGTGGCGCATTCCGAGCTGATCTTTTTGATCGGCGCCAATCCAAGCTCCAACCATCCGGTCGCCGCCAGCTGGATCAAGAACGCCGTCAAGCGCGGCGCGAAACTGGTGCTGGCCGATCCGCGGCAGACGCCGCTGGCGCGCTTTGCCACCTGGCATTTGCAGTTCCGCCCCGACACCGATGTCGCGCTGCTCAACGGTTTGCTGCACGTCATCGTGCACGAAGGGTTGACCGATCCCGATTTCATCGCGGCGCGCGTCAACGGCTTCGATGCGCTGCGGGCGGCGGTCGCCGAAGCCACGCCGGAGCGCATGGCGGAGATCTGCGGCATCGATGCCGCGACCATTCGCGCCGTGGCGCGCGCCTACGCGACGGCGAACGCATCGATGATCCTCTGGGGCATGGGCATCAGCCAGCACGTGCACGGCACCGACAACGCGCGCTGCCTCATCGCGCTGGCGATGACCACGGGGCAGATCGGCCGCCCCGGCACCGGGCTGCATCCGCTGCGCGGGCAGAACAACGTGCAGGGCGCGTCCGACGCCGGGCTGATTCCGATGATGTTGCCCAACTATCAGCGCGTCGGCAATGCCGCGGCGCGCGAGCACTTCAGCGCGCTGTGGGGCGTGCCGGTCGGCGCCCAGCCGGGCCTCACGGTGGTCGAGGTGATGAACGCCATCCATGCCGGCGAGGTGCGCGGCATGTACATCGAGGGCGAGAATCCGGCGATGTCGGACCCCGACCTCGACCACGCTCGCGCGGCGCTGGCCCGGCTCGAACATCTGGTGGTGCAGGACATCTTTCCGACCGAAACGGCGATCCTCGCCGACGTGATCCTGCCGGCCTCGGCGCACGCCGAGAAATGGGGCAGCTACACCAACACCGACCGCCTCATTCAGATCGGGCGGCCGGCGCTGCGACCGCCGGGTGACGCGCGGCAGGACCTGTGGGCGATCGAGCAGATCGGTCGCCGGCTCGGCCTCGACTGGGACTACTGGCAGCGCGCCGATGGCGATGGGCATGCCGCGGCGATGCCGCCGGTGGCGCGCGTCTACGAGGAAATGCGTGCCGTCATGGCGCCGCTGACGGGCGTCTCCTGGCAACGGCTGTTGCGCGAGGAGGCGGTGGTGACGCCGGCATTGCACGACGACGCGCCCGGCGAAGCGGTGGTGTTCGTCGACCACTTCCCCACCGCCGACGGCCGCGCGTCGCTGGTCGCCACGCGCTTCGCGCCCAGCGTCGAGCAGGTCAGCGACGACTATCCGTTTGTGCTGGCCACCGGTCGCATCCTGCAGCACTGGCATGGCGGCGCCATGACGCGGCGGGCGAGCACGCTGGAGGCGCTGGCGCCGGAGCCGCTGTTCAACATGCACCCGGACGACGCCGCGCGCTGCGACCTGCGCGACGGCGACGGCATCCGGGTGGCGTCGCATCACGGCGAAATCTGCGCCCGTCTGGCGGTCGAGGTCAGCGTCCGGCGCGGCCAGTTGTTCATTCCGTTTGCGTACTGGGAAGCCGCGGCCAACAAGCTTACCGGCAGTGCGCTCGATCCGTTCGGCAAGATTCCGGGCTTCAAGGTGACGGCGGTGCGTGTCGAAAGGGCAGCGCCGAGCGCATGAACGGCACATGAAGCGCGTATGAAATTTACCGATTTCTTTGTCGGGCAGGTGATCGAGGCCGGCCCTTACCGCGTCGACGAGGCCGAGGTGCTGCGTTTTGCCACGGCCTACGACCCGCAGTGGTTTCACACCGATCCGCAGGCAGCCGCGAAGGGCCGCTTCGGCGGCCTGATTGCCAGCGGCTGGCACACCTGCGGCATCGCCATGCGACTGGCGGCCGACGCGGCGCTCGCCGGCTCGGAATCGTTCGCCTCGCCCGGCCTCGCCTACGTCAAATGGACGGCACCGGTGCGGCCCGGCGATGCGCTGCGCCTGCGGGCGACGGTGATCGAATGCCGGCGCTCGGAGAAGCGACCGGAGCTTGGCGTGCTGCGCTGGCGCTGGCAATTGTTCAACGGCGCAGGCACAGAAGTGCTTGATCTGGAAGCCACCAGTCTGTTTGATTTGACGCCGCGCGCGGATTGACCCGCCATCACTGGGTGACGTGTCTGCGTGCTAACCGTTGACGCACACAGGCGTGGCGGGTGTATTGGCACTGCGCTTGCCACGCACGTCGCTGGTGGTGGGTTTGCCGAACCATGCAGGTTTTGTGGGTTGTTGTTACGCAGTTGTGCATCAACTGAGCTGCGATGACATGCACAACCAACTGATTGCAGCGTGCATAAGGTGATAGCATTGCAATCAAAAATAACAATGCGATATCACCATGGCAAACCTCACTGTCCGTAATCTCCCCGACGAGGTGCATCGTGCGCTGCGGGTGCGTGCCGCGCAGCATGGCCGCAGCACCGAGGCTGAAATCCGCGACATCCTCGTGCGCGCTGCCGCGCCGCAAGACCGTGTGAAGCTCGGCACACTACTTGCGAGCATCGCTCGCGACGCAGGTGGGTTGACCGCCGCAGAGGCCACGCGCATCAACCGGTTGCGCGACAAGAGCCCGGCCGCACCGATCAGTTTCGAGTGAGCCTGCTGGCGTGATCGTCATCGACACCAACGTCATCTCGGAGCTATGGAAAGCCGCGCCCTCAGCGCGCGTGCTCGCCTGGGTAGACGCACAACCGATCGAGACGCTCTATCTCTCTGCCATCACCGTCGCGGAGTTGCGCTTCGGCATCGCCGCCTTGCCCAAGGGCAAACGCCGCACGATTTTTGAGGAACGGCTGGAGCGCGACGTACTGCCGCTCTTCAGTGGTCGCGTGCTCGCCTTCGATCTGCCGGCTGCGCAAGCCTACGCCACCCTCATGGCCCGCGCCCGCACAGCGGGCAAACCCATCGGCCAGGCCGACGCCTACATCGCCGCCACCGCCGCCGCACACGGTCACCACATCGCCACGCGCGACACCGCGCCCTTCCTCGCGGCGGGCATCGCCGTCATCAATCCTTGGGACGAGCACTGACGGTGCCGTGGCGGCACAGTCCTGCAAAGCGATTCTTCCTGCCGCGATGGCGACGTCAAGCCGTCGCCTACATCGGGCGGTAGGCGCGGGCTTGACCGCGCTCGCGGAATCAACTGCTACCATCGTTGCGGCAACAATAGGCATTGCGCGGGGGGGCGACGGCGATGGCGGCGGCGGACGACAAGAAGAACGACAAAGCGCGCGACGGCAACGCCGACGCGCTTGGCTATAGCGCTTACGCCGAAACGCTCTGGACGCGCATTCAGCGGGCGCTCAATCAGGACGACCCGACGCGCCCGCTCGGTGACGACCCGCTGGTTGTTGGGATTTTTGGCGAATGGGGCGCGGGCAAGTCGTTTCTGCTGAAGCAAATTGAGGCGCTCGCAAGCGACTACGAAAAAGGCCGCATCGTCATCCGCAAGGGCACCGGGCTGTTCGACGGCAATGCCGGATTCGGGCTTACGGTGCCGGTGTATTTTCAGCCTTGGAAGTACGAGCATGAGCCGCATTTGCATGTGCCGTTCTTGCTGCACATTCTTGAGGCGCTGAAACGCGACTTGGCAGCGTCTGAATCCATCGCCGCCAAGTTCGCAACGAAGGTGGGCGCTGGCGGGGATTGGGTCAAGGTGCGCATGGGTGCCGCCGTCGAGAAGTTAGAACTGCTCATGAAAGGCGCGGCCATTGCCACCGCACCGGCGGATGGCGGCCTCTCGGCTGCGGCGCTGCTGGCAGGGGCGAAGGGGCTGTCCAAGCTGCTTCCCAATTCATCGAAGAAGGCCGCTGACCTCGCCGCCACGTATCGCTTCACCGACGACGGTCGCACGTTCTTCGATTTGCACAACCACCTGAAAGAGGTCACCCGTCCCGGCAGCACAGCCGCGCACAAGATCGGCGTCTCCGCTGCAAAGGCGCCTGAAAACGACAAGCTCGCGATCAACTTCGTCGTCTTCGTCGACGACCTCGACCGTTGCTTGCCTGAGACAGCCGTGGCTACGCTCGAACTCATTAAAACCATGTTCAACGTTGAGAGCTTTGCCTTCGTGCTCGCGCTTGACGAAGAAATCATCGAGCGCGGCATCGGGCACCGCTACAGCGCCTACGTGCTCAAAGACAAAAAGCCGCAAATGCCGATCACGGGGTTTGAATACCTCGAAAAGATCGTGCATTTGCCGTTTCGCTTACCCGCGTTGACCACTGCCCAGGCGCAACGCGTTCTCTGCGGACGCGAGGCCCTCATCGAAAGCGATGAGGGCAAACGCTGGTTCCGTCGCCTGACTGCGGAACAACTCGCGACTGCTCGGACTAGCGAGAAAGCGATGATCGAGGGCGACGGCGAAGGCGCGCCGAAAGCGTTGGCCGTTTGGTGGGAGCACACGGAGGCGCGATCTGACGGTAAAGAACGCACCGTTGATAGCGATTCTCCGCACCTGCGCCTAGTGCTGGCTTCGTTCGAGGCCTTCGTCCCGCGCAAATTGCTGCGTATCGTCGAACTCTGGCAACAGATCGTGCGCGTCAACGCTGCGCGCACCGAGGCCTTGTTTTCCGTGCCGGTTGCGCAGCAAGCGCCCGGCCTGACATGGAATCGCCGCTCACCGGAGGGCGACACCGACGGGCTCGACACCCGCGTCGTGTTTGCGCTCGTGCTGTTGCAACTCTTTCAGCCAGATCTCTACCGCTTCATGCGCCGCCGCCCCGAGGCGTTCCCGGCGCTGCTCGGGGCGTTTATGGCCCCGGACGCCGTCGCGCGACGGGCGCTTTTGGGGCACCGCGTGGCTGACGTGGACTTGTGGCGCTGGGCTTGCCGCCACGGCGACCAATCCGACGACGCGCTCGAAGGCGTGAATGATCTGGCCGCCGCGCGCGTGCACATCGCCAAGCCGTCGGCGAAAGCGCCTGCGAGCGCCGACAAGGGAGCTTCAGCGGAAAACTCGCAAGCAGCCCGCTACATGGCCGAACGGGTTCGCCTTGGCGTCGTTGAGCGACTGGTGGAGCACCACGCCGCACAGCGCCATCTGTTCAGCCCGTTGCGCATGTTTCACGAACTTGCGAACCAGTTGCCGTTCGCCGCGCTGGAGGAAATCAGTCGCTTGATGGACCGTTACTTCGCCGTGCTTGCGCAGGTCGAAGCCGCGCCGATATCGGTCGCGGCGGGAACTGGCGAAAACGCGAGCGCAACGCTCACGACGGAACCCGAGAGCAAATCTGGGCCACCGACAGGTGGCGCTACCTTCGGCACGCCAACGGTCTCGCGCAACGAATTTGCTATTGCTGACATCCCGGGTCTAGCTGCTGCGTTGCTGTCAAACGATCCCGCGCAACGTGCCAACTTGCGCGAGCGCTTTGAATTGCGTGAGGGGGCGCTACTACGGGAGCACGATGCGCTTAGTCTGGCAGACCATTTACAAGAATCGGTGCCGGGTAATGCGGACATGACCCTGTCTCGCATTTCCGCACTGGGTGCCATCGCGCCGTGGTTATCGTGGTCAAGTGGCGGACAGGCGGTGGTGGCTGCGGTTGTCGGGCTTGAGCCGGACGACGGTAGCTCACCTAACGCTGAGTCGCAAATAACAACGCTCGGCAGAGCACTTGCGAATAGGCATACACAGGCTGCCCCGAAGCTCCGCGCCGAGTTGGGCGATTTGCTCAACCGCTTCGCGGGCGGCGATCCGCGCTTTGATCCGTCGAACCCGATGCTGATGGCCGCCAAGTGGGGCAATCACAGCGCCGCGGACGAACCCATTCCGGGTTTCGTGCGAATTCCTGATGGAGCGTATCCGCTTGATGAAACGGGCAAGAAAGCGCCACTGAAAGAGTCCTTCCTCATCGCGCGTACCGCCACCACCGTCGCGCAGTTCGCGCGCTTCATTGAGTCACGCGGTTTCGTGGCCAACGAAAAGCGCCGGATTGAATTGCCGACAAAATGGGAGGAGCAGGTGCGTTTCGGCAACCGGCCTGTATGGGGTGTCAACTGGTACACAGCACGGGCTTATTGCGACTGGCTGTCGAACCAAGCGCTGGAGAAAGACAAGGCTCACTCTGCGACATTGCCTACCGAGTGGCAATGGCAGTGCGCGGCCCGGCTGCTGGCCGACGGCAAGCCGCACGCCGTCAAGTTTCCTTGGGGCGGAAGTGACGAAAGTGAGATTTCGCGCTACGGCAACACGGCGGCAACGGGAATCAAACGCGTTGTGGCCGTGGGTTCGTTCGAGCCAACCGGGCCGGGTCTCTACGATATGGCCGGTAATGTGTGGGAGTGGATGGACAACGACTGGGCCGAAGGAATTGATCCCAACGCAGCCCGAATCGGTCGTACCGCACCGAAACACCCGGCCCGTCGCGGCGGCTCCTGGCTCGATCTTCCGGAGTTCGCGGCGTGTTCGTACCGTGGCAGGCTTCCTCCTGGCTACTGGGGCAACGACCTCGGGTTTCGTGTGGTGTTGTCCCTGGCAAAAAGCGAGGCGTGACATCTGAATCCTGACGCGAGGCGTCGCACGCTCACCGAGGTGCTTTGGGGTGAACCGTCAGCCATCCGCACCCGGCGCGCGCGAGCGCGCCGCCGCGTTTTTCGCGGCTTCACGCTTCGTGGCCATCGCGGCGGCCACCTCCGCCGTCCGCTCGCACGCCTTGATCCACGCGCCGAGTAGGCGGCCCACTTCGTCCATCAGCCGCACGCCGTGCTCAAACTGGCGCTGCGTGATGAATTGCCAGTCGAGCGCGAGGCGCCAGTGCATGCGCAGTTGCGCCAGCGCCACGTCGGCGGGCATCAGCCGCGCCGTGGGCCGCGCCGAGCGCTGTGCTTCGAGCAGGCGTTGTTGCAGCGTGAAGCACGCTTGCTGCATGGCGGCGGCGAGCACAAAGCGCTGCTCGCGCGGGAACTTCACGGTGACCGGCAGCAGCCATTGCAGCAGGGTGTGGGTCTTAGCGAAAACGGGCGTGAAGCCGCTGGCGGCGGGGGTGTTCATGGTTTGTCCATCCATGGTTTGGAGAAAATGGTCTGGCGCAGGCCGACGGTGTCGGCGTGTTCCGCGTGCGCAACCCAGCCGCGCACGCGGCGGGTGATATCGTCGAGCGTGATTTCGCCGTTGGCATAGGCGACTTGCATTTCGCGAAAGCGGACCTCAAAGGCGCGGGCGTTGCGCGTTTTCAGGCGAATGTGAGTGCGGAAGATGCGCTTGCCGAGAAAGGGAATGCCACTGTCGCAGGGGTAGACCGTGCTTTCGCGCTCGTGCAACGAGAGGCGAAGCGCGGCGAGCCGCTCGCGGATAGCGCCTTTCCACGCCCAGAGTCCGCGCTTGTCATCGGAGAAGAGCAAAAAGTCGTCGACGTAGCGCAGGTACGCCGCGCAGCGAAGTTGGCGTTTGACGAATTGGTCGAGGTCGTCGAGCAACACGTTAGCCCAGAACTGGCTGGTGAGGTTGCCGATGGGCAAGCCACGCGGGCGCGTGGCCGCGAGCAGGTCGTCGCCGGCAAAGTAGGCGGGCGTGTATTCGTCGGCCAGCACGCCGTCGCCGCTGCCGATGATGCGGCGGCAGAGTTCAAGCGTGGGTTGGCAGACGATCTTGCGGGCGAGCATCGCGTACAGCACGCCGTGGTCCACGGCGGGGAAGAATTGCCGCAGGTCGCATTGCAGCACGTAGCGATAGCGGCGAGCGAAGCCCTGAGCGCGGGCCACCGCCGCGTGCACGCCGCGTCCGCGCCGGTTGGCGTAGCTGTCGGCGATAAAGATAGGCTCGTAGATGGGTTCGAGCACACCAACGAGCGCGTGATGCACGATGCGATCCGCGAACGGCGCAGCACTGACTTTGCGACGCTTCGGGTCGGTGATGATGAAGCTGCGGTAGCCGCCGGGTTGCCACGCGTCGGCGTGCAACGTTTGCTGCAAGTTGAGCAACCGTGACTCGGCGTCGACGCCAAATGCGGCAACCTCGGGAGATTGCAGTTTGCCGCGCGCGGCAGCCTGCCACGCTAACCACAGGTTGTCGAAGGCGGTGATGGCGGGCCAGAGGTGATCGAAAGTGCGTGGCAACGGGGGGCCTAAACTACGGCGGCGGCAGAGGCGGTGATGATGTTGATCGCAACCGACACCGCCGGGGTGTGCCAACCCACCGGCCCTTCGCGGCGGCTCCTGGATCAATCAACCGGAGCACGCGGCGTGTTCGTACCGTAACAGGAATCAACCTGACAACTGGAACAACAACATCGGGTTTCGTGTGGTGTTGTCCATCGCTTTGACGACGGTGCGATCGGCAAATCCGCGCGTGGCTCTGCGGCCAACGGCGGACGGCATCCATCAAAGCCAGCGCGGCATGCTCCGGCTCGCAGCGTGACTGCCACGCTCGGGCGAATACGCCTGGAAGCCCCGGCACCCTGCTGCGCGGTGCCGGGGTGCTTTCTTTGCACTGCAGAGGCCGTGTACGGCGTCGAGCGACGTCAAGCCGTCGCCTACGCGCACATTTCGGCATGTGGTGCGAGATGGTCTAAAACACGAACTTTGGATTGAACCTGTGGGCGGGAGGAACTGTTCGTGAAATCAATCATTGTGTCTTCGGCGATTGTGGCGATGGCAACTGTGCTGGCGAGCGCGCCCACGATTGCGCAACCGTGGCCAAGCAAACCCGTACGCATCGTCGTCCCGGCACCCGCCGGGTCGTCGCTCGATTTTGTTGCCCGCCTGCTGGGCGACAAGCTCAAGGACAAATGGGGCCAACCGGTGATCGTCGATCCGAAACCGGGCGCCGGCGGCACCATCGGCGTCGACATCGCGGCCAAGGCGACCGACCAGCACACGCTGGTGATCGGCTTCCCCGGCCCGACCGCTTACGGGCCCTTTCTGTACAAAAAGATGCCCTATGACGTGACGCGGGATCTGGTGCCCATCGTGATCACCACCACCCAGCCCAACGTGCTGGCGATCAACGGCAATCTGCCGGTGAAGACGGTGGCCGAGCTGGTGGCCTATGCCAAGGCGCACCCCGGCAAGCTCTCCTATGCCAGTGTCGGCAACGGCTCGTCGTCGCACCTGGCGATGGAACTGTTCAAGACCGAGGCGGGCATCGACGCCCAGCACATTCCGTTCAACGGCTCGCCGCCGGCGGCGCTGTCCACCGCGAACGGCGATACGCAACTGCTGTTCGCGGTGGCCTCCGGCATCGCGCCGCACGTGCAGAGCGGCAAGATTCGTCAGATCGCGGTGACCAGCAAGGGTCGCTTCGAATCGCTGAAGGATTTGCCGAGCATCGCCGAGAGCGGCGTCAAGGATTTCGAGGCCGTGGCGTGGAACGGGCTGTTCGGGCCGTCGTCGCTGCCGGCGGAGATCGTGGCCAAAATCAACGCCGACGTCAACGCCGCGCTCGCCGAGCCGAGCGTGAAGGAGCGCATCGTTAACGCCGGCATGGCGCCGGGCGGCGGCACCGCGGCGGCATTCAAGAGCATGCTCGACACCGACATGAAGAAGTGGGGCGGAATCATCAAGCGGCTGAACATACAGCTTGATTGATTGACGCCTTGTTGCATAAGGGCTCAGCGGCTGTTTTAGGCGAAAGTCGACTTCTGACTATTTGATCGCTGCGCCCATATAGAACAAGGCATGGCGGAAAAAGCTGATTGCTTGGGGCGTCCTTAACCTAAGCCCTAAGCCGCGATCATCCCCGCCGCCGCCGTGGCGTTGGTGCCCGGATCGACCAGCACGAAGGCGCCCAGCGTGGCGCTGTCGGCGAATGCGGCGAGCGGCAGCGGCTGCGCAAATTCAATCTCGGCACGTACCAGATCGTTGGCATGCACTGCGGCGGGCGCCGCCGGCTCGGCGGCCCAGTCGTCGGCATTGCTGGCAGCGACGTCGCGCCACTCGCCGGCCTCGAGATCGAGACGCGACGAGATCGCGGTTACCCGTGCCGGCAACCAGCGCGCGCCGTGGCGCACGACGTAGCGACGGCCGACGGTCAGCGGGGCGCTGTCGAGCCAGGCGAGCGTGGCCTGCGCGCGCTGCCGGAACGTTGCCGAGGGCTGTCGCGCCGCATCGGCGGCGGCAATGATCCAGTCACCGCGTGCGACGTCGACCTGGCGATCGAAGCGCAGCGCGACCGCCTCGCTGGCCTGCGCCTGTTGCACCGGGCCGCGACCGGTGCGGATGGCGGCAACCACGGCGACGGCCCCGCTCGGGAACACGCGGACCTCGTCGCCGACGGCAATCGCGGCCTCCGCCACGTCGCCGGTGATCCAGCGCAGGTGGTCGTCGCTTTCGTCGCGCGTCACCCACTGCACCGCGATGTGCGCCACATTGCCGGCGTGCGCATCGGCGAGCACCAGCGATTCGAGGTGCGGCAGCAGCGCCGGACCCTGGAACCACGCAGTGCGCGCGGTGTGTGCCACCACGCCGTCGCCGTCCAGCGCGGAGAGCGGGATGGCGGTGAATGAGACGATGCCGAGCGATGCGGCAAGCTCGCCGAACGCGCGCACGACGCGCTCGAACTTGTCGGCGTCGAAATCGATGGCGTCCATCTTGTTCACGGCGACCACGATGTGTTGCAAACGCAGCAGCCCGGCCAGCGCGGTGTGCCGCTTGGTTTGCGGCAGCAGCTCGACGCGGTCGCGCGAGAAATCGAGCTTGGTGACGTCGATCAGCACCACCGCCACGTCGCTCTTCGACGCACCGGTGACCATGTTGCGGGTGTATTGCTCGTGGCCTGGGGCGTCGGCGATGATGAACTTGCGTTTCGGTGTGGCGAAGTAGCGGTAGGCGACGTCGATGGTGATGCCTTGTTCGCGCTCGGCTTCGAGCCCATCGGTAACCAGCGACAGATCGATCTGCCCGTTGCGGCTCTGCGCGCCGCGGGCACGGCCGAGCGCATCGAGCTGATCGACCATCAGCGCCTTGCTGTCGTAGAGCAGGCGCCCGATGAGGGTGCTCTTGCCGTCGTCGACGCTGCCGCAGGTGATGAAGCGCAGCGGGCGGTTCTGGAGGTCGTGCGAGGAGGTGGTGTTCATTATTCGATGCTTGTTCTGTCTTCTCCCTCCCCCTGGATGGGGGAGGGTTGGGGAGAGGGTGACGCTGGCGAGAGGTGCAATCATTGAGTGCTCACGCGACCGCCCACTCTCCCCAACCCCTCTCCCACGAAGGGCGAGGGGCTCGTTCGTCTAGAAATAGCCTTCCTTCTTGCGCCGCTCCATCGCGGCGTCGTTGGCGCGGTCGTCCATGCGGGTGGCGCCGCGTTCGGACGCGGTGGCGGCGATCGTTTCCAGAATCACCTCGTCGGCCGTCGCCGCAGTGCTCGCGACCGGGCAGGTGCAGGAGATGTCGCCGACGGTGCGGAAGCGCACGTCGCGCGTCAGCACCGGTTCGCCGGCGCGCGGCGGTGTCAGCTCGGTCACCGGCAGCAGCAGGCCGTTACGCTCGACCACTTCGCGCCGATGCGTGTAGTAGATCGACGGCAGCTCGATGTTCTCGCGGGCGATGTAGTTCCACACGTCGAGCTCGGTCCAGTTCGAGATCGGGAACACGCGGAAGTGTTCGCCCGGCGCAATGCGCGTGTTGTAGAGGTTCCACAGTTCCGGCCGCTGTGCGCGCGGCTGCCACTGACCGAAGCCGTCGCGATGCGAAAACACGCGTTCCTTGGCGCGCGCCTTTTCCTCGTCGCGACGGGCACCGCCGACCATCGCATCGAAACGGTGCGCCTCGATGGTTTCGAGCAGCGTGATGGTCTGGTACGGATTGCGGCTTTCAAGCGGATGCGCGAGACGGATGCTGCCCTTCGCAATCGAATCGTCGAGGTGGCCGACGATCAGATTCAGGCCAAGCTTCTGCACCAGATGCTCGCGGAAGGCGATGACTTCGGGAAAGTTATGCCCGGTGTCGATATGCACGATCGGCAGCGGCAGCTTGCCCGGCGCGGCAGCCTTCATCGCCAGATGCAGCACCACCAGCGAATCCTTGCCGCAGGAGCACAGAATGGCGGGCCGTTCGAAGCTGCCGAACACTTCACGCAGGATGCTGATCGCTTCGTCTTCTAGCCAGTCGAGATGCGAATGGAGGTGAACGGCATCGGCGCCGGCCAGGCGGCCGTCGGTCACGGCGGGCGAATTCAGGAAGGCGTCGCGAGCGGTCATGCGGATACCCCGATGGAATGGTTGGTGTGTAGTGAATCTGCCGGCGCTTTTTGCGCGACGTGGATGCCGCACTCGGTGGCGGTGCCGGATACGGCGGCCTCCCACCACCAGCGCCCGGCGCGCGGATGTTCGTCGGCGCGGATCGGGCGGGTGCACGGGTCGCAGCCGATGCTGGCGTAGCCCTTGTCGTACAGCGCGCTGACGGCAATGGCTTCGGCGTCGATGAAGTACCAGAGCGCCTGGTCGGACCAGTCGGCGAGCGGGTTGAATTTTTCGAGCCCAAAGCCAGCGTCGAGTTCCTGCGCCGGCACGCTGGCGCGGCCGGCGCTTTGCGCGCGGCGCAGGCCGGTGACCCAGGCGCGCTTGCCGGCGAGCACGCGGCGCAGCGGCTCGGTCTTGCGCACGCTGCAGCAGAGGTCACGCGCCGCCCTGGTTTCGTAGATGGCGCTGTCGTTCTGCGCGGCCTTGAGAGTAGCCAGACGATCGGCGTCCGGTGTCACCCGTTCGATGACCGCGTCATAGTGCTCTTGCACGCTGCGCCACAAATCGTGCGTCGCCTGCGGCAGATGGCCGGTGTCGAGGGCGAAAGTGACGATCGGCAAGCGTTCGCGCTGAATCAGATGGAACAGCACCATGTCCTCGGCGGAGAGGCTACTGGCCAGCACGCAGGGCGCGTGCGCGGCGGCGCGATGCAGCGTCGCGACCGTGTCGGCGAGCAGCGCCTCGAACCGCTCGGGGCGTGCCACGGCGCGCGGTCGCTGGTACCAGGGCTTGGCGGCGGGGGAGGCGAGGGGTTGTACGGTCATTGTTTTGATTCGAAGGGACGATGGACGTATCGGCTAGGAGTCTGCGCGGCAGAAGGAACCGTAGCGAAAGCGATGAGGGCCGAGCGATTTTCCGCGCAATTTCGTGCACCGTAGCCGTAGCTACGGTAAGCGAAATTGCGCGGAAAAGCGCCGGATGATCATCGCTTGCAGTAGGTTTTCTTCTGCTGCGCAGACTCCTAGGCGACCAGCTTGACGCCGGCAAAACCCAGCGCGGCAACCAGCAGGCTGCGGGTGGCGACTTCCGGCACCCGTTTCGAGAGGCGGGCGCCGAGCAGAATGCCCGGCACCGAGCCGACCAGCAGCGCCAGCAGCAGGGCGATGTCGAGGTGCCCCACGCTGGCATGGGCAAGCCCCGCGGCGGCCGTGAGCGGCACGGCGTAGGCGATGTCGGTGCCGACAATGCGCGCGATCGGCAGCGCCGGATGCAGTAACAGCAGCGCCGTGACGCCAATGGCGCCAGCGCCGACCGACGACAGCGTGACCACGGCGCCGATGCCGAAACCAAGGGCGACTGTGGGCCACAGGCGTTGCGTGGTTGCGATGTCGTGCGCCAGGTCGGCGCCGGCGCGGGCACCGCGGAAACGCAGCAACCACGGGCGGATGACCAGCGCCAGCGCGGTGACGAACAGCGCGAAGCCCAATGCGCTGCGAATCACGCGGTTGAGTGCATCGATATTGGGCTTCAGGCCATGCAGAAAGGCGAACGCCGTCGCGGCGCCGCTGAGGCTGGCCACGATCAGCACGGCCAGCAGACGCCTGGCGACATTGCCGACACGCCAGTGCGCCAGCGCGCCGAACGACTTGGTGATCGCTGCAAACAGCAGATCGGTGCCAACGGCCACGGCGGGTGGAATGCCCAGGCCACCGACCAGAATCGGCGTCATCAGCGAGCCGCCGCCGACACCGGTCAGGCCGACGATGACACCGATGACGAGCCCGATAAGCGGCAGATGAATGTTGGCAAGCAGTTCGGACATGCAACGATGCTAGGCACGGCCCGCGCATCGTTAACGCGTCGAAATGAAATTAGTTCATATGCAATTCTGAATAAAGCGAAACCGGCCACGCGGCACCGTCTGGCACGCGCGCTACAATGCACAGCTAACCACGGAGGGATGGATGAGTGGTTTAAGTCGCACGCCTGGAAAGCGTGTTTAGGTTAATACCTAACCGGGGTTCGAATCCCCGTCCCTCCGCCAATAGCCGAAGCTAAAGCCCTGATTTCAGGGCTTTTTTGTTGCTGGCTCGGGCGAACCCCACAATTTTCCCCACAGTGCGCTCATTGGTTTCGCCCCTGCCGCGCTGACCCGTTCGCGCCATTGGCGGCCCGTCAGGTTCGCAACACCGTCAACTGAGATTGAATCGGGCGTCAGGCTGTTGCGGCTCCGGGATATGGGCGGCACCCACCATTGCACCCAGGCTGCGCTCGATGCCGGTGCACAGCGCATTGAGCGGCAGGTCATTGGGCGCTGTGCCGAATGGGTCTTCCAGTTCTTCGGCCACCGCTTCGAGTGCCAGAAAGGTGTAGGAAATGAACACCGAGACGAGCGGTGTCATGTACTTCAGATCCTCGACCAGGGCAAACGGCAGCAAGGTGCAAAACAGCGAGACCGTGCGATGCAGGATCAAGCTGTAGGCGAATGGAATCGGCGTGCTGGCGATGCGCTCGCAGCCTCCGAGAACGACCGACAACTCGTTCAAACTGTGGTCCATGCTGGCATACACGACGTCGCTGATCGTGCCCGTCTTGCGCTGTTCCCCCAGCCAGAGCCCCATGTGCAACAGCAAGCTATTGCTGGGTGCAAGACTGGTCGCAACGTCTTCGGCGACGGTCGGCGGAACTAACCGTTTCAGGTCGCCGGCGGGTTCTGTGCCACGCAATTGGTGGTTCAGACACCAGGCGAAGGCGACAACCATCCCCGAGAATTCCTGGGCGCAAGTTCGTCCGGGAACGGCGCTCATTACCTGCCGCACAACACTTCTGCCGGTGATCAGCAGCATCCCCCAGAGCTTGCGAGCCTCGCTAAACCGTTCGTATGCGGTGTTGTTTCTGAAGGCGAGAAAAATCGCAATGGCAATGCCCAGCAAGCTGAAAGGGCCCAGCGTCAGGCGAATTCCCAGCCCTTCGTAGTACGGCAGTAGCAGCACTGCGGTAACGGCCATCAACGCATTGAGCAGCAACCGAAAGATGATCTTGGACAGCACCGATCCATGCCAGACGAACAGGCTCTGGAACCAGCTTTCAGGTGGGCGGACAATCATTGCGGAATCACACTGCGGACTTGAACTCTGACGCGAACCTCGCGCGGATGACCCAGGCACGCTATCGACATCGATCCGCGCATGCTAGTCGAACGTCAGGGCAGGCCGGTGCCTATCGCCGCACGCTGCTTCGCCGCTTCCGGCCGGTTTCCGTTGTGGCACGATTCATGTATGAAGAGACAATATTGCATCGTACAAGGATGGTCAGACATGAATGGACAGCGTTGTTGGCGGAGGCGCGTGTGAGTCCGACGGATGTTCCGCACGATATCGCTGGTGTTGCCGCCGTCGCACTGCTACTGGGCATCAAGCACGGTTTTGATGCCGACCACCTGGCCGCGATCGATGGGCTGACGCGCTGCAACTATTCGACACGCCCCCGTTTGGCGCGTCTGAGTGGTGTGCTTTTCTCGCTTGGCCACGGCGCTGTCGTTGTTGCTGTCGCGCTCGTTGTCGCCACGCTTGCACAAGCGTGGCGCGTGCCGGACTGGCTTGAATCGTTCGGCGCCTGGGCGTCGATCGTCGTGCTTTGCCTGCTCGCCGCACTCAACATCGAGGGCGTGCTGTCCACGCCGGCCCACCATGTGACACTCTTGCGTGGCTGGCGCAGTGGCCGATTCTCCCGCTTGTTCAGCAACGGCAATCCGCTCGCGATCGCCGCGATCGGTGCCTTGTTTGCACTGTCATTCGACACCTTGAGCCAGGCCTCGTTGTTTGCGGTTGCTGCGAACCAGCTCGGGGGATGGCAGGCCACGTTGCTGCTGGCCGGATTGTTCGTCGTCGGCATGCTGCTGTCCGATGGCTTGAATGGGTTATGGATTTCGCGGCTGATTCGTCGTTCCGACGAAACGGCACGTATCGCCTCGCGCGTGATGGCGGTCGCCGTGTCGACCGTGAGCCTGATCGTCGCAGCATTTGGCGCGGGCAAACTGCTGTCGCCGCAGCTGGACGCGTGGGCAGACGGCCGGGAGCTTTGGTTTGGCGCTGCCGTCATGCTGGTCATCTTCTCCGGTTTTTTGCTCGGCATGCTGTTGGCACGAAAGCGCGGTGCTGCGATGCGCGGCGACGGCGCATCGCCGGTGACGTTCATCTGAATTTCGGCACCAAAGCACGAATCGCTTCTCTGCGCCACGAGCAAATCGGAGCGATTGCTCTGGCGACACTGTCTCGCGTTGCCTACAATCGGCGCGAGGAGGAACCTATGACAGACGCATCGCTGGCTGGCAGGCCTTGGCTTTCGCAGTATCCGTCCACCATTCCGGCGGAAATCGACGTTGCCGAGTACGCCAATGTTGCCGAGATGATCGAAGCGGCGTTCGCCAAGTTCGGTGACCGTATCGCATTCCATTGCAGTGGCACCGATGTGACGTATCGCGAGCTCGAACAACTCAGCACTGCGTTCGCAGTGCATCTCGCCAATCATGGTTTCAAAAAGGGGGACCGATTCGCGCTGATGATGCCCAACTTGCTGCAGTACCCTATCGCACTGATGGGGTGCCTGCGGCTCGGCCTTACGGTCGTCAACTGTAACCCGCTCTACACGCCACGCGAGCTTGAGCATCAGTTGCGCGATTCCGGCGCCAAAGGCATTCTCGTCATCGAAAACTTTGCCAGCGTGCTGGCCGAAGTGATCGACAAGACGGATGTCAAGCATGTCGTCGTCACCGGCCTCGGCGATCGGCTGAGCTGGTGGAAAGGACCCGGGCTCAACTTCCTCGTGCGGCACGTTGCGAAACTGGTGCCGGAGTTCAAGTTCGGCGCGGCGATCCGGTTCAATGCGGCTCTATCCGACGGCGCGGGGGGCAAGTTGCAACGCGATACGCTGGAGCCCGACGACATCGCGTTTCTGCAGTACACGGGCGGGACGACCGGCGTCTCCAAGGGTGCCATCCTCACCCATCGCAACATTGTGGCCAACGTGTTGCAGGCGCGTGCATGGCTATTTGGATTCCAGCAGGACGAACGGGCGGAATGCATCGTTGCGGCATTACCGCTCTATCACATCTTTGCGCTGACGGCCTGCACGTTCGTGTACGTGACGATGGGAGCAAAGGTGGTACTCATCACCAATCCGCGCGACGTTCCGGCGTTCGTGCGTACGTTGGCCGAACACAAATTCACGGTGCTACCGGGCGTCAATACGCTGTTCACGGCACTCATGAATCACGAGGATTTCGCGGCGCTTGATTTCAGCTCGCTGCGTTACGGACTCGGTGGCGGCATGGCGGTACAGCGCGCCACCGCCGAGGAATGGCAGCGCGTGACTGGCACGCCATTGATCGAAGCCTACGGACTGACCGAAACCTCGCCTGGCGCGACGATCAATCCCATATCGGAGGGGGGCTACAACGCGTCCATCGGTTTGCCCATTTCGTCGACGGAAGTGCGGCTGCGGCTTGACGACGGACGCTGGGTCGAACTGGATGACCACGAGACGGCGGGAGAAATTTGCATTCGCGGACCGCAGGTGATGCGCGGCTACTACCACCGTCCCGACGAAACCGCGAAGGTGCTTGATGCCGACGGCTGGCTGTCGACCGGCGATGTGGGCAAGATGGACGCTCGCGGTTTCTTCTACATCGTCGATCGCAAGAAGGACATGATCCTGGTGTCCGGGTTCAATGTCTATCCGAACGAGGTCGAGGGCGTGGTTGCCATGCATCCTGGCGTGCTTGAAGTCGCAGCGGTTGGCGTGCAGGATGGCAAGTCGGGCGAAGTCGTGAAGATCTTCGTGGTGCGCAAGGATCCTTCGCTCACTGCGCCGCAACTCCTCGTGCACTGCCGCGAAAACCTGACGGGCTACAAGATTCCAAAGTATGTGGAATTTCGCAACGAACTGCCCAAGACCAATGTCGGCAAGATATTGCGACGTGAGCTTCGGGATGAGGAGATGCGTCGCAAGGACGCAGCCTGAGACCCTGTCGGTTCAGGGTAACGCCGATCAAGTGGCAACGCTATCCGACGGTGCGCTGCACAATGCGCGGCTGCAACGCTTTAACTGCGATGCAGGGATGGCGACGCGTCACTCAAAGCATGTCGTTGTCATCGTTCGTTGACCATCAGAAATGTTTGAAAATTGACAACGTCCGTGTTATCCCGACGAATTGTTGATCTGCGCTATGGTCATCGTCACCGGCAGGCGATATGATTTCATCAATGTGCAAGTGCTTTTTTTGATGGCGCGATGTTTTCGGCCATCCAGCGCTTGCCGAGCAATAAAAAAGTAGTTCCGGAACTAG
>JAPUER010000018.1 GCA_027492485.1 Betaproteobacteria bacterium
AGGAAAACTCGAGCGCGATTTCCGCTGAGTCCTTTCATCAACTCTGCATGCACGTCCACGCTGCTTGCAAGACCTTGTTCCACCTTATCGAACCATGGCGCGCTTACCACGTGGTGATACGTCTGCTGACGCTTGGCCCCTTTTATCAAAGGTTTGACTTGCGGCTTCGCGGGCAATTTTTGCGCAACGCTCAGTCCGACGCGAGCCGTAGATTTTGCGCGAGCCTTCTGTGTTGGTTTCGCCGCACTCGAAGCAGACGATCCGACGGCCGAAAGAGTTCGTGACATAAGTCGCTCCGTGAATCTGCCATTTGGCACGATATTGTACGTCAAATGCCATTGCCTTAGCAATTCTATGATGTCCGTTTCTGCCCAGCAGCCCCAAAAGCTAAACGGGCAAAATCACGCGGAGGGCGTCAATTCAAGTTTGCATCGCCATTCGCCTCGTCTGCTTGATTGAATTTTCGGGGATTTCCACGGTACTGCCATCGCGCGACCAGCGTAGCCGTCCACTCTGCGCCCAAACGGGCAATCGCTTCGGCGATCGTGTAGTCCATCTCGGAAAGCAATGCCGCATCGTTGGCCGCAAGTGCGACGTACACTTTCTCTCCCGTACTGAGCACCCCGAATCCAGATGCGTCGCCGCGCGCTACTGCGATGGCGATCTGATCAAGTCTGTCAAATGTGGTGTCCATAAACCTTCCTTGTTGCCAAAGTAAAAATTGATGTTGCTCGCTTCGACAACCAGATCGCCAGCGTCTCTCAAAACAGCTCCGCCGACCGCGACGACAAATGCGTCGCCTTGACATGGCGGCGTACCGCGCGACCATCGACATTCACTCGCTCAACCACAAACCACCCGGTTCGTGATTCCGCGACAACACGGACCACGGCGACGTCGCTTTGTTGACCGGCGCGTCTCGCGTATTGCATCACCGCCCCGATGGGTACCGCGACCGCTTTCTTGCGTTTGCGTCGGGAGATGTCACTGGGTTGCGTCGTGTTCATGTCTTTACTCGCTGTTCAAGATCAAGGCTGAAGCTCAACGCGCGGGTGATCGCGGGTCTTGCCGCATCATCCACCGGTTAATCCACACCGCCTGTGGATAATTTTCAGGCACGCACTGCCTCCTGATGTGCATTGTTTGCGGCTTCAATGGCCATCACGTATTCGCGGGGCACGCCGAGTGCGGTCTTCGCCCGTGTGCAGGCGACATAGAACAACCGCAACTCATCCGGTGCGCCAAGCTCGCCCTCTTCCTCGCCGTCCACTCGGAAGTCAGCACCCAAGCGTACGCGATCCCATTCCCGTCCTTTGGCTTTGTGCGCCGTCGATAAAACGTAGTTGGTCTCGGCCTCAGACTTCGCCGCCACTTTGACCGCATTCAGAAGCTCGCGGCAACCGTGATCGTCCACCAGTTTGACGAAACTTTTCAGAGGTGACTTGGTGATCTGCGAGTTGACGAAGGTGGTCAATTCGTCCCAATTGCTGAACCCGAGAAACTCGGGCGAAGTTGCCCGCTCACCGGACTGCAGGCGCTCCGCGTCCTGCAGCAATCGCTCAATCTCGGCGGTGCCGCCGACGATGTGTGGCCGCTTGTGCTTTGACAACAAATAAACGTACTCGGAGATCAATTCCGCATTCGTCCGGCACAGCACAGCGACGGTCTCTTTGTCCTGTTGTCCGCCGCGATCATCACCCAGTACGCGCAGCGCATCGATGATGCCCGGATTGCCCAACAGTGGTTTTGGTGCGCCGAGGTGGCCAATAATGTCGGTCGCGAACCGGGCGATGTTGGGGCCAAAGCGCCAGGACTGGGTGAGGTAGCTCGTGTTGGGCGTCTGCACCGTGTCCATCGCGTTGACCGCGCCGCGAAACGTGTAGATCTGCTGAAAACGATCACCCACGTAGATGGTCTTGACCGCCGCCTGGGCAAGCACTTCAAGAATCACGGGATTGCTGTCCTGCGCTTCATCGAGCATCACGTAGTCGGCATTGATGCGCGGTCGACGCAGCGCCCACGCTTTCAGGTAGCCGTCGTGGCCGCACGGTGTTGCGGATATCGGATCGGCCATTTGTTGCCATAGCTTCTGTGCCGCCGGTAAAACCCGCTCTGCGAGACTCGACATGGCGGCGCGATCCAACGCTTCGAGAATGCCGTCGCGTGCGATGTGATGCTGACCGATATCACGATCCGCTGAGTGGCAATATCTGCGAACGGTGTTGAGCACGATCGCGCCCATCTCGCGGTCGGTAAACGGTCGCGCCATGCCGACAACGGTCACCGGTTGAAGGCGTAGGGTGTTCGCCACGCTGATCGCGTTGATCGACCCCGTCATCTTCTCCATGTTGTTGTTGAACGGACGGATCATCGCGCCGAAGGCCAGCGAGTGGGTGGTCTTGCAGGCAACGCTCGATACGAATTGGGTGGCCGCCTCTGTCGCAATCGATTTGTTGAACGCGAGATACAAGCCGCGCTGATTGCGCACTTCCGCCGCGGCTGCAATGAGTTTCAGGGTGCTCGTTTTGCCGGTCCCGGCGTAGGCGTTCACGCGCAGCGCGCCTTTGACCGAAAGATCAACGGCCTCGACTTGTTCTTTCGTTGGATTCATTGCGCTTCCAAGCGGGTTTATTTCTTTGCTGCGTCCGCTGCCGGTGGTTGCAGGGCTTCAGGGAGATTGATCGTCTTCGCATCGATTTGTTGCACCAGACTCAACACGGCGTCAGTCAATGCCTCGACCTGCGATCGCACCGAACCCAGATGCGTGTTGTAGAGCGCATTGACACCACCCAGCACATCCGAGAGGCGCTTGATTTCGTCGGACACCGCATTGATGCTTTCTTGTCGCGCACGTACCAGTGCTTTTTCGTGATCGGCTTTTTCTGCGAGGAGTGC
>JAPUER010000019.1 GCA_027492485.1 Betaproteobacteria bacterium
ACTAAATAACGCATCCCGTTGTATCGGGTTGACGTAACGCTGGTTTGTGGCTGCCCAAGACACCGGTCTTTCACTTCTCGCGCCGAGATAGTGGGCGCGCTGCGCACCACCGTCTGTCGCACTTACCTCTCCTGCATAGCACTGATTCGATGGGCGAATCCGGCTGTACAGGAGAGAAATATGGCAGTGATTGAAACCTCCCACAACGGTGGTGAGTTAACGAGTGGGAATTACGGGCAATTCTTTGCGCCGATATCGTCAGATGCAGTTGATGCGCTGGTGGCCAAGTATCAGCAAGCTCGCGACAGCATAGGCGAGATCGCGGCTTACGCACGGGAAAACATGCAGGGAATATTCGGTTACTTCGTTTCCGGAAATGTCCCGACTGATCGGCGCTTTGGTGTGACGGCTGTCGAAAATGTGTTCCTGGAACCAGGCGCAATAGCAGCTTTGAACAGCGACTACTGGGGCCGCGCGCTCGCGCTTACGGACGTGCTGGATCTCATGCCAGAAACAAAACGGCAAGAGTGGTTCGACTCGATCGAGAAGCGCACGACGCCAGAATTTACCGATGCCACGGTTCGCGACACTCTGGCTTCAATGCTTGCGCTGCGAGCACAGTTCTTCGCAGAAAAAGTCGACGGCGTGTTCAGAGGGCTTTCTGGACACCATGTGACCAATTCGCCAATGGGCTTTGCCAAGCGCATGATCATCAACCACGTGGTCAGCGAATACGGTTCGACCGATCACCGGAGATGTGGCTTGATTACAGATCTTCGTGCAGCCGTCGCTAAGTTCATGGGGCGCGACACTCCGCAGTGGTACACCACATCGCAGCTCATCCAGAACTTGTATAGGCGCGGAACGGGTGAGTGGCAAGTCTTCGACGGCGGAGCCTTGAAGGTGCGTGTGTACCTGAAGGGTACGGCACACATCGAGGTTCATCCAGAGATCGCAGCCAAGCTCAACCAGGTACTCGCGTTCTTGTACCCCTCGGCAATACCGTCCGAGTTTCGCAAGAAACCGACGAAGAAACGGAAGGACTATGCGTTGCTGCAGCGTCCACTTCCGTTCGCGGTTTTGGACGTACTTGCGCGTGGTGATGTAACCAACGATGGTCACGGCTTCAATTTTTGCTATTCAACAGCGGACAATGGCAGCCAGACTTATCAGGAGGCGGTGCGTGTTCTCCAAGCAATTGGAGCCGTGCATGATTCCGGTCGTAGTTACAAGTTCGACTACTACGTTCGCGATGTGGTCTCGGATCTGCTGTTCACCGGTTGCATACCTGATTCGATCTCACACCAGTTCTTCCCGACCCCTCCGGAGGTCGCTGCGAAAGTGGTTGAGATGGCACAGATTGGCCCCGACGACACGGTGTTGGAACCCAGTGCTGGCAACGGTGATCTGGCTGCGCTTCTGCCGCTTGATCGAACGATTTGCGTCGAGATATCGGCTTTGCGCTGCTCGGTATTGAAGGCACGCGGTCTTACGACCGTGAACGCTGACTTTATTGCCTGGGCAAAAACCGCGTCCTGTGTTGATCGGGTTGTGCTGAATCCGCCGTTCAGCGATGGCCGGGCTGAGCTGCACCTGCGAACTGCGTACGATGTGTTGAAACCCGGTGGCCGACTGGTTGCAGTCATGCCAGCCTCTATGCGCGGCAAAAACCCGATTGCCGGATGCAGCATCGAGTGGTCAGACACCATCGAGAATGCGTTTGCCAATACGGGCGTGTCGGTAGCAATTTGCGCTGCTGATAAACCGCTCAACTGAGCGGTTGTCTCTCAACCACCAACCCCCTCAACGCCTCGCGTTTTGGGGGTTTTCCATTTTTATGGCGGTTGCAAGCTACAGTCGACCTAACGGGCATTCGTTAACAACCGTGCCGGCGCACATACCCGCGCCACAGATCCAGCGCTTGATCGATAGCCGCGTCATCGCCCGGATAACGCTTGATCAGCAACGCGCGCAGATCCAACGCGTTTGCAACCTGCAAATCCCTCGCAATGTTCACTGCCACCTGCAACATCTCAAACATGGTTGTTGTCATCGCTCACCAAGAAAGGCAGTCCGCCAATCACCACGCGCCCTGCGGTACACACCGCTTAGTTTTACACTTTTTGCGATACACATGAAGTAGTAATACACGGTTGTTGGACTGCCTCCCCAGGCACCCAGCCGTGTCTGTCGCACTCCCCGCGCATAGTGTTTCTCGATGGGCGAGAACGCAATTTTTTGGGAGAAAATAATGGCAGACAACTACTACGACATGACTGGCACGATCACACTGGACAAGGTGACTCCGGTCATCAAGGCACTATTTGGCCCGTTCGAACTGGATGAAAACTATCCCGGTGACGGGACTGTGTACATCGCAAATATCGCTGAGAACAGCAACTGTTCATGGGATGAAGTGTTGGATAACCTGCAGGTGCTGGCGTCAAGCCTCGGCCTCACACCGCCGGGAAACGCTGAACGGAACGTGGAGAACTACTTCAGCGTACTCGCAAGACATTTTGGCGTCGACAGGAATCCAGAGATTGACCGGTTGATCGAGGACAACTCGTTTGACGGCGACGCCAGTGTCGAAACGCTATTTGCATTGGCGCTGCACTTCGACGATGGACACGGCATCAAAGCCGTTCAAACAGAAGGGTCGTGGCATTGCAGTAGACCGCATCTTGGTGCGTTTGGTGGTTGCGGTGAATTCCACGGAAGACATGTATCTGTCGCGAGATCATCGCAGCAGGCCGCACGCTTGGGTGACGAACTGGAAGCTGCGCTTGCCGCGAGTCAGTTCGACCGCGCTGCCCAATGCATCTTGGATGACCTCACGAGCACGTTGAACGGGGT
>JAPUER010000020.1 GCA_027492485.1 Betaproteobacteria bacterium
TCGCGGATCGGCTTGCCGTTGTCCATCGACTCCAGCACCGAGAAAAAGCGCTCGCGTTTTTGCAGCAGCCGTGCCAGTGCGTAGAGGTAGCGCGCCCGCGCGTTGCCGGGCAGGGCGCTCCAGCCCTTGTAGGCGCGGCGCGCGGCGGTGACGGCGGCATCGATCTCCGCCTCGCCGCCCAGCGCGATGTGGGCCAGCGGCGCCGCGTTCGACGGGTTGACGACTGCGATCTGCTGCGCGGCCTTTTTCGGCGGCGGCGTGAACTGGCCGTCGATGAAGTGGCCGAAGCGCCGCTGGTGCCCGTCGAGCCAGCGGACGACGTGTTCATTGCCTTCCGGCGCGACGCCGTAGTCCATGGTGTTCAGAATGTCGGTGATTTTTGGCATGGCTGCACCTGTGTCTCAGGCGAGGGCGTGCCGGTGGGCTGCGGCGTAGCGCCCGGTCACGTAGTGTTCGATCTGGCGCTCGATGTCGGCGAGCATGGAGCTGGCGCCGAAGCGGAACAAATCCGGCTGCAGCCAGCGATTGCCCAGTTCTTCTTTCATCAGGGTCAGCCAGGCCAGCGCATCCTTGGCGCTCTTGAGACCGCCGGCGGGCTTGAAGCCGATGGCGTAGCCGGTGGCGTCAACGTAGTCGCGCAGCGCCCGCACCATCGTCAGCCCGACCGGTAGCGTGGCATTGACCGACTCCTTGCCGGTAGACGTCTTGATGAAATCGGCACCGGCCATCATCGCCACCCAGCTCGCACGGTAGACGCTGCGCAGGCTGGCCAGCTCGCCGGTGGCGAGGATGGCCTTCATGTGGGCTTCGCCGCAGGCCTCGCGCATGGCAGCGATTTCGTCGTACAGCCGCTGCCAGTCGCCGCTGAATACCGTGGCGCGGCTGATCACGATGTCGATCTCCTGCGCGCCTTCCTCGACGGCGTAGCGAATCTCGGCCAGCCGCAGTTTCAGCGGCATCAGCCCGGCCGGGAAGCCGGTGGCGACCGAGGCGACCGGGATGCCGCTGCCGGCCAGCGCACGCACCGCAGGCGCCACCATCGTCGGATAGACGCAGACGGCGCCGACCACCGGCATCGCCGGCAGCCCGAGCGCCGCGACCAGATCGGCGCGCAGCGGCGCGCGTGCCTTGGCGCAGAGCCGCGCCACACGGTCCGGGCTGTCGTCGCCGGAGAGCGTGGTGAGGTCGATGCAGGTGATTGCCTTCACCAGCCACGCGGCCTGCCATTCCTTCTTGACCGAACGCCGCGTGGTGAGGGTGGCGGCACGGCGTTCGACGGCGCTCAGATTGACGCGGGCTGCCTCGATCCAGTCGAGGTTGAGCGGCACGCCGGGGTTGCGCGGCAGCGGCGTGGCGGCATCTTGGGCGGACAGGCTGGGAGCAAAATTGGCCATACAAATGTTACAAAACTAACATTTGTTGCGAAGAATACAGCAATCCTGGCGGGTATTCAACCGCGGTGAGAGAGAGCTGTCGCTTGACGACGAAAACTTTGACGCAGATTGGCGCAGATTTCACGCAGATGACCGCAGATTTCCGCGGAGTTTGCGTGGCCGTATGGTCAATCACTCGCAGTAGTCCCCGCGCCGCCGACAAGAAAAAAATCTGCGTCAATCCGCGTGAAATCTGCGCCAATCTGCGTCAAGACGCTTGTCTCGACGGCCCCGCGAAATCTCAAGCAACCGGGCCGGCGACCAGCAGACGGCCGGCCAGCGCCGGATCGGCCGCGATGTCCGCCGCCACGCCGTCATCGGTGACGATGCGGTCGAATTCCTCGATGCCGGCGAAGAACGCCGGCTTGACCTGGCCGAACTTGGAGGCGTCGACCAGCAGGATTTTCTGCACGCTGCGCGCCATCGCCGCCTGCTTCACCGGTGCCTCGTGGAACTGTACGCAACTGACGCCGCGCGTGAGGTCGACGCCGGCCGCGGAGATGAAGGCCTTGTTGATGCCGAGCCGGCCAAGCTGGGCGAGCGACTCGTCGCTGCTGAAACTGGCCGACGAGGGGTGCCAGAGCCCGCCCAGAAGAATCACCCGCAAATCGCTGTTTTTGCAGAGAATTTCTGCCACGTTGAGCGAATAGCAGACGACCGTGGCGTGCACGCCGCGCGCAATGCGGGCGGCCAGGTGCGGCGTGGTCGAACCGCAGTCGATGAACACCGTGTCGCCGTCCGCGATCAGCGCTGCCGCCTGCGTGCACACGGCGATCTTGGCGGCGGTGTGGCTGTGCTCTTCGTCGCTCAGGGCGTAGCGCGGCGCGCCGCCGCCGATGCCGTCCGCCGCCAGCAGATGGCCACCGAGAGAGGTGATGCGCCCGCCGTCGGCGGCGATGTCGCGGCGCACCGTCATCTCCGACACGCCGAGCAGCGCCGCCGCGTCGCGCAGGTGCAGCGGCCCGCGCTCGGCGAGCGCACGCGCGAGCGTGTCCACCCGCAGCGCGCGGCGCGGGATGGCACCGCCGTGCAAACGCGGCGGGCTTGCCTTGCCGCTGCGCGGACGGGCGCGAGGACGGGTTTCAGTCATGGTTTCGGTTCGATAAGCTTTTTTACGGATACGCCATCAGAACGGGGCTTGAAGGCTGAAAATTCACAATGTCGACTTTGTGGAAATTTTGAGTTGAGCCCATATACGATGGTCGTTTGCGCAAAAAAGATGTTGACATGACGATGACACCACGATGACCGATCATGACAGTCGCGATTTGACAGCGGCGGAGTCCTATGTGATTATCCTAACAAATTGCTGCGCGCAGTTGCTAACCACATCGGGAGTTCCCCCGGCTCTGCCGGGGAGGCAGTAGGAGTTTGACA
>JAPUER010000021.1 GCA_027492485.1 Betaproteobacteria bacterium
CACAATTTTGTTGCCTGAACACCCGCGACGGACTTTATTTGTCTCGCTCAATCATGGCCGACCTCTGACCCGAATCACTCGACAGTGACCGATTTTGCCAAATTACGCGGTTTATCGACGTCCGTCCCGCGTACCAGTGCGACGTGATAGGCCAGCAATTGCAGGGGAACGACGTGCAGCAGGGCTGAGAGCTGACCGTAATGTTCTGGCAGATGCATGACATGCAGTCCGTCGGCAGCGACCATTTCACCGTCGGCGTCGGCAAACACGTAAAGCTCGCCGCCTCGCGCTCGAACTTCCTGCAGGTTGGACTTCAGCTTCTCCAGCAGTGCGTCGTTGGGCGCCACCGCAATCACCGGCATGTTCTTGTCGACCAATGCCAGCGGTCCGTGCTTCAGCTCCCCGGCCGGATAGGCTTCGGCGTGGATGTAGCTGATTTCCTTGAGTTTGAGGGCGCCTTCAAGTGCGATCGGGTAGTGCCGTCCGCGCCCGAGGAAGAGGGCGTCCTGCTTCATGGCAAAGTGCTCGGACCATTCGCGGATCAGCGGTTCCAGTTCGAGCACCTTGGCTACCGCAACGGGCAGGTGACGCAATGCCTGCAATTCGGTGGCTTCGGCCTGCTCGGTGAGCCGGCCGCGTAGTTTGGCGAAGATCAGGGTCAACAGGTAGAGCGCGGCAAGCTGTGTGGTGAACGCTTTGGTCGATGCGACGCCGATTTCAGGGCCGGCGCGAGTGATGAAGCGCAGCGCGTTCTCGCGTACCAGCGACGACTCGGGAACGTTGCAGATGCACAGGGTATGCTTCATGCCGAGTGATTTTGCGTGGTGCAGTGCGGCCAGTGTGTCGGCCGTCTCACCCGACTGCGAGAGCGTGACGACCAGCGTTTGCGGGTCGGGAACGGATTCGCGGTATCGGTATTCGCTCGCCACCTCGACGTTGCACGAAATTCCGGCGATCGCTTCGAGCCAGTAACGGGCGACCAGGCCGGCATGGTAGCTGGTGCCGCAGGCGATGATCAGCACCTGCCGTACGTCTTTGAGGATCGACTCGGTGTCAGCGCCAAACAGTCCGGGCTGGATACTGCGCGCCGCGCCGAGCATCTCAAGCGTGTTGGATAGTGCGACCGGCTGTTCGAAGATTTCCTTCTGCATGTAATGACGATACTGGCCAAGCTCGACTGCATCGGCGGAAAGGTGCGACTCGGTCTCCACGCGCTCGACTGGCGAGCCGTCAACGCGGGTAATGCGGTAACTGTCGCGCGACAGCTCGGCACAGTCGCCATTCTCCAGATAGACGATACGGCGCGTTACCTGCAGCAGGGCGGACGCATCGGAAGCGGCATAGCTTCCGTCATCGGCCAGGCCAAGCAGCAGCGGGGAGCCTTCTCGGGCCACCACGACATGCTCGGGTTCGGATTCGCGCAGGACGGCGAGGGCATAAGCGCCCTGCAGTTGGGCGATCGCCGCACGCGTGGCGGCGAAGAAGTCCGAGCACTTCTTCAATTCGGAAGCAATGAGGTGGCCCACCACCTCGGTGTCGGTATCCGACGTGAATTCATAACCTTCGGACTTCAGTCGGGCACGCAAGACCTCGTGGTTCTCGATGATGCCGTTATGTACTACGGCCAGACCTTCCGAGATATGCGGATGCGCATTTCGTTCCGACGGCGCGCCGTGCGTTGCCCAACGCGTGTGAGCGATTCCCGTGTTGCCGTACGCACTGCTTTGATCAGCCTGTGTAGTCAGTTCGGCGACTCGGCCGACCGCTCGCAGCCGTTGCAATCCCGAGCCGTTGATCAGTGCCAGGCCTGCCGAGTCATAGCCCCGGTATTCGAGCTTGCGCAAGCCTTCAAGTAGAACGGAAACTACATTGCGGTCGGCGACCGCGGCAACGATGCCACACATGATCTAACTCACTTTTTGATTTTGACCGGCCGTTTCCAGCCGCTAATGGAAATTTGCTTCGGGCGCGTCAGGGTCAGGGTATCGGGAGGCGCGTCTTCGCTCAGCGTAGTGCCGGCCCCCAGGGTTGCGCCGCGGCCGACAGTGACCGGGGCAACAAGCTGGGTATCGGAGCCGATGAAGGCATCGTCTTCGATTATCGTCTGGAATTTGTTCGCCCCGTCGTAATTGCAGGTGATCGTACCGGCACCCACATTGACCCGGCGGCCGATGGTGGCGTCGCCGATATAGGCCAGATGATTGACCTTGGAATGCGCCGCGATGCTGGTCTTCTTGATCTCTACGAAGTTGCCGATGTGTACGTCTTCCGCCAGGTCGGCTCCCGGACGCAAGCGAGCGAAGGGCCCGATCTTGTTGTCCGGCCCGACGACGGCATCCTCGATGTGAGTAAAGGCAGCCAGACGCGTTCCGGCGCCGATGCGGGCATTGGTCAATACGCAGTTGGGGCCGATTTCGACGGCTTCGTCGAGCACGACTTGGCCCTCGAAAACGCAGTTGACGTCGATGAACACATCGCGCCCGCAGACCAAACTTCCGCGAACGTCGATGCGTGCCGGGTCGGCCAGGCGTACGCCTTGCTCCATCAACCGTTCGGCAGTGCTGCGTTGGGCGATGCGTTCCAGCTCGGCCAGTTGTACTTTGCTGTTAACGCCGAGCACTTCCCATTCGTTTTTCGGGTTGGCGGTACGAATCGGCAAGCCCGCCTCGACGGCCATGCCGACGATGTCGGTCAGGTAATACTCTTGTTGCGCGTTGTTGTTCGACAAGCGACCCAGCCATTCATCAAGGCGCGAGGTCGGCATGGCCATGATGCCGGTATTGATTTCACGGATGCTGCG
>JAPUER010000022.1:0-80295 GCA_027492485.1 Betaproteobacteria bacterium
CGTAACTACTTCCTATCCTCCGGATACGTTAACTTCTAATTCGAAAACGCTCTAGGCAATCGACGCTCCGGTGGACGGCGTTTGGCTGAAAAAAAAGCCCGCATAAGCGGGCTTTTTTTGCCAGTAGTTCCTGGCCAGCGTATCGTCGGCAAGAGGAACGGCCGGCAGCGGCCGTTCGCTCATCCGTAGTGCGCCAACCGCAGCGAGAACGCCTGCAGCGGCGCGATATTGGAGCCCTCGGCGTTGGCACGCCACTGCTTCCAGCGGGTGACCAGTTGCTCTTTCGATTCCGTTGAACGGCCCCACAGCGCCGCCAGTTCCTGCCGCATCTGATAGAGCTTCTTCAGTGCGTCGCTATGGGCAAAGGCTGCCGCCAGTCGCACGCGCTGGGCGTCGGCCAGGGTCGTAGCGTCGGCGCGGAAATCCTTCATCAGTTGCCGGAAATTCGGCAACTCGATCTCGCCGCGCTCGGCGCGTGCCCTGAGTGCCGCAAATTCGGTGCGGCCGGTGGTTTTCACCATCCGCGCGTATTCCTGCATCACGCGATAGCGGTGGGTGATGATCGCCTGCAGGGTCTCGTCGACTTCGCCTTCGGTGGTGCGGATCTTCAGCGCCGGCGCCACCTTGCGCACGTGCGCGAGGCCGACCGCCGACAGCATGCGGATATAGATCCAGCCAATGTCGAACTCATACCAGCGATGCGCAAACTTGGCCGAGGCGCCGAAGGCATGGTGGTTATTGTGCAGTTCCTCGCCGCCGATGATGATGCCGATCGGGACGATGTTGGTCGAGGTGTCCTCGGTGGAGTAGTTGCGGTAGCCCCAGAAGTGGCCGGTGCCGTTGATGATGCCGGCGGCGGTGATCGGAATCCAGGCCAGCTGGATCGCCCACATGGCGAGCCCGGCGAAGCCGAACAGCGCGACGAAGATGATCATCGAAACGCCCATGCCCTGCCAGGTGTACTTGCCGTAGACGTTGCGCTCCACCCAGTCGTCCGGCGTGCCGTAGCCGTAGCGCTGGATCGTTTCCTTGTTCTTCGCCTCCTTGCGGTAGAGGTCGACGCCGAAGCGCAGCACGCCCCAGTGGCCATAGACCATCGGGCTGTGCGGATCCTCGGCGGTTTCGCACTTGGCGTGGTGTTTGCGGTGGATGGCGACCCACTCGCGCGTCACCATCCCGGTGGTCAGCCACAGCCACAGGCGGAAAAAGTGAGAAACGATCGGGTGCAGGTCGAGCGCGCGATGCGCCTGCGCACGATGCAAAAAGATGGTGACGGCGGCAATGGTCACATGAGTCGTGGCCAGCAGCACCAGCACGTAGCCCCACCAGGGCAGGTCGATGGCGCCCTGGGCGGCGGACAAAATGGAATCGATCAAGAAAGTCTCTCCCTCGGGTCGGTCGGATGTCGCGACATATTGGAAACGGCAGTCTCAAACGCAGCGCGATTCGCGCCGCCTTGCAAAGACCCTGTTTGCCAGCCGGACATTTCTAGTCTCCATTTTAGGTTCGAAAGCTGTCTTTCCAGCCATCGAAGCACTCCAAACGGCGGCCGAAACTGCCTGCAAGCCGGCAAAACTTGATCTGGCGCAAGCGGCGCCCGATTCGTCGCTCGCCCGGACGCAGTACAGCATTTTCACGGAAGCCCCATTGCATATAGGCAAAGCGGCGAATTATCGACAAGTCGACTTTATGTCGAATTGGCCTCTGTGCCCGTTTGGATAGGCGTTTCTAACAAAAAGCTGCTGTCCAACCAACCGCATCACGCGCGCCCACCACTGGCGAAAGCCGGCGGACACTGGCGGTGCCGCGCCGGCAGTTCGTCGACCGGGCTTGGCGCCGGCCCCGGCCAGCGCCATAGACTGCACCCATCGCAATCCACCGCTTCAGCGCATCAGCGCCGAGCACCGAACCGCATGGACGACGAACTGATCCTCCCCGGCATGTCCGAACGCGAAATCGCCATCCGCCGCCGCGTGCACCGGCTGGCCGAGTTCTATCGGCACCTGTTTTTCTACGTCATCGTCAACGTCATGCTCTGGTGCCTCAACCTCTGGATGCTGTGGGGCACGGCGGCGGCCGGGCGCTTCTGGTCGTACTGGGCGATCTGGCCGACGCTGTGGTGGGGCATTGGCGTCTTCGTGCACGGCCTGTCGGTGCTGCCGCTCTGGGGCTTCTTCTCGCAGGACTGGGAGGACCGCAAGGTGAAAGAGCTTTTGCAGAAGGAGCAACGGCCATGAACGCGGCCCCGCCCGGCACCGCACAGCCGCTGTCTTACGCCGACGCCCGCTATCAGGAGTCGCTGCGCGTCGCCCGCAAGCGGGTGAAGGAAATCCGCGGCTTCTACATCTCGATCTCGTTGTACGCCGTGATCATCCCGATCCTCTGGGTCATCAACCTCAGCACCGGCACTCGGCTGTGGGCGCACTGGCCGATGATCGGCTGGGGCATGGGTCTCTTCGCGCAGGGCTTGACCGTGTTTGCCGGGCGCTCCTTCTTTGGCCCCGAGTGGGAGGCCAGGAAGGTCGACGAGATCATGGCCCGCGAAAAGCTCAAGGTGGTGGCGAGCGAGAAGCAGCTGGTGCAGGCACAGATGCGCATGCTGCAGGCGCAGATCGAGCCGCACTTCCTATTCAACACGCTGGCCACCATCCAGAGCCTGATCGGCCGCTCGCCCGAGCGCGCCAGCCTGATGCTGGACAACTTCATCGCCTACCTGCGGCAAAGTCTCTCCGCCAGCCGCGCGCAGGACGGCACCGTGCAGCAGGAGGTCACGCTGCTGCAACACTATCTCGAACTGATCAGGATTCGCATGGGCGAGCGCCTGCAATACGGCTTCGATGTCGATCCCGCGCTCGCATCGGCGCCGCTGGCGCCGATGCTGCTGCAGCCGCTGGTCGAAAACGCCATCAAGCACGGCCTGGAACCGAAGGTCGAAGGCGGCCGCGTCGACGTCGCGATCGGTCGCGACGGCGATTCGATGACGCTCCGCGTCCGCGACAACGGCCTCGGCTTCGGCGAACATGCCGACAGCGCCGGCACCGGCGTCGGCCTCGCCAATCTGCGCGAACGGCTCAACGTCCTCTATGATGGCCGCGCCACGCTGACCGTCGCCGACGCCAATCCCGGCACCGACATCACGATCCGCGTGCCACTGTAGGAGCGGCTTGCCGCGACCGCCGCGAAGGCGATTTCGATGACGGGGTGCATTGCGCTCAAGTTAACGGACACCTTGCGTCAGCCGTGTGCGGTCGCGGCAAGCCGCTCCTACAGAAACTTTTCTACGCCTTACCCACTGCCATGACCACCGCCCTCATCGCCGACGACGAACCGCTGCTGCGCGACGACCTGCGCGACAAGCTCACGGCACTGTGGCCCGAGCTTGAGATCGTCGCCGAGGCCGGCAACGGCAACGAAGCCGCGGCGCTGATCGGCGAGCACGAACCCGACATCGCCTTCCTCGACATCAAGATGCCCGGCCAGACCGGCATCGAAGTCGCCGCCGACCTGGCCCGCAGTCGCGCGCAGGGCGCCGCCGGCGGCACCCGCATCGTGTTCGTCACCGCCTTCGACCAGTACGCGGTCGACGCCTTCGAGCGCGAGGCGATCGACTACCTGCTGAAGCCGGTCACCCGCGAGCGGCTGGCGCAAACCGTCGCCCGTCTGAAAAGCGCGCTGGCACAGCCGGCGAGCGCCGCGCCGGCGCCCGAACTGGCGCAACTGCTCAACCTGTTGTCGCGCGCCGGCGCGGGCAACGCGGCAAGCGGCGGCGGCGCGGCGAAAGTCCCGCTGCGCTGGATTCGCGCCAGCCGCGGCGACACCACCTACCAGATCGCGGTCGACGAAGTGCTGTACTTCCAGAGCGACGACAAATACACCATCGTGTTCACCGGCAACGGCGAACACGTGATCCGCATGCCGCTCGCCGAACTGGTCGCCGCGCTCGACGCCGAATACTTCTGGCAGGTGCATCGCGGCACCATCGTCAACATCCGCAACGTGCTTTCCAGCAAGCGCGACGGCGATGGCCGCGTCTGGCTCAACGTCAGGGACGTCGATAAACCGCTCACCGTATCGCGCGCCTACCAGCATCTGTTCAAGCAGATGTAGCGCCGGCGGGCGTTGCCGGCGCGTCAGGCCGCTTGCCGGCGCTCCGGCTCGGCGGTGTGCAGGTAGCGCGTGTACAGGTCGCGCGGCGGCGGATTGCCGAGTTGCGCCATGATGCGGCCGACCGCGCCGCGGTGATAGGCGCCATGCGCCGTGATGTGGGCAAGCATCTCCCCGCGCGTCATGCGGCCGGCGTCGCCGTCGGTGAACGTGAACGCAATCGTCTCCGCCAGATCGGCGTCCGACAGCGTCGTCACGTAGTCCGCGTACCAGCGATCCGAGGCCGCGACCGCCGCGCGCAGTTCCTCCAGCGTGGGCGTCGCGGTCGTGTTGGTGCCGGTGTAGCCATGCGCGACGCCGGTCAGATGTCCGGCGAAGATGCGATCGACCACGTAGATGTGGTTCATGAGCCGGATCGCTGTGTGCCGCTCGCTCGCGTGCTTGTCGCTGTCGAGTCTGGCGAGTGCTACGAACAGTTCGGCATTGGTCCAGGCCTTGTAGTCGAACAGCGATTTGTGGAGGGTTGATGCGCTCAAGCAATTGCTCCGATGTTTGGGCCAAGCATGGCAGCTTATCGCAAGCGGCGGTTGCGCTACTGCGGCAACGCAGTCCTCGTCGGCGGCGACCGCGACGAACTTCCACCTGGGCGACATGCCGTTTTACATTCCGCCAATCATGCGCGCCCTTGTGCACTCGATCTCACCAGCGGGAAGTTGCGTCAACGGAGCCGATTGCCACAAGGCCGAATAAAGACCATAATAAGCCCACAGCCTGCTGGAAATCGCAATGCGCCTGTCCACCCACATCAAACCGATCAGCTACCTCAAGAACCATGCGGCGGAGGTTGTCGCAACACTCACCGAACAGCGCGAGCCGCTGTTGATCACCCAGAACGGCGAAGCCAAGCTGGTGGTGATGGACGTGAAGACCTATGAAGAACAGGAAGAGGCGCTGGCGCTGCTCAAGATTCTCGCCCTGGGCAATCGGGAGATCGAGCAGGGTCGCTACCGTTCCGTCGATCAGGTGTTTGCCGATCTCGACAAGGCGTGAGCGCGCGCCCATCAATGAAGGTTGTCTTCCTGCATTCCGCAGAGCAAGACTTGCTTGAGTTGAAAAGCTACGTTCTTAAAAACTTCGGTGCGGCCGCGTGGCGGGCAAGCTACCGCAAGATCCGCGATGCAGTTTCACGTCTGAAGAAGTTCCCGAACGGGGGCCATGTCCCTGACGAATTGGTGCGCCTGAACATCGGACACTACCGTCAGGTCATTGCCGGCATGTATCGCATCATCTATGAGGTTCGCGACGAAACGCTATTCATTCACCTTGTGTGCGATACGCGCAAAGAGATGCGGGCGCTGCTTGTGCAGCGGTTGCTGCGAGTGAGCTAGCGAAGCAGCATGCCTTGATGCAGCCGTGTCACCGGCCGCGTGCAACACGGCACTACCCGGCCCGCTCGAACACCGCCGCAAAGAACCCATCACAGCCATCCCGCTGCGGCAGCAACTGGGTAAAGCGCGAGTCGCCCGCGTCGTCACCGCGCAACGACGACGGCACCACGGTCCAGCCTTCATTCGTTGCCAGAAAATCGTCGGCGATCTTTTCGTTCTCTTCCGTCAGCACGCTACAGGTCGCATACACCAGCCGCCCGCCCGGCCGCACCAGGCGTGACGCGGCGGCGAGGATGCTGCTTTGCTTGACGAGCAGTTCCTTCACGCTGGCCGGCGATTGCCGCCATTTGAGGTCGGGGTTGCGCCGCAGCGTGCCCAGGCCGGAGCACGGCGCGTCGACCAGCACGCGGTCGACCTTGGCGATGAATTTGTCGAGCCGTTTGTCGTGCTCGCTCTCGATGCGCATGGTCTGCACGTTGCTGGCGCCGCTGCGCGCCAGGCGCGGGCCGAGGTTGTCGAGCCGTTTCTCGTTGACGTCGAGCGCGTAGAGCCGGCCGGTGCCGGCCATCGTCGCGGCCAGCGCGAGCGTCTTGCCGCCGGCGCCGGCGCAGAAATCGACGACCATCTCGCCGCGGCGGGCGCCGACGATTTGCGCCAGCAACTGGCTGCCCTCGTCCTGCACTTCCAGCGTGCCGTCCTCGAACAGCGAATGGCGCGAGATGTCGACCCGATGCGGCAGGCGGATGCCCACCGGCGACAGCGGCGTGGCGCGCGCATCCGGGAACCCTTCTTTCTGCAAACGGCCGAGAACGGCGTCGCGCCTGGCCTTCAGCGTGTTGACGCGGAGATCGAAGGGGGCCGGCGCCAGCAGCGCATCGGCCAGCGCCAGACGCTCGTCGTTGCCGTACTGCACGCCGAGCCGGTCCCACAACCAGGTCGGCAACTCGCGGCGCGGATGCGGGCCGAGCGCTTCCTCGGCCTTCAGGAACTTGGCGTAGCGGTCTTCTTCGCCGGGCGGCACCTTGACGCGGCGGCGGAACTGGCGGGCCAGCGCGGCCAGCGCGATGGCGTCGAATTTGGCGCCGTCGCCGGCCATCGCCTCGACCGAGAGCCGATGGCGAAGCCAGGCGTAATAGCCCTCGGCGACCACGACGCGGTCCTGCGAGCCGACGCGCTTTTCGCGCAGCACATAGGACAGCGTGCGGTCGGCCGGATAGTCGAATTTGGCGGCGGACTGGATGGCGAAGGCGAGCGCGCTGAGCGCGGAAGGTCGGGCAAGCATCGCGGCATTGTAGGCGGCGACAAATCAGCTTTTTACGCTAACGCCCATTCAATATGGGCTCATGGCGCGTTTTAATCGAAAGTCGACTATGCGGTAAATCAACGTCCAGCCCCGATACAACAATCGTTTCACCGAAAAGCCATACGACTTTCCGCACTCGCTTGCGGCCGTTGGCGGTCAGCGCTGGCAGTCATTTGCGATCGTTCTCCGCCACGCCGCGACTGCCGTGCGATGAGCCAGTTTCTCCGGTACGCCGCTATCGTGCAATGACCGGCAACGAATCCTTCGCCATCATGAATTGCACAATCTCCCCAGCCGACGCCGCGCGCCGGCTTGCCCGCCGTCTCGGCATGCTGCTCGCGCTGGCCGGCGCGACGCCGCTGTTCGCCGCGCCCGGCCTCTACGACACCAGCTTCAACGGCACCGGTATCGCGCGCATCGATTTCGGCACCAATTACGACATCGTCCGCGCCGTCGCCGTGCAGCCGGACGGCAAGATCGTCAGCGTCGGCAGTTGCGGCAAAACGGCCGGCGCCGCCGCAGCGCGCAACATCTGCATCGCCCGCACGAACGCGAGCGGCTCGCTCGACACCGGTTTCGCCGGCAGCGGCGTCGTCCAGATTACAAACAGCGGTGATAACTACGCCTCGGGCGTGGCCATCACGCCGGGCGGCGACATCCTGGTCAGCGGCACCTGCCAGAGCAGCTTTTGCGCCTACAAGCTGAGCGCCAGCGGCGGGCTTTATACCAACTTCGGCACCTACAGCCCCTCCGGCGGGCGCGTGATGTTCGCCCCGAGCGGGCTGGTCATGGCCGCGCGCAGCCTGCTCCTGCAGGCGGACGGCGCCTTCGTGATCGGCGGCTCCTGCTTCAACAGCACCGGCGCGGAATCGATCTGCCTGGCGCGCTTCGACGGCAACGGCAATCTCGACAACGGTTTCGGCGCGGCGGGCGCGGGCGTTCAGCTCGGCTTCTTCACCGGGCAGATCCTGCGCCTCGGCGGCCTCGCGCTGCAGGGCGACGGTAAAATCGTCTACGGCGGCTCGCTCAACCCCGGCTCGCGGTTCTACGTCATCCGCGGGCGCGTCAACGCCAACGGCAGCTTCGACGGCGGCTTTTCGACCGCGACGATCGCGCCGACCGGCGCCAGCAACGCGCTCGGCACCGGCGTCGCCCTGCAGGCCGACGGCAAGCTGCTGATCGGCGGCTATTGCACGGTGACCTCGATGCAGCGCTTCTGCGTCACCCGCGTGCTGGGCAGCGACGGTTCGGTCGATACCGGTTACGGCAGCGGCGGCTTCTACATTGCGCCGACCACCGTGCTCGGCGGCGGCACCGGCGAAGCGATCGTCGCGCAGCCGGATGGCAAAGCCATCCTGAGCGGCACCTGGAACGGCAATTTCGCGGCGATCCGCCTCAACGACGACGGCACGCTGGACCCGATGTGGGCCGGCAGCGGCTACACCTACGGCGCCACCAGCGGCGGCGACCAGCTCTACGCCTCGGCGCTGCAGCGCGACGGCAAGCTGGTCTGGGCCGGGCAGTGCACCCCCAGCGGGCTGGACCCGGCGTTCTGCCTGCAGCGGCTCGACGGCGGCCCTTATGACGCCTCGCAATGCGTGCCCGATATCGACGACGACGGCCGCGTGCTCGGGCCGACCGACATGCTGATCCTGTCGCGCGTGCAGCAGGGCTTGAGCGGCAGCGCCGTGCTCGGCGGCATCAACTTTGCGCCCACCGCCACGCGAACGACGTGGCCGGCGATCCGGCAATATCTGGTCGTTCATTGCGGCTTGACGGTACAGTGATGAATAGTTTCCCCGCTCCTTTCCTGCCCCGCGGCCGCGCTTGCGCTGCGCTGCTTTGCGGCGCCGTGCTGGCGCTCGCGAGCCTTGCGGCCGGCGCCCAGGTCAACGCGGCGCTCGACTCCAGCTTCGACGGCGACGGCCGCCTCGACATCAAGTTCGTGGCCGGCGGCAGTGACGACGCCACCCTGATGGTCAACTATCCAGGACGCCGTTATCTGACCATCGGCCAATGCAGCGGCAGTGGCGGCGCGATCCCCTGTCTGGCCCGCCTGAACGAAGACGGCAGCGCCGACAGCAGCTTCGGCAGCAACGGCCTGGTCAGCACGCAGTTCAGCGCCGGCTACACCATGTCGACCACCGCCGGGGCCGTGCAGTCCGACGGCAAGACCCGCGGGGCCGGCACCTGTCCGGCCACGGCGACCGGCGCCGTTCGCGCCTGTCACGTGCGGCTGCTGGCCAGCGGCCAACTCGATACCAGCTATGCCAGCTCCGGCGGCGCGGTGGTGCCGGTCGGCGCCAATTCGGCAAGTTATGGCAACGCCATCGCCGTGCAGTCCGACGGCAAGATCGTGCTCGGCGGTGCCTGCCTCGACTCCAGTTTCGCCTTTTGCACATGGCGCTACAACGCGAGCGGCGCACTGGAAACCGGGTATGGCGGCACCGGTAGCGCCCGCGTGGGCGTGACGGCGGGCGGCGTCAGCGTCGCCGGCATGTTGATGGCGGCGGACAACACCGTAATCCTGTACGGTTCCTGCAGCAACGCCGGCATCTACAACGCATGTCTGGTGCGCCTCTCCATCGGCGGATCGCGCGACATCCTGTACGTCGGCGGCACCGGCGCGCCGATCCTGGCGCACTACACGAGCGGCTCGGGAATCTACGAAGGCGTGCGCCAGGCCGTGCTGCGGCCCGACGGCAGCGTGGTACTCGCCGCGTACTGCGTTTCCGGCACCACGTTGCGCGTTTGCGCTGCCCGCGTCACCGCGGCCGGCGCCCTCGACACCAGCTTCGCCGGCAGCGGCTGGTCGGTGCCGACGCACAACGCGCTCGGTGCGCAAAGCATGGGCGCCGGCATCGCGCTGCAACGCGACGGCAAAGTGGTGCTGACCGTGGGCTGCGTCAACCGCTATAACGTCTGCACGCTGCGGCTCAACAACGACGGCAGCCTCGACAGCGGCTACGGCCAGGGCGGCGTGATGACGGTCACCGGCCCTGGCGGTTACGCCACCAATGTCGGCGGCGCCCTGCTCGACAGCGACGAGCGGCTGTTGATCGCCGGTGGCTGCTACGGCAACGACGGCGGCGGCATCACCGATAGCTGCTACTGGCGCCTGCAGCGCTACGCCGGCCGCCTCTGCTCGCTCGATATCGACGACGACGGCACGCCGCTCGCGGCAAACGACGTGCTGCTGCTGGCCCGCGCCGCGCTCGGCTTCAGCGGCAGCAACGCGCTCGCCGGCATCACCTTCGGCAGCAACGCCCAGCGCACCACCTGGCCCGCGATCCGCAACTACCTGTTCAGCCAGTGCGGCATGACCGGCGTGCGCTGAGCGGGGCGCCGGCGCGACGACTATCGCGCCTTGAATAACACGTCGCGACGCGCTGCTCCCGGTCGCGGCGAAACTCAAAACGCCGCTCCGGTGGCGGCAGGCATCAGTCAACCAATCAGTGCACTGCACCAATGAGTCATTGCCGGATTGGCATCGCACGATGCCGGGGCGATGAGTTATTTCACCATTGCCTAGATAGCCGGTTATTTTGGTTGTTATCAGGGGTTTGGCTTGATGAATGTAGGTAAGTATCCCCACGCTCGGGCCGACTCGCGTCGGCGAGCCGCTGCTCGCGGCTTAACTTCAACGTTCGACCTCATGGGTTTGGCCTTAATCGCGCCTGCAATTTAATAACTTGATTTCCTGTCATAATGCATCTACAATTTGATTATGATCACTTTCGATGAAACCAAGCGCCAAGCGAACATTGCCAAACACGGTATTGATCTGGCAGCGCTGTCAGGTTTCTTTGATGGCGACTTACTGACCCGCGAAGATGCGCGCGAAGCTTATGGCGAATTGCGCTTTCAAAGTATCGGTTGGCAGGCGGAAGAACTGCTGTTCGTTGTCTGGACGCCGGGTGATGACGAATGGCCTCATATTATTTCGGCGCGAAAGGCGGAAAAACATGAGCGCGAAGCGTGGACACGTTTCTGTAAGTGATGCTCCGGCTACCAAACCGGACGATTGGAATAGTGCGTTTGTCACTCATTCGGCAGACGAACTGCGTAAAGAGGTCGCCGCGCGGCGTACCCGCGGACCAAACAAACTCCCAACCAAGGAGCAAGTTGCAGTGCGCTACAGCCCCGAAGTGCTTGCCTATTTCCGGGCCACCGGCGCAGGCTGGCAAACCCGCATGGACGAGGCGTTGCGCGAGTACGTGTCTCAACACAAGGCAGCGTAGTGGCTACGTGACCGGGGCGCTTGGAACCACTATCACCTGGGGTTGACAGGGAAGGATCTGAATCGCATTGAGGTCGGCGTCCATCCAGACAACTCCGCCTCGCTCAAGCTGCTTCAGCGTCTCGGATTCCAGCAGCAAGGGTTGGCGCGTCGGCGGGGTTTCTGGCGGGGCGAGTTCCAAGACATGTGTCAGTTGGCCCTTTTGCGGAAGGACTGGTTTGCCGAAAACGCTGCCCGCCCCTCGATCCGACCCGCTACGCCTAGCGACCCGCTACGCCGCCAGCGCCCGCATCTCCGCGATCAAATCGCCCTTGCCTTCAAAGCCGATGCCCGGCAGCGACGGCAGCGTGACATAGCCGTTCTCGACGCGCACGCCGTCCGGGAAGCCGCCGTAGGGCTGAAATAGATCCGGGTAGCTCTCGTTGCCGCCGAGGCCGAGGCCCGCCGCAATGGCGAGCGACATCTGGTGACCGCCATGCGGTATGCAGCGCGTCCACGACCAGCCGTAGTCCTTGAGCATGGCAAGCGTGCGCAGGTATTCGACGAGGCCGTAGCTCAATGCGCAGTCGAATTGCAGCCAGTCGCGATCCTTGCGCATGCCACCGTGACGGATCAGGTTGCGTGCGTCCTGCATCGAGAACAGATTCTCGCCGGTAGCGAGCGGGCCGGCATAGCTCTCGCCGAGCTTCGCCTGCAATTCAAAGTCGAGCGGATCGCCCGCCTCTTCGTACCAGAACAGCGGGTACTGCGCCATCGCGCGGCCGTATTCGACGGCAGTCTTCAGGTCGAAGCGGCCGTTGGCGTCGACCGCGAGCTGCTGGCCGGGTTTCAGCATCTTGAGCACGGCCTCGATGCGTTCGAGATCGTCCTTGAGCGGTGCGCCGCCGATCTTCATCTTGACCACCGAATAGCCGCGGTCGAGATAGCCCTGCATCTCGCCGCGCAGGCCGTCGAGGCCCTTGCCGGGGTGGTAGTAGCCGCCGGCGGCGTAGACGAACACCTTCGGGTTGGCCTTGCCGCTGCCGTACTTCTGCGCGAGCAGTTCATGCAACGGCAGTCCCGCGATCTTGGCGGTTGCGTCCCAGATCGCCATGTCGATGGTGCCGACGGCGACCGAGCGCTCGCCGTGACCGCCGGGTTTTTCGTTGGTCATCATGCAGGCCCAGATCTTGTGCGGATCGAGGTTGTCACCGGCGGCGTTGAGCAGCGAGGCCGAATCGGCATCCAGCACGCGCGGGATGAAGCGCTCGCGCATCAGATTGCCCTGGCCGTAGCGACCGTTGGAATTGAAGCCATAGCCGATCACCGGCTTGCCATCGCGGATGACGTCGGTGACGACCGCGACCAGGCTCAGCGTCATCTTGCTGAAGTCGATGTACGCGTTGCGGATGTTCGATTTGATCGGCCGCGTGGATTCGAGGATTTGGGTGATTTTCATGATGTTGTTTTCAGGGGCTGACTACGGGCGGGGCGCATCGCACCATCGCTGAACTCTCATGGCGTCATTCCGGCGAACGCCGGAATCCAGGACGTGGCGTGCGCAGCAATCGGCGCACCACGCAACCTTCTGGATCCCGGCGTTCGCCGGGATGACGCCGGTGGGAACATGACTATCTGGCAAGCGACGACCCACCGCAAATCTGGATGTCCTGCCCGGTGATCGCTGCAGCGGATGGCGACAGCAGAAAGGTGACAAGGGCAGCCACTTCGGCCGGCTCGATCAGGCGACCGATCGGCGGCAACACCGGCGCTTCGCTCGCACGCTTCGGGTCGGCGAGCATGCTGGTGGCAGTGGCGGCGGGTGAGACGACGTTGACGGTGACGCCCCGCGCCGCGACTTCGGCGGCCCAGCTTTTTGCCAGCGCGATCAGCGCCGCTTTGGTCGCGGCGTACTGGCTGCGCCCGGCCTTGCCGGCGGCGACGCGGCTGCCGATCAGCACCACGCGGCCCCTGCCACGCGCGGCCATCGCCGGGATCAGCACGTCGGCGAGCCGGATAGCGGCATCGACATGCAGCCGCCACATCAGTTCGCCGCCGGCGTGATCGAGCGCGCCGACGTTGCCGACGCGCAGTACGCCGGCCGCATGCACCAGCGCATCGGCATCCGCGTGCGCCTGCACGGCCGCCGTCAGCGCCGCGCTGTCGGCGAGGTCGACCGCGCGATGGCTGTAGCCTGCATGCGCGATTGCGGCATCGGCGCGGTCGCAACCGATCACCTGCCAGCCGGCATCCAGCAACGCCGTCGCAATCGCATGGCCGATGCCGGAACTGCTGCCGGTAACGAGAGCGCGTTGCATGGTGCGGCTGCGACTATTCGAACTTGATGCCGGCATCGTGGATGATCTTCATCGACCGTGCCGTATCGTCCTTCTGGAATTTGGCGAAGTCCTCCGGGCTGCCGGTTTCGATCAGCAAACCGTTGCCAAGCAGGCGGTCCTTCATGTCGCCGGCGAGCGCCTTGTTGGTCTCGGCGTTGAGCTTCTTGATGATCTCCGGCGCGGTCTTCGCCGGTGCCCACAGGCCGTACCAGCTATAGGCTTCGTAGCCGGGCACCGTTTCGCCGACCGTCGGCACATCCGGCATCGACGGCACGCGCTTCGCCGAAGTCACCGCGATCACGCGCAGCTGCCCGGCCTTGGCGTAGCCCTGCGAGCCGAGAATCGGGTCGATGAAGCCGGCGATGCGGCTGCCGAGCAAGTCCTGATAGGCCGGCGTCGAGCCCTTGTAGGGCACGATGAACAGCTCCATGCCGGCCGCGCGCCGCAATTGTTCGGTGGCGAGATGGCCGGCCGATGCCGACGAGCCGATAGCGAACGAGAGCTTGCCGGGATTGGCCTTGGCGTGCGCGATCAGCGATTTCACGTCGGTCACCGGCAGTTCTTTCGCGGTGGCGACCGCGAGCGGCGCCTTGGCCACCAGCGCGATCGGCGCGAAATCTTTCACGATGTCATACGGCGGCGTTTTCAGCGGCAGCGTCGAGGTGGTGAAGGTGGACGCGTTGAACAGCAGCGTGTAGCCATCGGCCGGCGACTTCGCGACCGCGTCGGCGCCGATGGTGCCGTTGCCGCCGGGACGGTTCTCGACGACGAACACCTGCCCGGTCTGCTCGCCGAGCTTCTGCGCCAGCAGACGGCCGACCGTATCAAGCGTGCCACCCGGCGGGAACGGGATGATGACGCGGACTTGTTTGTTGGGGTAACCCTGTGCACTGGCTGCGGAAGCCAGGGCGGCCAGCAGACCGGCAGTCAGCAGTTTGCCGAATAGTGATTTGTATTGCATCGATCCTCCTGAATTACTTTCATCCTGGCGTAGGGTGGGCAACTTGTTGCCCACGCGTTAGCCGCATGGTTTTCGTATCAAACTGTTTCGCGGTGGTGCCGCGTGGGCAACAAGTTGCCCACCCTACATTTGCGCCTACGCCTTAAGCAACCCCGCCTGCGCCAGCGCGGCGCGGATCGCGTCGAGCTCCTGCGCGTTCGGCTCGTGGGTCGGCGGGCGCACGTGGTCGTTGGCGATCACGCCGGCGAGACGCATCGCGGCCTTCATGCGGGCATGCGCTTCGCCGGTCGGCTCGCCGGCGCCGTACACGGCCTCCTTGATCGGCGTGATCTTCGCCTGCACCGCCATCGCGCGATGCAGATCGCCGGCCTTGACGGCATTCCACAGATCGATGATGAGCTGCGGAATGGCGCTCGCGAAGCCGACCAGCGCGCCGTCGACGCCCTGCACCATCGAGGCGAGCAGGTATTCGTCGTGGCAGGTCAGGATCGCCTTGGTCGCATCGGCGTCGCGGATGGCCTTGATGTCGCGGGCGTACTTGCTCATGTCGCGCTGGCCGACCTTGAACGCCTGCACGTAAGGCAGCCGCGCGAGATCGGCGAGCAGCGCCGACGAGTACGAGGCGCGGGTCCACGCCGGGTAGACATGGCAGATCAGATCGAGCCCGGTGGCGTCGTAGATGTTCTGGAAATAGGTCGTGGCGTGATCGGCGTGAAAACCGAAGCGCAACCAATGATGCGGCGGCATCACGTCGATGCCGACGGCACCGGCCTGCTTGGCGAGCTTGGCGTGATGCGCGGCGTCGGTCAGGCCTTCGCAGACGACCGAGGAAATCACCGGCAGCTTGCCCTTGAGTTCGTCGGCGACGATGCGCGTGACCTCGGCGCGTTCCTCGGGGTCGAGCGCGAACACTTCGCCGGTGTGGCCGTTGGTCATCACGGCGACGATGCCGTCGTGGCCGGCGAGCCAGGCGGCGAGCTTGCGCAGCGCCGGCTCGTCGATGCGGTTGTCGTCGCGGAACGGGGTGGAGATTGCGGGGATAATGCCGCGATAGTTGGCGATGGTGGGCATGCGTGCTCGGGTGAACGTCATCGAAAGGGTGACGAATTGTGGTCCGGCCCTGCCCCGTCGTCCAATACCCGAAACAGATAGAACTATTCAAAAACAAGAGGAGGCGCGTCGGCAGCGATGGGACCGGGAAACAGACCGCTCGACATGGACTGGCTGGAGGATTTCATCGTCCTCGCCGAAAGCGGCAATTTCTCGCGCGCCGCGCAGGCGCGGCACATCGCGCAGCCGGCATTCAGCCGCCACATCAAATCGCTCGAAGAATGGGTCGGCGTCGATCTGTTCGACCGCACCACGCATCCGGTTGCGCTGACCGCCGCCGGCAAGCGTCTACTGCCCGAGGTCGAGGACGTGTTGCAGCGGCTGGAGGCGGCCCGCTCGCAGGCGCGCGCGGCGCACGAGCAGGCGGCGGTGAGCCTGCAATTCGCGGCGACGCATGCGCTGTCGCTGACCTTCTTTCCGGCCTGGCTGGGCAAGCTCGAGGCGCAGCTGCCGGTGGGCCGCAAGATGGGGCCGATCCAGATGCTGTCGGACAGTTTCGCGGCCTGCGAGGACGTGATGCTGCAGCGGCGCGCGCAGTTCCTGCTCTGTCACGGTCATCCCGACGTGGCGAACCGGCTCGACCCGGCACAGTTTGAATTTGCGGTGGTCGGTGGCGATCGCCTGTTGCCGGTGTCCGCCGCGACTGCCGGCGGCACGCCGCTGCATGCCATCGTGGACGAAACGGGCAGCAAGGCCCGCGCGGCGGCGCTGCCGGTGCTGGCCTATGGCGAGGCGTCGGGCATCGGGCAGATCATGCGCGCCGTGATGGCGGGCCGGCTCGGCGACGGCAGCGCGCTGGCAACGCGCACCGTGTTCACCGCGCATCACGCCGTGCTGCTGAAGACGATGGCAATGGAAGGCCGCGGCGTGGCCTGGTTGCCGCAGAGCCTGATCGCGCCGGAGCTGGCCGGCGGTGCGCTAGTGCTGGCCGGCGACGACGCCTGGACGGTGCCGATCGAGGTGCGGCTGTTCCGGCCGCGGGTGCCGTTGTCGGAGACGGCAGAGGCGTTGTGGCGGGTGGCGAGCAACGCCCGGTGATCGCCGATCGTCGCCTGCGGCCCCGTCGCAACCGTCGATACATCTTTACGATGAATGCCGCATCGGATAAGGGCTCCGGCCGCAAATTGGCTGAAAGTCGACTTCATGCGAAATATCGCGCCATGCCTAGCGCAGATACCGCATAAGCAAAAAAGCTGATGGCTACTCGGTGCTGATCGCCGTCAGTTCGAACGAGGCACTGCGGCCCTGCCCGTTCACCACTTTCAGCCGCAGCGGGATGTAGTGAAACTCGGGTGACAGCCAGAAGGTGGCGTTGCCGTTCGGCTTGCCGTCGGCGTCGGGTTTGCGGCTGCCCTTCCAGACCTGGGTGGCGACCTTTTTCAGCTGGCGCTGGCCGGTGACCGGGTCGGCATCGCCGGTCGGCACCTCGATCGTTTCCTCGCCCGCGCGGTCGAGCGTATAGACATCCATACGCCGCGTGGTGCCGACGCTGAGCGTCACGCGGTCGGTCTTCGGCGTCGAAAAATAGAACTGCACGATCCAGGTCAGCGCATCGTGCGGCTGCCCCTCGAACGGCACCGGCTCCTTGTCCGGCAGGCGCAGCACGCCTTTGTCGTAGTCGAAGACCACTTCGCGCCGCTTGTCGGGGTTGCCGCGTTCCTCGACGAATTTTTCCGGGCGCAGGCCGTCGGCGGTGATCTGCCCTTCCGATTCGCCGGTGAAGGTGCCGGGATAGAGCAGCGCTGCGATACCGCGACCGCGGCCGACGATGCGCAGCTTGTAGCGGCCGTTGTCGTGGCTGAATTGCAGCACCACCGGGCCGACCTCGAACTTCTGCTCGCCGAGAAACGCGGTGTAGCCGAGGTTGATCTTCTTCGGCGGCATGCGCGCCGGCGGCGGTGGCGGCTCGGGGGCGGGTGGTGGCGGCGCCGGTTCCGGCGGCGGCGGTGCGGCAGCGACTGCTGGCTCGGGCGCCGCGGCGCTGTCCGGCGCGGCGGGCGCAACCGGGGTCAGGTCCGGCACCGGGTCGGCAACGATGGCAACCGGCGCTTCGGCGGCGACGACCGGCTTCGGCCGCTTCGGTTTCGGTTTCGGCTTCGGCGCCGGCGGCGGCGTTGCGACCGGCAGCGGCGGGGGCGGCAGCGGCATCAGCTTCGCCGCCAGCGTGATGCGCTGGTCCTCCGGCGGCTCCACATCGGCGGTGGCGCCGATCAGCAGATGCAGCAGGATCGAGGCCGCCAGCGCCAGCGTCAGCTTGCGGCGCGGCGTCGCCAGCAGGCCGCGACGGCTGGCCAGGCCACGCGCCAGGTCAAAGCGGGCCGCATCGTGGGCCGCCGGGTTCACATTCACGCGGGAGGAGACAGCATCGGCCATGGCGGCGGCTAAACGCTGGCGCCGATGGCCGCGATGACAGGGTTATCCGCCACGCGCCGGCCCGGTACGCACCCGCAAACCCTCGACCGCCAGTCGCCCCTCGCAAAACAGGCGCACCGCGTAAGGCAGGATCTGATGCTCCTGTAGCAGCACTTTCGCGGCCAGCGTGTCGGGCGTGTCGTCGTCCTCCACCTGCACTGCGGCCTGCGCGATGATCGGGCCGCGGTCGAGCTCGGGGGTGACGAAATGCACTGTGCAGCCGTGCAGCTTGACGCCGTCGGCCAGCGCGCGCTGGTGGGTGTCGAGCCCCGGAAAGCTCGGCAGCAGCGAGGGGTGGATATTGATCAGCCGACCGGCAAAAGCGTTGACGAACACCGGTGTGAGAATGCGCATGAAACCGGCCAGTACGACCAGATCGGGCCGGTATTCGTTCAATGCGGCCACCAGCGCGCCGTCGAAGGCTTCGCGGCTGGCGTAGTCCTTGTGGCCGATGGCGAAAGTGGCGATGCCGGCGTCGCGCGCAATGGCAAGCCCACCGGCGTCGGCCTTGTTGCTGCCGACCACCACCACGTCGCCGCCGCAGTCGTTGCGCAGCAGCGCCGCCATGTTCGAGCCGCGCCCCGAGATGAGCACGGCGATGGGTTGGCGCGGCGGTCCGGGCGGTTCAAGCGCCCATCCCGGGCGGCGGCGTCATCGGTGCCGCCGCGCGGCTCGATGATCGCACGCTTGCGGCCGGCCTCGACGCTGCCGGCGACCCAGGCCTCGATGCCGCATTGTTTGGCGATGGCCACGGTCTCCGCTGCCTGATCGGGGCGCACGAAGAACGCGAAGCCGGCGCCCATGTTGAGCGTGCCGTAGGCCTCGGCGGCGTCGAGCTTCGCCTCGCGCTGCATGAAGGCGAGCACCGGCGGCACCGGCGGCACCGTGTGCATGCGGTAGGTCAGCTCGCTGGTGTGGCGCAGCAGTTTGCGCCAGCCGTGGCCGGTAATGTTGACGCAGTAGTGCACGTCCACACCTGCCTTGGCGAGCGCTTCGGTGACCGGCGCGTAGAGCACGGTTGGTGCGAGGATCGCCTCGCCGAAGCGTTGTCCGTTGCCTATGTCGGCCTGATAGCCGCCCGCCACGCGCTCGGCCAGCTTGCGCGCGAGCGAGACGCCGTTGGCATGGATACCGCTCGACGCCAGCAGCACGATGGCGTCGCCCGCGCCCAGCTTGTCGCCCAGCGACAGCCGCGACTTCGGCTGCACCAGCCCGACGCAACTGGCGCCGAGGTCGATGGTGCCGCCCTCGACAACGCCGGCCAGCGCCGGCGTTTCGCCGCCGCCCCAGGACACGCCACAGACCTCGCAGGCCGCCTGCCAGCCGGCGATCAGATCGGCGGCGCGTCGCCGATCGGCAAACCAGTCGCTGCCGCCCGCCGCCCAGTACGCCTGCACGATCAGCGGCGTGGCGCCGACGGTGATCAGGTCGTTGACCGCCATGGCGATGGTGTCCTGCGCAATCGCCGCGTAGAAACTTTTGCCGGTTTCGCGGTACACGGCGTCGGCCACGAGGATCTTGGTGCCGAGGCATTCCACGATGGAGGCCAGATAAAACGGCCCGGCATCGAGCACGTAAGCCGATTCGCCGCGCGAGGCCGCGACTTCGCCGAGACCGTGCCGCGCGAGCTGCGCCGCCGTGGCGCGCGCCGATTGCTGCGCCAGCAGCTTGATCGGGTCGACCTGATCGTAGTTGACGCCGGCCTGCTCGTAGGTCAGGGCGTCGGGGTTTGGAGCGGGCGCGGACGGGGCGGACATAATGGTTCTTGCATGAACGTGTTGTAATGCCGCCCACCATGAACGCAGACGCGAACAACAAGAAAGACGGAGGCGAGGCCGGCGCCGGCACGGCTGCCGGTGCCGCCGGCGACAGTGGCCGGGCGAGCGAAAATTCTAGCCCGCCGGCAGGCGCCTCGCCGGCACCACTGGCGCCCACGACGGCGACCGCCGCCGGGCCGATCGTGCCGCTCGCCAGCGCCGTCGCCCGCACCAACTGGTGGAGCGCGCTGGCGCCCGGCCACCGTGCGCTGGCGATCATCGCCGTGCTGGTGGCAATCGGCTATCTGCTCGGCGCGCTGGCGCCGGTGCTGACCCCGTTCATGTTCGGCGCCGTGCTTTCCTACGTTGGCACGCCGGTGGTGGCGGCGCTGGAAGCGCGGCGGGTGCCGCGGGCAGCCGGCGCCGTATTGGTAATATTGGCGATCGCCGCCTTTGCTGCCGGCATGGTGCTGGTGGTGGCGCCGCTGGTGTCTTCGGAAATCGCGCGCATCGGCGAAAAGCTGCCGGAACTGCTCACCAGGGCGCAGGAGCAATGGCTGCCGTGGATCAACCAGACGCTGGGTACGGCATTCTCGTTCGACCTGTCGCAGTTGAAGACGCTGGCCAAGGACAACGCCGGCGCGGTGAGCGGGCTGTCGGCCAAGCTCGCCGGGTCGCTGCAATTCGGCGGCCAGGTGGTGATCGGCCTCGTCATCAATGTGACGCTGGTGCCGGTGGTGATGTTCTACTTCCTGCGCGACTGGCCGCAGATGATCGCCGGCATCGACCGCATGCTGCCGCGCCCGGCGCGGCCGATGGTGCGCGACATTGCCCGCGAGATCGACGCCGTGCTCTCGGAATTCCTGCGCGGTCAGGGCATGGTGATGCTGGCGCTCGCCGCCTACTACAGCATCGCACTGAAGATCGCCGGGCTCGAATTCGCGCTGCCGGTCGGGCTGGTGACCGGCTTGCTGGTGTTCATCCCGTATGTCGGCTTCGGCCTCGGCATGACGCTTGGCATGCTGGCGGCGCTGACCCAGTTCAGCACTCCTGGCCCGATCGTGGCCGTCGCCGCCGTGTTCATGGTCGGTCAGGTGCTGGAGGGTTTCGTGCTGGTGCCCTATCTGGTCGGCGACCGCATCGGGCTGCATCCGCTGGCGGTGATCTTCGCGTTGATGGCGTTCGGTCAATTGTTCGGCTTCGTCGGCGTGCTGCTGGCGCTGCCCGCCAGCGCGGCACTGCTGGTGGCGTTGCGCGTGATGCAACGGCGGCTGGCGGAGGCCGACGCGCAGGAGGCGGGCGCCGCCGCGCCGCCGGCAAACCCGCCTGCCGCGCAACGTTGAGCGCGATTGCCACGGCGATGGCCCAGAGCGCCCAGATTCCGTTCGATTTTTTTGCGCCGGCGCCGCCCGGCTTCGACAACTTCGTGGTCGGCGACAATGCGGAGGCGGTGAGCTGTCTGTACGGATTGACCCAGCCGCGGACGGCGGGCGTCGCGATGCCGCCGGTGGTGGCGTTGTGGGGCGGCCCCGGCGTCGGCAAGAGCCACCTGATCGCGGCGCTGGCCGCCAGCGCCGATGCCGCGTCCGGCGCCGTGCTGCGCCTGGCTGCCGGGCAGGCTTTTCCGGCCGACCCCTTCGTCGCGGCGCGCCTGCTATGCGTCGACGATGCCGACCGGTTGACGGCGGCGCAGCAGGCCTGGCTGTTCACGGCCTTCAACCACGTCGTGCCAGCCGCCGGCACTGTCGTTGTGAGTGGGCACACACCGCCCGCACAGTGGCCGCTGCGCGACGACTTGCGCACCCGGCTTGGCAGCGGTTTGACGTTCGAGATCGTCGCCATCCCGCAGGACGCGCTGCCCTCGGCGCTGGCGGAGCACGCGGCACGGCGCGGCTTCGGTCTCAGCAACGAAGTGCTCACTTACATCCTGAGCCGCAGCCAGCGGGACATCGCGTCGCTCTGGCAAATCGTCGCCGGGGTCGACGCGCTGTCCCTCGCACTGAAGCGGCCAGTCACGGTGCCGCTGCTGCGTGAATTTCTCGCCCGCAACGCCGGCAGCGGTCATCGCTCGCCAGAAGTCTGAAGAGTCAGGCACCGCGGCCGCAGTAAGCGTTTTCCCTAAAAACAACGCTAAAATTACAGGTTGAGCTAGAAAAAGAACTTCCGCAGGAAGATAAGCGCAAGCAGGGGAGCTCCGGTTTGTGTTTTTGTTACTTTCTGTGTCAACCGACCGGAAAGTGTCTTCGTTATCGGCTCAAGCTCGCAGCAATGTGAGCCGCGCAAAAAACCAACTCTATAGAGGATTTGAAAATGAGCAAACTGTTGACCGCCCTCATCGCTACGGCTTTCGCCGCTGTTTCTTTCGCACAAGCTCCGGCCGCCCCGGCAGCTCCGGCCGCTCCGGCCGCTGCTCCGGCAGCTGCTCCGGCCAAGGCCGCGGAAGCCAAGAAGGAAGCCGCTCCTGCCAAGGCTGAAAAGAAGGCCAAGAAGGCCAAGAAAAAGGCCAAGAAAGCTGAAAAGAAAGCTGCTTAATTCGACGGCGCTCCACGAGCGCTTCGGATGGAAAGGGCACCTTCGGGTGCCTTTTTCTTTTGCTGCTTCGCCCCCAATTCGTTCTCGTCCACGTTTCCGGTTCCCCGTTGCGCCGATACTGCGCGCCGCGTCAGCGAAAATCCCCACCATGAAAGTGATTGTCGGTCTCTCCGGCGGCGTCGATTCCGCCGTTTCCGCCTGGCTGCTCAAGGCGCAGGGCCATGAGGTGCTCGGCATCTTCATGAAGAACTGGGAGGACGACGACAACAGCGAATACTGCTCCTCGCGCGAGGATCTGGTCGACGCGGTCAGCGTGGCCGACCACATCGGCATCGACATCGAGGTGGTGAACTTCGCCACCGAGTACAAGGACCGCGTGTTTTCGTACTTTCTGGCCGAATACCAGGCCGGCCGCACGCCGAACCCGGACGTGCTGTGCAACACCGAGATCAAGTTTGCCGCCTTTCTCGACCACGCGATGCGGCTGGGCGCCGACAAGATCGCCACCGGCCATTACGCCGGCGTGCGCGAGGCGACCGATGGCTCGGGCCGCGTCGAACTGCTCAAGGGCGACGACGACAGCAAGGATCAGTCGTACTTTCTGCACCGGCTGAATCAGGCGCAGCTGTCGAAGGCGATGTTTCCGCTGGCGAACATTCCCAAGCGCGAGGTGCGCGCGATCGCCGAACGCGAGCGCATCCCGAACTTCGCCAAGAAGGATTCGACCGGCATCTGCTTCATCGGCGAGCGGCCGTTCCGCGAATTCCTCGAACGCTATCTGCCGAAGACGCCGGGCCGCATGGTCACGCCCGAGGGCGAGGACGTCGGCGCCCATCAGGGGCTCGCGTACTACACGCTGGGCCAGCGCGGCGGCCTGCACATCGGCGGCTCACGGGCAGGCTCGGGCGAGCCGTGGTACGTGGCCGGCAAGGACATGGCGAACAACCGACTGATCGTGGTGCAGGGCCGCGAGCACCCGGCGCTGCGCCGCAACGACGTGCCGCTGGTCAACACGCACTGGATCGCCGGCAGCGAGCCGGTTGCCGGCAACGGCCGAGGCGCGGTCGCCGAAGGCGGCTACGGCGGCAAGACGCGCTACCGGCAACCGGATGCCGCCTGCGAATACCGGCCGCATGGCGGCGTCGATGGCCAGCCGCTGCTGCACTTCCAAGAGGGCCAGTGGGCACCGACGCCGGGACAGTACGCGGTGCTGTATCGCGGCAACGTCTGCCTGGGCGGCGGGGTGATCGCCTGAGCAGTCCGACCGCAGGACGGCACCCGGCCTATCAGCTTTTCGATGCTGTGCGCTGTGCATATGGGCTGGACACGCTTTTCAAGCAAAAGTCGACTTAATGCGATTTACCGCGTCGAACCCATTACGGCAAAGGCTGCAATACAAAAGCTGCTTCACGGCATGCGTGGCCGACGGGCTCGCCATGCCGGTGGCATCGTGATAGCGTTGCGACCATGACACCACGCACCGCGCTTCGCCATTCGCTGATCTACGTCCTGGTCGTCGCGCTCGCCGCGCCGGCCCCGATGACGCTGGCGCAGCAGTCGATGGCCCCGGCCACCGTGCCGGCGCCGGCTGCCAGCACGGCGACCAACGAAGCGACGGCGAAGAAACAGATCGCGGCGGCGCAGGCCAATCAGGCCGCCCTACGCATCACGCGCAAGGCGGCGGACGAGTATGCGGTGCTCAACGTCGGCAACGGCAGCATCGTGATCAAGACCAAGTACTGCCACGAGTACGTGCGCGACGAAGAAGCCCTGCTGCAGACCAGCGAAGACGGCGCCGAAAACGCGCTGCTGTTCGCCACCGGCGCCTATTGCGAAGTGGTCGGCGTCAACAAGGAAAACGACCGCAGCTACGGCCTGTTCGACTTCCTGATCGACCTCGGCCTGATGCTGCTGAACAGGGCCACCGGCGGCGTGACGCCGAAACCGATGCCGAAGCGCAATTAGGGCCCGGTAGCCCCGGTCAGCGCGACGCAAAGCCGGTCAGCACGCCGGCGACGTTGTCGCCGATTTCGGCCACCGCGTAGCCGCCTTCCATCACGAACAGCGTCGGCGTTCCGAGCGTCGCGATGCGTTCGCCCATGCGCGGATAGTCCGGTGTTTTCAGCTTGAAGTGCGAAATCGGGTCGCCCTCGAAGGTATCGACGCCGAGCGAGACCACCAGCGCATCCGGCCGGAACGCCTTGATGCGCGCCAGCGCCTGGTCGAGCGCGGCAAACCAGCCCTCGACCGAGGTACCGGCCGGCAGCGGCAGATTGCAGTTGAAGCCGAGTCCGTCACCGCGCCCCGCCTCATCGGCGTGACCGAGGAAGAACGGATACTCGGTCAGCGGATCGCCATGAACGCTGACGAACAGCACGTCGGCGCGGTCGTAAAAGATGTCCTGGGTGCCGTTGCCGTGGTGATAGTCGACGTCGAGAATCGCCACCCGCGCCGATCCGGCGTCGCGCAGCGCCTGGGCGGCGATGGCGGCCTGATTGAGGAAGCAGTAACCGCCGAAGAAATCGCGTCCGGCATGATGGCCGGGCGGGCGCGACAGCACGAAAGCGCCGGGTTCGCCGGCTGTCAGCAACGCCACGCCGGTCAGCGCGCAGTCGGCGCCGGCCCGCGTCGCCGCCCAGGTGCCGGCCGTGAGCGGCGAACCGGCATCGAACGAATAGCGGCCCATGCGGGCGGCGAAGTTCTGCGGCTCGAGGTCGCAACGCATGCCGCGAATCGGCCACACCGAGGGAAACGCATCGCCGGCTCCGCCCAGCGCCACGTACTCGGCGTGCGCACCACGCAGAAAATTGACGTAGGACTCGCTATGCACCTTCAGGATGACGGCGTCGTCGTGTGGCGTCGGCGGCAGCACCTCGCCCAGATGCGCGGCCTGCACCGCGGCGAGCACCCAGTCGGCGCGCTCCGGCTTCTCGAACGCCGGCACTTTTTCGCCGCGGAAAAATTCGTAGGCGGCCCGATGCTGCCCATGCGCGGCGTTGTAGATGGTCTTCATCGCCCTATTTTGCCGTCTGCCCCCTCGCCACCGCTTCGTCCGGCAGACCGCCATAGGCGCCCATTTCCCGCATCGCCGAGAGCATCGTGATGCTGCTCGATGAGCGGTTGCCGGAAAAATGGCGGTGCAATCGTAGCCGTGATGGAGCGCAGCGGAATCGAGGGCCACTGTGGTTCGATGAACAAATGCCTCGATTCCGCTGCGCTGCATCGTGGCTACGTCGCCTTGCCGAAGCCTCCGCCGCCCGGCGTCTGGATGACGAATACATCACCTTTATTCATTGCAACCTCGCAGATGTGACCGAAATCCTCGCGGCCGCCGTCCGCACGCTCGACCCAGTTCTTTGCCGGCACGCCCGGTTCGCCGCCGGCCATGCCGTGCGGCCGATTGACGCGGTTGTTGCCGAGGATCGCGGCCGTCATCGGCGCCAGAAAGCGGATGCGGCGATCGGCGCCGTCGCCGCCGCGATGCGCGCCCGCGCCGCCCGTACCATGATTGATGGTGTGGGAATCGACGCGAACCGGGTAGCGGAACTCGAGCACCTCGGGGTCGGTCAGCCGCGAGTTGGTCATGTGGCACTGCACGACGCTGGTGCCGTCGAAGGTCGGGCCGGCGCCGGAGCCGCCGGAAATCGTCTCGTAGTACTGATAAGTCTCGTTGCCGAACGTGAAGTTGGTCATCGTGCCGTAGGCGCCCGCGAGCACGCCGAGCGCGCCGTACAGGCAGTTGGTTGCGGCCTGCGAGACTTCGACGTTGCCAGCGACGACGGCGGCCGGATACACCGGCGACAGCATGCTGCCGTCCGGGATCACGATCTCGATCGGCTTCAGGCAGCCCGCATTCATCGGAATCTCGTCGTCGACCAGCGTGCGGAACACATAAAGCACAACGGCGCGGCTGACGCTGCGCGGCGCGTTGAAGTTACTGGGCCGCTGTGCCGAAGTGCCGGTGAAATCCACCTTCGCCGAGCGCGAGGCGCGGTCGATCGACACCTTGACGTGAATATGGCTGCCATCGTCCAGGTCGACGCCGAATTCGCCATCGGTGAGCTTGTGGATGACGCGGCGCACGCTTTCCTCGGCGTTGTCCTGCACGTACTTCATGTAAGCGACGACGACCTCGCGGCCGAAGTGCCCGACCATCTTCGCCAGCTCGGTCGCCCCCTTGTTGCAACTGGCGACCTGCGCCCGCAGGTCGGCGATGTTCTGCGTGACGTTGCGCACGGGGTACGCGTCGCGGGTGAGGATCGCGGTCAGCTCGTCTTCGAGGAAGATGCCTTCGCGAACGAGCTGCACGTTGTCGAGCAGCACACCCTCTTCGCTGATGTGCCTCGAGAACGGCGGCATCGAGCCGGGCGTGATGCCGCCGATGTCGGCGTGGTGGCCGCGGGCGGCGGTGTAGAACAGCGGCCTGCTCTCACCTTTCAGGAACACCGGCGTCACCACCGTCACGTCAGGGATATGGGTGCCACCGGCATACGGCGCATTGAGCACGAAGGCGTCGCCCGGCTTCATCGTGCCGGCGCGCTTTTCGAGGATCACGCGCACGCTCTCGCCCATCGAGCCGAGATGCACCGGCATGTGCGGCGCGTTGGCGACGAGGTTGCCCTCGGGATCGAAGATCGCGCAGGAGAAATCGAGGCGCTCCTTGATGTTGACCGAGTAGCTCGTGTTGGCGAGCGTCACGCCCATTTGCTCGGCAATGGCCATGAACAGGTTGTTGAAGACTTCGAGCAGCACCGGGTCGGCGGTGGTGCCGATCGCGTGCGCGCGCTCTTTCACCTTGGTGCGCTCCAGCACCAAGTGATTGAGCGGCGTCACCAGCGCGCGCCATTCGGGCTCGACGACCGTGGTGGCGATCGGCTCCTTGATGATGGCCGGACCGGTGACCACGTCGCCGGGGCGCAGATCCTCCCGGTAATAGACGCCGGTCTCGCGGTCGGCGTCGTCCATATAGGCACGCACGCTGGCGCGCGACTGCAGTGCCGTGTCGCGCGCCGTCAGTACCGGCGGCGCTTCGTTGGCCGATTGCGTCTGACCTATCGCTTCTGCAGCGATCGCCTCGACGACGAGCGCGCGGCCGGGCATCAAAAAGCCGTAGCGCTGACGATAGGTGGACTCAAAAGCAGTGACCAGTGATGAGCAACCGGTGGCCGGCGTGACCGGAAGCTCGATCGCCGTGTCGGTACCGTCGTACTTGAGCGCGACCGAGTGGACGACGCGGACCTGCTCCGACGCGAGCCCCTGCGCTTCGACGTCGCCACGAGCGCCGTTGCCCAGCGCATCGAACTCGCCACGCAACGCCGCGAGCAGTTCATCGCTCAAGGGCTTCTCGACGGCCGCCTGGCGAAGCGTTCGCACATCGGCGAGACCCATGCCGTAGGCCGAGAGCACGCCCGCGAACGGGTGGATGTAGACGCGCTGCATGCCGAGCGCATCGGCAACCAGACAGGCGTGCTGGCCGCCGGCTCCGCCGAAGCAGGTCAGCGTGTATTCGGTGACGTCGTAGCCGCGCTGCACGCTGATGTGCTTGATCGCGTTCGCCATGTTCTCGACCGCGATGCGCAGGAAACCCGCCGCGATCGCCTCGGGCGTCTTCCTCTGGCCCGTTGCACGCTCGACCTCATCGGCGAGCTGCGCGAACTTGGCGACGACTGCGCCGGTGTCGAGCGGCTGGTCGCCGTTGGGACCGAACACTGCGGGGAACAACTCGGGGCGCAACTTGCCAACCATGACATTGCAGTCGGTCACGGTCAGTGGGCCACCACGACGGTATGCGGCAGGGCCGGGATTGGCGCCGGCGCTCTCGGGTCCGACGCGGAACTTGCTGCCGTCGAAGGTGCAGATCGAACCGCCGCCCGCCGCCACCGTGTGGATCTGCATGATCGGCGCACGCAGACGCACCCCGGCCACCTCGGTCTCGAACGCGCGTTCGTACTCGCCGGCAAAGTGCGTCACGTCGGTCGACGTGCCGCCCATGTCGAAGCCGATCATCTTGTCGAAGCCCGCGAGTTGGGTGACGGCAGCCGCGCCGACGATGCCGCCAGCCGGTCCGGACAGGATGGCGTCCTTGCCCTGGAAGCGATGCGCGTCGGTCAGTCCGCCCGCGCTTTGCATGAACTGCAGGCGCACGTCACCGAGCGAGGATTGCACCTGCTCGACGTAGCGACGCAGGATGGGCGACAAGTACGCGTCGACGACGGTGGTGTCGCCGCGCGACACGAATTTCATCAACGGCGACACCTCGTGCGACACGCTGATCTGCGTGAAGCCGATCTGCTGCGCAATGGCTTTCAGCGCATTTTCATGCGCGGCGTAGCGATAGCCATGCATCAGGCAGATGGCAACGGCGCTGAACCCCTTGTCGTATGCGGCCTGCAGGTCGGCGCGTGCGGCGGCCTCGTGCAGCTGCGCGACGACGTCACCGTGCGCGCCGATCCGTTCGTCCACCTCGACCACTGCCTCATAGAGCAGCTCGGGCAATTCGATCTTGCGCACAAACAGTTTGGGCCGCGCCTGATAGGCGATGCGAAGCTGGTCGCGAAAGCCACGGGTAACGACCAGCAACGTGCGCTCGCCCTTGCGTTCCAGCAGCGCATTGGTCGCGACCGTGGTGCCCATCTTGACCGCTTCGATCTGCTCCGCCGGAATTGCCGCGCCCGGCTTGACGTCGAGCAGTTCGCGTACCCCCTGGACGGCGGCGTCCGCGTAGCGCTCGGGATTTTCAGACAACAGCTTGTGGGTGACCAGGCTGCCGTCGGGTCGGCGGGCGACGATGTCGGTAAAGGTGCCTCCGCGGTCGATCCAGAATTGCCAGCGCGGAATGTCGGGTTGAATTGGAGTGGTCATCAACGGCAACTACTTTTCCTTGCCCATCACCACGTCGGGGAGCCACGTCACGATCTCCGGAAACACTGTCAGCATGATGATGCAGGCGATCAGGCAAACAAAGAACGGAATCGACGCCCGCGCGATGGTGTTCGAGTCCTTGCCTGTCATGTTCTGCAACACGAACAGATTGAAGCCGACCGGCGGCGTGATTTCGGCAATCTCGACCATCAGGACAATGAAGATACCGAACCAGATCAGATCGAAACCGGCCTTCTGGATCATCGGCAGCACGACCGCCGACGTCAGCACGATCATGGAGATGCCGTCGAGCGCCGTACCGAGCAGGATGTAGACCACCGAGAGCACCGTGATCAGCATGTACGGACTCAGGTTCAGCGAAGCCACCCATTCGGCCAGCGCGATCGGAATGCCCGTGAACGCCATCGTCAGGCTGAGGTATTTGGCGCCGGCGAGAATGAACATGATCATGCAGGAGACCCGCGTCGAGCTCATCAGCCCGGCCCAGAAGTTCTCCCAGGTCAGCATCTTGCTCCACCACGCAATGGCCAGCGACCCCAGCACGCCATACGCCGCACACTCGGTCGCGGTGGCGATTCCGGCAATCAGCACCCAGGTGATGAAGACAATCAGCAGCGACACCGGGATCAGCCGTCGCGAGGCATACATCTTCTGGCGAAAGCTCATCGCCGGTTCGACCGGGGGCATCTTGTCGCTATTGCGCGCCGCCCAGATGCCGATGTAGAGCGAAAAGATCCCCATCAGCAGGAAACCGGGCAGGAAGCCTGCGAGGAAGATGCGGATGATCGAGGCGTCAGCGGCGACGGCGTAGACCACCATCGTGATCGATGGCGGAATCAGGATGCCCAGGCCACCGGCTGTTGCCAGCGAGCCGATCGCGACGCGCTCGTCATAGCCGCGTCGCAGCAGTTCCGGCAGCGCCACTTTGGCGACGGTCGCGGTGGTCGCGGCCGAGGAGCCCGACACCGAACCGAACAGGCCGCAGGCCAGGATGTTCACATGCAGCAGGCGCCCCGGGATACGTCGCAGCCAGGGCGACAGGCCTTCGAACATCTCCTCCGAAAGCTTGGTGCGAAACAGGATCTCGCCCATCCAGATAAACATCGGCAGCGCCGCCAGCTCCCACGATGCCGTGGCATTCCAGAAGGCTGTGAACAGATTTTTGTCCGGCGGACTGGTGCCGAAGACGGCCAGGCCGAACCAGCCAACGATAGCCAGCGCCACGCCGATCCAGACGCCGAAACAAAGCAGGACCAGCAACAAACCGAGCAGTAGTGCCGCGATTTCGATGAGTCCCATTTAGACGTCCTCGCTGAAATCGCCACGCGCATGGCGCTCGCGCACGGCAACCACGTAGTCGGGCTCATTGCCGCGAAGGACATGCCAGGCCTGATCGGTGACGGCGAGAAACAGCAGCACAGCACCCAACGCAAACGGTGCCTGCGGGATCCATAGCGGAATCGCCACCAGCCCGTTCGCGTAGTCGTTAAATTCCCACGACTCGTAGACAAAACGGCAAATTGCCCATGCAATGTAGCCGGTGAACAATGTCGCAAGCACCAGACACAGGATTTCCATGCGTCGCTGCCAGTGCCCGGACAACTTCTCGGTGATCAGCGACATGCGCACGAAGTCGCCATGCCGGAAGGTGGCGGCCAACCCGAGAAAGGCGGCCGAGGCGGTGAGCCAGGCGGTGATGTCGTCGCTGCCCCCGGTCTTCACCCCGATCTCGCGCATGATGGTCGTCGCAATCATCAGCGCAAAGATCGACAACACGCAGAACGCCGCCAGCACGCCGGCGGCCTCGAAAAGCCAAAGCAGTTTCTTTCGCATGCGTTCCCCGAGCGCTATGTGAGATGGCAGAAGCCGAAACGCCCTTGTGGGCCAGTGCGTGAACGCCTGCCGGATCGCCGCCGCCGGCAACGATCCGTGCCCGCGTCAGGCGTTACTTGTTGCGATACGCCGCGATCACGGCGCGGCCTTCGTCACCGGCCTTGCGCTGCCATTCGGCCAGCATGACGTTGCCGGCCTTGCGCAGATCGGCGACCAGTTGTTCGCTCGGCACGGCGATGTTCATGCCTTTGGCCTTGAGCTGATCCTTGTACCAGTTGTTCTTGTCTTCGGAGAGCTTCCAGCCGCGCGCCTCGGCTTCTTTCGCCGCCTTCAGCACGGCAGTCTGAGTCGGCTTGTCGAGTGCCTCAAAGGCCTTCTTGTTCACGATCACCGCATTCTTCGGCAGCCAGGCTTGCGTGTCGTACCAGTTCTTGATGCTTTCGTACGTCTTGGTGTCGTAACCGGTCGAGCCCGACGACATATAGCTTTCGACCACGCCCGTCGAGAGCGCCTGGCTCAGTTCCGCCGCCTGCACGGTGACGGGTTGTGCGCCGAGCAACTCGGCGAGCTTCGCGGTAGCCGGGCTGTAAGCGCGCCACTTGCTGCCCTTCAGATCATCGCCTCGGGCCAGCGGTTTCTTGCTGTAGATCCCCTGCGGCGGCCACGGCACGGTGTAGAGCAGCATCATGCCCTGCTTGCCGAGGGTGGTGTCGAGCGCAGCTTTCGACGCGTCGTACAGCTTTTTCGATTCGGCGTAGCTGCTGGCGAGGAACGGGATGCCGTCGAGACCGTAGAGCGGGTTCTCGTTCTCGAAATTGACCAGCAACACTTCACCCGCCTGCACCTGCTGCCCCTGCACGGCACGTTTGATTTCCGGCGCCTTGATCAGCGAAGCGTTGGCGTGAACCGTGATTTTCAGTTTGCCGGCCGATGCTTTCTCGACGTCGCCTGCGAATTGCAGCAGGTTCTCGGTGTGGAAGTTCGTCGTCGGATACGCCGAAGCCAAGTCCCACTTGGTCTGTGCCGAAGCGGGGATTGATGCCATCGTGCCGGCCATTACCGCCGCGGCAAGGAGAGTCTTGTGCAGTTTCATCGTAGGGTCTCCGGTTAGTGTTGGTTGCGCCAGAATCGAGCGCCAGCCTTGGAGGGCACAAGCGCGGAACAGCCCATTTTGACGGATCGCGGCAGTCGGTTTGCCGTCGTCGTTCGATTCATGCGGTTGAAAGCAATATTTCATTTCAATTGCAAATTGTCAAAAGCACCACGAACGATGACGTCGACAGGCGATAGCCGTCGGGTTTCGTCGCGTGGTTTCGGCTAATCTATCGCCATGCCGGCGCCTGCCCCTGTGAACCTGACGCCCGGGCCGCCACGCGCGCTCGGCATCCTCATGCTGGACACCCAGTTTGACCGGCCGCCGGGCGACGCCGGCAATCCGGCGTCCTGGCCGTTCCCGGTGCAGATCGAGCGGGTATCGGGCGCCCATGCGCGCCCCGTCGTTAGCGGACAGTACGCCGCTGCTGGCGAATTCATCGCCGCCGGTCAGCGTCTTGCCGGCAACGGCGTAGCGGCGATCATCACAACCTGCGGTTTCCTGGTTCGTCATCAGGATGAGCTGGCGGGCGCGCTTCCGGTGCCAGTCGAAACCTCGACACTGCTGCACTACGCCGCGCTGCAACGAGGCCTCGGCGACGACAAACGGGTGGCGATTCTCACCATCGATGCCGCCGCCCTTGGGCCGGATGTGCGCGCAGCCGCGGGCATCGATCGCGACGCGCTGGTGTTTTCGTTGCCGGCGACATCGCACTTTGTGTCGGCCATTCTGGACGCCAGATGCGCACTCGACGTGCAACGTGCCGAGGCGGAATGGGTCAAGCTCGCGCTCGACGTCCAGCGCCACCATCCGCAGCTGGGTATGTGGCTGTTCGAATGCGCCAATATGCCTCTCTATGCGGACGCCGTCCGTCGGGCTACCGGTTTGCCGGTGTTCGACGCATTGAGCATGGGGCGCAGGCTGTACGCCAGGAGCGGCCGATGATCGCGGCCAGCGCCGCCACCGGCGAATTGATCGACCGCTTTTGCGACCATCTCTGGCTGGGCGATGGCCTCGCCACGACCACGCTGGACAACTACCGTCAGGACATGCTCCGCTACGACGCGTGGTGCACGGACAGCGGCATCGCGGCATCGACTGCCACCCGCAGCGACATCGAGCGCTATCTGGCGGCGCAGTTTGCCGCCGGTGCCCGCCCCGCGTCGATCAACCGGCGCCTGTCGACGCTGCGGCGTTTCTACCGCTGGCAACTGGAGAGCGGCGCCGTCACCGTCAATCCCTGCGATCTCATCGAGGCGCCGCGTGCCGTCCGTTATCTGCCAAAAACGCTGTCCGAACAACAGGTCGAGGCGCTGCTGCAATCCCCTGAAGTACATACGCCGCTCGGCGAGCGCGACGCCGCCATGCTGGAGACGCTTTACGCGACCGGGCTGCGCGTCAGCGAACTGGTTGGCCTGAAAGTGCAGCAGGTCAATCTGGAGCTTGGTCTGGTCAAGGTCATTGGCAAGGGCTCGAAAGAACGACTGGTGCCGCTGGGCGAGCCCGCAGTGGCGGCTATACGGCGCCACACCGCCGGCGCGCGGCTAGGCTGGTTGCCACCGCCGAAGCGAAGCGATTACCTGTTCCTGACCTCGCGCGGCGAACCGATGACCAGGCAAGCCTTCTGGCATCTGATCAAACGCCACGCGCTGAACATCGGCATCGATCCCGCGAGCCTGTCGCCGCATACCCTTCGTCACGCTTTCGCGACCCACCTGCTGAATCACGGCGCCGATTTGCGCGTGGTGCAAATGTTGCTCGGGCACAGCGACATCACCACCACCCAGATCTACACCCACGTCGCGCGTGAACGGTTGAAGCAGTTGCACCAGCAGCATCACCCACGCGGGAAATAATCCACCATGCCGAAAAACGAAGACTTCCCCGTCACTCAGGCCATTCGCGCACTGCGCAGCGCAAAGGCCGAATTCACGCCGCATCTGTACGACTACGTGGAGCATGGCGGCACCGCCCATTCCGCCGCCAGCCTTGGCGTCGATGAGCACGCCGTCATCAAGACCATCGTCCTCGAAGACGAGCGCAGACAAGCGCTGATTTGCCTGCAACATGGCGATCGCGAGGTCTCGACCAAAAACCTGGCGCGAACGATTGGCTGCAAAACCATCACTCCTTGTGCGCCCGACGTGGCCAACCGCCACACCGGCTATCTGGTCGGCGGCACCTCACCGTTCGGCACCCGCAAGCCGATCCCGATCTACATGCAGGAAAGCATTGCCGCGTTGCCGCGCATCTACATCAACGGCGGCAAACGCGGGTTTCTGGTTAGCATGCCCCCTGCCAATCTGCTTCGCGTGCTGAAACCGACATTGGTGGACGCCGCCGCCTGACTGTAACGATCACAGTCGCAACCCAGCGACAGCTTTAGTACATTATGCGGATGTCATCGTCACGCCCTTCGCCGAACCCGAAAGCCAGGGGGACCGTTACCCGTCCCTGGGGATTCGCGGGCGGCACCGATGTCGGCCGTGAACGGGCGCACAACGAAGACGCCATCCTGGTCGACACCGAACGCAAGCTGGTCGTACTGGCCGATGGCATGGGCGGCTATCAGGCCGGCGAGGTGGCGAGCCGCCTGGCGGTTGACGTCGTCCGCGAAGAGTCGGCCGACCTCAGCGTCTCGGATAGCGAACTGGGCCGGATTGACCCCGATACCGGGATGTCGGTCGCCATGCGCCAGTTGCGCAGCGCCATCGAGAAAGCCAACAACCGCATCTGCAGCGTGGCCCGCGGCAAAGACGAATTGAACGGCATGGGCACCACCATTGTCGCCGCGCGTTTCTATGACGGCCGGGTCGGTATCGCGCATGTCGGCGATTCCCGCTGCTACCGATTCCGCGAACATGTTCTTGAGCAGTTGACGCGCGATCATTCCTACGTTCAGGACCAACTTGAGAAAGGCCTGATCTCCGAGGAAGATGCCAAAAATTCGCCGCAGAAGAACCTGATCACCCGCGCGCTCGGCATCGATGCCATCGCCGAGGCCGATGTGCAGGAGTTTCGCACCCGTCCAGGCGATGTCTATTTGTTATGTTCCGACGGGCTGTCCGATCTGGTCAGCACGGAAGCCTTGCAAACGCATCTGGCGACCGACCGACCGCCCGGCGACTACGTCAAACGACTCATCGATGCGGCCAACACGAACGGCGGCCGCGACAACATTTCGGTCATCATCGTGCGCGTAGGAGATCCGCCCCTGGCCGATCTGTGGTGGCAAAAATTCCTCAAGAAGCCCGGCGACAAGCAATAGCGCACGACCATGGCAAAGCTCTTCTGGTTGCAACCGGACAACACGATCGTCGAGTTCCCGCTCAAGGCGGAACAGAATTTGATCGGGCGCAGCAGCCGCTGCGATGTACGCATCAAACACCCCGGCATCAGTGCCGAACACGCCTTGATACGGGTGTTGTCCGGGGCCGCAACCGTTGAAGACCTGAACAGCACCAACGGCACGCGGGTGAACGGTCGCCGCATCGAAAGCCACACGTTGCGCCACGGCGACCAGATCGGCGTCGGCCGCGAACGCCTCATGTACTTCGCCGAACTGGACGAGGCGTCGCGATTCGCGCAACCGGAGTCGATTGAACCATTCGCACAACCAGCGCCGGGCGGCGAAACGGTCAACACCGGGGCACCGTCCGCAGTATCGGGCGTCGAAGGTGAAACGGCCTTACCGTCGCGGACACCGGCGACACGACCGGCTGCGCTAAACGTCGCGCTCGAGCTGCCGCCGCCCACTACCGGCGCGGCCGGTGTGCCGACAGTGAAGGCGGGGCGCAAAGCGGCGAATCCGGCCATACGCGGCGGTGGCATGCCCGAGCTGGATCCCGCCTTGCTCGCCTCGCTGCCGCGCGGCACGACCCTGACGTCGCCGCCGGCCGTGCCGCGCGCGGCGACGGTGCCGCGCGTGCATGCACTGACAGCCAGCATCGCCGTGTTGTCCGGGCCCGCTGTCGGCAAACGTTATCCGCTGGACCAAGCGTCCGTCACACTCGGCAAGGAAGGCAAGCAGGTGATCGAGCTTGTTCGCGGCAGCCCGACGCGCTGGCAGCTTCGGCAGCGCGAAGGCGTCACGCCGGCCTATGTCAATGGCGACGCGCTCGCCGGCGCTCGCGATCTCGTGGCCGGTGATGTCATCGAACTGGTCGGCGTCCGCCTGCGCTTCGAGATTGCGCTGGCGGATGAGCCCGAGGCCGACCCGCTGACCAGTTAGCGTCGCGTTGCCCCGGGTGTCTCGGCAGGGGCCGCCGCCCGGCAAAAAAAGAAAAGGCCGGAATATCCCGGCCTTTTCGTTCACGGTCCGTACACCGTTACTTACTTGTGTGCTTTCTCGCCGGATTGAGTGGCGGGCACTTCGTGCTTCTCACCACTCATGTCGATGTCCCCCCCGCCCTTCATCAGCAGCCAGAGTGCGAGCGCGGCGAATACCACGAATGCAACGATGTACTTCCACATGATTTAGTCCTTTGCGTAGATGTCCACGTCCTTGGTTTCGCGAATGAACAGCATGCCGATGACAAACGTCATCGCCGCCACGATCACCGGATACCAGAGGCCGTAGTAGATGTCGCCGGTTGCCGCAACCATCGCGAATGCGGTGGTCGGCAGCAGGCCGCCGAACCAGCCGTTACCGATGTGGTAGGGCAAGCTCATCGACGTGTAGCGGATGCGGGTCGGGAACAGTTCGACCAGCATCGCTGCGATCGGACCGTACACCATGGTCACCAGGATCACCAGGTAGACCAGGATGGCCAGCACCATCGGTGTGTTCATCGCCTTGTCGTCGGCCTTGGTGCTCAGACCGGCGGCGGCCACGGCAGCGCCCACATCCTTCTTGAACGTGGCGATGGCGGCGGCGCTGTCCTTGTCGAACCCGTGCCCCTGTTCGTTGAGCTTGGCGGTCGGCGCCGTGATTTCCTTGTCGCCGATCTTGATCACCGCCGGCGCGCCGGCAGCCGCATTCGCATTCACATAGGGAACGAACGACTGCGCCATGGTGCGCTTGGCGATGTCGCAGGAGGTACGGAAGTCGATCTCGCGGGCGATCGGGCTGCCCTGGAATGAGCAGGTTGCCGGATCGGCGGTGATCGTGACCGTTGCCTTCGCCTGCGCCGCAGCCAGCGCCGGGTTGGCATACTTGAGCATCGCCGGGAACACGTAGAAATAGGTCAACACTGCGAGCAGGCAGCCGGCCATGATGATGATCTTGCGACCGATCTTGTCCGACAGCCAGCCGAAGAAGATGAAGCCCGGCGTGCCGATCACCAGCGAGGCGGCGATCAGCAGGTTGGCCGTCTTGCCGTCAACCTTGGCGAGGGCGGTCAGGAAGAACAGCGCGTAGAACTGGCCCGAATACCACACCACCGCCTGACCGGCTGTGAGGCCGAGCAGCGCGAGGATCACGACCTTCAGGTTTTTCCACTGGCCGAACGATTCCGACAGCGGAGCCTTGGAGACTTTGCCCTCTTCCTTCATTTTCTGGAAGGCGGGGGATTCGTTCATCGACAGGCGGATCCACACCGAGACGGCGAGCAGGAAGATCGAGACCAGGAACGGAATCCGCCAGCCCCATTCGTCGAATTCCTTGCCGGTGAATTCGCGGGTCAGCAGGATCACGATCAGCGACAGGAACAGGCCGAGCGTTGCCGTGGTCTGGATCCAGCTGGTGTAGAGACCGCGACGGCCCTGCGGCGCATGTTCGGCAACGTAGGTTGCTGCGCCACCGTATTCACCGCCGAGCGCAAGGCCCTGCAGCATGCGCAATACGATCAGGATGATCGGCGCGGCGACGCCGATCGAGTTGTAGTTCGGCAAACAGCCCACGATGAAGGTGGCCGAACCCATGATGAGAATAGTCACCAGGAAGGTGTATTTGCGACCGATCATGTCGCCGAGGCGACCGAATACCAGCGCGCCGAACGGGCGCACCAGGAAGCCGGCGGCAAAAGCGAGCAGCGCGAAGATGTATGCCGACGTCGGGTCGAGACCGGCAAAGAATTGCTTCGCGATAACAGCTGCGAGGGAGCCGTAGAGATAAAAGTCGTACCACTCGAACACGGTGCCGAGCGACGACGCAAAGATGACCTTCTTCTCCTCGGCGGTCATCGGACGCGTTGCGCCCGCAGTTGCAGTTGCCATAAAAAATCCCCTTCGGTGAATAACGCACGCTCGAACCTGGCGTGGCGATAGCGGAGTGAAAGTTAGAGAGCGGGGCTTACGGCGCTCTGACAGCCGCCTTACGCGAAACTGACAACGAATCGCGCGCCGTTCATGGCGGAAGTTTCGACGCGCACGCTGCCGCCATGCGCTTGCGCGACCTCGCGAACGATGGCGAGACCGAGGCCGGTGCCGGGGATTGGCGCGCCCGACTCGGTGTCGAGTTGCGCGACCCTGGCGAACGGCGCGAACACCCGTTCGCGATCGGCCTCGGCGATGCCCGGCCCGGAGTCGTCGACGACGATGCGCGACGGCTCGGCGCGCACGGCAAGCACCACGGTGCCGCCGCGCGGCGCGTATTTGAAGGCGTTGTCGACCAGATTGCGCACCAGTTCGCCGATCAGCGTGGCGTCGCCCATGATCGCGACCTGCGTCGCCGACGGTTCGAACGCGAAATCGATTTCGCGTTCGATGGCCTGCGGCAACACGTCGTGCGCGACGCCTTCGCACAGCGCATTCAGCACCACCGGCTGCCGGGCACCGGTGGTGCCGGCGCTTTCGGCGCGGGCCAGCGCCAGCAACTGATTGGCCAGCCGGCTGGCGCGGCGCCCGGTCGCCACCAGTCGCTGTACGGCGTTGTCGCGCTCGCTGCCTTCGGGCAAGCGCTGCACCAGTTCGCTTTGTGTGCGCAGCGCTGCCAGCGGCGTGCGCAACTGGTGCGCGGCGTTGGCGATGAACCGCTTCTGCGCGGCCAGCGAGGCCTGCAGGCGCTCGATCAGCGCGTTCATCGAGGCGATCAGCGGTGCGATTTCGTGCGGGGCCAGTTGCTCGGGCAGCGGCGTCCAATCGTCGGCGGAACGCGCGTCGAGGTGTTGCTGCAATTCCTTCATCGGGCGCGCGACATAGGTAAGCCCGTACCAGAGCAGGTAGAACGCCACCAACAGCACAGCCGTCTGCGCCAGCGCCTCGTGCAGCATGCCGGTCCTGAGCAATGCCGCCTGGCGTTCGCGCGATTGCGCCACGGCCAGCGTGAAATCGCGGGCGCCCGCCGTGAAGCGCAGTCGCACCACGCGCATCACGGCGTCGTCCATCACCGTGTTGAAGCCCTGTACGTGGCGGAATTCGCGCGGAACAACCGGCGCCGCTTCCGGGCTGTCGGCGTCGGCCGTCGCGCGCAAAAACGGCTGCAGGGAATCGTCACCCGCCACCGGCACGCCGCCGGCGTCGACGATCAGGTAAAGCACCGGGAACTCCGGCACCAGATTCATCCACTGCTTGGTCGCCTCCGACGGGATCGGCAGATCGGGGCGCGTCGTCGCCCGCTGCTCCCACTCCGACATCAGCATCGCCGAGACTGCGCTCAGGCCATCGTCGAGCGCGGTGTCGACGGTGGTACGGGCGCTCATGAACGAGATGCCCAGGCTGACCAGCCAGATCGAAAGCAGCGGCGCCAGCAGCCATTCCAGCAGCCGCGCGGCAAGACTCATTGCGTGCGGGCTGCGGCGCGCGACGCCTCGTCGTGTCCGTTAATGGCCTTGTCGCTGCCGTTGAGGGCGGGCTTGTCGATGCAGTAGCCAAGACCGCGGAAGGTGCGCACCTGGATGCCGGCCGGCTCCAGCTTCTTGCGCAGGCGGTGCACGTACACCTCGATGGCGTTCAGCGAAATATCGCTGTCCCAGGCGCAGAGGCCTTCCATCAGTTGTTCCTTGGTCACCGCGCGACCGGCGCGCAGCAGCAGCACTTCGAGAATGCCTGCCTCGCGCACCGAGAGTTCCAGCGGTGTGCCGTCGGACGAGGCCTGCCGGGAGGCGATGTCGAAGGTCAGGCGGCCATGTGCCAGCAGATTGCTGGTGGCGGCGTTGCGGCGACGGATCAGCGCGCGCACCCGGGCATGCAATTCGTCGAGCGCGAAGGGCTTCACCAGATAGTCGTCGGCGCCGGCGTCCAGCCCCTCGACGCGATCGGTGACGGAGTCCATCGCCGTGGTGATCAGCACCGGCACCGATTTCTGCGCTTCGCCGCGCGAGCGCAACTGGCGCAGCACCTGCAACCCGGACATCTTGGGCAGCCCGAGATCGAGAATCACCAGATCGTATTGCGCCGTGCTCAGTGCCGTCGACGCCGAGGGGCCGTCGGTCACCCAGTCCACCGCGTAATGCTCGCGTTTCAGGCTCGCGCAGACGCCACTGCCCAGCTCGGCGTCATCCTCCACCAGCAGAATTCGCACGATGTTTCCTCCTGCCGCAAGTGTAGTGTTTTGGCACAACGGACGTATCAGCTTTATGTCGAATGCGCCATTTGGCAAGGGTGTGGCCGATCATTTGTCAACAAGTCGACTTTCGATGTTTTCTCTTCATGCGCCCAATGGATACGGCGCTTGCAGCGATGAATTTCACAAAGCTGATAACGTCGGTGTCCGCAACAAAATTGCGAACCGACCGGTCGTTGGCCGCGACAACACGGTGCTATCGTTGCCGTACTGGAGGAAATCATGCTGTTGTCACGTCCATCATCCTGCCGTCCACATACGGCGTTGCGTGGTCTGCTGCGCATCTGCGTTGCCGGCGCCGCGCTTGCCTTGCCCGCACTGGTAGCGGCGCAGCCGTTCCCGTCGAAACCGGTGAAACTGGTGGTGCCCTACCCCGCCGGCGGCTTCCCGGACACCGTGGCGCGGGTGCTGGCCAAGGCGTTGACCGAAAAGTGGAACCAGCAGGTCATCATCGACAACCGCCCCGGCGGCAACGGCGCCGTCGCCGCGCAAACCATCAAGTCGGCGGGCGCCGACGGCTACACGCTGCTGGTCACCGACGGGTCGATGTTCACCATCAACCCTGCGCTCTACAGCAAGCTCGAATACGACCACAAAAAGGATTTCGTGCCGGTCTCCGCGCTCGGCAAGGCGCCGCTGTTCGTCACCGTGCACCCGAGCGTGCCGGCGAACACGCTCGCCGAGTTCATCGCCTACGTCAAGGCCAACCCCGGCAAGGTGAACTACGGCACCTCCGGCATCGGCAGCACCCACCATCTGACCGGCGAATCGTTCTCCGCAGCACTAGGCCTGAACATGGTGCACGTGCCGTTCAAGGGCATGGGCCAGGCCACACCGGCGCTGGTCGGCGGCCAGGTGCAGATGATCTTCTCGGCGCTGCCGGCGATCGCCGGTTTCGTCAAGGATAACCGCGTCAAGCTGCTGGCGCAGAACTCCAGCAAGCGTTTCTCGCAGGCGCCGACCATCCCGACCATCGCCGAGGTCGCCATCCCCGGTTTCGACTTCGCGCCCACCACCATCGTGATGGCGCCGGCGGGCACGCCGCCCGCCGTGCTCAAGCAGTTGTCGACCGACGTCGCGGCCGCCATCCGCACGCCCGCCGTCGCCGAAACGCTGCTCAACTCCGGCGTCGAAGTGATCGGCAGCAGCAGCGACGAGCTGGCCCGCGTGCTCGCCGAGGAAGCCGAACGCTTCGCCAAGATCATCAAGAGCATCAACATCAAGGCGGACTGAGCACGCCGTGACGAGTGCATCGCCAGCGCTGGTCGACGATCTGGTCAGCGCCAATCACATCCTGTTCGTCGAAGGCGTGGTCGATGGCTTCGGCCACGTCAGCGTCCGCCACGACGGCCGCGACGACCGCTTCCTGCTTGCCTGCGGCGTGGCGCCGGCCACCGTCACGGCGGACGACATCGTCGAAGTCGACTACGACGGAACCGTGCACGACATCGCCGGCCGCCGCAGCTACCTCGAACGCTTCATCCACAGCGAAATCTACAAGGCGCGGCCGGACGTGGTGGCCGTCGTGCACAGCCATTCGCCGGCGATCATTCCGTTCGGCGTCACCCGCGCCACGCTGCGGCCGGTGTGCCACATGAGCGGTTTTCTCGGCTTTTCGACGCCGGTGTTCGAGATTCGCGACAGCGCCGGCGAAAACAACGACATGCTGGTCAAGAACGCGGCGCTCGGCCGTGCGCTGGCGGCGTCGCTCGGCGGCAACCTGTTCGCGCTGATGCGCGGACACGGCTCGGTCACCGTCGCGCATTCGCTGACGCTGGCGGTGGCGCGCGCCATCTGGGCCGAAATGAATGCCAAATTGCAAACCGAGGCGATGCGAATTGCCGGTGGCGACGATGGCGTCAATTACCTGACGCCGGGCGAAGCCGCCGGCTCGATGACGATCAACGAAACCGTGGTCGACCGGCCGTGGGATTTCTGGAAAGCCCGCGCCCGGGTGGCGCTGGCCGGGCTTAGTCGCTAGTCCAGCCAGGGTATCAACTTTTTCCCCGTAAACGGCATTGGCGCTGGACTCAGGGTTCGGAAATGGTAAAAGTCGACTTTTGCTGATTTTCCGCTTTCAACCCCGATCGAATGCGCGTTTCATGCTAAAGCTGATTCGCCGCAATGGCTGATCTCATCCAGCGCACACCCCGCCGCCAGCAGGCCCATGCTCGCGGTCATGTGCATCGCCGAGCCGTAGCCGGCGCAGGCGAGCCCGGCGCCGCCGTCCGCCGGCGCCGATGCCTGCGGCTCGGTGCTGTAGATCGCGGTGATGCGAAACTTTTTGTCGCCGCGCGGGAAGGCGTAGTCGCGCCGCAAGGTCGCGCGCAACTTCGACAGCAGCGCGTCGTGCGCCGTCAGCGCCAGATCGCCGGTGGTCAGGCGCGAGGCATCGGTCTTGCCGCCGGCGCCACCGCAGACGTACACCGGCAATCGGTGTGTCACGCAATGCGCCACCAGCGCGGCCTTGGCGCGCACCTGATCGATGGCGTCGATGACGAAGCTGGCAGCGACCGGGATCAGTGCGGCCAGGTTGTCCGGCGTCACGAAATCGTCGACGACGTCGACCTGACAATCCGGCGCGAAGCTGGCAATGCGTTCGCGCATCGCATCCACCTTGTTGCGCCCGAGATTGGCCAGCGTGGCGTGTGCCTGCCGGTTGAGGTTCGATTCCGCCACCACGTCGAGGTCGATCAGCGTCAGCCGCCCGACGCCGGAGCGCGCCAGCGCTTCCGCCGCCCACGAGCCGACGCCGCCGATGCCGACCACCACGCCGTGCGCCGCGCGGATGCGGGCGAAACCGGCCGCGCCATAGAGCCGCGCCACGCCACCCAGGCGCCGCGCGGCGTCGTCATCGAGGTCGGCGCCGCATGCGCTGGCAGGGGTCGTCATGGTGTCGCCGCGAGGCGCCGGTCAGGCCAGGCGCCGCCGCTTGCCGGCGCACGCCGCTGCGCTGCGTTACTTCGTTGCGTAGGGATAGGGCTTTTGGGCGACGCGTGCGGCGTCCTGCTCGGCGCGTTCCTTCACGTCCAGCGGCTGCTTGTCCCACCAGATGGCGCGCCCCCTGCGCTGATCGGCGTCGAGGTGCGGCTTGGCGGCCTTGAGCTCGGTGATGAACTGGGTGAATTCGGAAACGTAGCCGGCCATGATGGATGCCTTGGGGGCGCACGCAATGCGCCCGGAAATGTCGGTCAATCGGTCATTTTAGGGAAACGTTGAACAAGCCCCCGTTCACCCTGAACGAAGTGAAGGGTTTGACAACTGAGTGAGGGTTGCAGACCCTTCGCCTTTGGCTCAGGGCGAACGGCTTCACTTGTTCGGCATTTCGTTAGACGCATTTGCACCATCCGACGCCGGGGGCCGATCCGTGCGCCGCGACCCGGCATACAGCTCGAACTCGAACAGGCGGCAATCCAGCGCGCCATTGAACAGCGGCGTCCGTTTCGACGGCTTGAAACCGATGCCTCCCGGCAGCTCGCGGTCGGCAGTGATGAAGCAGGCGCGCCAGCCCGCCATCGCGCGCTTCAGCCACGCGCCGACCAACGGATACCAGGCCTTCAGTTCGGCCAATTCGTTGAGCCGTTCGCCGTAAGGCGGGTTGCTCAACAGCAGCCCGGCGGGCGCCGGCGCCGGCAGCGTTTCCATCGCCGCGCAGGTCAGGGCGACGGCCGCGGCGGTGGCCTCGCCGCCGACGTTCTGCAAATGGCGGCGGGTGACGGCGACCGCCTCCTCGCTGCGATCGTTGCCGAACAGCAGATCGGGCGGCAACGGCCGCACGCCCTGCGCGGCTTCCTCGCGCATGCGTTTGAACGCGGTTTCGTCGTAGTTGCGCAGTTTCTCGAAGGCGAACCCGCGCTGCGCGCCGGGGGCGACGTGCATGGCGATCATCGCCGCCTCGGTCAGGATCGTGCCGCTGCCGCACATCGGATCGAACAATGGCATCTGCCCCGTCCAGCCCTTCAGCGCCAGCATGCCGGCGGCAAGGTTCTCGCGCAGCGGCGCCGAGAGCCCCTCGCGCCGATAGCCGCGCTTGAACAGCGCCTCGCCGGCGAGATCGAGGTAAATCGTGGCCTTGTAGGCGGTCAGGAACACATGGATGCGCATGTCCGGCATGCTGGTGTTGACCGAAGGGCGCGAGGCCATCGCCGCGCGGAAGCGGTCGACAATCGCGTCCTTGACCCGCAGCGTGACGAATTCGAGGCTGGTCAGCGGCGAGCGGATGGCGTCGACCTGCACGCGAATGGTCTCCCGCGCGGAGAACAGATGCGGCCAGTCGACATTGCGCGCAAGGCGGTAGATTTCTTCCTCGTGGCGATACTCCGCCTCGGCCTGTTGCCACAGCACGCGGCTCGCGATACGGCTCCACAGGCAAACGCGATAACCCAGCGTGAACGCGCCCTGAAAGGCAACCCCGCCATCGGTCGCCGACACCTGTTGCGCGCCCAGCGCCTTAAGCTCATCGGCAAGCGGCTGCTCAAGCCCGCGCGGACAGGGCGCAAAGAACTTCTGCGTCCGCTCCGGCACCGGTTTGGCGCGGATCGACAGCGTGCCGCTCCCCGTCGGGCGCGGCTGTGGACGTTGCGGCGGGATAGCCATCACGAACGCGACAGCGAGCAGCCGTCGCCCACGCCCTCGCGCCACACGCGCACCCGGGCAACGTTGGCGAAGGCCGGTTCCACCGCGTGCCAGACATACGCGCAGAGGTTCTCCAGCGTCGGCGCACCGAGCCCAGCCACCTCGTCGAGGTAGTGATGGTCGAGCAGGTCACGCACCCGGCCGAGATGCGCCCGCAGATAACCAAGATCGCTCACCATGCCGGTCTTCGCGTCGGGCGTGCCGGCCAGCGCCACTTCGCAGTAATAGGTATGACCATGAACGCGGCGCGAGCCTTCCGCCTCGATCTTGCGTTTCAACGTGTGCGCAGCGTCGAAAAAGAAGCGCTGGGTGATTTCGTAGTGCATGGTGTAATTATCGGATGCCGATGACCTTGTGCGTCTGCACCGAGAGTCGCCATTCGGGATGCCGCAGGCACCAGTCGATCGCCAATTGCGTGTTGCGCGTGCGGTCGGGGCCGTCCATCGGTTGCACGAAACGGTGGCTGAAGTCGAGCGCGGCGAGTTCGGTGAAGTCGAGCGGCTGCGGCAGCACCACTTTCAGTTCCTGACCGCGCCGCTGCACGAGGTCGGCACCCGCTTTCGGGCTGACGCAGATCCAGTCGATGCCTTCCGGCGCGGCGATGGTGCCATTGGTTTCCACCGCGACTTCGAATCCGCGGGCGTGCAAGGCGGCGATCAGCGGCGCGTCGAGTTGCAGGAGCGGCTCGCCGCCGGTGCACACGATCAGTGGCCTCGCGCCGCGCGGCGACCGTGGTTGGCCTGGCGCCGGGGACGGCAGGGGCCACTCGCTGGCGATCATCTCTGCGAGCGCCGCCGCATCCGCAAACTTGCCGCCGCGCGTGCCGTCGGTGCCGACAAAATCGGTGTCGCAAAACTGGCAGACTGCGGCCGCACGATCGCGTTCGACGCCGCTCCACAAATTGCAGCCGGCGAAACGGCAGAACACCGCCGGCCGGCCTGCATTCGCGCCTTCGCCCTGCAACGTGTAGAAAATTTCCTTGACCGAGTAGGTCATTGTTACGTCCGCGAGTAGGTCATGGTGAAGTCCGCGAATGGGTCATTGCCGACGCCACTTTGCATGACCGGCCTTGCGCAGCGCGCAGGCCGGGCATTCGCCGCAGCCATAGCCCCAGTCGTGGCGGGCACCGCGCACGCCGTGATAGCAGGTGTGCGTGTGCTCGACGATGAGATCGGTCAACGCGGCACCACCAAGCTGGTCGGCCAGCGCCCAGGTCTGCGCCTTGTCGATCCACATCAGCGGGGTTTCCACACGCAGCTTGCGATCCAGTCCGAGCGAAAGTGCCAACTGCATCGCTTTCATCGTGTTGTCGCGACAATCGGGGTAACCGGAGAAATCAGTCTCGCACATACCGCCGACCAGCACGTCAAGCCCGCGGCGATAGGCAATGGTCGCTGCGAAGGTGAGAAACAGCAGGTTGCGGCCCGGCACAAAGGTATTCGGCAGGCCGCTCTGTTCGTAGGCGATCGCCACGTCGCGTGTCAGCGAGGTCTCGCTGATCTGGCCGAGCACGGCGAGATCGACAACATGATCGTCGCCAAGCCGCGCGCTCCATTGCGGAAATGCGCTGTGCAGCTCACGTAGCGTCTCCAGCCGCACGTCCATTTCGATGCGGTGACGCTGGCCATAGTCGAAGCCGATGGTTTCGACCTGCGCAAACTGTGACAGCGCCCAGGCGAGGCAGGTGGTCGAGTCCTGGCCGCCGGAAAACAGCACCAGCGCTTTCGGTGCAAAGGGCGCGGGCACGCCCATCAGAACGGTTTCAGCACGACGAAGATCACGATGCCGAACAGCAGAAACACCGGCAATTCGTTGATGATGCGGAAGTAGCGCTCGGAATGCGTATTACGGTCGTCCCGAAATGCGCGCAGGTGTGACCAGCAGACCCAGTGAAACACCATCAGCAGCAGCACCAGCGCCAGCTTGGCATGCAGCCAGCCGCCGCCGATGCCGTAGCCGAGCCAGAGCCAGAGACCGAAAACGATGGACAGCACTGCACCCGGCGTCATGATGCCGTTGAACAACTTGCGCTCCATGATCTTGAAGCGCTCGCTGCCGCGCGCATCGTTTTCGTTCAGTGCCTGCACGTGATAGACGAACAGGCGCGGCAGATAGAAGATCGCTGCCATCCAGGTGATGACGAAGATGATGTGCAGGGATTTGATCCAGAGCATGCGTTAGTACCTGTACCGCCGAGGGAAGTTTTCGCTCGCGAGACGTTCTCTCCCGTTCGCCCTGAGGCGGAGCCGAAGGGTTTGCCAGCGTGAAGCATCAAACCCTTCGCTGCGCTCAGGGCGAACGGCTGTTTTCATGGAACGCATCAATCGAAGCGACAATTGCGTTTGACGATGGCTTTCAGCTCCGTCAGACGACCGTGAAAGAAGTGTCCGGCACCGGGAAACACGGTCACCGGCAAGCCCTGTGGCCGCGCCCAGGCCAGCACGGCGTCGAGCGGCACCACATCGTCCTCTTCGCCGTGAATGACCAGTGTGTCCTTCGGCACCCCGGCAAGTTGGAAGCGGCTGACCGCCGGCCCGACCAGCACCAGTTGCTGCGGTTGCGCGCGCGGCAATAGACGCGATTGCACGAAGCAGCCAAACGAAAAACCGGCGGCGATCAACGGCAGCGACGGCGCCACCTGCGCCCGCGCCCAGGCCAGCGCGGCGGCGGCATCCTCGGTTTCGCCGATGCCTTCGTCAAATGCGCCGCCACTCTTGCCGACACCGCGAAAGTTGAAGCGCACGCTGGCGAAGCCCAACTCGACGAAAGCCCTGGCCAGTGTTTGCACGACCTTGTTGTCCATGCTGCCGCCATGCAGCGGATGCGGGTGGCAAATCAGTGCCAGCGCGGTAGCGGTGGCGTGCGACGGTTGCTGCAAGACCACCTCCAGCGGTCCTGCCGGGCCATCGATCAGCGTGCTCGTTGCGGCGTTCATGACGACATTTTAGGTGCCTCGTCGGCCCCCATTTGCGTAGCGGCGGGCTCGGCGTCGGGTGATTTGCCGGGTGCACCGAAGCGCCATAGCAGCACCGCGGTGGCGATGAACGGCCAGGCCAGGATCACCGTATGCGTCAGTCCGTTGAGATGCAGCAGATGCCCGTAGTTCCAGCTAAAGATCGAGAGCGGCGCTCTGGCGGAGATGAAGTCGGGCAGCAGCAAGGTGGTCAATACGCCGGTCAGCAGCGCAATCCCGGCGAGTATCGACTTCGCGCGGCGCGGCAACCAGAACAGCAGCATCAGTGCGAAGGCGCCGGTGGCGAGGCCTAGCGAGTTGCCGGGGCGCAGCCACTCGTCCCAGGCGACCGGCTTCAGCACTGCCTGCGCGGCCGCCGTCTTCATCAGCACCGCCACGCCGATGACCAGCACCAGCGCCACGCCGCCGAGCCAGCGTCGGCGCATGGTGAGGTCGGTAAACAGGCCGATGCCGATCAGCGCCGCTGCGGTTTGCGTCAGTTCCACCACCACCACCACCGGCTCGAACGCCGCCTGCTGTCCGGGGTGGAAGGTGGCGGCAAACAGCGGAATGGCCGGGTTCACCTGGGCCAGCAACCATACCGCCAGCAAGGCAAGCATCAAGTCGCCGGTGGCGCCGCTGACCACCCAGCGTTCGCGCAGCGCCGACGCCCAGCCGGCGAGGCGTTCGGACGCCGTCAACAGCAGTCCCAGCAGCGCACCAAGCAGGGCACCGAGCGTGTTAGCCAGCATGTCGACGGTGCTGGCGAAGCGCGTCGGCAGCCACATCTGGGCGGTTTCCAGCAAAAACGACAGCACAACGGCAACGGCCGCCGTCAAGCCGACGCGGCGACGGCGCGACAGCCGGCGCGGCCATACCAGCACCAGTGCCGCACCGAGCGGCGCATAGGCGCAAACATTGAACACCACATCGTTCCACAGCACCCGCTGCGGCAGTTGCCAGAGGAAAAACCGCGCGTTCGCCGGCAGCGCAGTCCACCCGGTAAACGGCTGCAAGCTGGCGTAGACGATGACGCCGACGCAGATGACGGCGACCCAGGCGGCCAGCGTGCCGTGCCGCTGCGGGCGCTGCATCGACGCGCTCACACCGACACCGGGGCGGTCATCGCGCCGGCGTTGCGGCAACGCTCAGAGATAAGCGTGGTCAACCTTGAAGCCCACCACATTGGACTGGCTGGCGTCGAGATACAGCTTGATTTCGATCTCGGCGCCACCGTCGAGCCCGCGCGCCAGATTGGCGGTGGCCGGCGCGAACTCGGCGGGGGTGAACACCTTGCGCGCCACCAGCTCGCCACCCAGCCCATCGAGCGAAAGAACCAGATGCGGATAGGCAACCGCCTGATTGCCGCTGTTGCGCAGCGTCGCGGTGAACACCAGCAAGCCCTTGTGCGCCGGATCGGCGGCGAGATCGGCGCCGACAAAGCCGAGCGCATCGGTACCGCGCGGCGGTTCCAGCCGGCAGCCGATTTGCTCGCAGCCGAGCGCGAGTGCCGGCGCCAGCGCGGGCACCCGGCTCGCCAGCTCATCGCGAAAGAAATAGGCACCTTGTGCCGCGAGCCCGAGCAACGCCAGCAGCGACAGCAGGCCGTAGGCGATGCGCGAGCCCGGCGTCGCCTTCTGTGGCGCCGGCCGCCAGCGATAGTGGCCCGCCTCGGCGGTGGTGGTCACCGGTGGCGCTGCGGTCGGACTCTCGTCAAAGGCAGTGTCGGGGATTGCCGCAGCGTCGGTGGCGTCGAGGTTCCTCACCTGCAGATCGTCCGCGCGGGCTTCCGTGTCGGCGCCCGACATCGGTCCGGTGGTGGTCGTCGGGGCGGCGCCTGCGCCGTCATGTGCGGATGCATTGCCGGCAACCGTGGCCGCCGGCGCAGCCTTTGCCGGATTCTCCGCAGCGACCGCAGGCGCCGGCGGCGCCGGCTGTTCGACCGCCGGCATGCCCTGAATGATGGTGCGCGGCGCGTCGATGCTCCGGTCGTCGTGGGTGGTGACCGGCGGCAGCGTGCCTTCGATCAGGTGTTCGACCGCATCGAAAATGCCGCGGCAGGCGCCGCAGCGCACCAGCCCGGCGTGCGGCTTCACCTGCTCCGCGCGCACGCGGAACTTGGCGCCGCAGTGCGGGCACCGCGTGACTGCTGGAACTTGTGTGATTGCCGTCATGCTGCAATCGTAGCGTAGGGGCCGCCGGGCGAAAACCGCGCGAGGGAGTGCGGCAACCCGTCAGGCTGCCCGCGTGCCGCTCATGCGCACCCAGCCGTCGCGCTCGGCGCTGACCGTCATCGCGATCCACGGCGCATACGCGTCCCGGATGCGTTCTATCTGCGGCGGCAAGATACCGGCGAGCGCGAGTTGTCCTCCCGCTTTCACGTGGGCGCAAATCGCCGGCGCCAGCACGGCGAGCGGACCGGCAAGGATGTTGGCCACCACGACATCGAACTGGCGGTCGAGCCGAGTGTCCGACACGGCGTAGCTCGCGCGCAGGCCGTTCGCCTCGGTGTTCAGCCGGGCGGTCGCCACCGCCTGCGGGTCGATGTCGACGCCGGACACATCGGCGGCGCCCAGCGCCGACGCCGCCATCGCCAGAATGCCCGAGCCGCAGCCGTAGTCCAGCACCGAGCAGCCGGCGAGCGGCAGGGCACTCAACCACTCCAGGCAAAGCCGCGTGGTGGGGTGGGTGCCGGTGCCGAAGGCAAGGCCGGGATCGACGCGCAGGTTGATGGCCGCAGGGTCGGGCAGCTCGCACCAGGTCGGCACGATCCACAGCCGTGGCGTGATCTGGATCGGCTCGAACTGCGCCTGCGTCGCGCGCACCCAGTCGGTCTCAGGCACCACGCGGAATTCGTGCGGGCCGAGCGCGTTTCCCTCGCCATCGCTACCGTCGCGCAGCGCCTGCCAGAGTGCTTCGATGTCCTCGGTCGCCACCGCGCTGTCGAACAGCGCGGCGATGCGGCTGTCCGCCCAGCGCTGCGAGAGCGGCATGCCCGGTTCGCCAAAAATCGGCTGCTCGGCATCGCTTTCGGCGTGCAGATCGGCGACGTCCACCGCGAGGGCGCCCGCTTCCAGCAGGGCGTCGGCAATGGCGTCGGCCGCTTCACCCTTCACCTGGCCCGAGATTTCAATCCAGGTACGCGCGTCGCGCGAGGACGAACGACCAATGACCAATGACGGATCGGTCTCGCCGGATGCGGGCGTCTCGTCTCTCGTCATGGGTCATCCGTCCTGAGCGCCTGGCGGCGCCTTACTTGCGCCGCTCGGCCAGCTTGGCCATGCGCTGCTCGAGGTAGTGGATCGAGAAGCCGCCCTTGATGAACTGGGCATCGTCCATCAGCTCGCGGTGCAGCGGGATGTTAGTCTTGATGCCCTCGACGATCATCTCGGACAGGGCGATGCGCATGCGGGCGATGGCCTGCTCGCGGGTGGCGCCGTAGGCGAGCAGCTTGCCGACCATCGAGTCGTAGTTGGGCGGCACGAAATAGCCGTTGTAGGCGTGCGAATCGACGCGGATGCCGGGCCCGCCGGGCGCATGCCAGCTGGTGATGCGTCCCGGCGATGGCACGAAGCTGTTCGGGTCTTCGGCGTTGATGCGGCACTCGATCGCGTGGCCCTTCTTGACGATGTCCTTTTGCCGCAACGTCATCTTCTGGTTGGCCGCGATCTTGATCTGCTCCTGCACGATGTCGACGCCGGTGATCAGCTCGGTGACCGGGTGTTCGACCTGCACGCGGGTGTTCATCTCGATGAAGTAGAACTCGCCGTCTTCATAGAGGAATTCGAAGGTGCCGGCGCCGCGATAGCCGATCTTCTTGCAGGCGTCGGCACAGCGCTCGCCGATCCTGGCGATCAGGCGCTCCGGGATGCCCGGTGCCGGGCCTTCCTCGATGATTTTCTGGTGCCGGCGCTGCATCGAGCAATCGCGTTCGCCGAGATAAATCGCGTTTTTGTGCTGGTCGGCCAGCACCTGAATCTCGATGTGGCGCGGATTCTCCAGGAATTTCTCCATGTAGACCGTGCCATTGCCGAATGCGGCGAGCGCCTCGCCCTTGGTCAGCGTGACGGCGTTGATCAGCGCCGCTTCGGTCTGCACCACGCGCATGCCGCGGCCACCGCCACCGCCGGATGCCTTGATGATGACTGGGTAGCCGATGCTACGGGCGATCTTGATGATTTCGCGCGGGTCGTCGGGCAGTGCACCGTCGACGCCGGGCACCACCGGGACGCCGGCCTTCTTCATGGCCGCTTTCGCCGAGACCTTGTCGCCCATCAGACGGATCGTCTCGGCGCGCGGCCCGATGAAGACGAAACCGGACTTCTCAACTTTTTCCGAGAAATCGGCGTTTTCCGACAGGAAACCGTAGCCGGGGTGGATCGCCTGGGCGTCGGTCACCTCGGCGGCGGCGATGATCGCCGGCACGTTGAGGTAGCTCTGGGCGGACGGCGCCGGGCCGATGCACACCGATTCGTCGGCGAGCTTGACGTACTTGGCGTCGGCATCCGCCTCGGAATGCACCACCACCGTCTTGATGCCCATTTCGCGGCAGGCGCGCTGGATGCGCAGCGCGATCTCGCCGCGGTTGGCGATCAGGATTTTGTCGAACATCTGCGCGCCGGCAGCGGGCAGCTTTTTCGCCGAAGCAAGAGAGAGCGCCATCGTGATTTATTCGATGATGAACAACGCCTGACCGTATTCCACGGCCTGACCGGATTCGACGAGCGCCGCCTTGACCACGCCGGACTTGTCGGCCTCGATCTCGTTCATCAGCTTCATCGCCTCGATGATGCAGAGGGTGTCGCCGGCCGCGACCGTGCTGCCCACTTCGACGAACGGCTTGGCGCCGGGCGATGGCGCCCGGTAGAAGGTGCCAACCATCGGCGACTTGACCTGGTGGCCGGCGGGTTCGGCCGGCGCCGCAGGCGCGGCGGCGGGCGCGGCGACCGCTGCCGTCATGGCCGGCGCGACGGCAACGGCCGGCGCCGGCATCGCCCCCATCATCGGTGTGGCGTAATGCATCATTGGCGGCACCGTGTTGGCGACCGTGCGGGTGATGCGAACCTTCTCCTCGCCCTCGGTAACCTCCAGTTCGGCAATGCCGGACTCCTGAACAAGTTCAATGAGGGTCTTCAGTTTGCGCAGGTCCATGCGACGGGTCTCCTCTGCTGGAAGATTGCGGTTACCGCGGGTGGCGCCGCGGCCGTTGTACGTGTTGGTACGACGTGGTTGATCTGGTTGGCGGATGCCGGGCCGAGTAGGCGAGTTGCCGGGCGCGCGGTCAGCGACCGCCGTACTCGCCGGTCAGGAAGTCGAGCGCGAGGTCATAGCCGCGCACCCCCATGCCGACGATGATGCCGCGCGCAATGGCGCTCAGGTAGGAGTGATGGCGGAATTCCTCCCGCGCATGCACGTTGGTGATGTGCACTTCGATGAACGGCAGCGAGGCGCCGGCAAAGGCGTCGCGCAGCGCCACACTGGTGTGGGTGAAGGCGCCGGCGTTGATGATGCAGGCGCGGGTGCCATCGGTGCGGCTGGCGTGGATGCGGTCGAGCAGCACGCCTTCGTGGTTGCTTTGCAGACAATCGAGCTCGAATCCGGCCTTGGCGGCCCGCTCGGCCAGGTGGGTTTCGAGCTGCGCCAGCGTGGTGGAGCCGTATTTCTCGGGCTCGCGGGTGCCGAGCAGGTTGAGGTTCGGCCCGTGCAGCAGCAACAGGCGCGGCGCCTTGTCGCCGGTGGTTTTGCGTGACTTGTCGGCCTTTGCAGCGGCCGATTTAGCGTCTTTCGCCATCAGGAATGACTCGCATCGAGCGGAAAAATCAATGCGAGTTGAATTGAGATGGGCGATAGTTTGCCTGAAATCGGGATTTGTTGCCAGATGGCGACAGAATTTTCCGCCCGATCCGAGGGTTGGCGACCGCCTTGCCGGCTGGCAAACGGCCGTCAACGACTTGGGACGGGCGGCGCGAAATTCTTATGGCTTTTTGCGGAAAACCCCAATTGAATAGGGCTCAGAGCCGCAAAATACCAAAAGTCGACGAATAGGCATTTGATGCTTTGAGCCCATATCCAATGGCGCGTCCAGCGAAAAGCTATACAGCGACTCGTGACGATCGTACGCGGCGCAAACCCTCGCCGCGAAACAATCGAATTAGCTCAACATCGATGCAATTTCGCCGTATTTGAGCCGACCTACGCGACGAAGCATCACTTCGCCGGCCGGCGAAACAACCAGCGAGAACGGCAGCACGCCCTGCGGATTGCCCATCGTCTTCAGGGCTTCCAGCCAGGCGACGTCGGCCAGCAGCACCGGATAGTTGACGCCAATCTCTTTCGCGAAGTGCTCCACCGGTTGCCGACGATCGACGGCGATGCCGACAAATTGCAGGCCTTTGCCGCCAAAATCGGTTTGCGCCTTGACGAAATCCGGCATTTCTTCGCGGCACGGCCCGCACCAGGTGGCCCAGAAGTTGATCACCAGCGTCTTGCCTTGCCAGGTCGACATCGGCGTTTGCTTGCCGCCGTCGAGCGCCTCGAAGCTGGCGCCGAGCAGTTTCGCCTCCTCGCCCTTGACTGCGCCGCGCGTCAGCCACCAGTGCCCGCCGAGCACGCCGATCGCGCCGGCCGAGACACCGGCAGCGCCGATCAGCAGGGCGCGGCGTCCGCCGCTTGTCGATTCACTCATTGCCATCTACTCACTGACTCACGCGCTTGCGAAACTGCTGTTTGAAACTGGTGGCGACGGTTTCCACGGGCGCCACCGCCTTGCCGTCGGCGGCGGGGCGAAACGTCCGCGTGGTGGGCGGATAGCAGACGCCGGCCTCTTCCGAGCAACCCTGATAGACGAGCTTCAGTTCGCCCGCCGCGGCGGCCGGGGCGGCCACCGCCAATTGCAACGGCTGGTCGTAGATCTCCACGCGGCCGAAATTCGGGTCCTGCTTCATCTTGCCCTTCGGCAGCGCCAGGCTGGCGAACGCCCGCCCGCCGGCGGCGAGTTCGAAGCGGTCGCGGTACAGGTAATGCCCCGGCATCACGTCGATCCGCAGCACATACTTGCCGCGTTCCAGCGCCGCCGTGATCGGAAATGCCTCGTCGACCGGCAACGGCGCCGGCAACGTTGCTGCCGTCGTGGTACCGACGACCGCCGCGGCGGCGCGCGGCGGCGACGACTGCGCAGCCGCCGTCGCGACCGCCAGCAGCCCGCAAACCACCACGGCAAGCCTTGCGCGCCCACTGGCGGTCGCGTTCGCCGCACTTTTTTTCATCGCCGCTGTCATACTATGCATTGAGTGCGTCGCGTTCATTCCGGTATGCCGGGCACGCTGGCGCCGAAACGGGTTGGGAGAGATTCATGCCACTGCTAATGCTTGGAATTTTAGTTGCGCTGCCGGTGCTCGACATCTACGCCACGCTTCGATTCGCCGAAGCGCTGAATGTTCCGGGCTGGGCACTGTTCGTTCCAGGCCTGATCTTCGGCGTCGCCGTGTTCAAGCGGGAAACGCGCAATCTGCGCACCCGCTTCGCCAGCGCCATGCAGAGCATGACGCTGCGCCCCATCGTATTCGACAGCGGCCGCCGCCTGCTGGCCGCCGTCCTGCTGCTGCTGCCGGGCTTCCTGAGCGACGTGTTCGCCCTGTTCCTGCTGCTGATCCCCAGCCGCAGCATCGCCCAACCCGCCACCGTCGCCGCCAGCGGGCCGCAGACCATGGATGGCGAGTTTCGGCGGGTGGAGTAAAGCGTCAGCCTGCGCTGCACGGCATCCTCCACTAGCCCGGTTGCTTGCGGCGAAAGCCCAGCGCGGCGAAGTCGCGGTTGCGATACATCGTCACCACCCGGTCAATCTCCCGATCGACAATCGCCGGGTCCAGTCCGTCGCGCTGAAAGATGTACCGCATCAGACCGGCAAGATCCGATTGGTCACAGCCACCGTAGTCGATGCAGAAGTTCCGGAAGTAAGTGTTGTTGGGACCGCAGTCGTAGAGACCCAATGCGCAGGCCGTCAGCGGCGCCAACGCCAGTTCCATCGCCATGTACGGCATGGTCATCGCGAGGTCGTCGGGCCATAGGTCCGTTGGTGGCCGACCGGTAGCACGAGGTGACAGCAGCAGAAGCCGCGCCCAGGTATCCGGTTGCGCATCGAGGAAGGCACGTTCCAGCAGGTCGAAGTCGCGCGGTGCCAAATCGCGATCGTACATCTTGCCCTGCCAGCCTGCCCGCGAGTTGAACAACTGCGCACTGGTCACGCCCTGGGCAACCAGTCGGTCAACCGCGCCGCGCCACGCAACTCCGAAATCCGCTGAGATCGTGCCTGCCGCGCACTCGCTAGCCGATTGAGCAACCACAGCCTCATATGCGGCGCGCTCGCTCGCGCTTAGCGGTGCTGCGTTGCGGACGTAGGCGTCGATCATGCGCTCGGGATCGGGTTGCTGGCCGGCCGTCCGCTGCTGGCCTGCCGACTGTATGGCGTCTGTCTCACGTGCAATTTGTGCACGTAGCTCGGGGGTGGGAAAAACTCGTTGCGGCCCAATCCTCGCCCGCGCTTCGTAGACACGCATTAGGTATTCGCTGGAGGGAACGGGCTCACCGGTTTTCGAATCGGAGCTTTGAGCCGTCATAACCTGGCGAACGTCCTTGCCGTGAAAATGCACGGCGGGAGTCGAGCAGTGGAGCGTCGCGAGAACTGCGCCGTAGACCAGCGCCGGGTCCCCTGAATTGACCGCCTGCATTTGTGCCGACAATGGCGCACTAAGCGCATGCAACGCCCGCCATTTGCGCGCCGGATCGACCATCGGGTCAAGCAGCAGCGCCGCCAGAGGGCGCGTTTCAAGCAGGGGCGAGGCCAACTGCACGCGGCCAGGCGATCGCTGTATTGCATGCGCCTTCGCTGGGTCGATGGAGGATTCAATCGGTCGCGACGTCTGATTTGGCCCTGCTTCAGGTGCGCTTTCACGCAACGCAAGAACCAGGCACGTCGCAAGGATCAATACCGCCAACGCCAATAGCGTTGCGCGATGCCGGACGGTCATCCGGCCGGCCTGCGTCGCAGCAGCAACCAAACCCCGATCGCCATCAGCGGCACGCAGAGCCACTGCCCCATCGTCAGCCCGAGCGAGAGGAAGCCGAGGAAGCTGTCAGGTTCGCGGAAGAATTCGGTGCTGAAGCGCAGTGCGCCGTAGCCGAGGGCGAACATGCCGGCGACGCGGCCGTCCGGGCGCGACTTGCGCGAGAACAGCCAGACCAGCACGAACAGCACCACGCCCTCGGCGAAGAACTGGTAGAGCTGCGATGGATGACGCGGAATCTGGTCGACATGCGGGAACACCATCGCCCACGGCAGCGACGGGTCGGCGGCGCGGCCGGGCAGCTCCGCATTGATGAAGTTGCCCATGCGCCCGGCGCCCAGGCCCGGCGGCACCAGCGGCGCGATAAAGTCCATCACCCGCCAGAACGGCCGCTCGGTGCGGCGCCCGTAGAGCCACATCGCGAACAGCACGCCGAGCAGACCACCATGAAAGCTCATCCCGCCCTGCCACACCGCGAAGATTTCCAGCGGATTGGCGAGGTAGTAGCCCGGCTTGTAGAACAGGCAATAGCCAAGGCGTCCGCCAAGCACCACGCCAAGAATGCCGTACAGCAGCAGGTCGTCGAGATCGGCCGGCTTCCAGCCTTTCAGGATTTGTTGCCGGGCGCGGTAGCGACCGAGCAGCAGGAACATGACGAACGCGGCCAGATACATCAGCCCATACCAGCGCACGGCCAGCGGACCAATCTGCACGGCGATCGGGTCGATTTCGGGGTGGATAAGCATGGGCTGCGCAGGACGATAGACGAAGGACGATGTGAGGCCAGGACGAATGACGAAGGACGAATGACGAAATCGGTCGTTCGTATTGCTTTTGTCGCGGGTCGGCTTGGGAGTGTAAGGCGGACCGGGGGCGGTGAGAGAATATTGCTCCGGCACAATATGGGTGGCCGTTCGCGCTGAGGCTAGGCCGAAGCGTTTGCCAATCAAACCCTTCGCTACGCTCAGGGTGAACGGAGTTCATGCTTCACCGTTCCGCGCGACTTTTCGTCATTCGTCCTTCGTCATTCGTCCTTCACCAAACATGTCCTACAACCGCCGCAGCAAACTCATCACCGCGGGCGTTGCCCGCTCTCCCAACCGTGCCATGCTCCGCGCCGTCGGCTTCGGCGATGGCGATTTCGAGAAACCCATCGTTGGCGTCGCCAACGGCCACAGCACGCTGAACCCCTGCAACGCCGGCATCCAGCCGCTGGCCGACCGCGCGGTCGAGGCCATCCGGGCCGCCGGCGGCATGCCGCAGATGTATGGCGTGATCACCGTCACCGACGGCATCAGCATGGGCACCGAGGGGATGAAGTATTCGCTGGTGTCGCGCGAAGTCATCGCCGACGCCATCGAGACCGCCACGCAAAGCCAGATGATGGACGGCGTGCTGGTGCTCGGCGCCTGCGACAAGAACATGCCGGGCGGCATGATCGCCATGTGCCGGATGAACATCCCGGCGATCTACTGCTACGGCGGCACCATCAAGCCGGGCGTGTGGAAGGGCGAAAAGCTGACCATCGTGTCGCCGTTCGAAGCGGTCGGCAAGATGGCGGCCGGCACCATCAGCCAGGAAGATTTCGACGGCATCGAGAAGCACGCCTGCCCGACCAACGGCGCCTGCGGCGGCATGTACACGGCGAACACGATGTCGTCTTCGTTCGAGGCGCTGGGCATGAGCCTGCTCGGTTCGTCGTCGATGGCGAATCCCGACCCCGAGAAGGCCGACAGCGTGGCCGATTCCAGCCGCGTGCTGGTCGAGGCGATCAAGAAAGACCTGAAGCCGCTCGACATCATCACCAAAAAGTCCATCGAAAACGCAGTGGCGCTGATCATGGCCACCGGCGGCTCGACCAATGCGGTGCTGCACTACCTTGCCATCACCCACGCGGCGGGCATCGACTGGACGATCGACGACTTCGAGCGCATGCGCAAGAAGGTGCCGGTGCTGTGCGATCTGAAGCCGTCGGGCAAATACGTGATGACCGATCTGCATGAGGTCGGCGGCGTGCCGCAGGTGCTCAAGCTGCTATTGAACAAGGGCCTGCTGCACGGCGACTGCATGACCATCACCGGACGCACGATGGCGGAAGAACTGGCCAAGGTGCCCGATCTGCCGCGCAAGGACCAGGACGTCATCCGCCAGCCGGACGATCCGCTCTACGCCCAGGGCCATCTCGCCATCCTCAAGGGCAATCTGGCGCCCGAGGGCTGCGTGGCCAAGATCACCGGCCTCAAGAACCCGGTGCTGACCGGCCCGGCCCGCGTGTTCAACAGCGAGCCCGAGTGCATGGACGCCATCATGGCCAACAAGATCAATCACGGCGACGTGCTGGTGCTGCGCTACGAAGGCCCGAAAGGCGGCCCCGGCATGCGCGAGATGCTGGCACCGACCAGCGCCATCATCGGCAAAGGCATGGGCGAGACCGTGGCCCTGATCACCGACGGCCGCTTCTCCGGCGGCACCTGGGGCATGGTGGTCGGCCACATCGCGCCGGAAGCGCAGGTGGGCGGTTTGCTGGCGGTGGTGGAAGAAGGCGATTCGATCACCGTGGACGCGCACCAGTTGCTGATCCAGCTGAACGTGGACGACGCCACCATCGCCGCCCGCCGTGCGAAGTGGACGCCGCCGCCGCCGCGCTACACCAAGGGTGTGATGTACAAGTTCGCGCTGCTGGCGTCGAGCGCGAGCAAGGGCGCAGTGACGGATCTGTAGAGTCGCGTTTTCTCTGCGGTAACAGAGCCGCGGTCAAGCCTCTCCCCCCCGTCGGGGGGAGAGGCTGGGGAGAGGGGCCGCGATGGGAAGAGCCAACGCGACTGCGGAGAGCCACCGTCACCCTCTCCCCAGCCCTCTCCCCTCAAGGGAGAGGGAGCGGTCGACATTGACGTCAACAACCCGCGCCGCACTTCGTTATTCAACGCTATGAAGTCCCATTTCCTCTTTTCCGCCCTCGCGCTGGCGAGCCTGCCCGCTGCGGCCATCGATTCCATCCCGCTCGACCAGTTGCAGCCGGGTCTGTGGAAGGTGGAGCGCAAGATCGAGAAGCTCGACCTGAACCCGGTCGAGTACGAAACCCGCAATACCGAATACTGCGCCAGCCCGCGCAAGGAAATCTCGCGCGTGCTCGCGGTCACCAATCTGCTGTGCAAGACCGAGGACAGCAAGATTGGTGACAATCGCTACAAAGTGCATGCGACTTGTCGCCTGGGACTCATCGCTGGCGAGAACACGACGATCATCACCATCGTCAGCCCGACCGAATACACCGCCGAAGTCGACACCATTGGCACCAAGTTCGGCGAAAAGCAGCACCGCAAGGAAACGATCCGCGCCGTGCGCGCGGGCGACTGCCAGAGCTGAACGCGGGCGCCGCCGGCCCGACACTACGGCACACTACAGACATCCGGCGGGACTACACTCGCCCGCATGAAAGCCACCAAAATCGTTGCCACGCTCGGGCCTGCGAGCGATACCGTCGACATCATCGCCGCGATGATCGAGGCCGGAGCCGATGTGTTCCGCCTCAACTTCTCGCACGGCACGCCGGAAGATCACGCCGGCCGCGCCAACCGCGTGCGCGAGGCGGCCGTCCGCTGCGGCCGCGAGGTCGGCATCATGGGCGATCTGCAGGGCCCCAAGATTCGCGTCGGCAAATTCGACGGCGGCCGTGCCCACCTCGAGGCCGGGCAGCCGTTCATCCTCGACGCCGCGCTCGACAACAAGGCGCCGCTGTCCAACGGCGAACGCGCCAGCCTCGACTACAAACAACTGCCGCAGGATGTCCGGCCCGGCGACACGCTGCTGCTGGCCGACGGGCTGATCCAGTTGACGGTGACCCGCGTCGACGGCGACGCCGTGCACACCATCGTCATCCACGGCGGCGAACTGTCCAACAACAAGGGCATCAACAAGCTCGGCGGCGGCCTCACCGCGCCGGCGCTGACCGCGAAAGATCTCGCTGACATCAAGACGGCGGTGGACATCGACGTCGACTACCTCGCGGTGTCGTTCCCGAAAAGCGCGGCCGACATGCAGACCGCGCGCACGGTGCTGGCGGCGGCGGGCGGCAAGGCCCGGCTGATCGCCAAGATCGAGCGCGCCGAGGCGATCGTGCCGCAGACGCTCGACGAAATCATCGACGTCAGCGACGGCATCATGGTGGCGCGCGGCGATCTCGCCGTCGAGGTGGGCAACGCGGCGGTGCCGGCGCTGCAAAAGCGCATGATCGTGCGCGCCCGCGACAAGAACAAGCTGGTGATCACCGCCACGCAGATGATGGAGAGCATGATCACCGCGCCGGTGCCGACGCGCGCCGAGGTGAGCGACGTGGCCAACGCCGTGCTCGATGGCACCGATGCCGTGATGCTGTCGGCCGAGTCCGCCGCCGGCAAGTATCCGGTGGAAACGGTCAAGGCGATGGCCGCCATTGCGCTCGCCGCCGAGCGCTCGCAGGTGTACGAGCTCGACCGCGACTTCATCAACCAGCAGTTCGTGCGGGTCGACCAGGCCATCGCGATGGCATCGCTGTTCGCCGCGTTCCACCTGAACGCCAAGGCGATCGCCGCGCTGTCGCAATCCGGCTCCACCGCGCTCTGGATGAGCCGGCACGACAGCGGCGTGCCGATCTACGCGCTGACGCCGGAGGCCGCCGCCGCCCGCCGCGCCGCGCTGTACCGCGGCGTGCGCCCGGTGGTAGTGCCGTTCGACGCCGATCGCGACCGCGCCCTGCAAGCGGCGGAGGACGCGCTGAAATCGCGCGCCGCCGTGGCCGACGGCGATCTCGTTGTGCTCAGTTGCGGCGAACCGATGGGCAAGAGCGGCGGCACCAACGCGCTGAAAGTCGTCCGCGTCGGTGAGCATCGGAGCTGAGCACACACTGATTACAAGCTCCCGTTCGCCCTGAACGCAGTGAAGGGTTCGACCATTGGATGCCGATTTCAGACCCTTCGCCTTCGGCTCAGGGCGAACGGTTCCTACTTGATCATCAGCGTTTTCGTAACAGCTTTTCAGGCAAATGGCGTCAGCATTGGGCTAGCGACGCGAAATACTGAATAGTCGACTTTTAGACCAATCATGCCATGAGCCCATATTGGATAAGGCTTTCAGCGAAAAGTTGATCGCCTCATAGCGCGTCCGCGACGGCGGCTACACTGCGCGCATGGAAGCTCAAGTCAAACCGACGCAGCGCGTGCTGCTCGGCATCACCGGCGGCATCGCCGCCTACAAAGCGGCCGAATTGACGCGGCTGCTGGTCAAATCCGGCCGCGACGTGACCGTGGCGATGACCGCGGCGGCGCGCGAATTCGTCGGCCCGGCCACCTTCCAGGCGCTGTCCGGCCGTCCGGTCTACAGCGATCTGTGGGACACACGGCCCGACAACGGCATGGCGCACATCGAGCTCACCCGCAATAACGACGTGATGCTGATCGCGCCGGCGTCGGCCGATTTTCTCGCCCGCCTGGTGCACGGCCGCAGCGACGATCTGCTGTCGACCACCGTGCTGGCGCGCACCATTCCGCTGATCGTGGCGCCGGCGATGAATCTGCAAATGTGGCAAAACCCGGCCACCCAGCGCAACGTCGCCACCCTGCGCGCCGACGGCGTGCACGTCATCGGCCCCGGCAACGGCGATCAGGCCTGCGGTGAAGTGGGCGACGGCCGCATGCTGGAGCCCGCCGAAATCATGGCCGCGCTCGACGCTTGGGCGCAACCGAAAACCCTGCTCGGCAAGCGCGTGCTGATCACCGCCGGTCCCACGCAGGAAGCGATTGATCCGGTGCGAGTAATCACCAACCACTCCAGCGGCAAGATGGGCTATGCCCTCGCCCAGGCCTGCGCCGAGGCCGGCGCCGAGGTCGTGCTGGTCAGCGGGCCGACGCATCTATCGACGCCCTTCGCAGGCGTTGCGCCTGGCGAACCCGGCAGCGTGCGCCGCGTCAACGTCGTCAGCGCCGGCGAGATGCTCGCCGCGGTCGAAACCGAAGTGGACGAGAGCGACATCTTCATCGCCGTCGCCGCCGTCGCCGACTACCGCCCGGTCGCCAGCGCCGAACAGAAGATCAAGAAGAGCGACGCCGGGCTCAACATCCATCTCGAGCCCACGGTCGACATCCTCGCCCGCATCGCCAGACACGCGCGCCGCAGCGCCAATCCGGCGCGAACCGGCACGCCACCGTTCTGCGTCGGCTTCGCCGCCGAAAGCGAAAACGTCGAGCAATACGGCGCCGAAAAGCGCGCCCGCAAAGGCATCCCGCTACTCATCGCCAATCACGCGCAGAGCACGTTTGGAGCGGATGACAATCAGGTGACGCTGATTGACGAGCGCGGCGCGGAAGGCGCAACGCGGCTACCGCGGATGGGGAAGCTGGCGCTGGCGCGCGCCCTGGCGGCGGAGATCGCATCACGCATCTGATGCGTTAGAATCAGCGCATCAAACCTCCGCATTAATGGAGCTTCGATGCGCACCACGCTCGACATCGACGACGACATCCTCAGCGCCAGCAAAGAGCTGGCCAAAGCGGCCGGCAAAACGGCCGGGCAAGTCATTTCCGAGTTGGCGCGCAAAGCGCTGACGCAGCCGTATCAACGCACGCCGTCGCCAGCATTCCCCGCAGAAGAACCCGAGCCAATCTGCGGCATTCGACCATTGCCACATCGTGGTGGTGTCGTCACCAGCGAGATGGTGCGGAAATTGATGGACGACGAGGGCGTCTAGTGCGAGCGCTTTATGACATCAACGTCCTGATTGCGCTCTTTGATCCACAGCACACCCAGCATGCAAAGGCCACCGCGTGGCATGCCGCGAACCCCGACGGCTGGGCGAGTTGCCCGATCACGCAGAACGGGCTGCTGCGCATCGTCTCACAGCCTCGCTACCCCAACCCGGCGCCGGTTGGGGTGTTGCGACCGCGCCTCGCGCATGCCACGGCTGGCGCAAACCATCAGTTTTGGCCCGACGATATTTCGCTCGCAAGCGTTGGCGTGCTGCACGACGGCGCACTCATCACGGCCGGTGCACTCACCGACCTCTACCTGCTCGCGCTCGCGGTACGTCACTCGGGGTGCCTCGTCACGCTCGACACCCGCGTTCGTTACACCGCTGTCATCGGCGCGACCCCCGGGCATTTGGTCGCGTTGTAGGTAAACGCGGCCCCGCCGCTGTTCTCGCTGCGGCGCAGCCGAAGGGCCTGCAACGCCTTCGTCCAATGGCGTTTCCCAACCGCGGCCCGCGGCACCGCATGCATGCTGCTCTACGGTGATTTGTGGGAGCGGGCTTGCCCGCGAATGCAGACGATTCACGGGGGCGTACGCCACCACAAAGTTCGGATGTTGGTGGAGGCTTCGCGGGCAAGCCCGCTCCTGCAGGTCGCGCGTCGACTCACCGGATCATCCGCTATCGCTACTCGGCAGCGAACGGCCTTTGCGGCACAGAGTGGGCCGCGGCTGCCCACCCTACGGCGAGCATGGTGACTACGGCGTCCGACCGCGTTTGGTTGCCGCCAGCGCGCGATCAAACCTGCGCTCACACCGGCAGACGGTCGTCTTGATGCGAGCCGCCTTACTGCCAAGGCTTGAACGGTGCGATACCAATCACGTCGCCGGTTTTCTTGTCGAGCATCACGGTCATGTCTTCACTGCGGGCCTTGAGGCCTTGAAACACCGTATCGGACTCCGTGCGACCATGCGATGCGAGCCACGCGCGAATCTGCTCTGCCTTGCCGGGATTGAACTTGCCAAGCATTGCGACCGGTGCCGCGCGTTGCAGGATTTCCTCGCGCATGTTGGCGAGGGCTTGGTGGTGCTGCGGAAAGTGCCCGATATCGGCGCCGGCGAGCGCAGAGAAAATCACGCGCTCTTTTTCCTTCGCGTCATCCGGAGACCGCGTGCCCACCCATACCGGTCCCCACCAGGGCAGCCCTTGGCCGGCCTTCGCCAACTCCTCGGGCGCCACGTCGCTGGCCTGCACCACATCGAAGCGATGCCCAAGCGCGGCGACGTACACCGGTCGACCTGCGAGCAGCGTGTACACCCCGTAACAAAGCGCGGCGACCTGCACCGTTGCAATCACCGCCAGGTCGAAGCGCAGCGACTTCTTCGCCGGGTTGAACACGATCAGCGTCATCAGCGGGCCAAGCGCCACGTCGATACCTAACAGCATCAGAAAGATGTCCAGCCCGCCGACCGCGCGGAACAACGGCGCGGGATACCAGACGAACCAGAACAGCGCAAGCAAGGTTGCCCCAACGAGCACTGAAAGGGCGAAGTGAATGGCGGCGGCACGCAAACGTGTCATGGCAAAGTAGATCGATGAGAAAAACGAATCGCACAAAAGCAAACACCGCCCGAAGGCGGTGTTTCGCGCGGCGGCAGCACACTAGCAAAGCTGCCGCCGTACGATGGCGGGCACAACATGCCCACCATCGCCGCGGAAGTCACTACGCCTTACAAACCGACGGCAGGTAGTTAGCATTGACGTTCGTCGCATTGGTACCAACCACAGTCAAGCCAGCTGGTACCGCACGATTGCCACAGATCCACGAAATGTCGTTGTTGGTGCTCAATGCAGGACGAACCGTCAAAAGCGTGCCGCTAAGCGCCGCATTGGATTGTCCACCGTACGTAACAGTAATCACACCACCCGCACTAGTCACGCTACCCACCAATTTGCTAGAAGGGTTGTTCGCAATACCCAGAGCAGCATTGTTCGCAGGCCACGCACCGCGATCCGCATAGAAGGCTGCGATATCCGTCTTGAGGCCAGTGATCATAGTCAGCCCTTCAGACGCTTGAGCGCGGATCAGATAATTTTGGTACGCCGGAATCGCCAACGCCGCCAAAATACCAATGATCGCCACAACGATCATCAATTCGATCAGGGTGAAACCCTTTTGTACTGCACGAACGGTACGTTTCATTTCAATGTCCTTCCCCGGAATCGGGATTTGATGTTTCAGCGACTGGCGCTGCATGGTCGGCAATATGCAGCGGCCGTGCCACCGCGGCCGTCAACCGCGAAAGCGCTTGTAAGGCATTGATTGTTATAGACATTTATTTTCTCGCCGGCACTGCTTTGAGCACGACGTCGCCAATTTGGCGAGCCGCGCCACCGTTCGAACTGCCAATTTGCGGCAGGACGCTGCCCGTGGCAGTCAGCGCTAGGCGCGCTGCGCGTTGGGAACACATCGAAAACGTTTCCCTGCCGAATCGGCAGCGCAATGTTTGACTTGCTTTGTGGGAGCGGGCTTGCCCGCGAAGGCAGGCGATTCGCGGGCAAGCCCGCTCCCACAGGCCACACTTCAGGCCGACGCCGTCACGGTCGCGCCGGGCGCCGCGTCGCGCTCAATGTCGGCCCACAACGCCCGCGCCGTCAGCGTGAACGCCACACTGTCGAGCGCGAGCCCCGCCGCGTCGTCGGCCAGCTCGGTGGGGTGCAGCACCCACAAGCCATCGCCACCGCGCCGGTACAGGTCAGCCCGACGGCGCTCAAGGTCAACCAGCAGGTATTCGCGCAACGATTCGAGCGCGCGGTAGCTTGCGAATTTCACGCCGCGATCGTAGGCCTCGGTCGACTTCGAGAGCACTTCCACAATCAGCACGGGCTCGGATTTGCTGAGGCGGCTATCGCGATCCGCGTCACTACAGGTGACCAGAACGTCCGGATAGAAATATTCGTTGCGGGCACGCACGTGCAGCTTCATGTCGGCCATGTAGACGCGACGGGGCGTGCCGCGCAGGTGTTCGCGCAGGGCGATATAGGCATTGCCAGCGGCGGTGACATGCCGGTCTTCCGCCCCCGCCATTTGGAACACTTCACCACCGACAAATTCATGCCGCTCGGGCTGATCGGCCTCCCAGGCCAAGTAGTCGGCGGCAGTAAACGGAATCTGGCGAACAAGGTTCGACATGGCGTCCACTCGATGAGCGAGAGGGTGTGATGATACGCGCGCCATCGGGCGGTGCGGTATGGCTATTGAGGATTTCCGATTGGTTACCTGCCTCAGGCAACTGTCGTCCCCGCGAAGGCGGGGACCCAGACCGAAACACCTGCGCCGTGCCATCTATTTCGCGTTCGGCTGAGTTCTACGGTCTGGATTCCCGCCTTCGTGGGAATGACACGGAATGAACGCAAGCAACTAATCAGGTGAGGGTTTCACAATTCGCGGCCCGCCGGTACCGTTCGCCCTGCGCGAAGCGAAGGGTCTGATGTCAGAGGGGGTTGTCGCCAGTATGAGGAAACTCAATCACGCAAACGCCGGGGTCGGAACACGGCGCGATCGTCGTAGCAGTCCGGGTGTTCGTTCTCGGCAAACCAGCCCGGCACGCCGAGGATGGGCAACGGCAGACGATGCTCGGCGGCAGCGAGCAGGTGTCCGCCAACAATTCCGTTGGCGAGATGCCGGTCCAGCGTGGCGAGCGGCGTGGCGGGCGACCGATCGACCCACAGCGCCTTCACCGTCAGCCCGCGATGCGGATTGCTGGCGAGTTGCTCCAGCGTGCCGTGGCCGAACAGGATGACGCGGCAGTGGCGAACGAACGCCGTTCGGTGCTCGACGAACAGCCGCCGCCACTCGTGCGCTTCGTGCAGTGCGCGCAGATCGGCGCGCTGGCTGACGATCAGCGCGCCGGCTTCGTCGAACAGCGTCAGGATGTCGCGCCGGCGCGGACGGCCGTTGGCAGTCGCCGCGGCGCCCAGCGCGACGTGGGCTTCGCTGATGGCGCGCTTCGATTGCGGAAAAGCACGCCAGACCAGTGCGTTGACGGTGTCGTGCAAATTGCCCGGGCGGACGATCAGCTCGTTGCGCTCGACCAGGCGGCGCTCGAATTCAAGTGCGCCGAGCGCGCGGGGCGGCGGCGGGACGAGCGTGGGGCCGATTGCTTGCGGCGCCGACGAACCCATCGCATCGCGATAGGGCGCGAATGCCGGGTGCCCGAACAGCGCTGGCGGGACGTCCGCCAGCGCGACCGCGTCAACGGTGGCGTCCGCCACCCAGCCCGCCCAGCACGACGAAGACCACAATCAGCGCAGCGATCACCGCCAGCGCGATCTTGATCCAGCTCTTCGGATATTCGCCGTCGATCTTGCCGGTGACGGCGTTGATGATGACCTGAAAATCCTTGCTGGAATAGACATAGGTCAGCAGCCACACCGGCGCCAGGATGTGCTTGAAGGTCTGCCGCGAGAAGTTGGCGTTGATCTGCAGATTGCGCTGGGTGTCGCCCGGCACCTGCTGCGAGCAGAGCGTGCGGGTGTCGTCCAGCATGCGTTCGCGGCTGGCTTTCGCGGCGGCGATCAGGTCGATCTGATAGCGCTCGACCGTCCAGCCGCTGACATAGGCCGGGTCGTAGGCTTTGAGCGCGCCGGTGCCTTTCTCGGTGGTCGGGAACGGCTCGATGTTGCGCAACAGGCCCTGATGCACGCCCCTCGAGCCGCAGACCAGCGTGTCGTCAAAGAAATGGTTGAGGCTGCCGGAGGCGTATTCCCAGCGCACGCGCTGCGCCTGCCGCGTCTTCTGCTCGCCGTTCTCGTAATAGGTCTCGGTGACGTAGTAGTAGTAGCCGGCCTCGGCCTGCCAGCGGGCATCGACCAGCGCATCGAACGTCCAGTACGGCAGATAGACGCCCTTGACGGTGTCGGTCATCGCCTTGCGCTTGAGCGCGTTCGGCGCCCACCAGAGCTTGCCGTACCAGGCGCGGATGCGGTCGCGCGCCTGCGGCTCGCTGACCTGGAACGGCAGGATACCTTCCGGCCGGATCACGTCGCCCGATTCGTCGTAATCGACAATCGCCGAGGCGCCGCAGAATTCGCAGGACTTGGCCTGTTTCGAGGCGTCGAAGACGCTGATCGCCTGGCACTGCCGGCACTTGATCATGCGCGTGGCGCGCGCCCAGCCGCGCGCTTCGCCCTGCATGTCGCGCAGCGCGGCGACGAGATCGTGTTCGACGACGTCGGTGGACTGGATGCCCGGGATCGCCTCGGACTCCTTCGGCATCGGCGCCTCGGTACCGCAAAAGGCGCACACCAGCTTCTGCTTGGCAGGATTCCACACCGCCTCGCCGCCGCACGCAACGCAGGTGTACTTGCTGCGGGCCTGCTTTTCAGGGGCGGTGGCAGCGGTGTGGGTGGCGGTGGGTGGATTCATGGCAGGGAGATCCGATGATGCTTAAACGCCGCGGAGGGCGCAAACTTCCAGTCAGCATTTGTCCAGAACGACCGCTGCATCGGGAGCAATCTGGCAAATCGCGCAAAGTCGACATCAAGCCAAATCGGCGGCTGGTCCCCGTTCAGTGGCGCTTTCATCGAAAAGTTAATGGATAGTGTGACGGTCACGCAAGCAATTCCATCCCCACTTGGCCAGGAACGCTCCGACAAGCAGAAGGAGCGTTCCAAGACGCCACCACACGTCGTGCTCAATCAACAGGTATCCGCCGTAAATCGCGCCGGCGCAACCAACGACCAGCAGTGTTCCGCCAAAAACGCGCAGCGCTAGCCCCTCAGGAACGTATCCACCGCCTCGCGCGTGATGCGCCACTGGGTGCCGATCTTGCGGCCTTTGAGGGCGCCGGAATCGAGCTCGGCGAGCACGTCGCTTTCGGCCACGCCGAGCACCTGCGCCACCTGCGCCGGGTTCATCAACTCCATCGCCGGTGCTGCGGCCGGCGCGGCGGCAGCAGCGGCGACCGGCGCCGCCATCGCACCCGGCACCATGCCGCGCGGCGCATTCGGGTTGGTGCCCACGGTGCCGCCGGGCTGGTTGATCATCTGCTGGCCGACGCCCATCGCCACCGCGAATTCGGCGCCGAAGCCCATGGTGCCGGCCTTGCCCTCGCCCACCGCGTTGGCCATGTTGTAGCGGATGTACTCGCCCATGTCGCCGATGGTGGTCATGGCGCCGCGTTTGTCGATCGCCTGCTCGACTTCCGGCGGCAGCGAGACATTCTCGATATTGAACGCCGTCACCTCGATGCCGTACTTCGACGTCGTGATGGGATTGATCGCCGGCAGCAGCGCGTTGCCGATCTCGCTGTAGCGCGCGGCGACGTCGAGCGCCGGCACCTTGGCATTGGCAATGGCCTCAGTAAACACGGTGACGATCTTCGAGCGCATCACGTCGGCGAACTCGTCGAGGCGGAAGTGATTGTCGGTGCCGGCCACCTCTTTCAGGAACAGCGGCGGGTTGACGATCTTGAAGTCGTACTGGCCGAAGGCGCGCATGCGCACGACGCCGAAATCCGCGTCGCGCATCATGATCGGGTTCGCGGTGCCCCACTTGTTGCCCGCGAACGTGCGCGTGGTGACGTAGTAAACGTCCGCCTTGAATGGCGTCTCGAAGCCGTACTTCCAGCCGAGGATGGTCGACAGCACCGGAATGTTCTGCGTCGACAAGGTGTGCTTGCCCGGGCCGAGCGTATCGGCGTATTGCCCGAGGTAGACGAACTGCGCAACCTGACTTTCGCGAACGATCAGTTGCGCGTTGTTCTTGATCTGCTTGTCATCGTCCGGCCAGCGGTAAGAAAGCGTGTCGCGGGAATCATCCTGCCATTCGATGATCTCGATCAGCTCTTTCTTGATGAAGTCCATGAGGCCCATGTGTTACTCCCTTTGGTCGTGAAGACGAATGACGAATGACGAGTGACGAAATAGCGGCTGCGTCGGTGCCGCCTACTTTACGGCGACCTTGGTCTGCGCTGCGTTCAGACGTGCTTCCAGTTGCTCGCGCGGGATGGCGCCGGCGACCATGCGGCCGTCGGCGAGGAAGAACGACGGTGTCGCGCGCACGCCGAGCTTTTGCCCGAGCTCGACGGTGGCGTCCACCGGATTGGCGCAATCGCCCTTGGCGGCGGCGTCGAACTTCTTGCGCAGCACGGCGTCCTGCCAGGCGGCCAGCCGGTCCGGCGAGCACCAGATCGCCTTCTGTTTGTTGCGTGCGGCGGGATGCAGCGAGTCGATCGGGTACATGAAGTTGTAAACCGTCACGTTGTCCATGTCCTGCAGGGTCTGCTCCAGGCGCGTGCAGAACGGACAGTCGACGTCGGTGAACACGTACATCACGCGCTCGCCCTTGCCGCGCACGAACTTGATCGAGTCGGCCAGCGGCAGCGTCTTGACGTCGATGGCGCTGAGCTCGGCCGTGCGCTCCTCCGTCTTGTTGGTCATGGTCGCGGTTTCGATCAGATTGCCGACGATGAAATGGCTGAGTTTTTCGTCGAAGTAGATGACGTCGTCGCCAACCATTGCCTCGTACAGGCCGGGAAACACGGCAGCGCGCAAACCCTTGATCGGCGCGCCTTTGAAGCGCTCTTCGAGCACCGCCTTGACCTCGGCCAGTTTCGCCGCGCTCGATTCGGCGCGGGCAGGCGCGGCCACGGCAGCTGCCTTCGGCGCCTTGCCGGCCGGTGGTTGCTGGGCGTTGCACGCTCCCAGCATGATGCCGGAAGCAAGCAGGGCGACGATGATGCGGTTCATATGGGGGGTTCCTTGATAGCGCGGATTAAAGCGTTCATTGCATCGCAGCGGTAGACAGCGTGCGACGAAACGCGGGTACGCGGCCTAAAAGACGCATTCCCGCGTCGCCAGCCGCCATCAGCAATGGATGTCGGGATTGATTGTAGAGGCGGAAAAGACCGTCGGTCGCCAGTTGCATGGCGAGTGTCGGCCCGTACCGCTCCCGCCGATAACGCGCCAGCAGCAGGGGATGGCCGGGGTCGATGGCGCCCGCCGGGGCGTTGCGCCAGAGCGCGTACAGGCAGCGCGCGTCGGCAAGCCCGACGTTGACGCCCTGCCCCGCCAGCGGATGCATGGCGTGCGCAGCATCGCCGACGACCAGCACGCGTTTGCCGACCGGGTCGGCCAGCCGCAACAGGTTGAGCGGGAAGCTGCGCGCCGCGCCTGCCACGGCGCGCAGCCGCAGCGCAGATTCGCTGACCGCGTTGATCTCCTGCAGCAGTTCGCTTTCCGGCAGCGCACAAAGCAGGGCAGCACGCCGGGGATCGGTCGACCACACCATCGACACCGCCGGTGAGCCGGCAACCTGGGGCAATGGCAGCAACGCGAGGATCGATCCGTCGGGCAAGAACCACTGCGTCGCGGTGTTGCGATGCCCGGTTGCCGCAAGCAGATGGGCGACCACGCCGTGCTGCGGATAGGCGTGACGTTGCGCGGACAGACCCGCCGCCTCGCGCAGACGGGAATGCACGCCGTCGGCCACCACGATCGCGCGGGCGCCGAGCAGGCTGCGGTCGGCCAGTTCGAGCAGCCTGCCGTCGATGCCGGCATCGCCGGCGTCGTGCAGATCGACGCCTTCGCCCTGCACGGCAACAACGCCCGACCGGATGGCGGTTCGCGCAATGGCGTGCGTCAGCGCCTCGTGTTCGATCACCCGGGCAATTTCGTCCTGCCCGCTGTCCGAGGCGCGTACATGCAGCGACCCAGCGCCATCGCGGCCATACACGCGAATATCGGTCACCGCGGCGCAGCGCGTGTCGTCGAACTCGACCCCCTGCTCAATCAGCCATTGCAGATTGCCGGCGGCCAGCGTGTAGACGCGGGCCGAGAGCGGCCCATCCGCCGGCGCCGAACGGGGATCGGGCAAGGCGTCGCGCTCGACCACGGCGACACGGGCATCGCGCCGCGCCCGCTTCGCCGCCAGCGCGCAGGCCCAGCCCACCGGACCGCCGCCAGCGACCAGGACGTCGAATCGCTTGTTGTTCACAGTCCTGCTACCGAAAGTCCGCTACGCCTGCCACGCCAGTTCTTCGATGACATGATTCTGATTGGTGTAGATGCAGATCTCTCCCGCCACCTTCAGCGATTCGGCGACGATGTCGCGCGCCGACAGCTCGCTGTGCTGGGTCAGCGCCCGCGCGGCAGCCTGCGCAAATCCGCCGCCGGAGCCGATGGCGACGATGCCATGCTCCGGCTCCAGCACGTCGCCGTTGCCGGTGATGATCAGCGAGGCACTCTGGTCGGCCACCGCGAGCATAGCTTCCAGCCGGCGCAGGATGCGATCCTGCCGCCAGTCCTTGGCGAGTTCCACCGCGGCGCGGGTCAAATGTCCCTGATGCTTTTCAAGCTTGCCCTCGAAACGCTCGAACAGTGTGAAGGCGTCGGCCGTGGCGCCCGCGAACCCGGCCAGGATACGGTCGTGGTACAGCCGCCGCACCTTGCGCGCCGTCGCCTTGATCACCATGTTGCCAAGCGTTACCTGACCATCGCCGCCCAGGGCGACGGTGTTGCCGCGGCGCACCGAGACGATTGTGGTGCCGTGAAAATCGAGTCTGGAATCCATAGGTGCGGGCCGCGATGCGGCAAAAAGAAAATTCGGCAGCGCCGGTGAGCTGAAACAGGCGTCTCAGGCCGTCTTCACAAACAGCGTGGCCGGCGCACCAGTCAGTTGCAGCAGCACCTGAATGATCGGCGTGGCACCGAGCACGCGCACATCGATCGCCTGCGCCATGAGACGGGTGAAGGAATTGGCTATCGCGCCGCCGCAGACAAAATCCACGCGCAACACCTGCCGCATGTCGACCACCACCGGATTGGTGGTGACCTTGTCGGCAACGACGGTCCGCAGGCAGGGATCGGCGGCGCCCTTGAGTTCGCCGACCCAAACCACGCGGTCGTCGACCAGCGCGTCTTCCGGCTCGTCTGCCGCGGCATTCTGGGTGGTCAGCACACTGCGTTGCAGCGGCGTCAACGCCTCCAGCGACGGCGGCGAAATCTCGAAGGTGACGGCGAAATCGACGGCGCGGTCGTCGAAGGTGGCGGTCTGCCCGGACCATTGCAGCAGTTCGAGCACCAGATACCACTGCCCTTTGCGCGCCCTTTCGCCGGCCTTGAGCGGCGCGGCAAGTCGGCGGATGGTGGCGTCCAGCGCGCGGAACGAAATGACTGCTCCCTTGCGCCGCAACGCAGCGAGCGCGCCGGCGAGCAGGGTGCCGCAAACATCGTTGACGCCTTGCAACTCGGCGATGTCCAGGTCAAAGCGGGGCGGTGTCGGCGAGGATTCTTTGCGCTTTGCCGCTTCGCTCAGTGCCACAATCACCGGCGCGTGCGGATCGGTCAGGTCGCCGCGCAAGAGCGACTTCGGTTTGGCACGCACCGCCGCCGTCGATGTCGGCTTGTTGGCAGCGTTGCTGCCGACCGCCATCTCGTCCCAGGCCGGCGCCGAACGTTCGAATTGCACCACGAAGCGCAGCGCAAGCTCCTCGAACGAAGCGCGGTCGTCGGCCCGCGCGTAAAGATCGAACAGGCACATCCACACCATCGGCTGCGAGCGCTCCGCCGTGTCGAGCGCGTGCGCCAGAGCGGCGGTTGCCGCCGTCGCATTGCCGTGCGCGAACATCAGCGCAGCGTTTTCCAGCGACGGCCCCAGTGCGCCTTCCTCCTCGACCTCGATGCGCGCGGCTTGCGGTGCCCAGCCACCGAATTCGGTATCGCCATGGTGCCGTGACGTCGTAGTCGCCGGGTCCGCCACGCGCTTGTCGTCCTTGCCCGATCGGGTGGGCGGATCGATCGGTGCCAACTCCAGCTTCGCCGCGCCCGGCTTGGGCGACTTCGGGAAAATCTTGAAAGCCATGTCGATGCGTTTGTCGATCAATCGTGCCGGCAGGGCCTACTGAGCCGGCACAGCATCGAGCAGCCGGTAGTACAGTCCGGCAGGGTCGTCCTTGAGCACCTGCAGGGTGCCGGACAGCGCGACGGCGTCGAAGCCGTAGCGCACATCCGACCTGGCACGCACTTCGATCATCGCATCCGGCCCCGCCGGCAGGCAGAACGAGCAATGCGGCGGCGCTGCCACCAGCAGGAAGCGGCGCTGCTTGTCGCCAATGTCGAGCGGCATCATGAAGCCCTGCACCCGGATTGGCTTCCCGTCCAGCACGGTGACGGCTTGCGCGAACGACGGCACCATCTTGCGGTCACGCTTGACCAGTTCTACCTGCCCGAGCGTACGCCACGAGGTGAAGCCGGGCTTTTCCGGCAGAAACTGCGAAGGCGGCATCAGCGCGCCGTCCGCCGGCACCGGCGTCACGGCCACCGCCGGTAGCACCGCAAAGGCAACCGCTGCCGACAGCGAAGCCAGCCAACCGCGGAAAACAGGAAAGCGGATTTTCATCTTCAATTACCTCGACGACAGCTGCGCGGCAACGTCAATGGAAAAACTGCGGCGTAGGACCGGGATAGTAGCAATAACCGACAGAAAAAGCGCGCCGGCAAGGGCAATTACCCACAGCATGCCCCCAGTCGGCAGATCGACGACCAGACCGGGCAGCACCGCGTGCGACAGCGTCCACGCGCCGATCAGCAGCAGCACAGCCGCCAGCAACGACGCCATCACAACCAGTGCCAGCGCCTCGGCCAGCACCAGCACCAGCAGTTGCAGGCGGCTCGCACCCATCGCCCGCAGTACCGCCATTTCCGGTTCCCGCCGCGCCAGCGCCTGCAGCAACGCACCCAGCAACGACGCCATCGCGGCCGCGACCAGCACGCCGGCAAACGCCTTGACGATGACCGCAACCCAATCGAAGCTAGTCAGCAAACGTGCCGATTCCAGCGCCGGCACCGCTGCCTGCAGGCGCGTCGTGCTGTTGATGGTGCGCGGTAGCGTTGCCACGCCGAGCGGCCCTTTGCTTTGTATCAGCGCAAAGGTGGCCTCCGGCTCGCTGCTGGCGGCATGCCCTTCGTGCACCAGCCAGACACTTTCCAGCGGCGTCACCGCAATCTGGTCGACCACCCGTCCGCTTGCCTTGAGGATGCCGACAACCCGGTAGGGGTAACTGTCGTGCTCGGCTGCGGCTTCGCCACCGCCCATGCCGTGCGCGCCAATGAAGCTGTCGCCGACGCGCAGCTTGGCGCGAGCGGCCAGCGACGCGCCGACCACGGCTTCCATCGGTGCGGCCGGAAGCGCGCCTTCCGCCAATTCGGCGCCATAAAACGCCAGAAAGTCGGCGCCGGCGCCAACGATCCGCGCCCCCGCAACCGAGTCGCCCATCGCCAACGCAATGGTGCGGGCCACCATCGGGTTGCTCCGCAACGCTGCAATTTCACTGAGACGAATGTTGCCGTTGGGCACATCCAGATAGTAGACCGCTGCCAACACGTTTTGCAGCGCCGATCCCTTGGCACCGACCACGATGTCGATGCCTTCGGCCTGTCGCCGCGCATGGGACTCCAGCGTTGCTTGCAGCCAGACAATGCCAACCGCGCTCGCCATGCCCAGCGCGCAAAGCGCGATCGTCAACGCGAACTGCCACGGACGTTGCGACAGGAACCGCGCGGCCAGACGCAGGATGGTGCTCATCGCGGCAACTCCAGTACCTGCACCGAGGCGGACGGCAAGGATTGCAGCAACATTTCACGCAACTGCCAATCGTGGCTGGCAACCACGGCGGCGCCGCCCGCCATCGCAAATCCGGCAATCTCGCGTGCAACCAGCCGGGCGCTGATTTCATCCAACGCCGCCGTGGGTTCGTCGGCGAGCAATAGTTTCGGCTGCGCCACAAGTGCGCGGGCGAGGCTCGCGCGCGCCGCTTGGCCAACCGAGATGGCCGCGGGGCGACGGGCTGCAAGCGACGCGATGGCCAGCGAATCCATCAGACGGTCGGCGCGCTGCCCGGCGCCCGCGCCCGATTTTCCGGCCAGCGCCAGCGGCAGCAGTACGTTTTCGCGCAGAGTCAGGGCCTCGATCAGGCACAGCCGCTGCGGCATCCAGCCGACGACAAAGGGGCGCAACGCATCGCGTTCGGCGGTCGGCAGCCCGGCGAGCGCCCGGCCGGCGACCGTCACCAGGCCGTCCGCAGTCGACACCGGCAACACCCCCGCCAATAGATGCAGCAAGGTCGATTTGCCGGCGCCGGAAGCGCCGCGCACCAGTAGCACCGTGCCCGCGACAACCGTAAAACTGCCGAACTCGATCGTCGCCTCGTCGGGCGCCAACTGCTTACCGCCGGCGCCCGCTGCATCGCCCGCTGTCGCCATACGACCGGCGACGCCCTTCGGCAGGTAGCGATGGCGCAAGTTGCGCACGCTCAACAAGGCAGGCTGTAAGTCAGTCTGTGGCAACCGGTTCCTCAACGCCAGAAATCAAAAAGGCCGGAAACCCGGCCCTTCTGACAGTGTTTTTGCTACGACTGCGATCAGCCGGCGAAGTTCGCGTTGGCGAAGTCCCAGTTCAGCAGCTTGTCGATCAGCGTCTCGACGTATTTGGCGCGCAGGTTCTGGTAGTCGAGGTAGTAGGCATGCTCCCAGACGTCGATGGTCAGCAGCGGCTTCTGGCCCTTGGTGAACGGCACCTCGGCGTTGCCCGTCTTGACGATCTTGAGCGTGCCGGCATCGGCCACCAGCCACGCCCAGCCGGAGCCGAACTGCGTCACCGCCGCGTTGGCGAAATCGGCCTTGAACTTGTCGTAGCCACCGAGATCCTTGTCGATTGCCGCCGCGACGGCGCCGGTCGGTTTGCCGCCGCCATTCGGCTTCAGGCTGTTCCAGTAGAACGTGTGGTTCCAGATTTGCGCGGCGTTGTTGAACACACCCACCATGTCCGGATTGCCGGCCGACTTCCGGATGATGTCTTCCAGCGACAGTTGTGCAAGATCCTTGCCCTCGACCAGCTTGTTCAGGTTGTCGACGTAGGCCTTGTGGTGTTTGCCATAGTGAAACGACAGCGTGTTGGCCGAAATCAGCGGCTCCAGTGCGTTGTCGGCATAGGGAAGCGGCGGCAGGGAGAAGGGTGCACTCATGGGGTTTCCTTTGGGTGGGACTGGCGGGCAGTCGCGCGTTTGAAGCAGGAACAAACGATTATGGCCGTTCGCGGCAAATCCGCGAGTAGCAAGGGGTCATTGCGACGCGACGCAGACCGCGTCGCAGCCATCAATCGCCGAACAGCTTCTGCATGCGCTCGCGGCGCTCCTGCGCCTCGATCGACAGCGACGCCGTCGGGCGGGCGATCAGGCGGGCGACGCCGATCGGCTCGCCGGTCTCCTCGCACCAGCCAAAGCTGCCGTCGTCCACCATACGCAGCGATTTGTCCACCTTCTTGAGCAGCTTGCGCTCGCGGTCGCGGGTGCGCAACTCCAGCGTGTATTCCTCTTCCTGCGTCGCGCGGTCGGAGGGGTCGGTCGCGACCTCGGTATCGCGCAGATGCTCGCCGGTGTCGGTGGCGTTGTGCAGGATGTTGTCGCGCAGCTCGACCAGCTTTTCACGGAAAAAGGCGAGCTGCGCCTTGCTCATGTATTCCGATTCCGGCTGCGCGAGGATTTCGGCCTCGGTCAAGCCGCCGTATTTCTTCTGACTGTTCATCGTCAGCACGGGCGCCGGCCTGGTTGTCGAGGCGGCCGTTGCCGCCGGTTTGGTCGCTTTGCCGGCAGTGCCAGCTTTGCCAGCGGTGGCGGGCGGCGCCGTCTTTGCTGCGGGCGCGGTCTTCGCCTTGCTCGTAGTAGCCATAAAACTGTTCTGGAACCTTATCTGTCGATCAATCGAGTATCTGGTCGGCCGGCCGCTGTCTATTCGGGCGGCGCCGGATTTCGGGCGGCGCCGGATTATAGCGGCTGCTAGCCGCCCCCTGCTCCCGCCTCTGCGCGACAGTGCGCGCAACGACCGAAGGCTGCCAGTTCGATTCCCTGCAGCTCAATACCCGGGGGAACGGCCAGCGCCGGCGCCGCCACGTCGTCCAGGCAGATGGTGCGACCGCACTGTGTGCACTGAAAGTGGGCGTGAGAATGGGGTTTTTCCGGCCTCGTAAACGCAAACCGCATGGCGCGCTCGACGCCCGCCACGCCGCCCGCGGTGCCCACGCGATGCGCCAGCGAATGCTCGACCAGCCAGTCCAGTACGCGATACAGCGTCACCCGGTCGAGCCCGCTGTCGGACAGTTGCAGCTCGATATCGGCATGCGACAACGCGCGATCCGATGCGATCAGGCAGGCGAGCACGTTGCGCCGGGCGCCGGTGTTGCGGCCGCCGCTCGCCATCACCAGCCTGCGCGCCAGCATGATCGCGGCCTGCGGCAGCGGTGCCGGGGCAATGCCGGCGGCTGCCGAAGCAGATGCCGCAGTGGCCGGATGCGAGCTTGCGGGATGGGAGCCCATGATTAAATCCTACCAGTTCGAGACATCGCTGCGGCGGCGACTTCGCCGCCCCCATCCTGTCCACATCCTGTCCAGTTCGGGCCGCCCATCGTGCAATCCACCGCAACCGCCGCGTCGCTGTCCGCCGTCACCATCGGACGGCCGGACGACTTTCATGTCCACCTGCGCGACGGCGCCGGGCTTGCCTCGGTGGTGCCGTTCACCGCGCGGCAATTCGGTCGCGCACTGGTGATGCCCAACCTGAAGCCGCCGGTGACCACGGTGGCGATGGCGGCGGCGTATCGCCAGCGCATCCTGCAGGCGTTGCCCGTCGATACCGCCTTCGAGCCACTGATGACGCTCTACCTGACCGACCGCACCGGGGTCGACGAGGTTGCGCGGGTAGCGGCGTCCGGTTTCGTCAAGGCTTTCAAGTACTACCCGGCGGGTGCCACGACCAATTCCGACTCCGGCGTGACGGCGCTCAGCAATGTCTATCCGGTGCTCGATGCCATGCAGCGGCATGGCGTGGTGCTGTGCATTCACGGCGAAGTGACCGATCCGGCGACCGATGTGTTCGACCGCGAGGCGATCTTCGTCGAACAATCGCTGGCGCAAGTCGTGCGCGACTTTCCGGCGCTGAAAGTCGTGGTCGAACACATCACCACACGCGAAGCGGCGGACTTCGTGGCCGCCGCGCCCGCCAACGTCGGCGCCACCATCACGCCGCAGCATCTGCTCTACAACCGGACCTCGATCTTCACCGGCGGCATCCGGCCGCACTTCTACTGCCTGCCGATCCTGAAGCGCGAGACCCATCGGCAGACGTTGATCAAAGCCGCGACCTCCGGTTCACCGAAATTCTTCCTCGGCACCGACAGCGCGCCGCATGCCAAAAACGCCAAGGAGACCTGTTGCGGCGCCGCCGGCTGCTTCACCTCGCATGCGGCGATCGAGCTTTATGCCGAGGCCTTCGACGCGGCGGGCGCGCTCGACCGGCTGGATGACTTCGCCAGCCGCTTCGGCGCCGGGTTCTACGGCCTGCCGCGTAACGCCGGCAGCGTCACCCTGGCACGCGAGACCTGGACGCCAGCGGACGACTTTGCCTTCGGCGACGAGCGCATCGTGCCGCTGACGCAGGGGCGTTCGCTGCACTGGAAACTTCTGTAGGAGCGGCTTGCCGCGACCGCGCTGCTGAGGG
>JAPUER010000022.1:80305-99899 GCA_027492485.1 Betaproteobacteria bacterium
CGCCGGCGCGGCGGGCCCGGGGGTGGGCCTCTCTCGCAGCTGTGGTGGGGGGGGGGGGGGGCCGGCCCGGGGCGGGGCCCCCCCCCCCCCCGCCCCCCCCCCCCCGCTCCTACATGGACGGCGACGACTGCGACAACGCCCGCACGCCCACCACCACCCCGAGCACCAGCAGCACGATCCCCGCGATTTCCCAGGCACTGGGGGCGCGCTGATAGACGAGATAGGCGTAGGCCAGCGCCGCCAGCGTTTCGAACACGATCAATTGTCCGGTCAGCGCAGTCGGTGTGTTCTTGCTGGCGATGTTCCACAGCATGGTGCCGAGCCACGACGCACAGAAGCCGATCACCGTCATCAACAGCCAGAACTTGAGCGGCTCCGGGCCCGACAGCGATTGCGCAAAACGGGCGTCGCCGGTGAGGCGCAGCCAGCCGAGCGAGAGCGCGAGCCCGACGGCGGCAATCGGCAGCGTCATCAGCCCCTGCGCGGTCGCCCAGGTCGTCGAGGTGTGCTGGCGATGCGCGTTCAGCCAGCGCGCGTTGTGGATGGGATACCAGGTCCACGCCGCGTTGGCGACGATGGCGAGCGCGGCGCCGCTGAGATACGCGCCGAGCGAGCCGTCGGCGTGCAGACGTGCCACCTGATCGGCATTGACGCACAACAGGCCGCCCGCAATCAGCGCCAGCGACGGCAGCAGACGCGCCCAGGAAAACCGCTGCTCGTGGTGATTGCCGAGATTCGACGCCACCGCAATCACCACCGGCAGGGTACCGATGATCAGCGTCGGCAGCGGCGCACCGGCGAGCTGGATCGCGGCCGACAGCGTCAGGTAGTAGATGAAGTTGCCGACGATCGACAGCCTGGTCGCCAGCCACCAGTCTGGCCGCGTCAGCCGGCGCAGCTGGTCGCGTTGCCACCAGGCGATCGGCAATGTCACCAGCCCGAATGCGAAATAGCGGCCAAACGAAAGCAGTGTGGCGGGATAGTCGGGCAGCAGGAGCGGCGCGACAAAGACCAGGCCCCACAGCAAACCCGCTCCCAGCGCCGCGCCGACGCCCACGGCAAGACGCGCCGGCGGATTCTGCGAAGTCATGGCCGGCATTTTGCCGCATCGACGCTCCGTAAAATGGCGCAAACCTCAGGAGAAATTTCATGACAGTCAACACCGTCGGCATCGTGGGTGCCGGAACTATGGGCAACGGCATCGCACAGGCCTGCGCCGTTTCCGGCGTCAATGCCGTCATGCTCGATGTCAACGCCGCAGCGCTGGAAAAGGGCCTAGCCACCATTGCGGCCAGCCTCGACCGGCTGGTCAAGAAGGAGAAAATTCACGCCGCCGACAAGGCCGCCGCGCTCGCCCGCGTGCGCACCACGACCGCAGTCGACGATCTGGCGGCCTGCGATTACGTGATCGAGGCCGCCACCGAAAACGAGACGCTGAAGATCAAAATCCTCAAGGATCTCGACGCCATCGTCAAACCCGGCGTCGTGATCGCCACCAACACGTCGTCGATTTCGATCACCCGTCTGGCGGCGGCGACGCACCGGCCGGACCGTTTCATCGGCATGCACTTCTTCAACCCGGTGCCGATGATGGCGCTGGTCGAACTGATCCGCGGCATCGCCACCAGCGACGAGACGCTGGCGACCGCGCAGCAACTGGCCAAGGCGCTCGGCAAGACGCCGATCACGGTGAAGAATTCGCCGGGTTTCGTGGTCAACCGCATCCTCTGCCCGATGATCAACGAGGCAATCTTCTGCCTTCAGGAAGGGCTCGCCACCGCCGAGGACATCGACAACGGCATGAAGCTCGGCACCAACCAGCCGATCGGCCCGCTCGCGCTCGCCGACATGATCGGCCTCGACGTCATGATCGCGGTGATGAACGTGTTTTACGATGGCTTCAACGACCCGAAATACCGGCCGGCGCCGCTGCTGAAAGAAATGGTCGCAGCAGGCTATCTCGGCCGCAAGACCGGGCGCGGGTTTTACAGCTACGCCTAGCGATCCGGCCGTCGCGGTTGCCGCTCGGCTCCGGCTGTAGGAGCGGCTTGCCGCGACCGAATGGCGTTTCTACCCAACGGACGGGGTCGCGGCAAGCCGCTCCTACAGGGTTACAGCTTTTCTTGAAAACGCCGTTCCAATATGGGCTCCGGCGCTGAATAGCTCATTTGTCGACTCTTGGACTTTTCATGGCTTGAGCCTTTATTGATTGGGGCTTTTGCCAAAAAGCTGAAGCGCCAAATGCGATGCCAATACGCCGGCGATCCGCGCGTCCGAGATTGAGCTGTCGTCCCCGCCTTCGCGGGAATGACGAGCCACCGGACGGGGACGGTAAGGCTCACCGCACCCACTGCATCGCCTCCTGTTTCTCCATCCATTCCTCTTCCAGCGCATCGACCTTCGCCGCGAGTTCACCGCGTTCGCGGGTCTTGTCGCCGAGCGAGGGTGCGTTCTCGGCGGCGTAGGCGGCTTCGCTCGCAAGCCAGGCGTCGAGCGTGTCGCGCGCGCTGGTGAGCTTGGCGAGTTCCTTCTCAATCACGTCGATGCGCTTCTGGATCGGCTTGCGCAGGTTGGCGAGGCGCTGCCGCTCTTCGGCCTCGGCGCGCTTGTCGTCCTTGCGCGTCGGCGCGGCGTCGGCGGCCGCCGGCTTGTTGCGCTGCTCGCGCAGCCAGTCGCGATAGTCGTCGAGATCGCCCTCGAACGGCGCCACGCGATGATTGGCGACCAGCCAAAGCTCGTCGCAGCAGGCGCGCAGGATGTGGCGGTCATGCGCGACGACCACCAGCGCGCCCTCGTAGTCCTGCAGCGCGAGCGTCAGCGCCTGGCGCATCTCGATGTCGAGGTGGTTGGTCGGTTCGTCGAGCAGCAGCAGGTTCGGCCGCTCGTAGACGAGCATCGCCAGCACCAGCCGCGCCTTCTCGCCGCCCGAAAACACGCCGACCTTCTCGCCGACACGGTCGCCGCGAAAGTCGAAACCGCCCAGAAAGTTGCGGATGTCCTGATCGCGCGCACGCGGGTAGCCGCGTTCCTCGACGAGCTTCTTGTCGAGCTGGTCGAGATGCCAGAACGGCGACTCGTCGGTGCGCAGCTGCTCCAGCTGGTGCTGCGCGAAGTACGCGATCTTGAGATGCTGGCCTTCGATGCGTTCGCCGAACAGCGGCTTGAGCGCGCCGGCGAGCGCCTTGACCAGCGTCGATTTGCCGGCGCCGTTGCGGCCGAGCAGGCCGATGCGCGAGTTCGGCAGGATCGAAAAGCTGACGCGATCGAGCACGATCTTCTGCGCGTCGCCCTCGCCGTAGCCGAGTTTCACGTCGGCGAACTTGAGCAACTGCCGCGGCTCGCCCTCGGGCTTTTTGAACTCGAACGTGAACGGCGAATCGACGTGCGCCGGCGCGATGCGCTCCAATTTTTCGAGCGCCTTGATGCGGCTCTGCGCCTGCGCGGCCTTGGTCGCCTTCGCCTTGAAGCGGGTGATGAACGATTCGAGGTGCTTGATCTGACGCTGCTGTTTTTCGAATGCCGACTGCTGCACCGAGAGCTCGGTCGCGCGCTGCTCCTCGAACGCGGCGTAGTTGCCGGTGTAGAGCTTGAGCTTCGATCCTGCCGCGCCGTTCGAAGTGTCGAAGTAGAGGATTTGGTCGGCAACGCGGTCGATGAAGTCGCGGTCATGCGTGATGACGAGCAGTGTGCCCGCGTAGCGCGCCAGCCAGTCCTCGAGCCAGATCACGGCATCGAGGTCGAGGTGGTTGGTCGGTTCGTCGAGCAGCAGCAGATCGCTGCGGCACATCAGCGCCTGCGCCAGATTGAGCCGCATGCGCCAGCCGCCCGAGAAGGTCGCCACGGCGCGCGACTGCATGTCGTGCTCGAAGCCAAGCCCGGCCAGCAGCTCAGCCGCCCGCGCGGGCGCCGCATAGCCGCCGATCGTCTCCATGCGCGCGTAAAGGTGCGCGAGTTCCTCGCCATGCTTCGCGGCGTCGGGGTTCGGATGCTCGCTCTCGCACGCGATGGCGGTTTCAAGTTCGCGCAGCTCGATATCGCCGTCGAGCGCGTATTCCAGCGCCGTGCGCTCCGAAGGCGGCGTCTCCTGCGCCACATGTGCGATCACCCAACCGTTGGGCATCGCGATATCGCCACGCTCGGCGTGCAGTTGCCCACGCAAGGCCGCAAACAGCGTGGACTTTCCGGCACCATTCGCGCCAATGATCCCAACCTTGCGGCCGGGGTTGATGGTGATGTTGGCGCGGTCAATCAGCGGCGTACTGCCGCGGGCGAGAATCAGGTCTATCAAGCGAAGCATGGCGTAATTTTGCCGTGACGCGGGGCGGCCCCCTTCAATCGCTCGCCCTCGGATCGATTCCGAGGCAGGCTATGAGCCGGTCGACGGCCTACCGGACGGACGCTTGATGTGTGTCACCGATGCACCGCGTGGCCGCACACGGCCAGTTGCTGCTTAGTCGCTTCGCGCAAGGTTTATGGGTGCCCGTGCAAGCATCTGGGCTACGCTTCTTTTCGGTGACGTTGGCAAAGGCCCCGTTGCGAATGTCCGGATCAAGCTTGTTAATATCACGCGCAGCACAGCAAGCAGAGTCGGACAGCGCAGTGATTGCAGAAGTCATGGCCACGGTAGCAGTAGTCGTTTCGCTTTTCGCATTGGGTGTATCCGCGCGTCAAGCAAGAGCGGCGGAAGCTGCGGCGGAATACTCCAAGTCTCAGGCAGGTTCCGCAGCGATCGACGCAAAACTGCCTACTCTTATGGAGTTGCTACGCGAATACAGAAGCAAAGACTGTACGCGCGTGCGTCACTATGTGCGTAGTCGATTGCGGCAAGATCACCCGCCAAACGGATCCGGGATGGAAGCAATTCCGCAGGAGATATTGCTGGACGTCCTTACGCTACTTCATCTCCTCGACAATATCGGGCTGTTTGTTCGGATGCGTATGGTCGACACTCATATGGTGAGTATTTTTACTGGCCGTGCAATCGAAGACACGTGGCTAAGTCTGCGTCCCTATGTGCTCGAACAGCGCAACAAGAGTCCGGAATACGCTGAGAATCTTGAATTTCTTTTTGACAGATGCAATGCAACTTCGCAAACGCGTGATCGGCGTATGCTGTGAGCAACGTAGCTCGGATGCTCGCATCCGGGTTCTCGTGCGTCAATCGCGAAGCGATCAAATATTGGTTTGACGGGGTCCCCATGGATTCGCCCCGAGGAGCGGAGCAACGCGCGGTCGTAGACCCGCACCATGAGCCCACCGGTTGCGCGTTAGCGCAACTTTCGGGCGATTTGTGCGGGTCCCGCGCGTTGCGAGCACCGCAGGGAAACAGCGAATCCCTGGGGTCGCCTTCTTTTGGTTACTTTTCTTGGCGAAGCAAGAAAAGTGACTGGCCCCGCGCGGCCACAGAGCGCGCTGGTGGCAAAGATCGTTCTTCATTCGACCACCACCCTCTCCCTGCCCCTCTCCCCTCAAGGGAGAGGGAATCGGCGCCGTGCAACGTCAGAGCGCAAAGTCGTAATCAATAATCAACGGCGCATGATCCGAGAACTTCTCGTCGAGGTAGATCTGCGCCTTCTTCGCCGTGGCTGCAATGCCCGGCGTGGCGATCTGGTAGTCCAACCGCCAACCCACGTTGTTAGCGTAGGCGTTGCCGCGGTTGCTCCACCAGGTGTATTGCTCGGCGCGCTGGTCGAGCGTGCGGAAGACGTCGACGAAGCCGATCTCGTCGAACACATGAGTGAGCCATTCGCGTTCGTGCGGCAGGAAGCCTGAGTTCTTCTTGTTGCTCCGGTAATTCTTGAGGTCGATTTCCTTGTGCGCGATGTTGAAATCGCCGCAGATCACGATCTCCTTGCCGCTGCTGCGCAGCGCCTGCAGATGCTTCGGGAACACGCTCAGAAAGCGGTCCTTGCTGGCCTGGCGCTCGGGGCCGGCGGCACCAGAAGGCAGATAGAGCGAGACGACGGCGACGTGGCCGAAATCGGCTTCGAGGTAGCGGCCTTCGGTGTCGAACTCGCCAACGCCGAACTCCTTCACTACCCTGACCGGTTTCTGCTTCGACCACAGCGCGGTGCCGGCGTATCCCTTGCGGTCGGCGGGGTGGAAATGGCCGTGGCTTTTCTTCGGTCGCAGCAGTTCCTCCGGCACGTCCTCGAGGTTGGCCTTCAGTTCCTGCAGACAGAAAACGTCCCAGCCGCGCAACGCGCTCATCCAGGCGGCGAGGCCCTTGTTGTTGGCGGAGCGAATGCCATTGGCATTGAGGGTGACGATGCGCATGGATTTGCTGGCCTTGCGTCGCGGGACGCGAGAAAATACGGTGTTCCCCATTTTCCATGAATGGCGCCGTTTTGGCGCGGTTCACGTCTGCCCGAAAGGAAAGCATTTGCCCATGACTGCCACCCCGCAAGACTCCGACGCGCCCAACGCCTTCCGCCAGGATTTCCTCCGCTTTGCGCTCGCCTGCGACGTGCTGCGATTTGGCGAATTCAAGACCAAGTCCGGCCGCCTGTCGCCGTACTTTTTCAACAGCGGCCTGTTCAACACCGGCGATTCGCTGCTCCGTCTTGGCCGTTACTACGCCGATGCGGCCCTTGCCTCGGGCGTGGCCTTCGACATGATCTTCGGGCCGGCGTACAAGGGCATTCCACTGGTGTCAGCGCTGGCGATCGGACTTGCCGAAAAAGGTCACAATTTGCCGTATTCGTTCGATCGCAAGGAGGCGAAGGACCACGGTGAAGGCGGCCTGATCGTCGGCGCGCCGCTCAAGGGCCGGGTGCTGATCGTCGACGACGTCATTACGGACGGCGCGGCCAAGCGTGGTGCAATCGAGCTGGTACGGGCGCACGGTGCCACGCCGGCCGGCGTTCTGATCATGCTGGACCGCAACGAGCGTGGCACTGGCACACTCTCTGCTGTGCAGGAGCTGGAAGCGCAGTTTGGTATCCCCGTGACCGCCATTGCGTCCCTGCCCGATGTGCTGCAACTGGTCGGCAGCGACGCCGGTCTCAACCAGTACAAGGACAAGATTGAAGCCTATCGTGCGCAGTATGGCGTGGTTGCGTAGTTCCGCCCCGATTGTGTCGCCGTGGCCGCTGCTGGCCGCGTGCGCGCTGCTGGCTGCGGCAACGAGCGAGGCCCAGCTTTACAAGTGGGTCGACGAAAACGGCAAGGTGCAGTACAGCGACACCATCCCGCCTTCGGCCAACGACCGCGCCCGCAAGGAACTGCGCTCTGACGGCACGCTGAAACAAGAGACCGAGCGCGCGGCGACCGCCGAGGAAAGGCGCCTCGCCGCGCAGCGCGCCGCCGACGAGGCGAAAGCGCGCGATGCGCGCCTGGAACAGGAGCGCAAGGACAAGGCGCTGCTCTCCACCTATGCCGATTTGAAGGATTTTGACCGCGTGCGCGACCGTGCGCTCGGTAATCTGGACTCGGAAATCCGCAACCTGACCGAGCGTGAGGCGATCCTGGCCAAAATAGTCGCCGGGCAGCCGGTCACGGCCGGCGATCTCGCCAAGCTGGCGCTACCGGTCAGCTCGCCGACAGACGCGATGACGGCGCCGGTGGCCATCGGCAAGGCACCGCCTGCGCCCGCTGCGGCACCACCTGCGGCCTCGAAATCGGGAACAGTGTTGCTGCTGGAAGCCAAGTCCGAACTGCCGCGGGTGACCGATCTGCTCACCCGCAAACGCCGCGACCGGGCCGATCTGACGGTGCTGTACGCCGCCGAGCGCGTACGCCTCGCCAACCTGATCGACGCCGAAAACGCAAAACTGGCCGCCGCCACTGCGGCTGCCGCGGGCTCCTCCGGCAAACCGGCCGCGACACCGGCCAGGAAATAGCAGCTTTTTAGCTGTATGCCTTTTTGCGCTGGGCATGACGGCTGTTTTTTTCGATAGTCGACTTCCTGTCATTTTGCCGTGTCAACCCCGTCCATTAAGCGTTCCGTCGAAAAGCCGTTAGGCCCGCCGTGACGCGGCTATCCTCCGCGTCCATGAAGATTGCATTCCACGTCGACCCGATCGCCAAGCTCAAGGCGTACAAAGATTCCTCGGTTGCCATGATGCGCGCCGCGCAAGCCCGCGGCCACCAGCTGTTCGCCATCGAGCCGGGCAACGTGTTTTCCAGCCGCGGTGTGGTGCAGGCCGTCGCGCAGCCGCTTGCCGTCAGTGACGACGACCACGACTGGTACGAGCTGTACGAAAAGACGACCATTCCGCTCAACGAATTCGACGCCGTGATCGAACGCAAGGATCCGCCGTTCGACATGGAATACATCTATCACACCTATCTTTTCGAGCGTGCCGAAGCGCAGGGCGCGCGGGTGTTCAACCGCCCCGGCGCCATTCGCGACAACAACGAAAAGATGGCGATCCTGAAGCACCCGGACATGATCGCGGCGACCACCGTGACGCGTTCGCCGACGGTGCTGCGCGACTTCGTGCGCGAGTATGGCGACGCCATCTTCAAGCCGCTCGACGGCATGGGCGGCAGCGGCATCTTTCACGTCCGCGACGGCGACAAGAATCTGTCGGTCATCATCGAGATGCTCACCCACCACGGTGCGCGCACCATCATGGCGCAGCGTTTCCTGCCGGAAATCGTCGACGGCGACAAGCGCATCCTGCTGGTCGGCGGCGAAGTGGTGCCGTTCGCGCTGGCGCGCATCCCGATGATCGGCGAGACGCGCGGCAACATGGCCGCCGGCGGCCGCCCGGAGGCGCGTCCGCTGACCGACAGCGACCGCCATATCGCGGAAACCATGGCCAAACGGCTGTGGGCGGAAGGCCTGTTTCTGGTCGGGCTCGACGTCATCGGCAGCAAAGTCACCGAAATCAACGTCACCAGCCCCACCGGCTTCGTCGAAATCAAGGCGCAGACCGGTTTCGACGTCGCGGCGATGTTTATCCGCAACCTGGAGTCCGTACTCCAGTCCTGACGCTTGATTTTTGCCGCACCGCAGCAATTTCCCTGTTACCATGCCGCAAAATTAGTCACAAAAGTGCCATATTTCGGGGCATGATTTGACCTTCGGCCCGGCGGCCCGCCGCCACCGGCCGAACGTGAGGGCGAGGCATGATCGGTATTCTCATCATCGCGCATGGCAATCTGGGCGACGCGCTCATCAACTGCATGACGCATGTCCTCGGTAAACGGCCGGACGGCATCGCCGCCATGCAGGTGGCCGGCACCGACTCGCCGCGCGAGCTGATGCCCTCCGCGCAGCGCATGATCAATGCGCTCGACGAAGGCGACGGCGTGCTGATCATCACCGATATCTTCGGCGCCAGCCCGTCCAACCTCGCCTGCAAGATGCTGGTGCCGGGGCGTGTCGAAGCGGTCGCCGGCGCTAACGTGCCGATGCTGGTGCGCGCCATCACCTACCGCACGCGCGGCATGGACACGCTGCTCAAGCGGGTCGTCTCCGGCGGCTGCGAAGGCGTGTTCCACATTGCCGCAGACCCGATTCTCGGTCCGCAGATTGCCCATTCGGCCGCCAACGAAGGCGCGCCGGCCCTCAATCCGCACTGAGCGCGGCGGACGCCGGCGCACCGTGGAGCGGCCTCGCCGGGCAAGACTGGTATAACTTGACGCATGCAAAAGCGCGACATCGAGATCACCAACAAGCTGGGCCTGCACGCCAGAGCGTCGGCCAAACTCACGCAGACCGCCACCCGCTTCAAGTGTGAGGTCAATCTCGAACGCAACGGTCGCCGCGTCAACGCCAAAAGCATCATGGGGGTGATGATGCTGGCCGCCGGCAAGGGCGTCACCATCCTGATCGAAACCGATGGCGACGACGAAGCCGACGCCATGCGCGATCTGGTCGCGCTGATCGAAGACAAGTTCGGCGAAGGCGAGTAACGCCGCGATCGGGTCGCGCCATCGCGACCAGCCGGCGTCCGCGCGCCGGTTGCACCGCATCATCCGGTACCCAACGACGATGCCGGCCGCAGCGGTTTCGTCACTTGCTACCATTGTCCGGTGAACGCCGTCGCCGAACCCATCCAGCCTGCCGCCCCGGTCAGCAAAATCTCCTTTGTGCTGCACGGCGTTGCCGCCGCGCCCGGCATTGCGATCGCGCGCGCGCAACTGGTCTCGCACGCCACGCTCGAAGTGGCGCACTACGACATCGCGCCGGAGCAGATTGAGGCCGAGCAGGCCCGCTTCGACACCGCGCTGGCGACGGTACGCGCCGATTTCGAGGCGTTGCACGAACGCATGAAAGGCGAGGACGCGCCCGCCGAGTTCGGCGCCTTCCTCGACGTGCACTGGATGATCCTCACCGACACCCAGCTCTCGAAGGACCCCAAGCTGGTGATCGAGGAACAACGCTGCAACGCCGAGTGGGCCGTCACCCAGAAGATGAACGAACTGGTGGAGCAATTCAACCAGTTCGACGACCCGTATCTGCGCGAGCGCGCCAACGACGTCGTGCAGGTGGTGGAGCGCATCGTCAAGGCGCTGATGGGCAAGCCGAGCGAACTGCCGCTGATCAACCCCGAGCACGCCACCGCGCTGGTCGCCCACGATCTCTCCCCGGCCGACGCCATCCATTTCAAGGAGTCGGCCTTCGCCGCCTTCGTCACCGACGTCGGTGGCGCCACCTCGCACACCGCGATCGTCGCCCGCTCGCTGGGCATCCCGGCGGTGGTGGCGCTGCACAACGCGCGCTCGCTGCTGCGCGAGGCCGAGCGGCTGATCGTCGACGGCGACAACGGCCTGGTGATCGTCAACCCAGACCAGCATGTGCTGGCCGAATACGAGCTCAAGCAGGGCACGCAGCGCATAGAGCGGCAGAAGCTCAGGCGGCTGGTGTCGACGCGCGCCGTGACGCTCGACGGGGTGGCGGTCGACCTCAACGCCAACATCGAGCTGCCGACCGACGTCAAGGGTTGCATCGAGAACGGCGCCGACGGCGTGGGCCTGTTCCGCAGCGAATTCCTGTTCATGCACCGCGAGGATTTGCCGACCGAAGACGAGCAATTCGAGGCCTACCGCGCCGTCGTCGAAGGCATGCAGGGCCGCCCGGTCACCATCCGCACCTTCGATCTCGGCGCCGACAAGCGCATGCCCGGCCTCGGCGACCGGCCGAGCGAGAACCCGGCGCTGGGTCTGCGCGCCATCCGCCTCTGCCTCGCCGAGCCCAAACTGTTCATGACGCAGTTGCGCGCGATCTTGCGCGCAAGCGCCTACGGCCGGCTGCGCATCCTGGTGCCGATGCTGGCCAACGCTCACGAAATCCGGCAGACGCTCGCCTTCATCGAACGCGCCAAGGCCGAACTGCGTGCGCAGAAAATCGCGCACGACAACGACGTGCCGGTCGGCGGCATGGTGGAAATCCCGGCCTCGGTGCTCTCGCTCGGCTACTTCATCGAGCATCTCGACTTTCTGTCGATCGGCACCAACGACCTGATCCAGTACACGCTGGCGATCGACCGCACCGACGACGCCGTGGCGCATATGTACGACCCGTTGCATCCGGCGGTGCTCAAACTCATCGCGCAGGCGATCCGCACCGCCGGCAAGGCAAATACGCCGATTGCGGTGTGCGGCGAGATGGCGGGCGAGCTGCGCCTGACCCGCCTGCTGCTCGGCTTCGGCCTACGCAATTTTTCGATGCATCCTGCGCAACTGCTCACCATCAAGCAGCGCGTGCTCACTTCCAGCATCGCCGACTGCGAAGCCGCCGCCAATCGCATCCTGCGCAGCGACGACCCAGACAAGATCGTCGCCGCACTGGCGCGTTTGAACGCGCTTTAGGGAAGCACTGGACAAGGCCCCGTTCACCCTGAACGCAGTGAAGGGTTTGACAATTGGATGCGGGTTTCAGACCCTCCGATCATCCTGAATGAAGTGAAGGACGCCTCCGGCTCAGGGCGAACGGGGTACCACGTGTTCAGCGTTTCCTTGGCCCGCGGGGTCGCGCCACGGTCGCACCGGTTCGCGACGCTTTTCCGCAATTCGCGAAGCGCGCCTGCGACTCATCGCACGCCCCTCGCGGCGAGGATTTGCCGTCGCTACAGTTCACTCCATCGACGAAACGCACCCTGATGTCCGGGTGCTGCAACCGAGCAAGGAGTACCCCATGAGCCGCAAGTTTTCGATTCTCTCCCGCACCGAAGCCACTATCTCCGCGCTCGCCGCATCGGCGTTTTCGGTGGTGACCGTGGGCATCGTGCTCGGTGCCTTCGCCAGCGTCGCCCCGGCACCGGTCGCACATGAAGCCATCGTGCTCGACCGCGTCACGATCAGCGCGCCGCGCCCCGCGGCCTAGTACGCCGCTGACGGTCGGCCGTTGCGACGACGGCGGCCCCGCTTTCCCTTCCCCCCGGTTCGCCCCCGAGACCGGGATTTGCGCCACCCGTTCCTCCGACGGGTGGCGTTTTCTTTTCATTCCATTGCCAAATCAATACGATCCGGCGAGGCAACGCCAGCCAGCCAGGCTGCGGTTTCGCGCGGCGAGCGCAGGACGAACTGCCGAAGCTGCGCATGCGCGGCAAGCGCAACGGGAAAGTTGCGCCGGTTGCGCCAGTACGACTGCAGCAGCCAGAGCAGTATGGAATCGCGGCCCAGGCAACGCAGCAGCGACTCCTGGTTGCCGTTGCAGCACGCTTCGCCAGCAAACACACGCCGCCGGGTGCGCCGCAGCAACTGCCAGGCAGTTCGGCCGAAGCTGTAGTCGAGCCAGACGATCGTATCGGCCCGTGGCCACACCAGATCCCGCGCGACGCTGTAGTTGCCATCGATCACCCACTCGGGTTGCGACGTGAACGCGTCGATCAGTTCACGAAACGATGCGTCATCGCGCTCGATCCAGCCGGGCATCCAGTGCAGGCTGTCCATTTCGGTATGCGGCAGCCCGAGTTTTGCAGCCAGTGCCTTGCCCAGCGTGGACTTGCCGGAGCCGGTGGAGCCGATGATGACGATGCGCTGCATGGGCCGCGCATTTTGCCCGAAGGCCGGCTGCGGTAAACTCGTGCCATCGCCGATTTGAAGATTCAGCTTGCGGGCGAGACGAAACGGAAACCCGGTTTTCGCTTGGTCGAAATTGCTAAAGCGTCGTTTGATGACTGGCGGACGTTGCGCCCCTGTCATCACCGGTCAGCCCGCAAGCCGAATCTTTCTCCGGCTCCGGGCTTTTTTGTTGACCATGACGATCGCACCTGATTCCGTGGGTTACGTTTCGCCGCAAACGATTGCGTTCGAGACGCCGATCCGGTTCGCCTCCGGCAGCACGCTGCCGCGCTTCGACCTGATGGTGGAGACCTACGGCGAGCTGAACGCCGCCAGAAGCAACGCCGTGCTGGTCTGCCACGCGCTGTCGGGCCACCATCACGTCGCCGGCTACTACAAGGACGCACCGGACCCCTCGCGCAGCGAAGGCTGGTGGGAGAACCTGATCGGCCCCGGCCGGCCGCTCGACACCCGCAAATTCTTCATCATCGGGCTCAACAATCTGGGCGGCTGCCACGGTTCGACCGGCCCGGCGACGATCGATCCCGCCACCGGGCAGCCGTTCGGCAGCGATTTCCCGGTGGTGACCGTGCCCGACTGGGTGCGCGCGCAGACGATGCTGGCCGATCACTTCGGCATCGACAGCTTCGCCGCCATCCTCGGCGGCTCGCTCGGCGGCATGCAGGCACTGCAATGGTCGATCGACTTCCCGGAGCGGGTGCGCAACGTGCTCGCCATCGCCGCCGCGCCGAAACTGTCGGCCGAGAACATCGGCTTCAACGAGGTCGCGCGGCAGGCGATCCGCACCGACCCGGATTTTCACGACGGGCATTTCTACGCGCACGGCGTGGTGCCGCGGCGCGGCTTGCGGCTGTCGCGCATGCTCGGTCATCTGACGTATCTGTCGGACGATCTGATGGGCGAGAAATTCGGCCGTCTGCTCAAGGGCGAGGACTACCAGTTCGGCTTCGATGCCGAATTCGAAGTGGAAGGCTATCTGCGCTACCAGGGCGACAAGTTCGCCGGCTACTTCGATGCCAACACCTATCTGCTGATGACCAAGGCGCTCGACTACTTCGACCCGGCGAAGGCCTATGGCGGCGATCTTGCCGCCGCGTTCGCCGGCAGCACGGCGAAATTCTTCATCGCGGCGTTCAGCAGCGACTGGCGCTTTTCACCGGCGCGCTCGAAGGAGATCGTGCGCGCGCTGCTGGCCAACCGCCGCGCTGTGAGCTACGCCGAAATCGAATCGGTGGAAGGGCACGATTCCTTCCTGATGCCGATTGCGCAGTATCACGCCCTGCTGCGCGCCACGTTCGAGGGGATCAAGGTATGAGCGCCGCTTACATCCGTCCCGACTTCGACGTGGTGACGCACTGGGTGCCGCCGGGGGCCACGGTGCTCGATCTCGGCTGCGGCGACGGCGAGCTGCTCGCGCGCCTGATCCGCGAGCGCAGCGCGAAAGGTTACGGCGTCGAGATCGCCGATGCCGGCGTGCTGGCCAGCCTGCAGCGCGGCCTCAACGTCGTGCAGGCCGACATCGAGGGCGGACTCAATCTGTTCGGCGACGCCGCGTTCGACGTGGTGATCCTGTCGCAGACCCTGCAGGCGACTAGGCACACCGAAGCATTGGTCAACGAAGTGCTGCGCGTCGGCAAAAGCGCGATCGTGACGCTGCCCAACTTCGGCCACTGGCAGGTGCGCTGGCAGCTCGGCGTCGGCGGCCGCATGCCGGTGTCGAAACGGCTGCCATATCAGTGGTACGACACGCCGAACGTGCACTTCTCGACCATTCGCGACTTCGATGTGTTCTGCGCCGAGAAGGGCATCGCAGTTGAGCGCCGTGCGGTGCTCGCCGGCGGCCGCGAAATTACGGTGTTGCCGAACCTGCGCGGCGAGACGGCAGTGTTCCAGATCCGGCGCTGAACAGCGTGCGGCAATGAAACGCAGGTCATCGGGGCGAACATCATGCACTCTTGCAGGAAAGTGGATTGCAGGCGCTAGCAGCGGCAGCCGCTGCCAAATCGTCCCATACCAACGCTGTGAACGCGAGGGCTATCGCGTAGGCTGGGTTTGCGATCGCCGCCACAAGCGTGGTGAGCAAGCGTGCGGAAAACACTCCAACTCACGATGGCCAGACTGCACTTGCATGTTTCCAGGCGCTCCTTGTTCTACTTCTCGATTGCGAGGCCACTTCAAACCGCTTTAAGCCATACAGCGCAACATGCCACGATGAGCGCCAGAAACAAAAGCAGCGCGACTAACGGCATTGGTTTATCCGGATCAAGTCCGACTTCTCGCATGACTTGCGTTCTGCGAATCTCCACCTCAGTATCGAGAAGGGTTTCAGGGGCGAAGACAAGAAAGGCAACAAAAATAGCGCTGGAATAGCCTAACGAGACCATGCTCGTTTCCCCCGAAATCGCAACTCCGGCTACAAGTGCGCCAAGCACGCGATCTGAAAACCACGCCGATAATTGCTGTGAGAGCAAATATGTACGAAGAATAAGGATCGTGCAGTACAGAACTAAAACGCCTACGAGTCCAGAGAGTAGCAAAAAACCCTTGCCTAGTTTGTTCTGCTCAATCGCCAGGGACGGCAAGAAAAACGCTGATGCAATCGCGACGGCGTACGTACCAGCCAGCGCTACCAGTAGTCGTTCGCCGTGGGTCATCGTAGAAGTCCTGTCCAAAAGAAGATCGCAGCATTCAGCAGACTGTAGGCAGTTAGCGGATTAAACACGCCAAGCTCTGGACCAAAACCGTACATAAACCATCCTAGCAAGCCAAGTGCAATTGAGGCCAGAGCTTTTAGGCTTGTAAACATAGCCAGATTATTGAACTCGTCCGGTGTGGATATTTCGGAAAGTTCCTTCACAAACGAGTAGAAATTCCACAACCCACCTCCACCGGCAAGCAACAACCCGCCGATGCCTATGAAGCCAGCCGAAAACAAAAAAATTGGCAAGAGAATCGCAATAACAAGCAAAATGAATGTGATGAGAAATATCGCGCCGTTCGCCCCACCCTCGATCAGGTAAGCACCACCGCCAGTTTCCGGATCAACCACTGCGTATCCAGCCCCCATCCACCCATTCGCAGCAATCGTGCGTTCATGAATGGTCACCTCTTTGCCGGCACTCACTGCGCTTTGTATCTCAGCAATCACGCTGGATCGATGGCTCAGCAACGGTAGCGCCCGGGCGCAGCCTTGCGCTGACCGGTTTGCGCGTGCTCGACGGCGCCGACGGTGCGCGCACCTGGGTGGGCATGCATCGCGACGGCGACGGCGACTACAACGTCTTTGTCACCGCGCATCGCGGCTATGTGCATGGCGTGCTCTATGCCGCCGACACCGTCTATGTACTCGGCGGCGACGCGCAGACCGGCGCGCTGACGCTGCTCGATCAAAAAGCGGCGGGCCACACACTGGCGCCACCGACCGCGCAGGACTTCGTCGAGCCACCAACGATGCCGACCGCGCTCGCGCAGGCGCACAAACTCGCCGACGGCGGCACCACGGTGTTCGCCACGCCGGCGCCGCAAAGCGTGATCGATCTGCTGGTCGTCTATACCGAAGGCATGGTCACCCGTTACGGCAGCGAGGCCGGTGTGCTGGCGCGCATCAACAACCTCGTCGCCCAGGCCAACACCGCCTATCTGAACAGCGAAGTGGCGATCACGCTGCGGCTGGTGGCCACTTATCGCAGCAGTTATTCGGAAACCACCACCGATGGCGCGGCGTTAAACGACATCACGCCGTCGATCCCGGCGTTTGGCCGCGTGGTGGTGACGCCGCCGGAGCTGACCGCCGTGGCGCCGCTGCGCGATTCCAGTCAGGCCGACATCGTGGTGCTGATCCGACCGTTCCGCCGCAACGCGCACGCCGCCTGCGGCATGGCCAACCGCAACGGCACCGTCGGCTTCGACATGGCACCCTATGAGAGCTGGGCCTACGCCGTGTTCGGCGACGGGCTCGATCTGGAAGCGGGCAATGGCACCTGCCCCGACACCGCGTTCTCGCACGAGATCGGGCATGTGATGGGCATGAACCACGATCGCGGCAGCCTCGCGGTGGAGGCACCAACTGCGACGGCGCCGCCCGTTTCTTACGGCTACGGCTTTGGTTACGGCTACAACGCGTCCGGCTGCACTCCCTTCACCCCTGAGACAGGGGGCACCTGTCAAATGCCAACCCACGGCGACATCATGTCGATCGCCTACGTCAACCGCAACCTGGCCTGCTATTCGCATCCCGGCATCCGCATCTCGAGCGACGGCCAGTCCTGCGGCCTGAACGTGGCGGCGGGTACCATCGCCGGCGTCGCGCCGGACACGCCGGAGGAAGCCTGCATCGGCTCCGCCGCCGGTTGCGGCGCAGCCAGCGCGTCGTGCACCACCAACACCAACTGCGCGTATTCGGCACGCGGGCTGAACTACGTCAGCGTCAAGGTGTCGCGCTGGCGCGATGCCGTTGTCAGCGGCAGCATCCAGCAGGCGGGCAGCGGTGTAGCGAACGTATCAATCTGCACTTCGAGTCCCAACATCCTCTGCACCGCCTCAACGACCATCTATCGCTGCAGCGGCCCGGCCGGCTGGACCGGTTCGATCCATCCACGCGCGGCGGGCTACCGCATTCCGGCCGTGGTGGTGCCGACCGCGCTGGCGGGCAGCATCACCAGCAACCTGAGCGCACAGCTCGACAGCGCCTACCCCAACTGCAATCTCGACGTCGACGGCAATGGCCTGCTCGATGCCGCCACCGACGGCGTCGCCGTGCTGCGCCGCCTGCTCGGCATCGGCGCGGCGAACTTCGGTACGCCGGCGGGCGTCTGCGCGCAGAACACGACCGCGGCGGCGCTGTACACGGCGAGCGCGCGGGCTGCCGTGCCCGCCACCGGCGCCAGCGCCAGCACCGCGACCGGCGACGGCATGGTGATCCTGCGCTCGATGCTCGGCCTGACCGGAACCGCCGTCACCCAGGGCGCGGTCGGGCCGGGCGCTACGCGCAGCCAGTGGAGCACGCCGGCGGGCGTCAACAACAACATCCGCGAATGGCTGAACGCCAACTGCGGCAGCAGCTTTGCGCCGTGACACAATCGCGGCAGCGGACGACGGGGGGTCTGCCGCAATCTTCGAGGAGCGCGTTCATGAAACGGTTTTCCCTGATCGCGGCGACGGTCGCGGCGGTTGTCGCGGCCACCGGCTGCCAGAGCATGCTGGGCGGCGACAAACCGGTCATCGCCGTCGCCGAGATGCGGCCGACCACGGCCGCGGCCGCCGCCGGTCTCAACCCGTCCGGCGTCGTCCGTTTCAGCCAGATCGGCGCCAGCAAGGTGCTGGTCGAGGCCGAGATCAAGGGCCTGAAACCGAACTCGGAACACGGCTTTCACGTGCATGCAGTGGCCGACTGCTCCGGCGACGGACTGAAGACCGGCGTGCATTTCAACCCCGACGCCCATCCGCACAATCACCCCAGCCAGATCATCCGCCACGCCGGCGCGATGTTCAACCTGACCACCGACAGCAATGGCACCGGCACCACCAAACAGATGGTCGACACCGTCACGCTGACGCCGGGCAAATACAGCATCATCGGCATGCCGCTGATCACCCACCGCGACCCCGACGACTACGTCTCGCAGCCGCTCGGCAACGCCGGACCGCGCGTGAGTTGCGGCCTGATCAAGCTGGCGCCCAATCCGTAGCGACCGCCGACGCCGGCATTTGGCGGTAACGGCTTTTCGCTGCAAGCCTTATTGAATAAGGGCATAGCGCTAAAAAGCGGCGAAGTCGACTTCGCCGTTTTTTCAATGTAAGCCCACATCCAGCAGCGTTTTCGACGAAAAGCCGATAGCCGCGCAACCTTGCGCGCGGCCCGCCGGGAACCCGGTTGCGAGCAACCGGGTTACGGCATGAGCAATGTGCCCGCTACGCGAATTTCTTCGCCAGTGTGGCGACGCGGGCGCCGAACGCCTCGGCGGTCTTGAAGTCGCTGGCGGCGATGCCTTCCGGCCCCTGATCGAGGTTGGCCTGCACCATCAGACCGCTGTAAGAGCCGACGCGGTTCAGGTCCTCGATGCTGCCCTTGCTGGTATTGAAACCCGGCATGATGCCCTGCGACGCCCACAGCATCGAGTGCTGGCCGGCGAACAGCATGAACTGCTGCAAGGTGGAGAGCTTGTCGCCGGAGTAAGCACCCGATACGGTGAAACCAGCGGCGAGCTTGTCCTTCCAGCCCTGGGTGAACCAGACTTTCGAGCTGGCTTCCATGAATTTCTTCATCTCGGCCGACACCGAGCCCATGTAGGTCGGCGCGCCAAAGACGATGGCGTCGGCGCGGTCCAGCGTGTCCCAATGCTGCTCGGCATCGCTGACGCTGACCAGCGTGGCGGTAGTGCCGGCGACGCTGGCCGCGCCCTTGTGCACGGACTCGGCGACCGCCTTGGTGTGGCCGTAGCCGGAGTGAAAGACGATTGCAACGTTTGCCATGATGTTTTCCTGGGGTTGAGAAAGACTTGCAACTGTAGGAGCGGGGGGGCGCGGCCCCCCCGCGTGGACCACCGGGGGGCGGGGCCCCCCCCCCACAAAAAAGGGGGGAAAAAAAAGGGCGGCGAAGACTAAGAGAGCAAAACAC
>JAPUER010000022.1:99909-101891 GCA_027492485.1 Betaproteobacteria bacterium
GGGGGTGCCGGCCCCCTGGGGGGCCCCCCGGGGGGGCCGCGCCACCCCGCTCCTACATGAGGGGACTACTGAAGCGGCGGCAGATCGAAGAGCAGCACTTCCGCCTGCTTGCCGGCTGCGATGTGCACGGCCGCTTCGGCGTCGATTTTGGCGGCGTCGCCCTCGCCGAGCGCCACGCCGTTCACCGTGACCGCGCCGCGCGCCACGTGCACATAGGCCAGGCGTCCCGGCGCCAGCGCATGCGTCGCCGCCTCATTGCCATCGAACAGCCCGGCGTACATCCGCGCGTTCTGCTGAATGGTCACCGAACCGTCGGCGCCGTCGGGCGAGGCGACCAGGCGCAATTTGCCGCGCTTGTCGCTTTCGGCATACGCCTTCTGCTCGTAGGACGCGCTGCCGCCGCTGCGATCGGGGATGATCCAGATCTGCAACAGATGGGTGCGCTGGCCGGCGTTCGGGTTGAACTCGCTGTGCATGATGCCGCGACCGGCGCTCATGCGCTGCACTTCGCCGGGCACGATGTTGCCGGCGTTGCCGAGCGAATCCTTGTGCGCCACGGCGCCCTCGAGCACGTAGGTGACGATCTCCATGTCGCGATGGCCGTGCATACCGAAGCCCTGGCCGGGCGCGATGTAGTCGTCGTTGATCACCCGCAGCGGACCGAAGTGCACGTGCGCATCGTCCTGGTACTCGGCGAACGAGAAGCTGAAGCGGCTTTGCAACCAGCCATGATCGGCCTGACCGCGATCTTCGGATTTTCTGAGTGTCAACATGCGAGGCTCCTTGCGTTCGGCGGCTGCACAGTTTCCGGCGCCGCAGCATGAAGTATGGGGGCCGCGGGACGGCCAGACAATCTTGCCAATCCGACGTACTTATTCAAAAATTGCGAACATGCTGAAATTGACCCTCGAAGCCCTGGAAATCCTCGATGCCATCGCCCGCCACGGCAGCTTCGGCCGCGCCGCCGAGGAACTGGGCCGGGTGCCCTCGTCGATCACCTACGCCGTGCGCAAGCTGGAGGACGATCTCGACACGCTGATCTTCGACCGCTCCGGCTATCGCGCCGAGCTGACGGCGACCGGGCGGGTGCTGCTCGAACAGGGCCGTGCGCTGCTGCAACAGGCCGACGCGCTGCAGGCGCAGATCGCGCAGGCGGCGCGCGGCTGGGAGCTGGAGCTGACCATCGTGCTCGACGCCATCCTGCCGTGGCGCTGGTTGCAACCGCATGTCGAGGCCTATTTCCGCGACAGCGGCGGCGCCCGGCTGCGCATCAACGAGGAGACGCTGGCCGGCTCCTGGGAGAGCCTGCTCGACGGCCGCGCCGACCTTGTGATCGGCGCCGCCAACGACCCACCGACCGGCGCCGGCATCAGCACGCAGCCGCTGTTCAACGTGCCGTTCTTGTTCTGCGTTTCGCCGCAGCATCCGCTGGCCAGCGCGGCCGAGCCGATCGGCGACGATCTGCTCAAGGCGCATCGCGCAGTGGTGCTGGGCGACACCGCGCGGCGCCTGCCGTTGCGCAGCAGCGGCCTGCTGTCGGGGCAGGACACGCTGGTGGTGCCGTCAATGCAGGCCAAGGTGGAGGCGCAGATCGCCGGCCTCGGCGGCGGCTACCTCGCCGAGTGGTTCGCCGGCGAGCACCTGCGCGACGGCCGGCTGATCGGCAAGCGCACGGCGGAGCGCAAACCCGACGGCCCGACCGTGCTGGCCTGGAAAAGTGGCAACCGTGGCCGCGCGCTGGCCTGGAAAAGTGGCAACCGTGGCCGCGCGCTGGCCTGGTGGCGCGAGCGGCTGCGCGACGCGAAGCCGCCGCGGTAGGCGACGCGCACGCCTGGAGCGGAATTGCACGCCGAAGTGGCGCTGTGCGGTTTCTGTGGGAGCGGGGGGGGGACCACGGGAGCGAGTAGGGCGAGGCACACCAGGGGCACGACCGACGCCAACAACACGACCCACAGATACCAGAACCGACCGGCTGGCCACAC
>JAPUER010000023.1 GCA_027492485.1 Betaproteobacteria bacterium
TGCGCTCAACCGTACCCTGACCATACCGGGGAGTACGGGAAGCATACGGGAGGGTCGCTGTGCAAGCCTGTCGAACGACAACTTGAAATACTACCTCAGCATTGAGCTGGCCGTAAGGGCTACGGCGCGATTAGGCTGGAAACAACCCTTACGTCGCGCGTGACGTCGAAGCGCGCTGGCGCACAATCCGACGTGTAAGGTATATTGCGCACTCTGTGGCGAAGGCACTTACGTGGCCGTCGGGCTGTGCATGGGTGAGATTCACCAGCTTCGAGCAACGAATCCAGAATGACCAAGAAAATCAAAGCCAGAAGAGCGGTCCCAATCACCGACCCGGTTGGTCCCAGGCCATCACGTAATCGGTACATCGCGGCTGGTTTGGCGGTCCTTGTAGTTTTGGTCAGCATTGTGGTCTTCGCCACGTCGCAAAAGACGGCACCGCTGGCTCCACCGTCTTCAGCCCCGGCACCGGCAACACTTTCGCCCCTTGCCGCAGCGGAGGCCGCAACTCCGGTCAGTCCAGCGACTTACGTCGGTGCATCGGTTTGCAAATCGTGCCACGAGCCCGAATTCAAGGCCTGGTCAGGTTCGCATCACGATCTTGCCATGCAGATCGTCACCGAATCGACCGTGCTCGGCAATTTTGCCGACGCCAAATTCAAGCACTACGGCGTCGAATCATCGTTTTTCAAACGTGACAACAAGTTCATCGTGCGCACCGACGGGCCGGATGGCAAGCTGACCGACTACGAAATCAGCCATACTTTTGGCGTTTATCCGCTGCAGCAGTATCTGATTCCCTTCCCCGGCGGTCGTTATCAGGTACTACCCATCGCGTGGGATTCGCGGCCCAAGAATTTGGGTGGCCAGCGCTGGTTCCACCTCTACCCAAAACAGAAGCCTGATTCAAAAGACCCGCTGCACTGGACCGGGATCTACCATAACTGGGCGCTGCAGTGCGCCGAGTGCCATTCGACCGATCTGCGCAAAGGATACGATCCGGCCAGCGACAGCTACAAAACCACCTACAGCGAAATCAACGTCGCCTGTGAATCGTGCCATGGACAGGGTTCCAGGCACGTGAGCTGGGCCGAAGGCGCCAAGGCGCCGTACCCGACGGACGCCGACAAAGGTTTGCCGGTATTCAAATCACGCTGGAACGAGGCATGGAAATTCGCAAGCCCCGATGCCAAATATGCTGTGCGTGACCATTTCGCCGATCCGGCGGCGATGAACACCTGCGCCGCATGTCACGCACGCCGCTCGACCCTGAGCGAAGACAAAAAAGCCGGCGCGCCGCTGGAAGACACTCACCGGCTGGCACTGCCCATGCCACCGATGTACCACATTGATGGACAGCAACTTCAGGAGGACTACGTGTGGTCCTCGTTCCTGCAGAGCAAAATGCATCAGTTCGGTGTGACCTGCATGGATTGCCACGAACCGCATTCACTGAAACTTCGCGCCGAAGGCAATGCGCTGTGTACGCGTTGCCACAATGCCGCCGAGTTCGACGTGCCGAAACACCACCAGCACATTGCCGAAGGCAAGGGCGCGCAATGCGTCACCTGCCACATGCCGACGCAGGACTACATGGTGATCCATGCGCGGCCGGACCACAGCATGCGCGTGCCGCGCCCTGATCTGTCGACCTTGCTGGGCAGTCCGAATGCCTGCACCCAGTGCCACACGGATAAAAAACCGCAATGGGCTACCAGCGCCATGGACACGTGGTATGGCAAAGCCTGGCGTGATCGTCCCCACTTCGGCACCACGCTGAACGCGGCCGAAACGCAGGGCGTAAAAGCGCTGCCCAAGCTGCTCGAGCTGGCAAACAATACCGCGCAACCGGGGATCGTTCGGGCCACCGCATTGACACTGGCCCGCCCCTACGCCAGCGCGGGCACCTTGCAGGGCGCGCGCACGCTGCTCAAGGACGCCGATCCACAGGTGCGCATCGCCGCACTGGGCATGATCGAGCCGGCTGATCCGATGAACCGGGTACTGATCGTTGCGCCCGCGCTTTCCGACCCCGTCCGCGGGGTACGTGTCGAAGCCGCCCGAATCCTTGCCGACTTACCGGACAACCAGATTCCCGAGAGCAGGCGAGCGGCGCGCGCAAGTGCCTTGAAGGAGTATGAGGACGCGCTGGCGTTGGAGGCCGACTGGCCCTCGGGCAGCGTCAATCTGGGCAACCTGCGCCTGCGTCAGGGGCGTACTGACGAGGCGATTGCCGCCTTCGAGCGCGCTATCGCGCGTGATCCAGGCCTCACTGGCGGCTATGCCAATTTGGCAGATGCCTTCCGCCAACAGGGGCGTGACGCAGAAGGCGAGAAAGTATTGCGTCGGGGCCTGGCCAAGCTTCCGCACGATGCTGACCTGCATCATGCGCTGGGTTTGTTGCTGACGCGCAAGAAAGAAAGTGCTGCGGCGTTGAAGGAGTTTGTCGAAGCCGCCAGGCTGGCGCCGACGAACTCACGTTATGTCTATGTTCAGGCCATTGCCGTGCACTCCGCCGGAAAGCGTGATGAAGCCCTGGTCATCCTGCGCGGCGCCAACACGCGGTTCCCCGGAGATATCGATATTCTCGGAGCGCTGGTCTCGATCTACGGTGAAGCAGGTGACAAGGAAAACACCCTGCGCTACGCTAGGCAACTCGCCGA
>JAPUER010000024.1 GCA_027492485.1 Betaproteobacteria bacterium
CTTCCATGGACAGAAAGGCTTTGCCGGCCTTCTGTCGCGAGAGCAGGTCGCCGAAGGTGCAGACGAAGCCATACCCGGAGGATTTGGCCACCAGCAGTTCGTCTTCCGGTTTGCCAATCAGCACGTGGGCGATTTTCCCGGCGCCGATTTCGATGAAGGACGACAAAGGCGCGCCCATGCCGCGCCCATCGGGGAGGCTGGAAAGCTGTACGGTAAAGGCACGGCCTTCGTTCGAAATGATGACCAGCGAGTCGACCGAGCGGCATTCGTGCGTCGACCCCGGGCCGTCGCCGTCCTTGAAGACGACTCCGGAGAGGTCGAGTCCATGCCCCTGGCGGACGCGCGCCCAGCCTTTTTCGGAAACGATCAGTGTCGCCGGTTCGTCGGCGACCGTGGCCACTTCCGAGCGCGAGGACGTCGCTGCCGGCTGGATCAGCGTGCGGCGCTCGTCGCCGTGTTTGGTTGCGTCAGCCTTGATCTCGCGCACGACGAGCTTGCGCAGCAAGGTGTCGCTGTCGAGCAGCTTGAGCAGCCCTTCTTTTTCGTCACGCAACTTCTCAAGCTCCTGCTCGATCTTGATGCCTTCGAGTCGAGCCAACTGGCGTAGACGGATTTCGAGGATGTCTTCAGCCTGGCGATCGGAGAGCGTGAAACGCGTGATGAGCGCCGGCTTGGGTTCGTCCGATTCGCGGATGATGCGGATCACCTCGTCAATGTTGAGAAAGACGATATGCCGGCCTTCCAGGATGTGGATGCGGTCGTTGGCCTTGGCGAGGCGGAATTCGGTGCGCCGACGTACGGTCTGCAAGCGAAACCGGCACCATTCGCCGATCAGGTCGGCCAGTGTTTTCTGGCATGGCCGGCCGTCGATGCCGACAGCGACCAGGTTGATTGGTGCGGTGGTTTCAAGGCTGGTATGGGCCAGCAGCAGGGCAACAAATTCATCCCGGTCGAGTCGCGAGCTGATCGGCTCGAAGACGAGGCGGATGTCGTCGTCCTTGCCCGATTCGTCGCGCGCGCGTTCGAGCTGCGAGGCCAGAAGGGCTTTCAACTGAGCGGCGGACTGCTCGATGGATTTCTTCCCAGGCCTGGGTTGCGGGTTCATCAATGCACCGATTTCGGAGAGCACGCGGGCCGAGGAAACGCCGGGAGGCAGTTCCGAGACTACCAGCTGCCACGCGCCGCGAGCCATCTCCTCGAACGTATAGCGGGCGCGAACGCGCAGGCTACCGCGGCCGCTGGTATAAGCGTTGGCGATTTCGGCGGGGGAGGAGATGATCTGGCCGCCACCGGGATAGTCGGGGCCGGGGATGTACTCCATCAGTTCGGCAACGCCGGCTGCAGGATGGTTGATCTTGTGAATGGCCGCTACGGCGACCTCGCGCAGATTGTGCGACGGCATTTCGGTGGCCATGCCAACAGCGATTCCCGAGGCGCCGTTGAGCAGTGCGAAGGGCAGGCGCGCGGGCAGGAATGCCGGTTCGTCGAAGGAGCCGTCGTAGTTCGGCTGATAGTCGACCGTGCCTTCGCCAAGTTCGCCAAGCAGCAGTTCGGCGATTGGCGCCAGGCGCGCTTCGGTGTAGCGCATGGCCGCTGCATTGTCGCCGTCGCGCGAGCCGAAGTTGCCTTGTCCGTCGACCAGCGGGTAGCGCAAGCTGAAAGGCTGTGCCACGCGCACCATGGCGTCGTAGGCCGAGGTGTCGCCATGCGGGTGGTACTTGCCGATCACGTCGCCGACGACGCGCGCCGACTTGACCGGCTTGGCGCCGGCCATCAACCCGAGTTCGCGCATGGCGAAGAGCACCCGGCGCTGAACCGGCTTCTGGCCGTCCTTTACGTCGGGCAAAGCGCGACCCTTGACTACGGCGATGGCGTATTCGAGGTAATCACGTGCGGCGGAATCGTGCAGCAGAATGCTTTCGCCATCATCGTCTTCGATGATCTCTGGCGCGGTGGGGGGCGCGGGCGGCGGCGCGTCGCCGAGTGCAATGGCATCGGGTGCTTCGTCGAACAGGTCAGGTGTATTTGGCATATCAGATCTCCGCACCGATCAGGGCGCCGTTGGCCTCCATCCACGCTCGTCGTCCGGCGGACTCATTCTTGGCCATCAGCATGTTCATCACCGGGTTGGCATCGTCGGCGCCGGGCAGGCGCACGCGCATCAGCCGTCGGGTATCGGGCGACATGGTCGTTTCCCAGAGCTGCTCGGGATTCATTTCACCCAGTCCCTTGAAGCGCGAGATGGCCACGGCTTCCGGTTTGACGCCTTCGAGCGTCAGGCGGTCGATGATCGCTTCGCGTTCGGCATTGTCGAGCGCATAAAGCTTGCGCGGCGGGCGGGCCTTGCCGTGACCCGGAACATCAAGGCGGTAGAGCGGCGGCTGCGCGAAATAGAGATGGCCATGTTCGATCAGCTTGGGAAAGTGGCGGTAGAACAGCGTGCAAAGCAACACCCGGATGTGGCTGCCGTCAACGTCGGCGTCGGTCATGATCACCACCTTGCCGTAGCGCAGGTTGTCGAGCACGCTGGCCGGTGCCTGCGCGGGGTGCGGGTCGATGCCGAGCGCGACGGCGATGTCGTGCACCTCGCGGTTGGCGAACAGGCTGCCGGCTTCGACTTCCCAGGTAT
>JAPUER010000025.1 GCA_027492485.1 Betaproteobacteria bacterium
GGCTTGCTGGCGCGGGTGGGGGCCTTGCGCTCGGCCTTCTTCTTCAGGCCGAGGGCCGCCACCTGATCGGAGTCGGGGCCATATTGGGCGAGAACCTGGCTCTTCACCCCCAGAACGAGGTTGTGGTAATCCCACTGCGCGGCGACGGCGGCGTCGCGCGCAGCGGAAAGGGCATTCTGCGCATGCAGTTCGGCTTCCTGCGCCGCGCGCATCGCCGCGTGGGTGCTCGTCAACGCGTCGATGCTGTAGGCAGGGTTGGCCGGTCGGTAGTCGGCCATGCCCTTGAGCGCCACGAAAGCGTCTTCATCGGCCTGCAGCACTTGCGCCTGCACGCGAATGGTCTGGTTCTTTGCCATGTTTCCTCCACGAAAATGATGGTGCCGAGGGACGGATGTCCTTCGTCGAAAATCGTAGCGCGTGGCTTGAAATGCTGTCAAGGCGCCGCTTGACGACAGCCGCAAGCAGGCAATTCGCTCGGCCAAGGACCGTGCTGCGCGTGTCGTCTCGGCAACACGACGGGGCGTGATGGCAATTAGGCGCGCCGTTATCGAATCACGAGCCGTCGTGAAAGGAATTTGCTTAACCGTGCTGCCATCACGACTTGTCGTGATGGCAGCACGCGACGGCGTGGTACCAATTTGTCGTGCCGTGATCGAATCACGAGGCGTCGTGCCAGGATTGTGTCGCCTCGTGATGGCGGCACGACGCGCGCACGCCCTTGGCCCGGGCGGTGAGCACGCGACCCTCAGCCGGCGGCCGAACGTTGCAGGTTCAAGGCCAGCAGCCGGCGCAGGATTTCTTCGTCGGGCATCGCGGGGGTGTAGTCGCCCCAGCCATACGCGGCGGCGACAGTGTAGTCGAGTTCCTGATGGGCGAGCGCGAGCCAGGCGGGACGAGCGTTGTAGAGGTTGGTCAGGGTGCGCTTCTTCAGGTCGGCTTCGTGGCCGGGCTTGGCGACCGGCCGCTTCGGGAAACCGGCCTTCTCTTCTTCGGGGGTGATCACCCAATCGACCCATTCGGCAGGGTTGAGCCAGTTTTCGCGCAGTTCGTCGAGGCGCCGGGCCGCTGATCCGATTCGCTCGGCGAGCGGGCCGGTCGGCGCGGTCTGCGCGGTGTCGCGGGGGGTCAGGTGCTCGGGGAAAGGGAAGGTTTCGAAGCAAGTGGTCGGCGTGTAGCGCGGGCGATCTTCGAGCGACGTGCCGAGGCGCAGCGACCAGAGTTCGTGAAAGCGCGAATGCAGGATGCCGAAGGTGGCGTCGTCGGCGTGGGCGATGACGGTCAGGTTCTTGTCCGGCACGGTTGGCGAGCACATCCAGGCGAAGACGCGGTGTTTGGCGACTTCCGGCGTCACCATGAAACGTGGCAGCCCCTGAATCGCTTTGCGCATGACTGGCCGGGACCATTGAAACAGCCACCACATTTCGTTGGTTCTCGCTTCGCGCTTGCCGACCCGCGTTGGCTGAACATGTTGCTTGGCGTAGGCAAACGGCAGCTCATACAAAGAAGCTTCGCCTTCCGGCATCTCCGTGCCGAAGTCGACAATCCACATGTCGCGGTTGCGGCGGGTGATGTCGAGACCGTTGAACCAGGGTTTGACGATTTCAGCGTTCCGGCGGCCGTTCGGGTTGGGCTGATCAAGCCAAGTACGTGCGACTTCACCGGGCAGATCGAAGGGACCAGTTTTTTGAATGCCGAGATAGGCGGTGTTGGCATTTTCAGCCAGATGCCTGGCGGCGGTGAGGTTTTCGCAACCACCTGCCAGATCGGCATGAATGGCACTCACGACCTGCCCATCGAGGTGCGCGCAAACCGGCTCGCCTCCGTCAGCACCTGACAAAGCGCCGAAACCCAACAGCGACACCCGCACCGCCGCTCCTTCATTGACCCACGCCTCATCGCTCCAGGCTTCGAAGATGCGTGTCGTGTCGACGATGCGATCGAGCACTTTCCGGTTGGCGCCGCCACGAATCGAGTTGGTGGCGACGAGCCCTGCCCGCTCGCACAAGCCGGTCTCGATCTGCGCGCGGCTTTTCTCGAACCAGTAAGTCACCAGGTCGGCGCCGCCGGGAACGCGGCCTGCGTAGCGCTTGCGCAGGCGTTCGACGTAGTCGGCACCGAGTTCGCCGCGCATCATCTTGTCGCCGAGAAACGGCGGATTGCCGACGATCACATCGGCCTTCGGCCACACCGCTTCGCTGCCGTCGGCGTCGAGCAGCGCGTCGCGGTGCTCGATATGGTCGAGCGGCGCCAGGATCGGGTTGCGGCGGAAGTCGTAGCCGTTCTTCAGCATCCACTGGATTTCGCCGACCCACACCGTCACCCGCGCCAGTTCGGCGGCGTAGGCGTTGATCTCGATGCCGAGCACGTTGGCCGGGCTGCTTTCGATGGTCAGTTGCCGTTGCAGGCCGAGCGCTTCGGCGTCGAGGTTGGCGCGGTGTTCCAGGTCCTTCAGCGCGCGCAGGCTGAGGTACAGGAAGTTGCCCGAGCCGCAGGCGGGGTCGAGCACGCGGAAGTCCTTCAGACGCTCGATATAACCGAGGAACAGCGCCTGGGCTTCCTTCCAGGCGCTCTGCGAGCCTTTGCCGC
>JAPUER010000026.1 GCA_027492485.1 Betaproteobacteria bacterium
CCAACGGCTCGATGAGCTCCAACCAGTCCGGCGAAGGCGAGATCCGCAAGGCGCTCATCGAAGCCGGCCTCGTCGATTGCATGGTCGCGTTGCCCGGCCAGCTCTTCTATTCCACGCAGATTCCGGCCTGCCTGTGGTTCCTCGCGCGCGACCGCACGAACCACGGCCACCGCGACCGCCGCGGCGAAATCCTCTTCATTGACGCCCGCAAGCTCGGCGCGATGGTGGACCGCACGCACCGCGAGCTCACCGACGAGGACGTTGCCCGCATCGCCGCCACCTACCACGCCTGGCGCGGCGAGCCGGGTGCCGGCGACTACGCCGACGTGCCCGGCTACTGCAAGGCTGCATCGCTCGACGAAGTGCGCAAACACGGCCACGTGCTCACCCCCGGCCGCTACGTCGGCGCCGAAGAAGTGGAAGACGACGGCGAGCCGTTCGACGAAAAGATGCAGCGCCTTGTCGGCGAGTGGCAGGCGCAGCAGGCCGAAGCGGCGAAGCTCGATGCCGCGATTGCCGCCAATTTGAAGGGGCTCGGGTATGGCGGGTGAGTGGGAGCAGTCAACCGTTGGTGAGGTTGCACATCGGGTAACGAAAGGGACGACGCCCACAACCGTTGGCGGGCGGTTCGTAGATTCCGGCATCGCATTCGTAAAGGTTGAGTGCATCACCGAGGATGGGCGCTTCCTGCACGACAAGCTCGCGTTCATCGACGGCGAAACGAATCGCCTTCTGGGAAGATCGACGCTGAAGGAAGACGATGTTCTCTTCACCATCGCGGGAACCATTGGTCGCGTCGCCAAAGTTGACGCAAGCATCATTCCAGCTAACACGAACCAAGCAGTGGCGATCGTGCGCCCCAATCGTGCAATTGTGGATCCGAGATTTTTGTATTACGCACTACGCGACGAGCGACGAATACGGCGGGCACGATCACGCGTAGTCCAGTCGGTGCAAGCCAACTTCAGTCTATCGGAGCTTTCGGCGATAGAAGTGCCACTTCCTAGCAAGCTGGAACAACGCGCAATCGCCCACATCCTCGGTACGCTGGACGATAAGATCGAACTCAACCGCCGCCGCAACGCCACGCTGGAAGCGATGGCGCGCGCGCTGTTCAAGGCGTGGTTCGTCGATTTCGAACCCGTCCGCGCCAAGCTGGAGGGCCGCTGGCAGCGCGGCCAATCCCTGCCCGGCCTGCCCGCCCACCTCTACGACCTCTTCCCCGACCGCCTCGTCGACTCCGACCTCGGCGAGATTCCGGAGGGGTGGAAAGCGCACGGTCTCGACGAAGTCGCGACATTCCTCAACGGCCTCGCGCTGCAGAAGTACCCACCCGGCGAGGATGATTCGCTTCCCGTCATCAAGATCGCACAACTGCGCGCAGGCTCAACCACCGGGTCAGATCGCGCAAGCAGCCACCTTAATCCTGATTACGTCGTCAACGACGGCGACATCCTGTTTTCGTGGTCAGGCTCGCTGGAGTGCGCTTTGTGGGCGGGAGGCCGCGGTGCTTTGAATCAACATCTTTTCAAAGTGACGTCCAAAAACGTGCCGCGCTGGTTCGTCTATTTCGCGGTCCACCATCACCTGACCGACTTCCGCAGGATTGCCGCCGGCAAGGCAACGACCATGGGACATATCCAGCGCCATCACTTGACCGACGCGAAAATTGCAACGCCGCCGGCCGACGTGCTTGCCGCTGCGGACAAATACATCTCACCGATGTTCGAGAGCCTATGGAAGCGCATGGTTGAATCCCGCACCCTCGCCACTCTCCGCGACACCCTGCTGCCCAAGCTGATCTCCGGCGAGCTGCGTGTGCCGGAGGCGATGAAGCGCGTGGAGGCCGTGCCATGAGTCTTGAGGACGACCACGTCGATCGCAAATCGCTGCGCAAGGTCCAGGGCAAATCGGCGGGCTGAAAAGCCTGGAAGCCAAGGCCACCATCCGACACAAGGGTGAGCGGCGCTGACGGAGGTCGGTAAACGAAAAATGAAGCCGAAGTTCCATACTGCAAAAGCAACTCCCCAAAACATTTCAGAAGAAACAACAAGTTATAAAACAACGCGTTGTTTGGGCCAGTTTTAGACAACGCTTGAACCGTAGCTGGATCGAGGCAGGCGTCTGCACGAGCTGACGACCCAGGCGCCGCACGAGGTCTGGATCGCCATCGCCAACAAGGACCATCCGCCGCGCATCGGCTACCCGCCGCTGCGCACGGTCCGGTTTTCGCAAGGATCGCTGGCGGCCGGGGTGGAAACGCTGCGCGTGGACGGTGTGCCGCTGCGCGTGACGGGTGTCGCCAAGACGGTCGCCGACTGTTTCAAGTACCGCAACAAGATCGGGCTGGACGTGGCGCTGGAGGCACTGCGCGAGGCGCGCGCATGCAAGGTCAGCATGGACGATCTGTGGCGTTTCGCGCGCATCGATCGCGTGGCCAACGTGATGCGGCCGCATCTGCAAGCGCTGGCGAGTTTTCCGGGTGTGTAATAGGATGTGTGAAAGTGTTCGGAGGATCGCACGATGGCCACCAACC
>JAPUER010000027.1 GCA_027492485.1 Betaproteobacteria bacterium
CCATCGTCCGATGGCCGTGGATCGTTAACGCATTATTGATTTAGAAATGGAATTATTTGTCGCATGAGCATGTGCCGTGAGACTACTCGCAATTTTTTCGTTTGAGATTGAATAGTTCGTTACGATACGTTGAAGACACAATCAGACAACCTTATCTCGCTAGGAGACTCAATTGAGCCAAGCTGCCCTGCCAATGCTCGTTGCCGATCAGGCTGCCTCAGTTGAGGTGCAGATTACCGAACTACAGAAAATTACTGACTACGAGATTCGCGAATGGCCCATTGAGGTACTGGTGGACAAGTTCACCAACGGTCGTGAAACTGATACTTCCGAGGTGTTCATCCCGGACTATCAACGTGAAATGGTATGGAGCGCTAGGCAGCAATCCCGCTTCATTGAGTCAATCTTGATTCGATTGCCTGTGCCGTTCATATTCGCTGCGGACGTAGGTGAAGGTGACCGAACCGGTGCGCTCGAAATCATCGATGGTTCTCAGCGTATTCGTACTCTCGACAACTTTCTTTCCGATCGATTGCACTTGACGGGCCTTGACCGACTAACCGAAGCCAACGGCATGCGCTTCTCCGATTTCGCTAAGCCGCGCCAGTTGCGCTTCAAGCGCTCCACAGTACGAGTGATTGAGTTAACCGAAAAGGCTGACGAGCAGGCTCGTAGGGAAATGTTTGATCGCCTCAATTCCGGCGGCACCAAGCTTACTAGCATGGAGATACGCCGTGGCGTGATGGATGGCCCTTTCATGAAGCTCATCTCCCGTTGCGTGGACGAAGCGCTTTTCAAAGAAATGGTGCCTTTGAATGAACGCAATGCCAAACGAAAAGAGTATGAAGAACTGGCTCTGCGCTACTTTGCATACGCCAATAACTACTTAAACTTTCAAAAGAGCGTCGAAGTTTTTCTCAGCGATTACTTGGGTGAACGCAATGCCAGTCTTACTGCCGTCGATGGGGATGCTATGCATCAGGAATTCGTGCGCACGCTTAGTTTTGTGAAACAACATTTCCCCAACGGGTTCAAGCGCATCAATTACACCACCGTGCCGCGCATTCGCTTTGAGGCGATAGCAGTCGGCGTGACTTTGGCACTACGTGAACAGTCCGACCTTCAGCCCGTAACGGTCGAGGCGTGGCTAGACAGCACCGAATTCATCAAACACACGCGTTCTGATGCAAGCAATTCCCGCCCAAAATTGATCAATCGCATTCACTACGTACGTGATCATTTGCTCGGTCGTGCCGTGCAGGAAGACCCGGATACGGCTAGAGTCGAAGCAAGTGCCAACGAGGACGCTCCCGAGGATGAACCGTCGGAGCAGTCAGAGTTGTTATTTTCGTGAGTACCACAATCGAGTTAACAGTCGCGCTTCTGCGTCTGCGCGCCCGAGAGGTGGTTGGTTACCTACGCTTCCTACAGTTGGCGCTGGAAAACGACTCCTACGTTGGAACCGATCGAACGGGAACTCGACAGCCACTTAACAAGGGTGTTACACACACACTCAAGGCCAACCTATGTCTTCTGCTCTACAGCGCCATGGAGTCGACCTTAGTGCAGCTGTTGGACGAGATGTACGAGGCAATCGGTAGCAACTGCCATGGAGCCGATGAGTTGAACGCTCAGCTCCTGTTGATGGTGGCTCAGAACTTCAGAGGCCGAAAAGCAGACGCGAGCGAGTCCAACACGAAAGCGCCGTTGCATGAGAGTCTTTTCGATACATGGATCACCGATTGGAAAAAGCTGGCAACCGCCAAAGAGAAGCGATCTGTTGGTATTTCAGGAACCGTCGACAGCCGAACGATTGCCAATCAACTTCGGCGGTTCGGAGTCCTTCCGCAGACCCCACTAGATACGCCTGCCCATTTGAGGAGCCCAGCCTTACATCGGGCAAAAATCCGTCGAAACGAACTTGCTCACGGCGAGAAGAGTTTTACCGAATTGGGAAAGGATTTAGCCTTCGAAGAGCTACGCAAGGACGCTAGGGAAGTCTTTCATATCCTCGTGCGCGTAGCGCAGGAAGTAGACACCTTCCTGCTACAACGCCGCTACTTGGCAACCCCAATGGCGGCATAAAGCGAACGTGCCACCGCTTCGCCCAGCTTGGGTGGTACGGCGTTGCCGATCAACCTCGCCAAGGTCTTTACGACGACGGGCTCTCCGTCTCTGATAAAGCGGTAGTTGTTGGGAAATGACTGAAAAATAGCCGCCTCGCGCAGTGAAATGCCACGGTGCTGTTTCGGATGACCAAATCGACCGTTGCCATAGCCGTTACATAGCGTTGTCATGGTTGGCGCTGGCTTGTCCCACTCCATGCGACCGTACACGCCAGCTGAATGGCGGCCGCTTTCACGTCGATGACACTCGGCAACCAAATCAATCGGCCAATCACGCCAAGTACCGCCGGGCCGTGATGCACGGATTCGCTTGCGGTTGAGCGGCGACAGGGCTGAGGCCAAGTGCAGACGATCCTCGCTGCATTGCTGTCCGTCGGTAAGCCTGGGCAGATGCGCTATTGCCTGCCGCACAGTCACCCATCCCGTGCTCCCTTGATGGGTGGGTTCCGGCATTGCGACGGGTCCCAACCTTGAGGCTACGAGCACCAGCCGCTTCCGGCGCTGTGGCGTGCCGTAGTCCGCCGCGTTTACCACTCCGTAGGCTACTTGATAACCACCCTTAGACAGCGACTGCAAGAACGTCTTGAAGGGGCTTGTGCCCTGCAGACGGGGCACGTTCTCCATGGTAACTAAGTCCGGGAGGCATTCGTCGACGAGCCTCGCAAACTCTCGAAGAAGGCGCCACTTGGCCTTGTCTACTGTCGCGGTGTTGGCATAAGTAGAAAACGGCTGGCAAGGAGCACAGCCAGCAAGTAACCGCACTGCGTTGGGTGCCCACATCGACATCAACTGCCTACCGGTAAGCTCGCCCACATCTCCTTGCACAAACTTCGCGCCCGGATGATTGGCAGTGTAGGGATACTCGCAGGCAGGATCCAAGTCGTAACCCGCTACGACGCGTATACCTTCGTGCGCTAGACCACAAGAGAGACCACCGACACCACAGAACAGATCAATCGCTTCTATAAGGCCAAGCGGTTGTTTCGAGTGAACAGCGGTTTGTCTACCCATCTTCTACTTTGCAATAGCGTTTCAACGAATTTTGCACGAATTGCTGATTCTTGGCATGCACATTATTGGTGCGAAATGCAAAAAAGACAGAACCAAAGATGCCACCAAATCAAAGGGATCGAAATATTTGAAGCAGGCTCGAATTTCCGGGCGGCCATCGAATAGATCGCTCTGTACGGCCGCCATTGACGAGCGGCGTGTACGTGCCCGGCTCTCGACTCGCCAAGCAACTGCTGCATCAGCTCCTCGGCCATCAAAGGGCCAGGGTCGAATTTTCTGCAACGTGCGCTGACTTGGAAATCAAACGGGCTAAGGTCGGATTACCTGCAACGTTGGCCCATTCAATAAATCAACCGGTCCAGACTGACGCCTTTGATTGGGTCAGTTATCCCATCACGGCATCAAAGCCTCGATAGCTGCCTTCACATCGGCATCAGGGCGCGCTGAATTTTTGGCGCCGTGGGTGATGGCTGCAGCGTTGGTGATGCCGAGCAGACGGCGCAGGATCATCACGCCGTCGGTCGTGGCCAGCGTCAGGCCGTCGCTGTCGACATCAAAGCTGGTCAGGCTGCCGGCGATGAACTGCTCGATTTGCGTGGCGTTGCGCTGCGCGGTCGCGCCGAGTGCGCCGCCATTGGTCAACGCGCTGCCGCGCAGGCCGAGCAGGTAGCGCATGAGCAGCACGCCGTCGGTCGCGGCGTCGTATTGGGTGCCCGGCCAGCTGCCGTCGATATTCAGCGTGGGCGTCTGGCAGGTCACCAGCACCGTCGTGACGGCGCCCGAAAGATTCGTACCACTGCCACCCGCCACCGTGCACGCTTGGCCCTCCGGATGCGTCGTCACTCCCACGCTCCAATTCGATGCAAACGGCAGCGGCAGCAGGAACTGGAAACTGCCCGCCGCGAATGGCTTCACTTGCGAAATCGGTGCCAGCGAGCTGGTCAGGCTCAGCTCAACCAGCGACGTTGCGCCGGTGATGGTGCCGCCCACGACGTAGTAGGGGACGACCTCCACCGCGCCGAGATCGCATTGCGGGCCTTGCGGGCGCGCCACGCCGCGCTGATCGACCCCGTTCGCGCCAGTGCAGCTCGCCGCTGCGTCGATGGCCGGGCTGCCGGTCAGCGGCAGCATCGTCTGCGTTGCGCCACCGGTGTTCCCCAGCGCACCGAGATTTGGATTGGCGTTGCTGCTGGGCGCGCCGTTTTGTGTGGCAGTGGCGCCGGCGCTACTCGTCGCGTTCTGGCTGGCACCGACGATGTTGTTGCCCACCCAGGTCAGCGTGGCCACGTTGCCGGTGTTGGACGAGTGGGTGCCGGCCACGACGTTGTTCACCACGTCGTTGTTGCCCGCAAAGGCGTCGTTGACCGTGCCGGTGATGATGCTGTTGATGATCGTCAATGCGGCGAGGCTTGCCGTGCCGTTCTCGATCTTGTTGCCGTAGGCGAGCGAATACACCGTGCCATCGCCGGGGCCGCCGCTGAGGGCGCCGCCCTTGCTGCCGTTCACGGTGTTGTTCGCCAACGTGGAATACGCAATCGTCACGCTGCCGTTGAGGTTGAAGATCGCCGCACCCAGACCGCTTCCGTTCGCCGCACCGCCGCCGCTCGCCGTGTTACCGGTCATGGTGACGTTGGTCAGGGTCAAGCTGCCACGATGATTGAAGATGGCGCCACCCATGCCCGCGCCCGCGCCCGCGTTGTCGCCGCCACCGAAGCCGCCAACGCGATTGGTGCCGCCGCCGCCGCCGAAGCCGCCATTGCCGCCGTCGCTGAAGCCGCTACCGCCACCGCCGCCGAAGCCACCGCTGCCTGTGCTGCCACCGCCGCCACCGATGCCGCCGCCGCCGGCGGAATTACCGGTGTACTGGGAGCCATAGCCGAAGCCACCGCCAGGGGAATTCGCTCCCACGGCGCCGCCGCCACCATCGCCGTAGCAACCAGTGGCCCCAGGGCTGCAACCGCCCATCCCGCCCAGGCCGCCACCCTGGCTGCCACTCGCGCCATCAACGCCGTTGCTGCCGGTAATGAAACCGCCACCACCGCCACCGTACCCGCCGCCACCCGCGCCTCCTCGTCCGCCGTAGTCCCCGCCCAGGAAGTAGACCGGCACCTGCGGGATGTCGTACGCCGAAATGGCGCCTCCCATACCGCCCCCCGCGACGCCGTCCGGGCGGTCTGCCATGCCACCGCCAGACAGGAACGAACTTGCCTTGCCCCCGATCGCGGAATTCGCGGTGAAGGTGACGGCAGACAGATTCAAGGTGCCTTGGTTGAATATGGCCCCGCCCATGCCAGCGCCGCCGCCGCCACCGAGGCCGCCCCAAGCGCGGCCGCCGGTCAGCGTCATGTTTTGCAGGCTCAGGCTGCCGGCCGGTATTGGGCTGGTGAGGCCGCCGGACACATAGAAAAACCGCAGCCGCGGATGCGACACCGGAGGCGGGCTCGCAAGCGGGGCCAGGGCAATTTCCAGCGTGATCCCCGCGCTGCCGCCATCGATGCTGATGGTGCTGGCAATCGGCGGTAGGGCATTGAGGCCGTACCAGTAATTGTCCGCAAGATTGTTTTGGTCCAGGGCGCGGCCAGCCGCCATACCGTTCGTCGTGCCTGAGCCAGAGTTCCACGGCGTCGTGGAGAAATCCACCGTCGTGTAAGTGAGCGTCGCGCCCGCCAGCGCTGGCGCAAACACGATGCTGTTGGCGCCTGCCGTAGCGCCCGTGCAGTTGCCGAGCTTGTTGGCTCCCGGGCTCAGGAAACCAAAGGGGTCGAACCCGACGTCGGTGGTGGCCGAGCCAACGCTGTCGGGCGTGACGCCATTTGCGAGATTGGCCGCTGCAATGGCCTGCGACAGCGTGCAGGTGGTGGCCCCCATGTCGGGGTAGGCGAGGTTGTCCCGCACCGTGATCGTGCCGGCCTGCGCGACACTGGCCGCAAGGCACGCGGACACGGCTGCTGCGACTGCAATTTTTGACTGCACGCTACCTCCCCCATACGACACCAGTGCAAAAAGCACGCTTACAGAATATGCCGCGTCGCGTCTTTCAGCAACCGGCCGCGGTCCTCACCGGTGACGTCGCTCGATGGAGTCGAAGGTGGAACAAAAGGGATCAAACGAGCCTGATATTTGGCAACAGCCCCATGCCGAAACACTCATTCAACAAGGGCTAGCGGCCGATTTATACGTAACATCGACTTTGTGCAAAAACATCGTATGAGCCCTTATGCAACGGTAATTCCAGCGTAAAGCTATTGCTGCCCGCGCCTGATCGCTCGCGCATCGATCGTTCACGACTGGCTGCAATGCAAACTGCGGGATCGATCAACGCTACGCCGCGCTGTGCGCGCCACCCGTTGCCGCCATCTGGCGCAATCGCCATGCCGCGGGGACGGTGCGAACAATGTCCGGTGTCGCCGTGTTGCCGGCGTCGCGGGAGAAGCGGGCGGCGTTGTAGCCCTGGGCAAACGCAGCAAAAGCCTCCGCGTGCGCCGGCCAGCGCTGTGCTGCCAGCGTCATCGCGGCGCTGACGGTGTGCTCGCTCCTGATCGGCAGGCCCGCTGCCACCAGCCGCTTGCGCAGACGGCGCCACGCGCGCAGCCACGGGTCGAGCTGCCGTTCCCGGCGCGCCAGCCAGAACCACCAGGCGGCGCCCATCAACGCGCCGCTGGCGGTGATGGCGAGCAGCATCCAGCCGAGCGCGGCGAATGGATTCAGGCCGCCAAGGCCGATGTCCTTGAGCAACTCGCGCTGGCGGTCGCGATCGAAGCCGATGACCCACTTGGTATAGGCGAAATTGGCTTCTTCCCACAGATTGTTGAGCCCGGCAAACGAGGGCCAGCGACTGCCGGCCACCAGCAGCCGTTCGCTCTCCGGCAGCGCCTCCTGCAGCCCATGCTCGACGCGCTCCGGCGCCACCGCCGCAGTGGGGTCGATGCGCGTCCAGTAACCGTCCAGCCATGCCTCCACCCAGGCATGGGCGTCGCTTTGGCGGACGATCAGGTGACCGGACGGGTGGTATTCGCCGCCGAGATAACCGGTGACGACGCGCGCCGGGATACCGCCGGCACGCAGCAGGAACGTGGTGGCACCGGCGTAATGCTCGCAAAACCCGCGGCGGCCATCGAACAGGAATTCGTCGATCGCCGTACTGCCGCGGCTGTCGCCGTACAGCGGCGGGTTGAGCGTATAGAAGAATTTTTCGCGGTTGAAGTAGCCGAGCAGGGCGCGCACGCGTTGTGCCGGGTCGGGATAGCTGGCGGCGAGTTCGGCGGCAAATGCCCGCGTCCGCGCGTTCCAGGTGCCGACGCCGGTGCGCAATTCGGCGCTGCCCGGTTCCGGGCGAGGCGCGGCGTAGCGGCCGCGGGCGAACGATTGCGCGCGGTACTGCACGGCGCTGCCCGGGGCCCGGCGCACGCCAATCTGCTGCGCATCGGACAGGAAGGCGGTCGTTTCGACTGCGGGGCCGACCGGGTAGGCGACCGGCATTTCGAGGATCGGCAACCAGCGCGTGTCCTGTCGTTCGGCGGTCACGGTGTACTCGATCGCTTCGCGGGCGTGTTCGTCCGGCGAGAAGCGGATGAATTCCCCGCGCATGCGGGCGAGGGTGTCGGGCCCGGTGCTCCACGTCTGGCCGTTGAATTCGCGCAGCACCGGGCCGCGCCAGTAAAGCGCCGCTTGCGGCGGCCGGCGTTTGTCGAATTCGACGCGGAACGCCGTTTCCTTCGACAAAATCAGTTGCGCGATCTGGCCGGGGCGCATTTCGTCGGAAAGCCCGGTCCTGGCGATTGGCGCGTCCAGCCGCCCCCATAGCGGCGCCGTGGCACGCGGGAACAGGATGAACAGCATCGCCGCCAGCGGGATGCCAAGCGCGAGATGCGCGGTAGCCCCGACCGCGTGGCGCCAGAGGGTGTTGCCGGCGGCATCCGCTGGCTTGTCGCCCGTCGCCGCCGGCGCGTCGAACAGCCGCAGTGCCGTCACGTAAACGATGATGACCAGCGGCACGCTGAGCGCCGCGAGCAGCCCCAGGTTCTCGAAGAAGCTGGTCACGTAGAGCATCAAGCCGAGCCCCCAGACGACCATGAAGTCCCGGGTGGATCGGGCTTCCAGCAGTTTGAGCGGGCCGAAGATGAACAACAGCGCGATGCCGGCGTCGCGGGCAAACAGCTTGCCGTACTGATTGAACACCAGCACGCCGGCGCCAACCGTGGCAAGCATCAACAGCGTTCGCCACACGAAGCGTCGCGGCGGCTGGCGAACGATGAAGGCAAGCAGCAGCGCCGTCGCGCCGGCGATCAGGACCGGTGCGGTCAGCGAGGTGACGCTGGCTGCCTGCGCACAGGCGACCGCCAGCGCCAGAAAGCGGCGAGCGCGCAGATCGGGGTCGGCGACGGCGTTGGCGGGCGGGCCTGTCCGTTGCCGTCGGCCGAAAGCAAACCAGCGGCGCCGCTGGACCGCGCCGGCAGCATCCGGCATCGGCAGCGTCGCACTCAACGCAGGCCCCCAAGGTCTTCCGGTTTTTTGGGGTAGATCGCCAGCAGCAGCAGCGCGTCGGCGTACTGCTGGGCGCCGGCAGCCAGGTCCAGGCGACCGTTCGGCAGGCTGAGTGTGTAGGCGCAGCCTTCGTTGTCGGCACGCCCGACCCAGGCCGCCATGCGCGCCAGACGCGCCTCGGTGTCGGCGAGTTGCGTGGCCTGCCAGTCGAGGTCGATCTCCTGCCGCACACCGCTGTCGCCAGTGCGCGTGTACCAGCGGCCGGACTTGGCGAGCTGCTTCCATGCCACGCGTTTCAGCGAGTCACCGGCGACGTATTCGCGCAGGCTGTCGGGATCGTGCGCGGCATGGGCCCGGCCGCGAGCCTGCTGCCCCTCGTCGCCGCCGCGCAACGGCAGCGGTGGTGCCGGCGATTCCGGCGCCGGCTCGACAATGCCGATCCAGGCGAAATGGACATAGCTCCACGCCCGCACCAGACCATACGGTGCACGGCTTTCGACCGTGATGCGACCCAAAGGAACCACGCCACGAACGCCATCTTGCGCGGGTATCGCCAGCGCCAGTGGCGCAGGGACGACGGCCTCGGCCGCCGCGTGCAGTGGCCCGGTGTCGATTCGTTTACCGCGCAACACTGCCGTGAGCCGGATGCCTCCCCGCTCGCGTCCGGGCGAAGCGACGGTGACCGGAAAAGACAGCGTTTCGCCCGGACGGGTGCGCGGCGATCGCCCCGAACGCACCAGCAGGCCGCTGAGATTGCGGTAGCTGGCAAGCAGCGCCGCCTGCATCAGACCGGCCAGCAGAAAGGCAACCACGTAGGCGAGCGAGAGCTGGTAGTTGATGCCGACCAATAGCAGCAGGACAGCGGTGACGATCAGGAACAAACCGCGGCCCGTCGGCAGCAGGTAAATGCGCTGCTGGACCAGCTCGACACTGTCGCTCGCGGTGGGCAAGCGGCCGGTTCCTGCCGCCCACTTGCCCAGCCACCGCCGCGTCGCGTCGCGCCACCAGGAACTTGCTGCCGACGGCGGCAGCGCCGAGGCCGGGGCAGAGGCTTTGCCCATCGTCATGACCCGGCAGCGAATGGGCGGGACGGATACATCTTGGCTAGGGCGCAGCGATGGCAGCCAGCACCGTAGCGGCAAGTTGCGTGCCTTTACCCAGACTGTCGTGACTGGCGCCGAGTCGATGGCCGACGACGGCGGCCCAGACCGTCTGTACGTCATCCGGCAGCACATGGTCGCGCCCGGTTTGCAGAGCCTCCGCGCGTGCCGCGCGCAGCAGTGCGAGGCCGGCGCGCGGCGACAGCGGGCGGGTGGCGCCGGTGCGGCTGGCGGCGAGCAATTGCTGGATGTAGCGCAGGATGGGGTCGGCGACGTGGATTTGCTCGATCAATGCCTGTAGCTTGAGCAGGGCGTCTGCACTGACCACGGCGCCCAGGCGTGTCGCGTCGCCACGACGATCGCCGCCGCGCAGCAGCGCAATTTCGGCGTCGGCATCGGGGAAGCCGAGCGTCAGGCGCATCATGAAGCGATCGAGCTGCGATTCCGGCAACGGCGACACGCCAACCTGATCGAGCGGATTTTGCGTGGCGATGACGAAGAAGGGCAGCGGCAGCGCACGGGTCTCGCCATCGACGGTGACCTGGCGCTCCTCCATTGCTTCCAGCAATGCGCTCTGCGTCTTCGAGGGTGCGCGGTTGAGCTCGTCGGCAAGCAGCAACTGCGCGAAGATCGGGCCCGGCGTGAAGCGCATCTGCTGCGCATTGGCGTCCCAGATCGAAAGCCCCAGCAGGTCCGACGGCAGCAGATCGTTGGTGCAGGCGACCTTGGTGTAGGCCAGTCCAAAGGTCTTGGCCAGCGCCAGCGCCAGCGTCGATTTGCCGAGACCGGGTGCGTCCTCGATGAGCAGATGGCCCTGCGCCAGCAGGCAGGTCACGGCCAGCCGGGTGACGCTGGATTTGCCCAGTACAATCGAATCGAGTTGTTGATGTATCTCGCCGAGCAGTTTGCTGGCGGTCACAATGTGCGGCGATGGGGACACGTGAATATTTCCTGGCCCGTAGTACGAAGAAGCTGGTTTGCCGGTTTCCGCGTCCGCCGACGGCCAGCGGAATCGGCCGCTGCCGGGGCGCGCGATGAACAATCGTGAGCATACCGGTTCGGGCAGGCCGTCATGAGGGCGGACGATGCTACCGGTCGTCGTCGGTGCCGCAAGCTTTCGCAATGCTGATGGCAGCGGTTAGCGAGCACGCCGTCGTCGTGCGCGACCTGCGCAAATCCTACGGTGCGGTCGAGGCGGTGCGTGGCATCTCGTTTTCCGTCGACCGCGGGCGAACCGTGGCGTTGTTGGGCGGCAACGGCGCCGGCAAGACAACGACGCTGTCGATGCTGTTGGGGGTATTGACGCCGTCGTCAGGGTCGATCGAGTTGCTCGGTTTGCCGCTGGCGCAACGTCGCTACGACATCCTGCCGCGCATCAACTTCACGTCCCCCTATGTCGATCTGCCGAAGCGGCTGTCGGTGCTGGAAAATCTGCGTGTATTTGCCGGTCTGTACAGCGTCGATCACGCCCGAGAACGGATCGACGCGCTTATTGCCGAGCTTGATCTCGTCGAGGTATCGCATCGGCCCTACGCCAGTCTTTCTGCCGGACAACGAACGCGGGTCAGCTTGGCCAAGTCGCTGCTCAATTCGCCGGAGCTGTTACTGTTGGACGAGCCTACCGCGTCGCTCGACCCAGATGTGGGCGACCGCATGCGCTCGCTGCTGGAACGCTACCGCGCGCAGTCCGGTTGCGCGATGCTGCTCGCCTCGCACAACATGGCCGAAGTGGAACGGCTCTGCGACGAGGTGATCATGCTCCGCCGCGGCGAAATCGTCGATCGCGCGTCGCCGACCGCTTTGTTGGCAAAGTACGGTCGCAAATCGCTCGATGATGTCTTTCTCGACGTATCGAGGGCGACGCCGGCATGAGCGCGACGCGGTCGTCCGGCGGCAGCAGCTGGCAGCGCATCGCGGCGATGGTGGTGCGGCATTTTTATCTGGTGCGCAAGTCGTGGCCACGCTTGCTGTCGTTTGCGTACTATCCGGTCATGCAGGTGCTGGTCTGGGCCTTTGTCACCAAGTATCTGGCCGCGCAAAGCGGTAGCCAGAGCCTGTTGCAGGCAGCACCGGGGATTTTGCTGACCGGTGTTCTGCTGTGGGATGTGTTGGTGCGCGGCGAACTGGGATTGTTTCTATCCTTCCTGGAAGAGATGTACTCGCGAAATCTGGGCAATCTGTTGGTCAGTCCGCTGCGTCTTCACGAATTCGTCCTGGCCCAGATGCTGCTTTCCATTCTCCGGGTCATCGTTGGTTCTGGAACTGCACTGCTGGTGGCAGTCGTCTGCTTCGACCTGCAGGTGGCGGCACAGGTCGCCGTGCTGACCGGTTGTCTCGGCTGTCTGCTGGTGTTTGGCTGGGCGATCGGACTGATCGCCAACGGGTTGGTGCTCCGTTTCGGGCTCGGGGCTGAAGAGATCGGTTGGGCCGTAGTGTTCCTGATCGGGCCGTTGTCGGGGGCGTATTACCCGATTGCCGTGCTGCCGCAATGGCTGCAATTCCCGGCACTGGCGTTGCCGACGGCGTGGACCTTCGAGGCGATGCGCGCCGCGTTGATCGACGGCCAGGCCCGTTGGGACCTGCTCGGCCGATCGCTGGCGATTGCCGTGGCCTATCTGGGGCTGGGCGCGGTCGTCTTCCGGCGCCTGGTGGAGGCCGGGCGCCGCCGCGGCCTGCTGCTGCAAATGGGCGAGTGATGAATCGTCCGCTTGGCTCATGATCGAGTGGCTGGATAGCGGCGATGCCTTCCCGCCGCCGGCAATGGCGCTGGCGGATCCCAACGGTCTGCTCTGCGCCGGACTTGAACTGACTGCGGAGCGCGTCCTCGACGCCTACCGCCAGGGCATCTTCCCGTGGTACAGCGAAGGCCAACCGGTGTTGTGGTGGAGCCCCGACCCGCGCATGGTGCTGCGTCCGCAGGATTTCCGTCTGCATCGCAGTTTGCGCAAGACGTTGCGCCACACCGACTACGAAGTTCGTGTTGATACCAGTTTCGCAGACGTCATGCAGGCCTGTGCCGAACCGAGGCCCGAGCAGGACGGCACCTGGATTGGCGAGGCGATCGTCGCGGCCTATACCGAACTGCACCGGCGCGGCGTTGCCCATTCGGTGGAAACCTGGGCGGGTGGCGAACTGGTGGGCGGGCTCTACGGCATCGCGCTCGGCCGGGTGTTCTTTGGCGAGAGCATGTTCATGCGGCGAACCGATGCCTCCAAGATCGCGTTCGCGCATCTGATGGTGCAACTGGGCCGCTGGCGCTTCGAACTGGTCGACTGCCAGCAGAAAACCGAACATCTTGCGTCGCTGGGGGCGGCGCCGATTCCGCGCGAAGATTTTTTGCAGCGCTTGCAGCGGTTGGTAAACTCTGCCGCAGCCGTCCCGTCACACGGCCGCTGGCAATTCGACGCCGATCTCGCGGCGCAACTCGCAGCGACGGCCGCAGCGGGTGACGGGGCAGGCAAGGCCGTAGTGTTGAACCCGCAATGAGCAAACTCAACGATCTCGCGCACATCCCCTGGCAGGCATTGCAGTTCTATTCGACTGCGCCTTACCCCTGTAGCTATGTGGCGGGCCGGGTGGCGCGTTCGCAGGTGGCGACGCCGAGTCACTTGATCGACAGCCGGGTCTACGGTGAACTGTTGCGGATGGGCTTTCGTCGCAGCGGCACCTTCGTGTATCGCCCCAACTGCGACGGTTGCGATGCCTGCACTCCGCTGCGGGTGCCAATGGCGACCTTCGTGCCGTCGCGCAGCCAGAAGCGGGCGTGGCTCAGGCATTCACGGGAGTATCGGGCGCGGGTGGTGCCGCTCGAATATCGCGTCGAGCACTACGAGCTGTATTTGCGTTATCAGCGGCTGCGCCATCATGGCGGCGGCATGGATCGCGACAGCCGCGAGCAATACCAGCACTTTCTGCTGCAAAGTCACGTCGACACCATGCTGGTCGAGTTCCGCGACGACGCCGGTGCGCTGGCCATGGTCAGCCTGATCGACGTGCTGGCGGACGGCCTGTCTGCGGTCTACACCTTCTACGAGCCGGAGATCCACGGCAGCCTGGGCACCTTCGGCATCATGTGGCAGATCGAGCAGGCCAGGCGGCTCGGCCTGCACTATGTGTACCTCGGTTACTGGATCGAGGGCAGCGACAAGATGAGCTACAAGGCCAACTTTTCACCGTGCGAAATGCTGCGCAACGGCAGCTGGCAGCAACCTCGCTGATCGGGCGGGGCCAAGCCACGTCGCGAAAGGTAGGAGACTCGGGCATCAGCGCGGACTTTTTGACGCAGATTAGCGCGGATTTGACGCAGATTCGCGCTGATTTTCTCGGGCTGCCTGAGCGGCAATGTCATCCGTCAGCCGCAGTGATCGGTGCGTCCGCCGGCGAACGAAATCTGCGGCAATCTTCGTCAAATCTGCGTTAATCTGCGTCGAGGTTTTTTGTCATGATTTTGGGAAATCTCAACCGGGCTCGCTCTGCCTGGTACCGAAGCCGGGCTCGATGCGGATCAGCGCTGTGACCAGGAAGCTGGGGGCAGTCGCGATGCATACCCAGATGAAGAAATTGGCATAGCCGATCTGCGATTGCAGCCAGCCGCTGGGCATGCCGGGCAACATCATGCCCAGCGCCATGAAACCGGTGCAGATCGCATAGTGCGCGGTCTGGTGGTCGCCCTTCGCGGTCATGATCATGTACAGCACGTATGACGTGAAGCCGAAACCGTAGCCGAACTGCTCGATGGCGACCAATGTGGCAATCAGCTCGACGCTGGTGGGCAGCGCAATGGCCATGTACACATAAACGACATTGGGCACATTGATGGCCAATGCCATCGGCCACAGCCAGCGCTGCATGCCGTGGCGCGAAATCAGCCACGCGCTCAACAGGCCGCCAACGGTCAGCGCGATGACACCGATGGTGCCGTAGACGACGCCGACGGTGGCGGTCGACAGTCCCAGTCCGCCGTTGCTGGTTTTGTCGAGCAGAAACACGGGGGCGATTTTCACCAGTTGCGATTCCGCGAAGCGATAGAGCAGCAGAAAGGCGAGGATGGTGACGATTTCCCTCTTGCGCAGGAACTTCACGAATACCAGAACGAACGATTTGGCGATTGGCGTCGGCTGCCCGTTGTCGTCGCGGGCGATGTTGGCGACATCGTGCGCGGGCCGTGGCAGGATCAGCCCGTGCCAGATGGACAGCGACACGAACATGGCGCCGAGCAGAAAGAACACGATGGACCACGCCGCCGCGACGTTGCCGGTCAGTTCCGCCAGTTTGCCGGCCAGATAGACCAGCCCGCCCTGGCCGGTGATCATCGACAGGCGGAAAAACGTACTGCGGATGCCGACATAGGCCGCCTGCTCGTGTTGCGGCAGCCCCAGCATGTAGAAGCCATCCGAGGCAATATCGTGGGTCGCCGCGCTGAACGCCAGCAACCAGAACACGGCCAGACTCAACTGGAAGAAATTGCTCATCGGCAGCGTCAGCGCGACCAGCGCAAAGGCGCCGCCGATCAGCAGCTCCAGCCAGACGATCCACCAGCGCTTGCTGCGGAACATATCGACGAAAGGCGACCACAACGGCTTGATGACGAACGGCAGATAGAGCCAGCTCGTGTAGAGCGCGATGTCGGTGTTCGAGATGCCCAGGTTTTTGTACAGGATGACCGACAGTGTCATCACTGCGACGTAGGGAATGCCCTGGCCGAAGTAAAGCGTCGGAATCCAGCGCCAGACGTTGCCGCGCGGCGGCTGCCTGGTTCCGGCAATCGTTTGTCCACTCACTCCGCTCACACTTGATTCTCCGCGCACCGGTCGATACCGGCGTCAACGCAAGTGTGCCTGATTCCCTTGCACTGCCGGTTCGGCGGCGTCGGAAATTGCGCCGCTGGCCTTGGCCCAGGGTCAGGTTGGAACGGCTATTTGCCGCTGGCCGGCACCGGGATGACCAGCTTGCCTTCGTGTTCGGCGACGAACGATTCGCTGCTGCCGGACGAGCTGCCGTTGGCCGATTTGTTGACGGTCTTGAGAATCAGTTTCTTGATCGGTTTCAGCGTCATCTTCATCGGCCGGCCATCGGGTGTTTTGGCATCCTGCAGGCGCTTGAGGTCCTCGGCATTGAGATCGGCGAGCGTGATCGACATGATGGTGGCGCCGAACTCGGCGGTCAGCATCATCTTGTAGAAATCGAGCGCCATCGGGTCCGCGCCCTTGCTGTAGAGCAGGGCCTGCAGAGCCTTGGCATCTTTTTTCTCGAAGGCGCCGCGATAGGCATCGACAAACGCTTTTTCCTGCGCGGGGCTGGCGGCGAAGGCGGTGGCCAGCGCGAATGCTGTGGCCAGCAGAGCGACGAGCTTTTTCATGTTGGATTTCCTCGGCTCAGGACAAGGCGATGGCGTCAATGCGGTCGATGCGCAGGATGATACGGCTGAACTGCTGGTTGCGCACTTCGATGGTGTTGCCGTCGATGCGCTTGACGAACAGGCAATTGATGACCTGGCCGCCCATGTAGATCGACATGCCTTTCTTCTGGCTCTGGCTGGTATTGAGGATTTCCTCGACCGCTGCGGCGTTCAGCGCACTGCCGGACTGCGCGGCCGCAGGTGCGGCGGCGCCCATGGCAAGCGCGATTGCAGCGGCGAACAGCACAGCGGTATGGCGCAGGGAACGATGGCGGCACAAGCTGGAAGTCATATCTGTCTCCTCGACCGTAAAAGTGATGGCAGGGCGATGTTGGCTACCCCTGCACAGACGGATTCAGACCCGGTCCTGCGTCAGGCGCGGCGGTCGCTTTGCGCCGATCGGCGGCGCCACGCGCTCCTATTCGCCGTAGGGCACCCAGATGTTCTTGATCTGGCTTGCGCGCTGCAGGAATTCGCGGCCCTGGCAGCCGTCCGCCCGCCAGTCGCGCGATCCGGCGGCTTCCACCCAGGTGGCTTTCAGGTTGCCGCAGGAGGCGCGCTCGACCATCTTGCCGCCGTCGACACTGCCGAAGGACCATAGCGCAGCCACGTCGTCGTGCTCGGCGAGCGTTTTGGCCAGCACGTCGCGCTCGCCGGTCACGATGTTGAAGACGCCGCCGGGGACGTCGCTGGTTTCCAGCACCTGATAGAGATCGGTGGCGATCAGCGCGTGGCTGGCGGATGGAATCGCGACCACGCGGTTGCCCATGGCAATGGCGGGCATCGTCAACGAGATCAACGAAAGCAGTGGAGCCTCGTCCGGGCACACGACACCCATCACGCCCCAGGGCTCCGGCATCGCCAGCGTGACGTTGCGGCTGCGCGTCGGGTGCACGGCGCCATCGAACTTGTCGGCGTGCGCGGCATAGAACATGATGCGGGCGACGCTGCGCGCCACTTCGTCGACGGCGCGGGCGTGCGGGCCGCCGCTGAGCGATTGCAGGCGGGCGGCGAATTCCTCGCTGCGCTGTTCGAGGTTTTCAGCCAGAAAGAACAGCACCTGCGCGCGGTTGTGCGCCGTGTAGCCGGACCAGCCGCCGGCGGCGTGCGCTGCTTCGACTGCGTTGCGGATGTCCTTGCGGTTGCCGAGGCCGGCTTGTCCCAGCGGCTTGCCGGTCGCCGAAAAGACCGTATAGCTGTTGCCACCATCGGGGCGGGTTTGTTTGCCGCCGATGTAGAGCTTGGCGGTGTGATCGAGCCCGGGTGTGGCGTTGCCCGTCACGCGCGCTGCCGCGACGGGCGAAGCTACGAGCGTGGCCGCGGCTTTACCGGTTAAGGCTCGCGTGGACGCGCTCGCGACCGGTTTCAGGTACTCGTACAACCCCTCGCGACCGCCTTCGCGGCCGAAGCCGCTCTCGCGGTAGCCGCCGAAACCCGCCGCCGCGTCGAACAGATTGGTCGAGTTGATCCAGACCACGCCGGCCTTGACGCGCGCCGCGGCGTCGAGCGCCACGTTGATGTTCTCCGACCAGACCGACGCGGCGAGGCCGTAGCGCGTGTTGTTGGCCAGCGCGAGCGCTTCGTCATGGGTGCGGAACGTGGTGCTGACCAGCACCGGGCCGAAGATTTCTTCCTGCGCGATGCCGGCGGCCGGGTTGACGCCGGTAAACAGCGTTGGCGGAAAGTAGAAACCGCGCGTCGGCACCGTCTCCGCCGGCTGCCAGCATTGGCACCCCTCGGCGCGGCCCTGCTCGACCAGAGCGGTGATACGTTGCAGTTGCACCGACGACACCACCGCGCCGATGTCGGTCGATTTGTCGAGCGGATCGCCGACGCGCAACTTGCCGGCTCGCGCCTTGAGTTTGTTGTGAAAGCGGTCGGCGACCGACGCCTGCACCAGCAGCCGCGAGCCGGCGCAGCAGACCTGGCCCTGGTTGAACCAGATGGCGTCGACCACGCCTTCGACCGCGCTGTCGAGGTCGGCGTCGTCGAACACGATGAACGGCGACTTGCCGCCCAACTCGAGCGAAAGCTTCTTGCCGCTGCCGGCCGTGGCGTCGCGGATGAGGCGGCCGACCTCGGTCGAACCGGTGAACGCAATCTTGTCGATGTCGCCGTGGTTGACGATCAGTGCACCGGTGCTGCCGTCGCCGGTGACGATATTGACTACGCCCGGCGGCAGGCCCGCTTCGGCGCAGAGTTCGCCGAAGGCCAGCGCGGTCAGCGGCGTGTCCTCGGCCGGCTTCAGCAGCACGGTGTTGCCCGCCGCCAGCGCGGGCGCGATCTTCCATGCCAGCATCAGCAACGGAAAATTCCACGGGATGATCTGGCCGCAGACTCCGACGGATGTGTAGCCGGGATATTCGCTGGCGAGCAGATCGGCCCAGCCGGCATGGTGATAGAAGTGCCGTGCCGCGAGCGGGATGTCGATGTCGCGCGACTCGCGGATCGGCTTGCCGTTGTCCATCGACTCCAGCACCGAGAAAAAGCGCTCGC
>JAPUER010000028.1 GCA_027492485.1 Betaproteobacteria bacterium
CGCCTCGTGCACATGGCGGGCAGTGCCCGCCCTACGTTTGGCGTTCATAGTGCGATTCTCCGGAAGTCAGCCATCAACTGCCCGAAGTACACGTTGAAGCGTGCAGCCTCGGCGCCGTCGATGACGCGGTGATCCCACGACAGCGACAGCGGCAGCATCAGGCGCGGCTCGAATTCCTTGCCGTTCCACTTCGGTGCGATCTCGCTCTTGCAGACGCCCATGATGGCGACTTCTGGCGCGTTGATGATCGGCGTGAAGTAACGGCCACCGATGCCGCCCAGCGAACTGATCGAGAAGCAGCCGCCCTGCATCTGGTCGGGTTTCAGTTTGCCTTCGCGTGCGAGGCCGGCGAGCTCGCCCATCTCTTTCGCGATCTGTACGATGCCTTTCTGGTCGGCGTTCTTGATGACAGGTACCACAAGCCCGTTCGGCGTGTCGGCCGCGAAGCCGATGTTGTAATAGCCCTTCATCACCAGGTTGTCGCCGTCGAGGCTCGCGTTGAAGTTCGGGAACTTCTTCAGTGCCGCGACCGATGCCTTGATCATGAAGGCCAGCATGCTCACCTTGACGCCGCTCTTCTCGTTCTCCTTGTTCAACTGAACGCGGAAGGCTTCGAGATCGGTGATGTCGCAATCGTCGTGATTGGTGACGTGCGGAATCATCACCCAGTTGCGATGCAGGTTTGCACCCGAAATCTTTTTGATGCGGGACAGCGGCTTCGCCTCGATCGCACCAAACTTGCTGAAGTCCACCTTCGGCCAAGGAATGAGGCCGAGGGCCGCGCCACCATCGCCTGATGCCGCGGCGACAGGCGCTGCGGTCGCGCCGCTCATCACGCCCTTGACGAAACCCTGCACGTCCTCGAGCAGGATGCGGCTCTTGGCACCGCTGCCCTTGACGCGGCCGAGATCGACGCCGAGCTCGCGCGCGAACTTGCGCACCGACGGCGAGGCGTGGGCCTTGCTGAAGCTCGCTTCGTCGATCGCACTTGCGGCGGCGGGCGCGGGAGCAGACGCCACGGCGGGTGCGCTCGCGGGCGCGGCTGCAGGCGCGGACGCTGCGGGAGCGGGTGCAGGAGCAGCGGCCGCAGGTGCGGCGCCCGCGGACTCGACCACGACGACGGCGGCGCCTTCCGACACCTTGTCGCCGAGCTTGACCCTGATCTCCTTGACGACGCCAGCGGCCGTCGACGGCACTTCCATCGTCGCCTTGTCGGACTCGAGTGTCACCAGCGACTGCTCGACCTTGACCGTGTCGCCGACCTTGACCAGGATCTCGATGACCGGGATGTCCTTGAAGTCTCCGATGTCGGGCACCTTGACGTCGACGCTGCCGCCGCCAGTTGCGGCCGGCGCGGGAGCGGGAGCCGATGCTGCGGCAGGCACCGCGGCCGGAGCGGACGCTGGCGCCGAAGCGGCGGCAGACTCGATGATCGCGACCACCGTGCCCTGGCTCACCTTGTCGCCGAGCTTGACGCGCAGTTCCTTCACGACGCCCGCTGCTTCGGCCGGCACTTCCATCGTCGCCTTGTCGGACTCCAGCGTCACCAGCGATTGCTCTTTCGCCACGCTGTCGCCCACCTTGACCAGCACTTCGATAACCGGGATGTCGGTGAAATCGCCGATGTCCGGCACTTTGAGTTCTTGCGTTGCCATGATGCGTCCCGCTCCTTACACCGTCGTCGGATTGGGTTTGTCGGCGTCGATGCCGTACTTCTTGATGGCGTCGGCCACGACCTTGCGGTCGATCGCGCCGTCTTCGGCCAGCGCAGTCAGCGCGGCGATCGTCACGTAGAAGCGGTTCACCTCGAAGAAGCGGCGCAGGTTCTCGCGGCTGTCGGAGCGGCCGAAACCATCGGTGCCGAGCACCTTGTAAGTCTTCTTGATGTACGGCCGCACGCTGTCGGCGTAGATGCGCATATAGTCGGTCGCCGCAACCACCGGGCCGGCCTTCGACATGACGCATCTGGCGACGTGCGGCACGCGCGGCTCGTCCATCGGGTGCAGCAGGTTCCAGCGCTCGCAGTCGATGCCGTCGCGGCGCAGTTCGTTGAAGCCCGGGGCGCTCCAGATGTCGCTTTCGACGCCCCAGTCGTCGCGCAGCAGGTCGGCGGCGGCGATCACTTCGCGGAAGATGGTGCCCGAGCCGGTGAGCTGCACGCGCAGGCCTTTCTTCTTGTCCTTGCCGCCTTCCTTGAACAGGTACATGCCCTTGATGATGTCGGCCTCGGCACCGGCCGGCATGTCGGGATGAACGTAGTTCTCGTTCATCACGGTCAGGTAGTAATACTCGTCCTTCTGCTCGTCGAGCATGCACTTGACGGCATGCTGTGTGATCACCGCGACTTCGTACTGGAAGGTCGGGTCATAGGTGCGCACGTTCGGGATCGAGCTGAACCAGACGTGGCTGTGGCCATCCTCGTGCTGCAGGCCTTCGCCGTTGAGCGTGGTGCGACCGGCGGTGCCGCCGACCAGCAGGCCGCGTGCTCGCATGTCGCCGGCGGCCCAGCAGAGGTCGCCAATGCGCTGGATGCCGAACATCGAATAGAAGATGTAGACCGGCAGCATCGGCACGTTGTTGTTGCTATAGCTGGTCGCAGCGGCGATCCAGTCGGCCATGCCGCCCGCCTCGTTGATGCCTTCCTGCAGGATCTGGCCGTCCTTGGCCTCCTTGTAGAACATCAGCTGGTCGGCGTCGACCGGCTGGTAGTTCTGCCCCGCCTGATTCCAGATGCCGAGCTGGCGGAACATGCCTTCCATGCCGAAGGTGCGCGATTCGTCGGGCACGATGGGCACCACGTGGCGGCCGATCGATTTGTCCTTCACCAGCGTGTTGAGGATGCGCACGAAGGCCATGGTGGTGGAGATTTCGCGGTCGCCGGTGCCCTTCAATTGCGCGTCGAATGCGCTCATCTCCGGCGTCGGCAGCGAAATGCTCTTGGTGCGTCGCTGCGGCAGATAGCCGCCGAGCGATTCGCGGCGCTCACGCATGTACTTGAGCTCGGCGGAATCGGCCGCCGGCATGTAATACGGGTAGCTGGCGAGTTGGTCGTCCTTGACCGGAATGCCGAAGCGGTCGCGCATCTGCTTGAGCGATTCGAGATCCATCTTCTTCGCCTGATGGGCGATGTTGAGGCCCTCGCCGCTGTGGCCCATGCCGTAGCCCTTGACCGTCTTGGCGAGGATCACCGTCGGCTGATCTTTGTGTTTGACGGCGGCGGCATAGGCGGCGTAAATCTTGTGCGGATCGTGGCCACCGCGGTTGAGACGCCAGACGTCGTCGTCCGACATATTGGCGACCATTTCGCGCAACTGCGGATATTTGCCGAAGAATTGCTCGCGCACATAGGCGCCGTCGCGCGCCTTCATCACCTGATATTCGCCGTCGATCACTTCTTCCATGCGCTTGACCAGCAGGCCGTCGCGGTCGCGGGCAAGCAGTTGATCCCAATAGCCGCCCCAGATCAGTTTGATGACATTCCAGCCGGAGCCGCGGAAGTCGCCTTCCAGTTCCTGGATGATCTTGCCGTTGCCGCGCACCGGGCCGTCGAGACGCTGCAGGTTGCAGTTGATGACGAAGACGAGGTTATCGAGCTTCTCGCGCGCCGCCATGCTGATGGCGCCGAGCGACTCCGGTTCGTCCATCTCGCCGTCGCCGCAGAACACCCAGACCTTGCGACCTTCGGTGTTGGCGAGACCGCGGGCGTGCAGGTATTTGAGGAAGCGCGCCTGATAAATGCCCATCAGCGGACCGAGGCCCATCGACACCGTCGGCAACTGCCAGAAGTCGGGCATCAGCCACGGGTGCGGATACGAGGACAGGCCCTTGCCGCCGACTTCCTGGCGGAAGTTGTCCATTTGGTCCTGCGTCAGTCGCCCGAGCATGAAGGCGCGTGCATAGACGCCCGGCGCGCTGTGGCCCTGCACGTAGATCAGGTCGCCGCCGTGATTGGCCGAGGGCGCGTGCCAGAAGTGGTTGAAGCCGACGTCGTAGAGCGTGGCGGCGCTGGCGAACGACGAGATGTGGCCGCCAAGTTCGAGATCCTTCTTGCCGCCGCGCAGCACCATCATCGCGGCGTTCCAGCGCACGTAGCTGCGCAGGCGATGCTCGATCGCGTGATCGCCGGGGCTTTTTTCTTCGAGCTGCGGCGGGATGGTGTTCAGGTAGGCCGTGTTCGGCGTGAACGGCGCGCGGGTGCCGGTGCGGCGGGCCTTGTCGAACAATGCTTCGAGCAGGAAGTGCGCGCGTTCATAGCCTTCGTTGGCGATGACGCTGTCGAGCGAGTCGAGCCAGTCGCTGGTCTCTTGCGGGTCAAGGTCGTTCCGACCCGACAGATTGGGGTTTTGCATCATGTCCTCCTTGCGTTGTCTGCCCTGCATCGCCCGCTCGCGCGGCGTTCACACACATTGTCGCGCGTGTGCGATGCACAAAATGTGGCCGTCCCGACAGGTTCGCTAATCGCACACTGCCCGACGTTTGAATGCGACGATTCTAGGGGAAATTTCGTATCGTGGAAAGCGTTTCCACATATTTCTGTTATGCAACGGCTTTTTTACAGAATCCGCATTCCAACTGGGCTCAATAAGGAATTTTGCTAAAAGTCGACTATCGGTTAAATATCGCCACGCGCCCAATCAAATTGGGCGTTTGCAGAAAAAGCTGCTTCGCCGAATTCGTTCATTGGTGTGACTGCAACGGCCAACGCTTTCTAAAATCTGGCCATCGCTTGCGGCCGTTCGGCCGCAAGATTTCCTGACCACACAAGGTTTTCCATGCAGATCCGCCATTTCATCGCCGTCGCTGCCGCCTTTGCGCTGGCACCGCTGGTCGCGCCCGCCGTCGCCCAGACCTACCCGAGCAAGGCCATCAAGTTCGTGGTGCCGTTCCCGGCGGGCAGCGCCACCGACGTCGTCGGCCGCGTGCTCGCCGAGGCAATGGGCAAAGAGCTCGGGCAACCGATCGTGGTCGACAACAAGTCCGGCGCCCAGGGCACCATCGGCGCCAACGAGGTCAAAGGCGCCGCCGCCGACGGCTACACGCTGCTAGTCACCACCAGCACCACGCAGGCGGCCGTGACCAGCCTGCTGAAAAAAGTGCCCTACGACCCGGTCAAAGATTTCACGCCGATCGGCAAGATCGCCACCACGCCGTTCGTGCTGATCACCAACGACAAGGTGCCGGCGACCGACCTCAAGAGCTTCATCGCCTATGTCAAGGCGAATCCGGGCAAGGTGCGCTTCGGCCAGGGTTCGTCGGGCTCATGGGTGTCGGGCTCGCTGTTCGCCTCGATGATTCAGGGCGACATGCAGATGATTCCGTACAAGGGCATCCCGCCGGCGATCACCGACATGCTGGGCGGCAACATCGAGGTGGTGTTCGCCGACCTCGGCAATGCGCAGGCGCAGATCAAGGGCGGCAAGGTGAAGGCCTTCGGCGTCACCAGCATCCGGCGCTCGGGCGCATTGCCCGAGCTGCCCGCCATCGCCGAACAGGTGCCGGGTTACGAGCTGGTGCCGTGGTTCGCACTGATGGCGCCGGCCAACCTGCCGAAAGACATCGCCGGCAAACTGACCGGCACCTTGCAGAAAGTGCTCGCCAGTGCCGACGTCAAGACCAAGCTGCACGCCGGTGGCTTTGACATCGATTCCACCGACGCCGCCGCGCTGGCAAGACTGATCGAAAGCGAAGTGAAACGCTGGGGTCAATTGACCAAAGCGGCGAAGATCGAGGCGGAGTAAGGCTGACTGCGCGATTCCCGAAGCCGCTTTGAGGCTTTGAGTCAGCAGATCAAGCCGATCGAAGTCGTCAGCGCGACACGTCTGTCGCGTGCCGACTTCATGGAGCGATCCGCGCTCGGCCTGTCGCTGCAGCGGCTCGCCGACCCACGCATCACCGCCAGCATCGCGTTCCAGAATCGCGCCGGGCTGCCTGCGGTTTACAACCATCGACTGACACTGAGCCAGGCCGAGGTGCTGCTGTTCATCCATGACGATGTATGGATTGACGATCTGTTTCTGGCCGATCGGCTGCTTGAGGCGGCCGCGTCGTTCGACGTCATCGGTGTGGTCGGAAACACCCGCTGCGCTGACGGCCAGGTATCGTGGGCATTCGTCGATGAGCAGTTGAACTGGGACAGCGACAACTGCCTGACGGGCGCCATTGCCAACGGCGCCGAATCGTTTGGGCGCATATCCCGGTTCGGGAAGAGTCCAGCCCCCTGTCATCTGCTCGACGGCGTTTTTATCGCCGTCAACGCGGTCGCGGCGCGCCAGCACGATGTGCGTTTCGACGAGCAGTTCAGCTTTCACTTCTACGACATGGATTTCTGCCGCGAGGCACACACGCGTGGACTCCGGATCGGCACCTGGCCGATCAGCATCACCCATCAGAGCGCGGGGAACTTCCGCAGCGATGCGTGGCGCGACGCTTGCTCGCGCTATCAGCATAAATGGGAATCCCGGGTAGCGATCGACTAGGCCGGCGACCGCCATGCAGCTATCCGGAAGCGCAAGCCGGGAGATTGCGCGTAGCTGCAGCCGGTACAGGCGGCAGCGCAAGCGGCGCACATTCCAGCGCGCCGCGAGCAGATCGCTAACTTATCGCGTCAGGCGCGACGGCGGCGGCGCAGCGCCAGAGCGCCAATCATTGCCGCCGCGACGGTTGCCAGTCCGGCGCCGAGCGGCCCCCACGCTGGCACGATTTTCGGTGCATCGGCACAGGAGATTGCGACCGTCACTGTGCCGTCCTGTGGTGTCGTCGAAGTCACGTAATAGCCAATGCCAATCGAGCCGGCGGGCAATGGGCCGTTCACCGTGTAGCTCAAGGTGCCTGCACCGGTCAACGGCCCGGCGAGAACCGGCGTGCCGGTCGAATTGCCCACGATGGCCACAGACGACGATGTCGCCGTACCCAGTTCAACGGTAATACTGACGCGATCGCCGGTGACAAATGCCGTGGAACCGATTCCAGCGGTCAACCCTGTCGCCCCCGTGTAAACGGGGAAGCTGTTTGCCGACTGACACACGGCCGACGCCGCCGCTTGAGCGCCCCACCCGCCGGTAGCGGCGGTGGCCCCGCCGACGCTCATTGCCACCGCGCAAGCCAGCGCGACGCCAGTCAATGGCTTCTGAAGACGATTCATTTTTTTACTCCAAGTCGGAAATGCGAAACGGGGCCAGCGGCCCAACCACAGAAAACTTTGGTAAGGTAGCACGGTGGGGCCGCCGGTGCCACGATGCCTGCGGGCTCATTGCGCAAAATCTGCGTAGGTGTATCGCCGGCGCAATAGTCAGGCGGCGTGGACGTGCCTTGGTGCCACCTTTGCCACTGCCTCGCCGATCGCCTGAATATGTGCCGGCGTGGTGCCGCAGCAGCCGCCGACGATGTTGACCAGTCCGCTTTGCGCGAATTCCTTGAGCAGGCCCGCCGTCATTGCCGGCGTTTCGTCGTAGCCGGTTTCCGACAGCGGATTCGGCAAGCCCGCGTTCGGATAGACACTGACGAACGTATCCGGCGCAATCTTCGCCAGCTCCTCGACGTGCGGCCGCATCGCGGCGGCACCGAGCGCGCAATTGATGCCGACCGACAGCGGCCGGGCGTGGCGCACGCTGTTCCAGAACGCGGCGACGGTCTGCCCCGACAGCGTGCGGCCGGAGGCATCGGTGATGGTGCCGGAGATCATCAGCGGCGGCGGGTCGCGGTCGTTCTCGAATAGCGTCTGATACGCAAAAAGCGCCGCCTTGGCGTTCAGCGTGTCGAAGATTGTTTCCACCAGCACCAGATCGATGCCGCCCTCGATCAGTCCTTCGAGCTGTTCGGTGTAGGCCGCGACCAGCTCGTCGAACGAGACATTGCGCTTCGAGGCATCGTTGACGTCGGGCGAGATGCTGGCGGTGCGATTGGTCGGGCCGAGCGCGCCGGCGACGAAACGCGACTTGTCGGGCGTCTTCTTCGTCCATTCGGCGCAGCACTCGCGGGCGAGCTTGGCGGCCTCGCGATTCATTGCGCGCACCATGTGCTCGAGCCGGTAGTCGGCCATCGCGATCGAGGTGCCGTTGAAGGTGTCGGTCTCGATGATGTCGGCGCCGGCCGCGAGGTAGTTATTGTGAATCTCGCGGATCACCTCGGGCTTGGTCAGCACCAGCAGATCGTTATTGCCCTTGAGATCGCAGCCGTGATCGCGGCAGACGTGACCGCGATAGTCGGCCTCGCCGAGCTTGTACTGCTGCACCATGGTGCCCATGCCGCCGTCCAGAATCAGGATGCGTTGGCGGAGCAGGTCGGCGAGGCGCTGGCGGCGGGTCATGATGGCGGGCGGTTGCGGATCAGGCGGCGATTTTCTCACGCTTGCCGGCGGCGCCGGTCGTGGCGACGGCGCGCACAGCCTTGCGCGGCGGCGCGACGCGCAGGCCGACAAGCAGGGTGTCGACGAAGGTTTCGGCGTGCCGTTCGAGGTCGTAGGCGCCCGGATCGAGTAGCCATTCGTGCATCACCCCCACCACGAAGGCATGCAGCATCTGCATCACCAGCGCCGTATCGGTATCGGCCGGCAACTGGCCGCAGGCGACGGCGGCGCGCAGCAGCGCCTCCATCTGGCTGTGGCATTCGCTGCGGCTGGCCTGCTCGCGCTCGAACATCGGCGCCATTTCGCCGGTCTTCTCGCACTTGTGGAACATGATGTCGAACACGGTCTGCTGCTGCTTCGAGGTGGCGACCTGGGTCAGCGCATGCACCGTCAGTTTGCGGATCGAGCCAAGCGGATCGCCGCCGCCGACGGCGGTGGTCTCGTTGAACATGGCCTCCATCGGCAAGGTCGCGCGCTCGCACATCGCGTGCACCAGCTCGCTCTTGTCCTTGAAGTGCCAGTAGATCGCGCCGCGCGTCATGCCGGCGGCGCGCGCGATGTCGTTGAGGGTGGCGGCGGCGACGCCCTTTTCCTGGAACACCTGTTCGGCGGCGTCCAGCAGGGCCGCGTGCGTGCTTTCGGTATCGCTGCGTGTCTTGCGAACCACGGCTTCACTCCTTCTGCCATTCTGATGCGGTGGCTTCCCGGTCTCGCAACCGGCGGCACGTCCGGTCAAAAATTCGGGTCAGCCTTTGCCGGCACCGCATGCGAGCACCGCCTCCGTCGCCGGAAAACCGGAGCGGAAAGGGTGTCGCAAACATTCATGCATGTATGTATACTACACCAAGCAATCGACGAACCCGGCCAGCAATGGCGCCCAGGCGCCCGCAAATGCGCAATGCTTGATGCAACGCAACTGTCCGTTTGCCGTCGCGTCGCTGCTCCATTCGACTGGCCTCCCTCCTGCTTTATCCATCGCAATGAATCTCCCCCTGTTTGTGACGAGCCCTTCGCCGGCTCCGGGTCTCCCCTTGTCCCGCCCGCTGCCCGTGTCGGTCCGGCTCGCGGCACCGCTATTGCTGGCGGCGTTGCTCGCCGGTTGCGGCAAGCAGGCCGATGCGCCGGCTGCCGCCGCCGGTACCGCAGCACCGCCACCGGCTGAGGTTGGTGTGGTCACGGTCGCCGCCCGCGACGTGGGGCTGATCACCGAGTTGCCGGGCCGGCTGGAAGCATCGCGCGTCGCCCAGGTGCGGGCGCGCGCCGCCGGCATCCTGCAGAAGCGTTTGTTCCGCGAAGGCAGCGATGTGCGCGCCGGTCAGGCCTTGTTCGCGATCGACGCCGCGCCATATCAGGCGGCATTGCAAAGCGCGCAGGCCAGCGTGGCGCGCGCCGAATCCAGTCTCGCGCAGGCGACCGCGCAGGCCGAGCGCTTCAAGCCGCTGGTCGAGGCCAACGCCATCAGCAAGCAGGATTACGTCAACGCGGTGTCGGCGCAGAAAAGCGCACAGGCCGACGTCGCCGCCGCCAAGGCGGCCGTCACCACCGCCAGCATCAATCTCGGCTACGCCACCGTCACCTCGCCGATCGCGGGCCGCATTGGCCGTGCGCTGGTCACCGAGGGCGCGCTGGTGGGCCAGGGCGAAGCCACGCAGCTGGCCGTGGTGCAGCAGATCAACCCGATGTACGTGAACTTCACGCAATCGGCGGCCGAGGTCATGAAGCTGCGCGCCGCGATGGCCGCCGGCCAGTTCAAGCGGGCGCCCGGCGCCGAAGCGGCCAGCGTCAGCCTGGTGCTCGAAGACGGCAGCACTTACGCCACGGCCGGCAAGCTGCTGTTTTCCGACCTCACGGTCGACGCTACCACCGGGCAGATCATGCTGCGTGCAGAAGTGCCCAATGCCGACGGCCAGCTGCTGCCCGGTCTCTACGTCCGCGTGCGCCTCGAACAGGCGCAGGCGAACAACGCCATCACCGTGCCGCAGCAGGCGGTGACGCGCAGCAATCAGGGCGACAGTGTGATGGTGGTCGGCGCCGATGGCAAGGTCGCGTCGCGCCAGGTCAAGGTCGCGGCGGCGAAAGACAATCAATGGGTCGTGCTGAGCGGTCTCAAGCCGGGCGAACAAGTAATGGTTGACGGTTTCCAGAAGCTGCGCGGCAATGCGCCGGTGAAGGCGGTGCCGTGGCAACCGGTGAAGCCGGCTGCGGCAAGTGCGCCCGCGCCTGCCGCCGCCGCGAAAGCGGACACCGGTAAAGCAGCCGACAGCAAGGCCAGCGCGCCTGTCACCCCGGCCAAGCAGTAAAGGGACCGCTACATGGCCAAGTTTTTTATCGATCGGCCGATCTTTGCCTGGGTGATCGCGCTGTTCGTCATCGTGGTCGGCGCGGTGTCAATCACCCAGTTGCCGATCGCGCAGTATCCGTCGGTCGCGCCACCCACCATCGTCGTTTCCGCCGCCTATCCGGGCGCCTCCGCGCAAACGCTCGAAGACAGCGTACTCGCCGTCATCGAGCGCGAGATGAACGGCACGCCGGGCCTTGCCTACATGGAATCGGTGGCCCAGGCCAACGGCACCGGCTCGATCAACCTGAGCTTCGAACCAGGCACCAATCCCGATCTGGCGCAGGTCGACGTGCAGAACCGGCTGTCGCGCGCCACACCGCGCCTGCCCTCGGTGGTGGTGCAGCAGGGCGTGCGCGTCGAGAAGTACAGCCGCAACTTCCTCGCCTTCACCATTCTTTCGTCGGATAACCCCGACATCGACGTCATCGCGCTCTCCGACTACGCCTCGCGCAATGTGCTGCCGGAAATCCAGCGCGTCCCCGGCGTCGGCACCGCAACGCTGTTCGGCGCCGAACGCGCCATGCGGGTGTGGATCGATCCGGCGAAGCTGACTGGCTTCAACCTCACGCCGGCGGACGTGAACACGGCCATCGCGGCGCAGAATGCGCAGATCGCCGGCGGTAGCCTGGGCGACCTGCCCAATGCGCCGGGGCAGACGATTTCGGCGACGGTCGTGGTGCCGGGTCAACTCAGCAACGTCGAGCAATTCGGCAACATCGTGCTGCGCGCCAATACCGACGGCTCCACCGTGCGGCTGAAGGATGTGGCGCGACTCGAACTCGGGGCGCAGGGCTACGCCACGTCGGCCCGCCTCAACGGCAAACCCTCGACCGGCATCGGCATCCAGCTCTCGCCCACCGGCAACGCGCTCGCCACCGCCAAGGCCGTGCGCGTGCGGCTGGAGGAATTGTCCAAATACTTCCCGCCCGGCGTGAAGTACAGCGTGCCCTACGACAGTTCGGAATTCGTGCGCATCTCGATCTCGCAGGTGGCCGAAACGCTGATCGAAGCGGTGTTCCTCGTCTTTCTGGTGATGTTCCTGTTCCTGCAGAACTTCCGCTACACAATCATCCCGACCATCGTGGTGCCGGTGGCCCTGCTCGGCACCTTCGCGGCGTTGCTGGCGATGGGGTTCTCGATCAATGTGCTGACCATGTTCGGCATGGTGCTGGTGATCGGCATCGTGGTCGACGATGCCATCGTGGTGGTCGAGAACGTGGAGCGCATCATGAGCGAAGAAGGCTTGCCGCCGCTGGAAGCCACGCGCAAGGCGATGAGCCAGATTTCCGGCGCCATCATCGGGGTGACGGTGGTGCTGATCTCGGTGTTCGTGCCGCTCGCCTTCTTCAGCGGCTCGGTGGGCAATATCTATCGCCAGTTTGCCGCCGTGATGGCGGTGTCGATCGGCTTTTCGTCGTTCATGGCGCTGTCGCTGACGCCGGCGCTGTGCGCCACGCTGCTGAAGCCGGTGGAAGCCGGCCATCATCTCGAGAAGAAAGGCTTCTTCGGCTGGTTCAATCGCGGCTTCAAGCGCACCGCGCACGGCTACGAAGGCGTGGTCTCGCGCTTTCTGCGCTGGGCCGGACGCATGATGTTCGTCTACCTCGCGGTGATCCTCGCCGCCGGCCTGCTCTATGTGCGCCTGCCGTCGTCGTTCCTGCCCAATGAAGACCAGGGCAACATGCTGGTCAACATCCAGTTGCCGCCGGGCGCCACGCTCGAACGCACGCAGGCAGTGATCGAACAGGTCGAGGCGTTCATCCTCAAGCAGCCGGAAGTGCAGAGCATGGTGGGCGTGATGGGCTTCAGCTTCTCCGGGCAGGGGCAGAACGCCGGCCTCGCCTTCGTCACGCTGAAGGACTGGAAGGAGCGCGCCGGCGCGCAACACTCGGCGCAGGCGCTGGCCGGGCGCGCGTTCGGCGCGCTGTCGGGCGTGCGCGACGCCTTCATCTTCCCGCTGTCGCCACCGCCGATCCCCGAGCTGGGCACGGCCTCCGGCTTCACCTTCCGGCTGCAGGACCGCGGCGGCAACGGCCACGAAGCGCTGGTGGCTGCGCGCAACCAGATGCTCGGCATGGCCGCACAGAGCAAGATCCTCGCCGGCGTCCGGCCCGACGGGCTGGAAGATGCGCCGCAATTGCAGGTCGACATCGACCGTGACCGCGCCAACGCGCTCGGGGTGAACTTCGGCGCCGTCAGCAACGTCATCTCGACCGCGCTGGGCTCGGCCTACATCAACGATTTCCCCAATCAGGGCCGGCTGCAGCGCGTGGTGGTGCAGGCCGATGCGCCGGGCCGCATGCAGCCGGAGGACATCCTCAAACTCAACGTGATGAACGGCCAGGGCAAGCTGGTGCCGCTCTCCGCATTCGCCTCGACCAAGTGGATCAACGGCGCGATGCAGACCATCCGCTACAACGGCTATCCGGCCATGCGCATCGCCGGCGATGCCGCGGCCGGCTACAGCACGGGCGACGCGATCAAGGAGATGGAACGTCTGGCGGCGCAGTTGCCGGCCGGCTTCGGCTACGAATGGACCGGCCAGACGCGCGAGGAAAAGCTCGCCGGCTCGCAGGCGCTGGTGCTCTACGGCTTCGCGATCCTCGCGGTGTTCCTGGCGCTGGCAGCGCTGTACGAAAGCTGGTCGATCCCGCTCTCGGTCATTCTGGTGGTGCCGATGGGTGTGCTCGGCGTGCTGCTGGCCATCACGCTGCGCGGCCTGTCGAACGACGTTTACTTCCAGGTCGGCCTGATCACCATCATCGGCCTGTCGGCGAAGAACGCGATTCTGATCATCGAATTCGCGAAAGACCTGCAGGCGCAGGGCAAGAGCGTCATCGAGTCAGCGCTGGCCGCCGCACACCTGCGCTTCCGGCCGATCGTGATGACCTCGCTCGCCTTCATCCTCGGCGTGCTGCCGCTGGTGCTCGCCTCCGGCGCCGGCTCGGCCAGCCAACGCGCGATCGGCACCGGCGTAATGGGCGGCGCGCTGGTCGGCACCTTCCTCGCGGTGTTCTTCGTGCCCATCTTTTTCGTCGTCGTGCGCAGCATCTTCAAGGGCAGCGAGCGGCAGCGGCAACGTTACGCCGAACACGCGAAAGCCGCGGGAGTTCACGTCAATGACTAGTCACCATTTCGTCCGTCCCGTTCTGCTCGCCGCGGGCGCCGCGCTGGCGCTCTCGGCCTGCTCGTTCACGCCCGCCTACGAACGGCCGGCGGCACCGGTAGCCACGACCTTCCCGGGCGCGCCCACGACGACTGCCGGCAGCACGGCGGCCGCCGACGTCGCGTGGCAGGATTATTTCGTCGATGCGCGGCTGCGCCGGCTGATCGAGATCGCGCTGGCCAACAATCGCGACCTGCGCGTGGCGGCACTCAACATCGAGCGCGCCCAGGCGCAGTACCGCATCCAGCGTGCGGCACAGTTGCCGGCCATCAACGGCGCACTGGCCGGGACGCGGCAGTCCGGCAGCGCCGACGTCTACACGCTCGGCGTCGGCATCACCTCGTTCGAGATCGATCTGTTCGGCCGCATCCAGAGCCTGAAGGACGCCGCGCTGGCGCAGTACCTGGCGACCGACGAATCGCGCAAGGCGGTGCAGATCGGCCTGGTGGCAGCGGTCGCCAACGGCTATCTGAACCTGCTGGCCGACGATGCGCTGCTGACGCTGACCGGCGATACGCTGACGACGCGCGAGCAATCGTTCAAGCTGACCCGGTTGCGTTTCGACAACGGCGTGACCTCGGAGCTCGACTTGCAGCAGTCGCGCAGTCTGATCGAGAGCGCCCGCGCCACGCTGGCGCAGTTGCAGCGGCAGCGCGCGCTGGACGAGAACGCGCTGGTGTTGCTGCTCGGCCAGCCGCTGCCGGCCGATCTGCCGGCGGGGCAGCCGTTCGTCGCGCAGGCCGCGCTGCTGGCCGAGGTGCCGCCGGGGCTGCCGTCCGACCTGCTGGCCAAACGGCCGGACATCCGCGCCGCCGAACAGCAATTGCTGGCCGCCAACGCCAATATCGGCGCTGCCCGCGCGGCGTTTTTCCCGCGCATCTCGTTGAGCACGAGCTTCGGCAAGGTGAGCACCGATCTCGACAATCTGCTCGGCGGCCACAACGGCTGGACGTTCGCGCCGCAACTGGTGCTGCCGCTGTTCAATGCCGGCAGCAACCGGGCCAACCTCGATGCCGCCCGGCTGGGCCGCGACATCGCCGTCGCGCAGTACGAAAAAGCGATCCAGACCGCCTTCCGCGAGGTGGCCGATGCGCTGGCGAGTCGCGGCACGCTGGTCGAGCAGTATCGCGCCACGCAGGCGCAGGTGGACGCCACGCAGGCGAGCTACAAACTCTCCGAACTGCGCTACACCAACGGCGTGGCGAGTTATCTCGATCTGCTCGACGCGCAGCGCTCGCTGTTCGCGGTGCAGCAGGCGGCGGTGCAGATCCGCCTGGCGCAATTGCAGAATCAGGTGACGCTCTACAAGGCCCTCGGCGGCGGCTGGAAGGATTGACGGCGCAGCGGCGGCGGGGTCGGCCGCCGTCCGCAAGCGGCCATAATGCGCAGCATGAAACACCTGACGCCCAAGGATGCCCACGACTTCATCCACCACAACACCGACGCGGTGTTCGTCGACGTGCGCTCGGAGATCGAATTTTTCTACGTCGGCCATCCGGTCGGCGCCGAGCACATCGCCTGGCAGGAGCCGCCGGATTGGGACATCCAGCCCGAGTTCAGCCAGCACGTGAAAGCGCTGGTGGCCGGCGTCAAGACGCGACCGGTGGTGCTGATCTGCCGCAGCGGCAAGCGCTCGGTGGATGCCGGCAAAGTGCTGGAAAACACCGGGTTTTCGGACGTGTACAACGTGCTGCATGGTTTCGAGGGCGATCTCGACGAAAACTTCCACCGTGGCCGCAAGAACGGCTGGCGTTTCGACGGCCTGCCGTGGGCGCAGATGTAGCCAGGAGTCCGCGCAGCAACTTTTCGGTAGAAGCCGCATGCAAATTGGGCTCGGCGCCATAAATTGCCAATTGTCGACTTATTGCGTTTTGTAGCGGTTAGCCCTTATTGAATGCGGCTTTCACGAAAAAGTCATTGGCTCGCGCAAGCACGACGAGCAACAAAATGGCCGTGACCGGCGTCAGTGCCGCGTCATCGCCGGTCGGCGATAATTAGCGGCTTGCCCGCGCTCTCGCGGGCCACGTTGACCACTCCCTTCTTCGCCTGCCGCATGACGACGCCCGCGCCTTCCGCCTCCGCCCTCCACTCCGCCGCCAACACCATCCGCATGCTCGCGGTGGACGCCGTGGCAGCCGCCAAATCGGGGCATCAGGGCATGCCGATGGGCATGGCCGAGATCGCCGTCGCGCTGTGGTCGAAGCACCTGCGGCACAACCCGGCCAACCCGCACTGGCCCAACCGCGACCGCTTCGTGGTGTCGAACGGGCACGGCTCGATGCTGCCGTATTCGCTGCTGCACCTGTCGGGGTACGACCTGTCGCTGGACGACATCCGGCAGTTCCGCCAGCTGCACAGCCACACGCCGGGGCACCCGGAGGTCGGCGTCACGCCGGGCATCGAGACCACCACCGGCCCGCTCGGCCAGGGCATCGCCAACGCCGTCGGCATGGCGCTGGCGGAAAAACTGCTCAACAAACGCTTCGGCGACATCATCGATCACCGCACCTGGGCTTTCGTCGGTGACGGCTGCATGATGGAAGGCATTTCGCACGAGGCCTGTTCGCTGGCCGGCGTGTGGGGCCTGAACAAACTGACTGCGTTCTACGACGACAACGGCATTTCGATCGACGGCGAGGTGCAGGGCTGGTTCCGCGACAACACGGCGGAGCGCTTCCGCGCCTATGGCTGGCACGTCATCGGCCCGATCGATGGCCACAGCATCCCGGCGGTCGACGCCGCCATCGAAACGGCAAAGAAAGAGACCGCGAAGCCGGTGCTCATCATCTGCAAGACCGACATCGGCCACGGCTCGCCCAACAAGCATGGCACCGCCGAGGCGCACGGCACGGCGGTGATGGGCGACGAGATCGACGCGACGCGCAAGAATCTGGGCTGGACGCTGCCGCCGTTCGCGGTGCCGGCCGAGGCCTATGAAGCACTGGCTGCCAAAGCGAGCGGCGCCGCGCTGGAAGCCGCATGGAATGTGCGCTTTGCGAGCGCGGACCCCGAACTCAAGCGCCGCCTCGCCGGCGATCTGCCGGCCAATTACGCCGACATCGTCAAGCGCGCCGTCGATGCTGCCATCGCAGTCGACAAGGAAGTGGCCACCCGCAAGGCCGCGCAGAACGCGCTCGACGTGTTCGGCCCGGCGCTGCCCGAGATGATCGGTGGCTCGGCCGATCTGACCGGCTCCAACCTGACCAATCACAAGCAGTCGGTCACCGTTACCGTCGACGGCAGCGGTAACCACATCGGCTACGGCGTGCGCGAGTTTGGCATGTGCGCCATCGCCAACGGCATGGCGCTGCACGGCGGCGTGATTCCCTACGTCGGCACCTTCCTGGTGTTCAGCGACTATGCGCGCAACGCCGTGCGCATGGCCGCGCTGATGAAGCAGCGCGTGCTCTACATCTTCACCCATGATTCGATCGGCGTCGGCGAAGACGGCCCGACGCATCAACCGGTCGAGCAGATCGCCTCGCTGCGCCTGATCCCGCACCTCAACGTCTGGCGCCCGGCCGATTCGCTGGAAAGCGCCATTGCCTACGCCAGCGGCATCGAGCGCAAGGACGGGCCGACGATGCTCTGCCTGTCGCGCCAGAACACGGCAGTGATCGCCCGCGACACCTCGCACGAAGCGCTGATCCGCCGCGGCGGCTACATCCTCGCCGAATCGAAGGCACCGAAGCTGATCCTGATCGCCACCGGCTCCGAAGTCGGTCTGGCACTCGGCGCGCAAAAGGCGCTGGCCGCGGAGGGCATCGAAAGCCGCGTGGTCTCGATGCCGTGCACACAACTGTTCGACGCGCAAAGCCCCGAATACAAGGAAGCGGTGCTGTCGCCCGATCTGCCCAAGCTGGCAATCGAAGCCGGCGTCACCGACGGTTGGTGGAAGTACGTGCACGGCGGCCAGACACCCGGCGCCGTCGTCGGCATCGATACCTTTGGCGAATCGGCACCGGCCAGTGTGCTGATGAAGCACTTTGGCTTTACGGTGGAGAACGTCGTAGCGAAGGCGAAGGCGCTCATCTAGCCCCGATTTTTGGGTAGGGTGGGCACCCCGTGCCCACCATTCGTGAATCGGTGGGCACGGGATGCCCACCCTACAAGGAACGGACATGGCAATCAAGGTAGGCATCAACGGCTACGGCCGCATCGGTCGCAACATTCTTCGTGCGCTGTACGAATCGGGTCGCACCGACATCGAAATCGTCGCCATCAACGATCTCGGCGACAGCGAGACCAATGCGCACCTGACGCGCTACGACACGGCGCATGGCCCGTTCGGCAAGACTGTGGCGGTTGACGGCGACAACCTCGTCATCGAGGGCGATCACATCAAGGTGTTCGCGATCCGCAACCCGGCCGAGATTCCGTGGGGCGAGCGCGGCGTCGACGTGGTGCTCGAATGCACCGGCCTGTTCACCAGCAAGGCGAAGGCTGGCGCGCATCTGG